>NZ_CP136964.1:600000-1200000 GCF_002871345.2 Nosocomiicoccus massiliensis | reverse complement strand
CATGAGTCCTTCTAAAATGTGTGCACGTACTTTCGCACGATCTAAATCGAACTCTGTGCGTCTTGTTACGACTTCTTTTTGGTGCTCAAGATAGTGATATAACATCTCTTTTAACGTGAGTGTTTGAGGTTCACCATTTACAAGAGCGAGCATGTTGACACCAAACGATAATTGTAGAGGTGTTTGTTTATATAAGTTGTTTAATATAACGTTCGCGTTTTGATCGCGACGAATCTCAATGATGATTTTAACGCCTTCTTGAAGTGACGTTTCATCACGTAAATCTGTAATACCTTCGATTTTTTTATCGCGTACAAGTTCTGCGATTTTTTCGACTAAACGTGCTTTGTTTACTTGGTATGGAATTTCAGAAACGACGATACGTTCTTTACCGTTTTTCATTTCTTCAATCGTACATTTCGCACGCATAATAATCGAACCACGACCTGTTTCATACGCTTTTTTAATACCAGAGCGTCCCATAATCAGTCCTGCTGTTGGGAAATCAGGTCCTTTAATAATATCCATTAACTCTAGCGTCGTAATGTCTGGATTTTCTGAAAGAGCAAGGACACCATTAATAGATTCTACTAAGTTATGTGGTGGTATATTTGTCGCCATACCGACTGCAATTCCTGACGCACCATTGACGAGTAAATTCGGAAAGTGTGCCGGTAATACGACTGGTTCCCGTTCTGTTTCATCGTAGTTTGGTGCGAAATCGATCGTATTTTTGTTAATATCTCTTAATAGTTCCATCGCGATTTTCGACATTTTTGCTTCTGTGTAACGCTGTGCAGCTGCTCCATCACCGTCCATTGAACCAAAGTTCCCTTGTCCATGAACGAGTGGATAACGCGTTGAGAAGTCTTGTGCGAGTCTCACCATCGCTTCATAAATTGAAGAGTCACCATGTGGGTGATATTTACCCATTACGTCTCCGACGATACGTGCTGATTTTTTAAACGGTTTGTCGTTCGTCATACCGTTATCATACATACCGTATAAAATTCTACGGTGTACTGGCTTTAATCCGTCTCGAACATCTGGTAACGCACGTGATACGATAACACTCATCGCATAGCTCAAGAAGGAACTCTTCATCGTTTTACTAATATTTACGGGTTGAATATTACTATGTTCAGCCAATTAAATTTCCTCCTTAAACATCTAAGTTTTCTACATATCTTGCGTTTTCTTCAATGAATTCACGGCGTAACTCTACGATGTCACCCATTAACATCTCAAATACTTGGTCCGCTTCAATCGCATCTGACAACTCAACTTGTAAGAGTGTACGATTTTCTTCGTCCATCGTCGTTTCCCATAATTGGTCTGCGTTCATTTCACCGAGACCTTTGTAACGTGAAATTGAGATTTTTGGTGTTTCTGGTAGTGTACGACGTAGTTCTTCAAGCGCTTCGTCATCATAGACATAATGTTTTTTCTTACCTTGCTCCACTTTATAAAGTGGTGGTTGTGCAATGTAAATATATCCTGCTTCAATTAACGGACGCATAAAGCGATAGAAGAACGTGAGTAATAGTGTACGGATATGTGCACCATCAACGTCTGCGTCTGTCATAATAACGACTTTATGATAACGTGCTTTTTCTAAATCAAATTCTTCTCCAATTCCAGTACCGAGCGCTGTGATAATCGCACGAATTTCGTTATTTTCTAATATACGGTCGAGTCGCGCTTTTTCAACGTTTAAAATTTTACCTCGTAACGGTAAAATAGCTTGTACTGTCGAGTTACGACCAGATTTTGCTGAACCACCTGCTGAGTCACCCTCAACGATAAATAGCTCAGAAATACTTGGATCTTTTGATGAACAATCTGCTAGTTTTCCTGGTAAACTTGATACTTCTAAAGCAGATTTACGTCGCGTCATTTCACGTGCTTTACGTGCTGCAACACGCGCATGTTGTGCGGTAATTCCTTTTTCGACAATCATTCTTGCTTCTTGTGGGTTTTCTAGTAAATAACGTTCAAACCCTTCAGAGAATAATTGATCTGTAATCGAACGTACTTCAGAGTTACCTAACTTAGTTTTTGTCTGTCCTTCAAACTGAGGATCTGTATGTTTGATGGACACAACTGCAGTCAGACCTTCTCTAACATCTTCACCTGATAAACGTTCGTCGTTTTCTTTTAAAATATTTTGACTAAATCCGTAGTTGTTTATGACACGTGTTAACGCACGTCTAAATCCTTCTTCGTGCGTACCACCTTCATAAGTGTGGATATTGTTTGCATATGTTAAAACGTTCGATGAAAAACCTCTATGATACTGCATAGATATTTCAACTTCTACGTTTTCTTTGTCACCATCTAGATAGATGACTTCTTCAGTTAAGATTTCTTTATTTTTGTTTAGTTCTTCAACATATGACTTTAAACCGCCTTCATAGTGGTACTCATATGTTTCACCGTCTGATGTACGTTCATCTTTTAGACGAATTGTTAAACCTTTATTTAAAAACGCGAGTTCTTTTACACGTTTTTCGAGTATTTCAACTTCATATTCTTGTGTCTCTGTAAATATTTCAGCATCTGCTTTGAAACGAATAACAGTACCTGTTTTGTTTGTTTTATCGATGACTTCTAAGTCAGCATCAGGCACTCCGCGCGTATAACTTTGGAAATGCACTTTTTTATCTCTATGAACATATACTTCTAATGACTCAGATAAGGCGTTTACTACTGAAGATCCTACACCGTGTAGACCACCAGATACTTTATATCCACCGCCACCGAATTTACCTCCTGCGTGAAGGACTGTTAAAATAACCTCTACCGCAGGACGTCCCATCGATTCTTGAATATCGACTGGAATACCACGTCCATCATCGATAACTTTTACCCAGCCATCTTTCTCTAATATAATGTCGACTGCTGATGCATAGCCAGCGAGCGCCTCGTCAATAGAGTTATCGACGATTTCCCACACTAAATGGTGTAACCCTCTAGAAGACGTCGAGCCGATATACATACCCGGACGTTTTCTTACTGCTTCCAAACCTTCAAGTACTTGTATTTGGGTTGCATCATAAGATTCATGTCTTTGTTCTGCCATTTTGTCACCTTCCGCTATTTTTTAACCGTACCTTCTTCAATCGTGTATAAATTCATTTCATCCATAATTTGATGGTTAATATCACTAATTGAAGTCGTCGTTACAAACGTCTGTACACGGTTACGTATCGACGTTAGTAGGTGTGCTTGACGGTGCTCGTCAAGTTCACTGAGTACATCATCTAACAGTAAAATTGGATACTCTCCAATTTCATTTGCGATAACATCGAGTTCTGCAAGTTTTAAAGACAACGCAGTCGAGCGTTGTTGACCTTGTGAACCGTATGTCTGCACATCCATATCATTAATATAAAACTTTAAATCATCTCGATGTGGACCGATTAAACATTGTCGACGTTCTATTTCGTTATCGATTACAGATGCATAAGTTTCTTTTAAAAACTGTAATCGTTCTTCTTTTTTAAGTTCTAAACATTTAATATTTGGACGATATTCAACTGTTAAATTTTCTTGATTATTTGAAATGTCGCTATGTATTTGTTTTGCATACTCATTTAAGGCTTCAACAAATGCTTCGCGCTTATTAATGATTTCTAATGCTGCTTCAACGAGTTGATCGTTAAAGATTTCGACCATCATTTTATCGACGTGTCTTTCTTTTAAATACAAGTTTTTTTGTTTTAAGACACGTTTATAGTCTGATAAGCTTTGTAAATATATTTTAGAAATTTGACCACACTCTACATCGATAAAGTTACGACGTACTTCTGGTGCACCTTTAACAATCTCTAAATCTTCTGGTGCAAATAATACACAGTTCAGTGCCCCGACATACTGAGATAATTTAGCCATCTCAATATGATTGATTTTTGCACGTTTTCCACTTTTAGAAAGTAAAAGTGATATCGGTATTTCACTAAATCTATTTTGTACATATCCAGAAATTAATGCTTCATCTTGATTCATTCGAATTATTTCTTTATCGCGCGTCGTACGATGACTTTTTGTCGTTGCGAGACAATAGATCGACTCGAGTAGGTTGGTTTTTCCTTGTGCATTCTTTCCGATAAAAACGTTCAACTTGTCGTGAAAGTCGAGTGACAATGACTCGTAATTACGAAAATTTTCTAAATGTATACTAGATAGTTTCATCTACATACTCTATTCGATATACTCCAAACTCACCTAGATCGAGGACGTCACCATGATGAAGCTTTTTACCACGACGATTTTCGGGTTCATCGTTTAAATACACTTCATTCTCTGCAAGAAACCACTTTGCTTCTCCACCAGACTGAATAATAGACTGGTGTTTTAAAAATTGACCGATTGTAATAATTCCATCACTTAATTGAACGATTTCCATCTGTTTTTCCTCCTCGTATTGTTTATATTATACAGTATTTTCGGTGTATTTTCATCTTAATCGCTATTTTAAGGGTCATAGAGGGCTTTTATATTATTTTGTACTCCACCTACTTAATAACAATTAAAAAAGCTATATGCTCATATTTTAAAACATGAGGCATATAGCTTATAAATTTAGTAAGTTCTAATTGGTAAAATTAATTGAACAACATCGTTTGATGTACTTGATTGAATCGTAAATGGTTTCATCGTTCCAAAGAACTCAATTGAGACTTCTTCTTCAGGGATTGCACGTAGCGCGTCCATCATATATCTTGAGTTGAATGAAATTTGTAGCGGTTCACCTTCTAAATTTAGTGCACCGACTTCTTCTTCTACGTTTCCAATTTCTGGACTATTTGACGATAAAAGAACACGACTATTGTCGATTGTCATTTTAATCGCGCTATTTCCACCCTCAAGTGCAAGTAATGACACTCGGTCAATCGCTTTTAAAAATTCATTATTATTGATTACTAACTTTGTCTCGAAGTTTTCTGGGAACAATCTTGACGTGTCAGGATAATTTCCTTCTAGTAAACGAGAGATAAATCTTAAATGACCGTATTTAAATAATACTTGGTTTTGTGAGAAGTTAATTTCCACATCTTCTTCACTATCTTCGATAATTTTATTTAGTTCGTGTAATGCTTTACCAGGAATAATCGCATTACTAATTTCGATAGAGTTTTCTTTGTCATTTAACTTACGTAGCGCAAGTCTATGTGAATCTGTCGCTGTAAAATGCAGTGACTCATCAAAGAATTGCCAGTTAACACCTGTTAAAACTGGGCGAGTTTCTGAACTTGATACTGCAAAGTTTGTCTCGTTAATAATCGTTTTTAAAACAGATGCTGCGATTTTAATACTTTCTTCGTTATTCACTTCAGGAAGTAGTGGGTAGTGATCTGGATTTGATCCACTAATGACGAAATTAGATTTACCGCCACTCACTTGAATTCCAAATTGATCTGTTGATTTTAATTGGACGTAATCTCCATCTAATTTTTTAACGATATCTGTGAAAAATCTTGCAGGTAAGACTGCTTCACCAGGTTCAGTAACTGTTAAAATTTCTTCGTTATCTACTTCTGTTGGAATTGTGATTTCGATTGAAATCTCTCCGTTACTCCCTATTAGTACTAATTTGTCAGAAGATACTTCTATTTTAATTCCTGACAAAATAGGAAGCGTTGTACGATTTGATATTGCTTTTAATACGTCGTTTAGTTGTTCTGTGAAATAAGCACGTTGAATTTGTATTTGCATATGATAACTCCTTTTATTCTATATATTATATATAAAAATAGTAAAAGTCGTAGTAGGCACTGTGAATATGTGGATAAGTGGAAAACACGTTGATATATCAAAGTTATTCACATGTGTATAAACTGTTGATATTAGTGTACCATTTATCCACATTACTCACATAATATTAACCGAGTTTATTTTCGATCTCTTTTAATTCCTCTACGAATTCTTCGTCAGTTTGTAGTAATTTAGAAATTTTTTCGTGCGCATGAATAACCGTCGTATGATCTCTACCGCCAAAAATCTCTCCAATTTTTGGTAAAGAGTTATCTGTGAGTTCACGCGATAAATACATTGCGACGTGTCGTGGAAATGCGATAGAGCGCGTTCTTTTTTTAGAACTAAAATCATCTATTTTAATGCTGTAATGTTCAGCGACAACTGCTTGTATGTCTTCTATACTAATTTTTCTTTGTTTTGGCTCTTTGACAATATCTTTTAGAGCTTCCGCAACAACTTCTGGAGACATTTCTTGATTTGTTAGTTTTGCGTATGCTGCGACTCGTGTTAAGGCACCTTCTAGTTCACGAATATTCGTATCAATTTGATTTGCGATGTACAGCATCGATTCTTTTGGAATGACGACGTTTGCTTCTTCACATTTTTTCTTTAATATTGCAATTCTCGTTTCAAGGTCAGGTGGAGTAATATCTGTAATTAACCCCCAACCAAATCGTGATCGTAATCTATCTTCTAATGTAGGGATTTCTTTTGGCGTACGATCACTTGTAATTACGATTTGTTTATCTTCATCATGAAGTGCGTTAAATGTATGGAAGAACTCTTCTTGTGTTTGCTCTTTTCCTGCTAAAAATTGAATGTCATCGATTAATAAGACATCAATATTTCGATATTTATTTCTAAATGCTTCAGGTTTGTTATCACGAATCGAGTTGATAAAATCATTCGTAAAACGTTCGCTTGATAGGTATGCGACTTTAGCATCTGGACGTGTTTTTTGAATATAGTTACCGATTGCGTGCATTAAATGGGTTTTCCCTAATCCAACACCACCATATATAAATAGTGGGTTATATGCTTTTGCAGGTGCTTCAGCGACTGCGAGTGAAGCAGCATGTGCAAATCGATTTCCATTTCCAATAACAAATGTATCGAATGTGTTTTCTTCGTTAATATTAAATACACGTTCTTCAGTAGGTTCAACTGGTTTTTCATCTTTAACTATAGATGAATTTACTGATTCTTCACCAGCGACAATGAGTGTAATCTCAGGCGATTCACCGACTACTTTAAAAATAGATTCTGCAATGAGATCTTTATAATGCTCTTCTAGCCAGTTACGATTGAATTCTGAACTTGATTCAATCACTGCATTTTCTTGAGAAAGTTCTACTAATTTTAAGTCTGCGAACCAAACACCAAAACTTGCACTAGACACATTTTGTTCGATTTCATCTAAAATCTTTTTCCAAATTTCTCCTAAACCATCCATAAATTTAACCTCACTTTTAAGTTAATTCACATACTGTGGATAAATATATAAACAATGGTGATAAAAGTTATCCACAACCTTTCCACAAATGTGGATAAAACACTTATGTTTTTAGTTATTCACATAGAATTCAATAAAAATTATAATAGATAAACGTTAATATATCAATGATCCAACAAAAGTATCCACAAATTCACAAGTTATCCACATAAATAATTAAATGTGTGTTATTTTGTTTATAAGTTATGCACAATGTGGTGGAAAACTAAAATTCATTGAAAAGTTATCCACATTTTTATGAAGAAAACATCTAATTTAATCTGTTAGAATACGTAATAATGCCAAAAAAATAATTGAAATGGTATTTGGATTCTGTTATTATGTAGTAGTTGCTAAAATTATTGACAGAAAAATTCATATAGCATTGGATTACATGGAGGTGTAGTTATGCCTAAACGTACGTATCAACCAAATAAACGCAAGCGTTCAAAAGTACACGGATTCCGTGCGAGAATGAGTACTAAAAATGGACGTAAAGTACTTGCGCGTCGCAGAAGAAAAGGTAGAAAAGTATTATCTGCATAATATGAAGATCATCTAGTCATAGGTGATCTTTTTTTGTGTCAATTCATAAAGTGTCATATCATGTCTATATTTTGTATAATATGTAATCATAAAGAGGTACAGTTGTATGAAAAAAGAGTATCGTATTAAAAAACAAAAAGATTTTCAGTATGTCTTTAAAAAAGGTAAGTCTGTTGCGAATCGACAATTCGTTATTTATACGAAAGAAAAGTCTGATGAAACACATTTTAGACTTGGTATCAGTGTTTCGAAAAAATTAGGCAATGCCGTAAAAAGAAATCAAATTAAACGTCGAATCCGCGCATTTTTCACTCAACATAAAGACACACTTAAAACAACAGAATACATTGTGATTGCAAGACAGCCTGTTAAAGATATGGACTATCACGACATTGAAAAGTCTTTATTACACGTTTTGCGAATCGCAAAATGCATAAAATAATGGAGGATAGACACATGTATAAAGTTTACAGAGGTGAAACTGTAGAAGACGCGCTGCAAAAAGGTTTAAACGATTTAAATGTCGAAGAGTCAGACATCAGTATTGACGTACTACAACAAGGTTCTAAAGGTTTCTTAGGTTTAATGAAAAAAGAAGCTGAAGTTAAACTTACGATTATTAATCCGGAGTTAAAACAATTAAATACAATTGAAGCAGTTCAAATGAGGCACCTGGAAGATTCTATAGAAGAAACTACAGAATTAGAGGTTATTGAACAAGAAGTTGTAGAAGAAGAGACAGACGTTAATCAATTAGATACTGTCGAAGAAGTTGTAGGTATGAAAGAAGATACTGTTGAACAACACGAAGAGCAATTAGACGATTCATATGAAGAGACTGATGTACAAACACCGAAATTTACGTTCGATGAAGCAGTCGAAAGTACAGCGAATTATATTCAGTCTGTTGTTAATGAAATGGGTATTTCTAACTATACAGATTATACAGTCGACGATCGTACAGTAATGATTAACGTATTTGCAGATAAAGCGGCAAAAGTCATCGGTAAACGTGGATCGACATTAAATGCGTTAAGTGAAATTGGCCAGCATTACTTCAATAGAATATATAAAGGTTACGGAAGAATTATTATCGATACAGAAAACTATCGCGAAAAACGCGAAGAAATACTTGAAAATCTTGCGATTAATATGTCGAAAAAAGCAGTACGTACAAACCTACCAGTACACTTAGAACCGATGCCAGCATATGAAAGAAAGATCATTCATAACGCTCTTTATAACGTTACAAACATCAAAACTTACTCAGCTGGTAAAGAACCAAATCGTCATATTGTTATTGAAAGAGAATAGAGGGATAATCCAATGAAATTTGACACAATTTCGAGTATATCAACACCGGTTGGTGAAGGAGCCATCGCAATTGTCAGACTTTCAGGAGATGAAGCAATCGCCATCGCAGACCGACTATATAAAGGTAAAAAGAGTTTAAAGGAAGTAGACTCTCATACGATCAATTACGGTCATATCGTCGATCCAAAAACGAACGAAGTAATCGAAGAAGTAATGGTAGCCGTTATGCGTGCACCAAAAACATATACACGTGAAGATATCGTTGAAATTAACTGCCACGGTGGTATTCATACAATAAATCATATCCTTCAGTTAACATTACAAAATGGCGCTGAAATGGCAGAGCCGGGAGAGTTTACAAAACGTGCATTTTTAAATGGACGTATTGATTTATCTCAAGCAGAAGGAATTATGGATTTCATACAATCAAAGACAGATGACGCGTCTAAAATTGCGAACCAACAAATGCAAGGACGCTTAAAAGAGTATATTGAACATTTACGACAAGAAATATTAGTCGTACTTGCTCAAGTTGAGGTTAATATCGATTATCCAGAGTATGATGATGTCGAAGAAGCAACGACGCGTCAATTACTCGAAGCATCGCGCACGATTAAAACAGAAATCGAGGACCTATTAAAATCATCACGTGAAGGACGTATTTTACGTGAAGGATTAAATACAGTAATCGTCGGAAAACCAAACGTTGGTAAAAGTTCTTTATTAAACTATCTCATTCAAGATAACCGTGCAATCGTTACTGATATCGCAGGAACAACGCGAGATATTTTAGAGGAATACGTCAACGTCAATGGTATTCCGTTAAAACTCACAGACACTGCAGGCATTCGTGAAACAGAAGATATCGTTGAGAAAATCGGTGTCGAACGTTCACGTGAAGCGTTACAAAATGCAGAATTAATACTTTATCTATTAGATCATACGACTGGTTTTTCAGAAGAAGATAAAGATATATTAAACAATTTAAAAGAGCGTAACGTCATCATTATCGTCAACAAGACAGATTTAGAAGGTACAATTGATATCGATACTTTAAAATCAGATTATGATTTTCCTGTCGTGTTAACTTCTGTTACAGAGGGCACAGGGATTAAAGATTTAGAAGAAAGTATTAAAGAGTTATTCTTTAGTGGTGGTATTTCGATACAAGATTCAACTTACGTATCAAATAATCGTCATATTCATCTACTAGAACAAGCGCATAGAAGTATTATTGATGCGATCGAAGCTGCTGAAATGGATATTCCAGTAGATATGATCCAAATAGATTTAGTAAAAACGTGGCAATTACTCGGAGAAGTAATTGGTCAAGATGTTTCAGAAGAATTGATTGATCAGCTATTTAGTCAATTCTGTTTAGGAAAATAGGAGGAAAAATTATGGAGCATAATAAATACGATTGTATCGTCGTCGGTGCAGGACATGCGGGTATTGAAGCGGGACTTGCAACGGCTCGTAAAGGGTTAAAAACTTTAATGCTGACAATCAACCTAGATAATATTGCGTTTATGCCATGCAACCCGTCAGTAGGGGGTCCAGCTAAAGGTATCGTCGTAAGAGAAGTGGATGCTCTTGGCGGAGAAATGGCAAAAGTTGTCGATAAAACAAATATTCAAATGCGTATGTTAAATACGGGTAAAGGACCTGCAGTTCGTGCATTACGCGCACAAGCAGATAAATTAGATTATCAAAAAGTGATGAAGCAAGTATTAGAAGATGAAGAAAATCTAGATATCCTTCAAGCGATGGTCGATGCTTTAATTATCGAAGATGATGTCGTAAAAGGTGTCCGCACTAATATTAACACTGAATATTATAGTGATGCAGTGATTATCACGACAGGTACATTTTTACGTGGAGAAATTATTTTAGGAAACTTAAAATATTCTTCAGGACCAAACCATCAAATGCCTTCATTAAAACTTGCAGATCAATTAAAAGAACTAGGATTTGAAATCGTTCGTTTTAAAACAGGTACACCGCCACGCGTGAATTCAGACTCAATCGATTACGAGGAAACTGAAATTCAACCTGGTGACGATGTACCACGTGCATTTAGTTATGACACAACAGAATTTAATATGAATCAACTCCCATGTTGGCTGACTCACACGAATGAATTTACACACGAAATTATAAACGATAACTTACATCTTTCAGCAATGTATTCTGGACTTATCGAAGGTACAGGGCCGAGATATTGTCCATCTATCGAAGATAAAATCGTCCGATTCAACGATAAACCACGTCACCAAATATTCTTAGAGCCTGAAGGTAGACATACAAAAGAAGTCTATGTACAAGGGTTATCTACGAGTATGCCAGAACATGTACAACAAGAAATGTTAAAGACAATTCATGGACTTAAAAATGCACGTATGATGCGTACAGGTTACGCAATTGAATACGATGCGGTCGTACCGACACAATTATGGCCAACACTTGAAACTAAAAAAATAGAAAATTTATTTACAGCAGGACAAATTAATGGAACAAGTGGTTATGAGGAAGCGGCTGCACAAGGTATTATCGCGGGTATTAACGCAGCAAACAAATTACTTGGTAAAGAACCATTAATTTTAAGTCGTACAGATGCGTATATCGGTGTGTTAATCGATGACCTAGTAACAAAAGGAACAGAGGAACCATATAGATTATTAACGTCTCGTGCAGAACACCGTTTAATTTTACGTCACGACAATGCAGATTTACGATTAACTGATATTGGATATCGTGAAGGACTTATATCAGAAGAGCGTTATGAGAGATTCCAAAGTAAAAAAGCAAGAATTGAAAATGAACTTGAAAGACTCGAATCGATTCGTATTAAACCAAATGAACATACGCAGTCTATTATTGAAAATAAAGGTGGATCTCGATTAAAAGACGGCATTCTCGCTAGAGATTTACTGCGTCGTCCAGAAATGAATTACGATGATATTATGGAAATTCTAAACGAAGAATCCGTACTTTCACCTGAAGAGAAAGAACAAATTGAAATTCAAATTAAATACGATGGCTATATTAAAAAATCTTTAACGCAAGTTGAAAAAATGAAGCGTATGGAAAGTAAACGTATTCCAGATAATATCGACTACGATCAAATTCATTCACTTGCGTCAGAAGCGCGCGATAAGTTAAAAGAAGTAAGACCGTTAGATCTCGCACAAGCGTCTAGAATTTCTGGCGTTAACCCAGCAGATATTTCTATCTTACTCGTTTATATCGAACAAGGGAAAATAGCGAAAATACAAGATTAAAGGCTTATTTAAGCCTTTTTTCTTAAATTCAGAGGGATAATGATGACAAGAGAAGAGTTTATAAGTTATTTAAAAGACGAAGGTATTGAAGTGACAGATTATCAGCTCGAACAATTCGATATATACTTTAAAATGTTAGTCGAATGGAACGAAAAAATGAATTTAACAGCAATTACAGATGAAGAAGAAGTGTATGAAAAACATTTCTATGACTCAATTACGCCGTTATTTTTCTTAGATATCGAAGAAGGTACATCAATTTGTGATGTTGGTGCAGGTGCAGGGTTCCCCTCATTACCGATGAAAATCATTCGTCCAGATTTAAAAATAACGATTGTCGATTCATTAAAAAAGCGTATTACTTTTTTAAATGAATTAACAGCAAACTTAAAATTAGATAAAATTACATTAGTACATGACCGTGCAGAAACATTCGGTCAACATGGTCAACGACATATGTTTGATATCGTAACAGCACGTGCAGTTGCACGCTTAAATGTATTACTAGAATTATGTTTACCACTCGTTCGTACAGGTGGGCGTTTAATCGTATTAAAAGGTCAAAAGGCAGAAGAAGAATTAAGAGAAGCGGAATTTGCTTTAGAATTACTTGGTGGAGAATTGAGTCAAGTGTTCTCGTTATCATTACCACATGAAAATAGCGAGCGTTATATTATCGAATTCGATAAAAAACGAAAAACTCCGAGAGATTTCCCGAGAAAACCAGGTACACCGAATAAAAAACCATTAGTAAAGTAAAGGAGGAATCACGTTGAAAAAGCCATTTTCAAAGTTATTTAATCTACTCGATAAAACGGATCGTCACGTTGAAGATAAGATTGAAAAAATACCGGTTGAAAAAATCGTACCGAACAGATTCCAGCCGAGAAAAGTATTTGATAACAAATCGATCAAAGAACTTGCCGATTCTATTGAAGTTCATGGTCTACTTCAACCGATTACGTTACGACCAATCGAAGAAGGTATGTATGAAATTATCGCAGGCGAACGCCGTTTTAGAGCAATAAAATCATTACATTTTGAAAATGTCGAATCGATTATTCGCTATTTTACAGATCAAGAAGCAGCAGTTATAGCGATTATTGAAAATATTCAACGTGAAGACTTATCTCCTTACGAAGAAGCACTTGCATATAAAGACTTATTATCTATGGATGACATTACACAAAAGGATCTCGCGCATTCACTTGGAAAAAGTCAGTCCTTTATCGCGAATAAATTACGATTATTAAAGCTATCATCACCCGTTATAACGGCGTTACAAAATAATGATATAAGTGAAAGACACGCGAGGGCAATGCTTTCTTTAGATAACGCTATGCAGTACGAAGTGTTAGAAAAAGTAAAAGACAAAGATTTAACCGTTAAAGATACCGAGCAGCTCGTTAAAAACCGTTTGAAACAAAAAGAAACGCAAATTAACTTTAATGATGACATGACATTTCTCATGAATGATTTAGATAATGAAATTCAAAAAATTAAACGTCACGGTCATGAAGTGTTATGTGAAAAAACAGAAGATGAAGATACGTATATCATTAATATAAAAATTAAAAAGTAGGAGAGATGCAGAAATGAGTCGTATAGAAAGTATTCGTGTTTCTGACATCAAACCGAATCCATATCAGCCGAGACTGCATTTTGACGAAAAAGAGTTAAATGCATTAAAAGTTTCTATACAAGAAAACGGACTACTTCAACCGATTATTGTGCGTCAAACTGTTATCGGGTATACGTTAATTGCTGGAGAGAGAAGATGGCGTGCGTTTAAAGCGTTAAACTTAGAAACTATCGATGCGATTGTCAAAGAAATGTCAGATGAAGAAATGATGACATATGCGATAATTGAAAACTTACAACGTGAAGATTTAGATCCATTTGAGGAAGCGATGAGTTACAAAAAATATATGGAAACGTTGAATCTCAATCAATCAGAAACGGCTAAAAAGCTTGGTAAATCGAGATCATATATCGCGAACATGATTCGTTTATTAAATTTACCTCATTCAGTAATACAACTTATACAAGATGGTAAACTAACAACAGCACACGGACGAACATTACTCAGTTTAAAAAATCAGTTACATATTGAAGAAATCGCTAAACGAATTGTCGATGAAAAGTGGAATGTTCGTGAGACAGAACGTTTTGTACGTAAATTCGAAGCAACTAAAAAAGCCGAAAAGAAATATGTCGAAAAACCCGCACCAATCGCACGTGTTGAACAGTCCTTAAAACGACGGTTAGGTACGGATGTTGATATTAAACAAGTCGGCAAAAAGGGACAAATTGTTTTATCTTTTACGAGTGTTGAAGAGTACAAGCGACTCGTCAAATTACTGAGTGAAATAGGAGAGGATTAAATGATTCTAAACTGGCTAACGTTGATGGCAGTCGAAGCGATCGATACACCATTAGATACGAGTTTTTTAGATACGATATGGAAAAAAATCACATCTGTAGAACTATGGGTTAACGTTGGAGAACGTGTATTATGGTCAATTTTTATAGTCATTTTAGGGATGATTATTATAAAAATTGTCAATCGGATTATCGAAAATTTCTTACTAAAAAAAATATCGCTACGTCCTGGTAAAGCACAAATTAGTTTAAAGCGTAATAAAACACTTCTAAGTATGTTACAAAATAGCGTGACGGTATTTGGATGGTTCGTTATTGTCGTGACAATATTAGAAATATTTAACATACCTGTTGGAACACTGCTCGCTGGGGCAGGGATTGCTGGTTTAGCAATCGGTTTTGGTGCACAAAGTTTAGTTAAAGATATGATTACTGGGTTCTTTATCATTTTAGAAAATCAGTTCGACAAAGGTGACTTTGTTAAATTTACTAATCAAGGATCACCAATTGCAGAAGGACAAGTCGTATACCTCGGACTGAGAAGTTCGAAAGTTTTAGGTTATAACTCTGAAATGTATATGGTGCCAAATGGTACAATAGGAGAAGTTGTGAATTTTTCTAAAGAAAATTCGATTGCGTTTTTAGAGTTTTACTTACCGATTGACACAGATATTAGTCGAATTGAAAGATTATTAAGTGTATATGTTGAAGAAAATTGGCAGAAAAACGAAAGTATCGTAGAACCACCACAATTACTCGGTGTTCAAGATTTCATTAGTGGTCAATTACAATATAGAATTATGTTTATTACGCGTCCAATGGAACAATTCCAGGTGCTACGTGATTATCGTAAAAATATTCAAACACTTCTTAAAAACAACGAAATTATTCTCGGTGTTCCATCTGTAGAATTTAATGAAGAAAAGAAGTAAAGAGGTAAATATATGAGTAAAGAATTCCAGCTTGGCAGTATTGTTGAGATGAAAAAACCACATCCATGTGGAAATAATGAATTTAAAGTCACGCGTCTTGGTGCAGATATCAAAATTAAATGTACAGCGTGTGATCGTACGATTATGTTACCGAGACCAGAGTTTATAAAACGTATAAAGCATGTCAAACAATTTTAATTTGAGGAGAGAAAATAATGGCATTAACAGCAGGAATCGTCGGATTACCAAACGTTGGTAAATCTACTTTATTTAACGCAATTACTAAGGCAGGGGCACTTGCTGCGAACTATCCATTCGCAACAATCGACCCAAACGTCGGAATCGTAGACGTACCAGATGAAAGACTTGATAAGTTAACTGAAATCGTCGTACCAAAAAAGACAGTCCCAACAGCATTTGAATTTACAGATATCGCAGGTATCGTAAAAGGTGCATCAAAAGGGGAAGGTTTAGGTAACAAATTCTTATCTCACATCCGTGAGGTAGATGCAATTTGTCAGGTTGTTCGTGCATTCGATGACGACAACATTACACACGTTTCAGGTAGAGTCGATCCAATTGATGACATCGAAGTAATTAATATGGAGTTAATTTTTGCTGACTTAGAAAGCATCGAAAGACGCTTACCACGTGTTGAAAAAATGGCACGTCAAAAAGATAAGGACGCAATGTTTGAAACAGATGTATTAACTAAAATTAAAGTCGCACTTGAAGAAAACAAACCAGTACGCTCAGTTTCACTGACAGCTGAAGAAAAAGCAGTTGTAAAACATTTAAACTTCTTAACACAAAAGCCAATTATATACGTGGCAAACGTTGCTGAAGATGAATTAGCTGATTTAGAAAACAACGAATATTTAAAGAAAATCATCGATTACGCAAAAGCGGAAGATGCACAAGTTGTACCAGTATCTGCGCGTGTCGAAGAAGAAATGGCAGTACTCGACGATGAAGATAAAAACGAATTTTTAGAAGCACTCGGACTTGAAGAATCAGGACTTGATAAATTAATTCGTCAAACATACGACTTATTAGGACTTGCGACATACTTCACAGCGGGCGTTCAAGAAGTACGCGCATGGACGTTTAAAAAAGGGATGACTGCACCAGAATGTGCTGGAATTATCCATACAGATTTCCAAAAAGGATTTATCCGTGCGGAAGTAATGAGTTACGATGATCTCGTAGAACTAGGAAGTGAAGCGGCTGTAAAAGAAGCGGGTAAATCACGATTAGAAGGAAAAGATTATATTATGCAAGACGGAGACGTCGTGCACTTTAGATTTAACGTATAAACACTAGTCAATAACTGCATCACTAAATGATGCAGTTTTTAATTTATTAATTTTAAATGTAGGTTTATAATAATTATAAATTTATAGAGGGGTTACTAGATGAATACACCATTTAACATTGATTCTTAGTCAAACCAACATTAGTCCTTACCTGCATGCAAGAAAAACAAATAGAGTAAGATTCGATTTTGATTGTGTAAATGAATATATTTTTAACTTTATTATAAGTTTATTTAAAGAAGATGAATCCTTTCATATCTTTTATCTAGACAGTTACTCAATTAATGGATTATCACGAGAAATATTAAATTTAAAATTAAAAAGTTATATGGATGCGTTTAAGAATAAACATGATTTTAAACTAAAACAAGTGAACTATACAGAAGAGGACGACTTAATTGAATATATTTTTGCTGAAATTAAAAATGTAAGTCCTGAGGTAATTCGTTATTATTATCAATATATGAAATCATTAGATGCTGAAGATAATTATCTTTATTTTTATAATAAAAATTTCATTGTTTATATAACTACAGATGTATTGGATGTTGTGAGTAGTGATAAGGAATTTATTAAACGTATAAAACATTCAATTATTTCATATGATAAATATTATGAGTGATTTAATAGTTAAATATAAAAGAATATCTCACATTAACAATTGTATTTCGTAAACCTAACTGGTATAATATCTGATTGTGAGTAATGAAAATTATTCCTTGCCAAAACGAATGTTTTGGCCGCAAAGTCCATAAGGAGGTGTAAAGATGAAAAGAGCATACGAGATTTTATATATCGTACGTCCGGATTTAGAAGAAGATGCAGTAAAACAACTCGTTGAGTGTTTTGACGAAGTGCTTACTTCTAACGGTGCTGAAATCATCGAATCTAAAGAGTGGGGTAAACGTCGTTTAGCTTACGAAATCGAAGACTACAAAGACGGTTTATACCAAATTATTAAATTAGATGCAGAAGATTCAAAAGCAGTTGACGAGTTTGACCGTCTTGCTAAAATCAGCAACGACATCATTCGTCACATCGTAGTTCGCGACGAAGAACGCGAAGAAAAGTAATGAATAGAAAATGGAGATGATTACATGCTGAATCGTGTCGTTTTAGTTGGCCGTCTCACAAGAGATCCTGAACTCCGCGCTGGTCAAAGTGGTGTACAAGTAGGTAACTTTACCTTAGCAGTCAACAGACCATTTACTGACAGAAACGGAGAACGTGGTGCTGACTTTATCAACTGTGTTGTATTTAGAAAACAAGCAGAAAACGTTAAAAACTACGTTCAAAAAGGTAGTTTAGTAGGCGTTGATGGAAGACTCCAATCACGTAGCTACGAAAACAAAGAAGGCCAAAGAGTATATGTTACAGAAGTAGTATGTGACAGTGTTCAGTTCTTAGAACCGAAAAATCGACAAAACAGCAGTAATCAGGCAAGTCATGCGGCAGAAAGTTATTCTGAGCCGTATAACAGCGGAAATCAATCTTACGGTTCACGTCCACCTGAGAATCCATTTGCGAATTCTACAGGAAACGTAGACATTAGTGAAGACGATTTACCGTTCTAACATAGAGAATTTAATTTTATAACTACGAATTGTATGTGTATTAGTAGTGTTAAAACTGAAATCAATGTGTGGATTTCGGTGTGTGCAAACCGAGACAATCGTCTCGGTTTATTTTTTTACATAAGTTATTTTAAAATATTTATATAGTGTGTTTAATGCTATTTTTTAAGGAGTTTAGTTATGAGTTTTATAAATAAAAGACAGTCGATCATACTATTTGTACTTATGTCGGTGACATTTGTATTGGTCGCATGTCAAAATAATTCATCTTCAAATAAAGAGGAGCCGCCGAGTAAAGACAAAACGGTAGAAGAAAAAGAAGAAGAAAAAGTAAAAACGATAGAACCAGAAGTTGTAACGATATATGTACGTGAAAACTTACAAGAACCATTTGAGGAAATTGCGAAAAACTTCCAAGAAAGTCATGAAGACATCATTCTCGACGTTAAATATTTAAAAAATGATGAAATGATTGATGAAACAATCAATAATGATAAAAATGCAATTGTATTTACAACAGAAGATATTGTAAATGAAATGATTGATGAAAAATTAATCGAACATAAAGACACTGGTGTTGGCATGATGGATGAGCTTGTATTATTTACAAAAGTAGATTCACCAGATATTCAAAAGACATCAGATATCGATGAAGATACGCGTATTGCTATCTTAAACCCTGAGCTTTATGAAGAGGGTGAGTTGAGCAAAAAAGTATTTGAAGACGATGAATTTAAAGATGTAAGCACGACAGACAATCTAATTCTCGGCGATAGTGTAGACGATGTAAAACAAGACATTGCAAATAACAATGCATCTGTTGGAGTCTTATATCTATCAGAAGTTGAAACAGATGAAGATTATCATGTCCTGAAACGATTACCACGTAACATTGTTGAACCGTATATCTACAAAGTAGGAATTATAAAAAAGG
Source organism: Nosocomiicoccus massiliensis (assembly GCF_002871345.2). NCBI lineage: Bacteria > Bacillati > Bacillota > Bacilli > Caryophanales > Staphylococcaceae > Nosocomiicoccus > Nosocomiicoccus massiliensis. The sequence goes on along the minus strand of NZ_CP136964.1, from coordinate 1,180,469 downwards.
AAGAGCTCGAGAGTAGCACACGAACTGTTTATAGTTACCTATTATCAAACGATAGTTTAGATGTATTCTCTGAGTATGGGTATATTATTTAAATGAAAAGAATACTATTCTTAATCTCACTTATTTTTGTATTAGTATTAACTGCTTGTAGTAATGATTCAAAACAAGAAAGTAAAAAAGAGACAAAAGCAGAAACGATTACAGTATCTGCAGCAGCAAGTTTACAAGATGCGCTAAATGAAGTAATCGAAGAGTACAACAAAGAAAGTGACGTAAAAATCGATGTCAACTATGGTGGTTCAGGCGCGTTACGTGAACAGATTTTAAAAGGTGCACCAGTTGATCTATTTATTTCAGCGTCACAAGATGATTTTAAACAAGTCGATGACGAAGGGTTAATTTTTGAAAAGAAAGATTACCTTGAAAACAAACTCGTTTTAATTCGTCCTGAAGACGGTACTGTAAATTCAATTGATGATTTAAAATACGTATCACAAATCGCAATTGGTGAGGTAGAAACAGTACCAGCAGGAAAGTATGCAAAAGAAGCGTTCACATCTCTTAATTTGTTTGATGAATTAGAGAGTAAATTTATATATGCAAGTGATGTACGTGCAGTACTCACTTACGTTGCTCAAGGTGAAGTAGACGCTGGGGTTGTTTATGAAACAGATGCTGAAACTGAAAAAGACAAAGTCGATATCGTCGATGAATTTGGTAGCGACACACATAAACCGATCATTTATCCGATTGGGACACTAAGTGAGTCTGAATCAGTAAAGGAATTTTATGATTTCTTAAATAGTGACGCTGTATTAGATATCTTTAAAAAGTACGGTTTTACTGTAGAGTAGGGTTTATATGAATATTACTGATATGGCCTTTTGGACCCCGGTAATTTTATCGCTAAAAGTGGCGTCAGTTGCACTTATACTTGCATTTATATTTGGTGTACTTGCAGCGCGTCTCATGACGAAGTATCAATTTAAAGGTAAAGTCGTTTTAGAAACGATACTCATGTTGCCAATTGTACTTCCACCAACAGTAGTTGGATTTATACTCATTATCGTATTTGGTAAAAAGTCGTATATCGGTCAGCTGATACATATGATTTTTGATCACGGAGTACTCTTTACGATATATGCAGCAATTATCGCGAGTACGGTTGTTGCATTCCCTTTAATGTATCAATCGGCGAAAAATGGTTTTTTATCAATCGACCAACATATTATTGAAGCGGCACGTGTTGATGGGAATTCAGAAGCACGTATATTTTTTAAAATAATTATCCCGCTGTCAAAAAATTTACTCATTACAGGTGCGATGTTAAGTTTCGCACGTGCACTCGGTGAATTCGGAGCGACGTTAATGTTTGCAGGTAATATCCCTGGTAAAACACAAACGTTACCTACAGCAGTATACTCAGCGATTCAATCTGGTAACATGACACTCGCTTGGATGTGGGTGATTTCCATTATTACAATTAGTTTTGTAATGATGCTATTTATCCGCGTAAAAGAAAATTGACATTAAAAATTAAACACTATATAATAGTAAAGCACATAAAAACACACTACTATACACGTTTTGAATATGTAGTTATAGATACGAATATCGATCACACACATCGATAGTGAATCTATAATCAAGAGGAGGATTACTATGGCAGGTCCAAGAAGAGGCGGTCGTCGTCGTAGAAAAGTTTGCTACTTTACTGCAAACGGAATTACGCACATCGACTATAAAGAAGTAGATCTTCTGAAAAAATTCATTTCAGAACGTGGTAAAATTTTACCAAGACGTGTTACAGGTACTTCAGCGAAGTATCAACGTCAGTTAACAACTGCAATTAAACGTGCACGTCACATGGGATTACTTCCTTTCATTAAAGAAGAAGCTTAATCTTAACACCCTCACTGTACTAGAGGTTACAGCGAGGGTATTTTTTTCTGTTTTATTTTGAAAACGATTGCTTTATAGGCTAAAAATATTTTATGATTACTATAACTATAAGTGGAGGTGTATTCCATGGAAAACACGAAGAAAAGTCTATTTCAAAGAACGTTAGACGTGATTGAAAAAATTGGATCACGTTTACCGGATCCCTTTGTACTATTTTTAATATTTGCAGTCTTAATAGTTGTTATATCAGTTATTGCAACAAGTCTTGGTGCATCAACAGTACACCCTTCAACAGGTGAAGTTGTTGAAGTTAAAAGTTTACTGTCACGTGAGGGTATTGAATTTATATTAACTGAGACAGTGACGAACTTTACAGGATTCGCACCACTTGGTCTTGTTTTAGCGATGATGCTCGGTGTCGGACTTGTAGAAAAAGTCGGATTTTTTGATTATGTAATTAGAAAAACATTACTTAAAGCACCACCATTTATACTTACGTATACAGTTGTGTTTGTTGGTATTATGGGGAACATTGCGTCAGATGCTTCCGCAGTTATCATTCCACCACTCGCTGCGCTCGTGTTCTATAAAGTAGGTCGTCACCCACTTGCTGGTCTTGCAGCAGGTTTCGCGGGTGCAGGTGCCGGATTTACAGCGAACTTATTAGTCGCGGGTACAGACGTATTACTTTCTGGTATTTCTACAGAAGCGGCGAGAATTATTGATCCAGAATTTGTAGTGACTCCATTAGATAACTACTTCTTTAACGTAGTATCAGTATTTATGCTAACGATTATCGGTGGGTTAATTACAACAAGATTCATTGAGCCAAGACTCGGTACATATGAAGGTGCAGTAGAAGATGAAGAAGAAACTGAAGTTCAAAATGGTGGACGCGGTGTGTTATTAGCGGTAATCGCATCAGTTATTTACTGGGGACTTATCGTTGGTGGATTCTTCTTACCAAACTCATATTTAGCAGGAGAAGACGGTGGATTTTTAAATTCTCCATTATTAAAAGGAATTGTACCTGTTATTTTAGTATGGTTCATGATTGTTGGTGTGACGTTTGGCTTTACGACAAAAGTGTTAAAGACTTCAACAGATGTCACTAATAAAATGGCGGAAGCGATAAAAGATATGGCACCTTATATCGTATTAGTGTTTGCGATTGCTCAGTTCATCGCGTACTTTAACTGGTCTAACTTAGCAATTTGGTTAGCAGTAAACGGTGCAGCATTCTTTGAAAGTATCCAATTCACAGGTATTCCGCTAATTATTCTATATGTCATATTTACTGGTTTATTAAACTTCTTAATTACTTCAGGATCAGCAAAATGGGCATTAGAAGCACCGGTATTTATACCGATGTTTATGCAACTCGGTTATGACCCAGCATTTGTACAAGCAGCATACAGAATCGCAGACTCTAGTATGAACATCGTAACACCACTGTATCCTTTAATGATTGTTATTATTTCATTTATGAGACGTTACGATAAAAATTCAAATATTGGAACATATATGTCATTAATGATTCCATACGCATTCTCATTCTTATTTGCATGGATCATATTACTATTAGTGTTCTACTATACAGGCCTGCCACTCGGACCAGGTGCATATACGTTATTAGAATCTAGAGGATAGAAGGGATATTTATGGACGAGCTAATTAAGTATGCAAAAGAAAATCGTAGGTTACTACATCAAGTTCCAGAAGTTGGATTTACAGAGTATATTACGACATACTTAATTTATGAAAGACTGTCTCAAACAAACTTTAATTTATATGTTGGAGACGACGCACTCGATATCGACAGGCAAGTCGGTTTACCGAGTGATGACGTAATGGCAAACACATATCAACGTGCATTAGATTACGGAGTACCGTGTTCATTTCTAGAAAAACTACACCCGTATAAAACAGGTGTAGTTGCGACAATCGATACAAATCAAAAAGGACCTCATGTGGTCCTTCGATTTGATATCGACGCGTTACCAATTAAGGAAAGTAATGAGATTGAACACGTTCCGTTTAAAGAAGGATTTCAGTCGAAACATGACGGTGAGATGCATGCTTGTGGTCATGACGCTCATGCAGCGATTGGAATTAGCGTAGCGACGTATATCGACGAACATATCGATGAGTTAACAGGAAAGTACACAATTATATTTCAAAACTCTGAAGAAGGTGTTAGAGGTGCGGCAAGTTATGCTAAAAAAGGTTGGTTAGATGATGCGGACTACTTTTTAAGTGGACACGTCGGGACAATCAGCGAAGAAGTCGGTACAGTAGGAGCGACGGCGACAAACTTTTTAGCAAGTACAAAGTTCAACGTTGAGCTTTTCGGTCAGTCATCTCACGCGGGGTCTAATCCGCAAGACGGCAACAACGCACTTCTCGCAGCATCAGCGATTGCTTTATCATTAAATACGATCGCACCACATAGAGAAGGTGCAACAAGGCTAAACGTCGGTATACTGCAAGCAGGACAAGGTAGAAATATTATACCGGATTATGCAAAACTCGAATGTGAGTCACGTGGAGAAACGACACAGTTAAATGAATATATGTTTGAACGTGCAAAAGAGATTATCGAAAACGGTGCAAAGATGTACGGCTGTGAGAGTAAAATTACGGTTGAAGGATTTGCACCGAGTGCGACATGTTCTAAAGAGATGATCGATATTGTGAAAAGTGCGACTGTAAGTAATGACGCTGTAAAAACAATTGTCGATGAAGTGTCTATGGACGCATCGGAAGATGCAGCAGTATTTATAAATATTGTTCAGGAGAATAATGGGAAAGCGACGTATTTAATTTTTCCATATCACTTAAAGTACGGTCACCATCATCCGTCGTTTGATGTTGATGAAGCAGTTCTAGAAGTTGCGATTACGACATTTATTAATATTTTAAATGAGTTAAAATGAAGGATTTGAAATTAATGAAACATGAAGAATTTATAAAAGATATTATTGAGTCAAAATCAAAATTTTTAAACGAGGTTAGTACGTATATATTTGAACATCCAGAGACGCGCTTTCAAGAATATAATTCATCAAAAAAGTTAATCGAAACGTTAAAACATGAAGGATTCGAAGTTGAAGAAAATGTCGCAAATATCGATACGGCATTTTTAGGAAAATTTGGTTCTGGGAAACCAGTCATTGGTTTTCTTGGAGAATTCGATGCATTATCTGGTTTAAGTCAAGAGCCAGGCATTGCTGAGCATAGTCCTATTGAAGATGGAGGGAATGGTCACGGTTGTGGACATAACCTACTCGGTATCGGGTCACTTGCTGCAGCAATCGCTGTAAAAGAATATCTCGAAGCTAATAATCTAGAAGGAACTGTAATTTACTACGGAACACCAGGAGAAGAAGGCGGATCTGGTAAAACATTTATGAGTCGTGAAGGCGTATTTGATGATTTAGATTATGCATTTTGTTGGCATCCAGCGCCAATTAACGCTGTAATGATGAACAAAACACTCGCAAACTATCAAGTGAAGTTTAAATTTAAAGGTACGAGTGCACACGCTGCACAATCTCCTGAACTTGGTCGTAGTGCGTTAGACGCTGTAGAACTTATGAACGTTGGCGTTAACTATATGCGTGAACATATGAGTGACACGGCGCGTGTCCATTACGCAGTGTTAAATACAGGAGGAACGTCTCCTAACGTCGTTCAATCAGACGCAGAAGTGCTGTATTTAATCCGTGCAGAAACGTTAAAAGAAACACGTGAATTATTTGAACGTGTTAAAAAAATAGCTCAAGGTGCTGCATTAATGACAGAAACAGAAACGTCATTTGAAATTCAAAAAGCATGTTCAGACTACGAACCGAACCGCGCACTTGAAGCGGTAATATACGATTATCTTAAAAGAGAAGAAGCGGAAATTACTTTTACAGATGAAGAACTCAAATTCGCTCAAAAAATTGTCGATACACTTTCAGATAGTGAAAAAGAAGGAGCAATTAAAGCCAATGAGAGTTTTGGTGCGGTTGTAGATGGCGAAAAAGTAATCGGAAAACCATTAAGTGACGTCGTTCATGATTACGTTGTAACGGGCAAGGTAATGCTCGGATCAACAGACGTTGCAGATGTAAGTTGGGTCACTCCAACTGCACAAATATCTGCAGCAACGTCAGCATTTGGAACACCACTTCATACGTGGCAAATGACAGCGCAAGGACTGTCAAGTTATGCATTTAAAGGGATGTACAGAGCAGCGAGAGTCATGGCAAATACAGCAGTTCACGTACTTCATGACGAAACACTTCTAAGTGAAATGAAAGAAGAACACGAAGAAAAACTAAAAAAACAACCATATGAAAACCCGATTCCAAAAGATGTAAACCCGCAACCATAAAAAACGAAGAGAGGATATTATCCTCTCTTCGTTTTTTTATTATTCCCTTCTATAAATGAACGCTCAGAGTTCAGCCCATAGCTATCCAGTATTTCTACAAATTCTTCATCTTCTAATACGTGATTCGCCTCAGATTTTGGCTTTAAATCTGTTTCATCATCTATTTCGACTTCTTTTTTACCATCATTGATAATAAGTATAAACTCACCGTTTATAAGTGCTTCATGATACGTATTTAAACTCTCGCCATCTAGGTTAAAGCGGCGTGATATGAGTGATTCTGGAGATTTGTTAAAAAGCCCTCCAACGGTTCTTTCCCATATCGTTCCATCACCTTTTACAAATTCAACATCTGTATTATGTTTAAATTCTTTCGTTGGTCGTTTATTACTGACTACAGTCATTTGGCGCGTCTTAATAAAATTTAATTTTAATTCAGTAATTTTATCAACGAGCGATTTTTCGTCTTGGAATGTATATAGCGTCATCATTTCAACCCCTATTATTGATCTATGTACTTAAATGATACCATAATCGTCTATATGATAACTCGCTCTGTTATAAGTTGTACTTTTATAATTTATAGGATATGTTTATATCAAATATATTTATGAGGTAAAAATAATGTTGAAAGAATTGATGTTCTATTTAAAAGATAAACGACAACGACTCAAATGGACTCAGCACGATTTATCTCTTGAGAGTTCAATTAGTCAAACGGTGATTTCACGCATTGAAAATGGACACGATACGGGAAGTGTACGAGAGTTTTTTGCCTTGTTAGAAACGTTAGATATCGACAGAGAAGAATTCATAATGCAACTCGATTTAATTAGTCCGAGAAAGCAATTAGATGACGCAAGGAAACATAAAGATTTTACTAAAATGAAAGAAGTACTTGAAGGTATTCCAAGCTACATACGTGAGAAAAATTCATACTTAAATACATATTGTATATACCATGAAGCACTTTTAAGCTATAGAGCAGACGATTTAGTTCGTGCAATCCACTTGTTACAAGAAGCTAAATCAATGCTAGAAATATACAATCCTATCGACGTGATACTCGCAGAGATTCATTTAATGATAGGGATTATAGAGTTACAGTTAGGACGAGAAGCGTTTCAACATTTTAAAAAAGCGAATCATGTTATCAAAAATGTCCTTGTTACTCGACAAAACTTTAAACATATCATAAGAGTTTATGGTAACTTAGCAGCAATTTATTGCCGTAAAGGATGGTTTCATCTTGTAAAAAGAGAGTTAGACAATGCAACAGCGCTACAAAAGCAATTCGAGTCGACGTATTTAAAAACAGACATCGAGTATTCACGACTGTTGTTATACATGAATACAAAGGACCCCTTACTACATGATCAATTCACGTATATGAAATGCTTATTAAAAGATTATCCAAATGAGAAAATCAAGCAAAGATTAAGCAATATTCGTATACGAATAGATTAAAATTAATCGATAACATTTAAAATACGCTCTGCTATAATCGATTTAAATTTACAATCATTTAAATTAAGAGGAGAGATATTTAATGAGAATGTTATATTTAGTCACTACGATGTTAATTACAATACAACAGTTGGACGACTGCATCTGTCCGGATTTTATTATTTTTTAAAATAGTGAGGCATATTGATGAAGTCGTTAAATGATCGATTATTGATATGTGATATTTTAGAATGCAAGAAACGTGAAAGCAGCTGCGACGAAGTAAAGCGTTACTGTGATTATTGTATCGATATTATTAAAAGCGGAATTAGCAGTATGTATAAAGAAGTGTTCCAGTTTTTAGAAATGGATGAAGAAATTAACAACCAACTGATTAAAGAAGTAAATCGAATTATTAAGATGTATGAAGAAGTTGAACATTTATTAAAACACAATGATGCGTTATACAAACGATATCAACATCAACTATTTACTGGATTTACAGACCATCTATGTGAGAGCTATTATCTATTTTTAAAACGTCATAACAAAGTAACGATTCCGCGTCACCCTGGAAAACGTAAATCATTAAAAGAATATCGAAACTTTTTAAAGCGCTTTAATTACTCGATACGAGAGGAATATTTATTTGTAAATGAAAAAGAAGATACGAATTGATGTGCTACCCTAAAGTTGGATTTTAGTGTCCAACTTTAGGGGTGCAGCTCAAATTAACGTCTCTTCTTTTTCATTAATTTTAGTAATTGTCTCTTTTACTTAGATCGATTTTTTCTTCATCTTCAAGTTGTACTTGCGCTATACTCTGATACGGAATATAAAGTACGTATTGATCAGCATCCATAGCGTTACTAAACTCTGTTTCTTCATAAGGAGTAAATTGTAAATCTTCAGTAGCTCGCTCTTCGCCGTCTTTATCAGTAAATAAAGACTCAAACTTTTGCCATAAATTTCCTTCTCCCATACGAATTTCTACATCATGCTCGCGAGTAAATTCTGTCGGAGGAGAATGTTTTGAGAAAAGAATGACACGTCTTTCATCGACACCTTCGTGTCTTAATTGTTGTACTCTTTTACTTACGTTACCGATATCATCAAACACTTCTATATTTCTATTTTGTTCCATAATAGAACACCTCGTTTATTTTATAGTCATACTTATATTTACCCTAAATAAATTCATGTAAACAGATATAATTAAATTCATACACAATTTAGACAATTTAAAATATTTAATCTTGAAAATAATATACTTTAAATACGTTTTAGACTGGTCTATAATAGTACTAATCTATTTTAGGAGGCTAGTTCAATGTGGGAAAACAAATTTACTAAAGAAGGATTGACGTTTGACGACGTACTACTTATGCCAGCTCATTCAGAAATTCTACCAAGAGAAGTAGACACAAGTGTGCAACTGACTGACAAAATTAAGCTCGGCATTCCAATAATCTCTGCAGGTATGGATACTGTTACAGAGTCTAAAATGGCGATTGCGATTGCACGCCAAGGTGGTTTAGGTGTTATTCACAAAAATATGTCAATCGAAGCACAATGCGAAGAAGTAGAGAAAGTTAAACGTTCAGAAAACGGTGTAATTACAGATCCATTCTTCTTAACAAAAGAAGAAAAAGTATTCGCGGCTGAACATTTAATGGGTAAATATCGTATTTCAGGTGTTCCAATTGTAAATAATCCAGAAGAGAAAAAACTCATTGGCATCCTAACAAATCGTGACTTACGTTTTATTACAGACTATTCAGTAGTAATTGATGACGTAATGACTAAAGAAAATCTGATTACAGCACCAGAAGGTACTACGTTAGAAGATGCACAGAGCATTCTTCAACAACATCGTATTGAAAAGCTTCCAATTGTCGATGAAAACAACGTATTAAAAGGTTTAATTACGATTAAAGACATCGAAAAAGTCATCGAATTCCCAAATGCTGCTAAAGATGAGCATGGACGCTTACTTGTAGCTGCAGCAGTTGGTATTTCTAGAGATACAGACAAACGTATTGAAGAATTAGTAAAAGCTGGTGTAGATGCGTTAGTTATCGACACAGCACACGGACATTCAGCAGGCGTTTTAAACGCAATCAAAAAGATTGTTGAAGAATATCCAGAAGTCGAAGTAATCGCAGGAAACGTTGCCACAGCTGAAGGTACGAGAGCTTTAATTGAAGCGGGTGTTGACGCAGTTAAAGTAGGTATTGGACCAGGATCTATTTGTACAACGCGTGTCGTTACAGGTGTTGGTGTACCACAAATCACTGCAATTTATGACTGTGCAACTGAAGCACGTAAACATGGTAAATCAATCATCGCAGATGGTGGTATTAAATTATCAGGAGATATCGTTAAAGCTTTAGCAGCAGGCGGACATGTCGTAATGCTAGGTAGTTTACTCGCAGGTACGACAGAATCTCCAGGTGAAATTGAAATGTTCCAAGGTCGTCGTTATAAAACATATCGTGGTATGGGATCGCTCGGTGCAATGGAACAAGGTTCAAGTGACCGTTACTTCCAAGATGAAAAAGAAGCGACTAAATACGTTCCTGAAGGTATCGAAGGTCGTACAGAGTACAAAGGACCTGTAGCAGATACAATTTATCAGTTAATGGGTGGATTACGTTCAGGTATGGGTTACACAGGCTCTAAAGACCTTAAAGCATTAAGAGAAAACAGTCGATTCACACGTATTACGTCAGCTGGACTTATCGAAAGTCACCCACATAACGTTCAAGTTACTAAAGAAGCTCCGAACTACTCTATTTAAGAGAGAGGCTATAAACTTATGGAAATGGCAAAAGAACAAGAACTTATTATTGTAATAGATTACGGTAGTCAATATAACATGCTTTTAACACGTCGTATTCGTGATTTAGGTGTATATAGTGAATTACGTAATCCAAGTATTACTTTAGAAGAAATTAAAGAACTAAATCCTAAAGGTATCGTATTATCAGGTGGACCAAAATCAGTATACGAAGAAGATGCATATACTGTTGATAAAGGTATTTTTGACTTAGGAATACCAGTTCTCGGTGTCACGTATGGTATGCAGTTAATTGCATACAATAACGGTGGAGAAGTAAAACCATTAGACAACGCATTTTCAGGTGTTGATACGATTGAACTTAATACTGAAAGTCCATTATTTAAAGGATTAGACAAAGAAGTTAACGTTGCGATGAGTTACCACGACGAAGTGGCGTCAATCGGTGATGACTATGAGATCATCGGAAGTACGAAAGACTCAAAATACGCAGCAATTCAGCATAAATCAAAACCTATTTACGGTATTCAGTTCCACCCAGAATCAAAATCAACAGAGAATGGTGATACATTCATCGAAAACTTCGTAAGAGATATTTGTGAATGTCACGGTGAATGGACGATGGGTAACTTTATCGACATCGAAGTTGAGAAAATTCGTGAAGAAGTTGGCGACAAAAAAGTAATCTGTGCGATGAGTGGTGGAGTAGATTCATCAGTTGTTGCGGTACTTATGCAAAAGGCAATTGGCGACAACTTAACATGTATCTTTGTAGACCACGGCTTACTTCGTAAAGGTGAAGCGGAAATGGTAATGGAAGCGTTCGGTAAAGGATTTAATATCAACATCATTAAAGTCGACGCACAAGACCGTTTCTTAGGAAAATTAAAAGGTGTATCTGATCCAGAGCAAAAGCGTAAAATTATCGGTAACGAATTTATTTACGTATTTGACGATGAAGCGGCGAAACTTAAAGATATTGACTATCTTGCACAAGGTACGATTTATTCAGACGTCGTTGAATCGGGATCTGAAACGTCAGAAACAATTAAGTCACACCATAACGTTGGTGGATTACCAGAAGATATGGAATTTAAACTCATCGAACCAATCGCGACGCTCTTTAAAGACGAAGTGCGCCAATTAGGGCTTGAGTTAGGTATTCCTGAAGAACTCGTATGGCGTCAACCATTCCCAGGACCAGGTTTAGGTATCCGTGTCCTCGGAGAAGTGACAGAAGAAAAATTAGAAATCGTTCGTGAAACAGACTATATTTTACGCGATGAAATTCAAAAAGCAGGCTTAAATAAGAGCATTTGGCAATACTTTACAATATTACCAGGTATCCGTTCAGTCGGTGTAAAAGATGATAAAAGAACATATGACTACACAGTAGGAATCCGTGCTGTACACAGTGTAGACGGAATGTCATCAGACTTTGCGAAAATCGACTGGGATGTGCTTGAAAAGATTTCAAAACGCATGGTAAAAGAAGTTAAAAATGTAAACCGTGTCGTGTATGATATTACTAGCAAACCACCAGCAACAATTGAGTGGGAATAATAACAAAACCGTAGCCAAGACTGATATGCTACCGAGAAGTTGGGCTTTTGGAATTAAGCAGATTGTAAGGCATGTTTCCTGAATTGTTCAGGCGACATGCCTTTTAATTTTATCTTTATCATATTGTCTATACTATTAAATGATTAGGCGTTTAAAATTAATCTCACGAATTCATCGACAACTTTTAAGTTTAAGCTCTCTTCTTTATAAGCTAGCCATGTATTTCTATAAATGTTTTCACCATTAACTTTAATTGGCATCGTATAGAGGTTGTTTTCATTTTGAATGTTAATAGCTGGAACGATTGTATAACCGAGTCCACGTTTTACCATCTCTATACTCGTTTCTATTCGGTCAACTTCCATTGTTGTATAGACTGGAGAATTATAATTATCTCTCCACCACTTATCGATTGTATTTTTTAAACTGAGATCTGTTAGGTATTGTATATAGTTCTCTCCTGGTAAGGAATCTACATCTAACTGCTTTGTTGAGATAATATGTAGATTATCCTTTTCAAGTATGTGCTTTTTACTGTTCCACTTAAAATCTCCTCTTAAAAATGCGACGTGGATTGTTTCGTTTTGGAGCTTTTCTAATATTTCACTACTCCATCCGGTTACGAGTTCAACTTCAATATTCGGATATTTTTTTATAAAGTTTTCCAGTAAATCTGGTAATTCATAATGCGCATAGTTACTCGAAGACCCGATGCGAATGGTCCCTTGAAGTTCATCTTTCATATTTTTTAAATGATCCAGTAGCTTTCTTTCTTCTTTTAACATTCTCTTTGAATGTTCAACTAAATAAATACCTTCAGCAGTAAAAGAGATTCCTTTATTTCCTCGATGTAAAATTTGTATTCCAAGAGATGATTCGATTTGTTTAATTCTGTAAGTTAATGATGGTTGTGTCGTGTACAATCGTTTAGCGGTGCGTGTTAAATTCATTTCTTCATATAGAGTAATTAATAATACCCAATCTTTCGTATCCATTTTTAACCTCTTGATATAAATAAATTCTATTAGTTTATATTTAATATATATATTTTACTTATGTCAAACGATTTCATAAAATTTATATAAGAGAACTTTTAAAAGGAGTAATAAAAATATGGAATATAAATTTGACATTGTCGTTGTAGGTACTGGTAATGCTGCGTTATCAGCAGCAGTTGCTGCAAGTGAAGAAGGTAAAAAAGTATTGATGCTAGAAAAGGGACCAAAAAATAATAGAGGCGGAAACTCGTTTTTCACAGACGGCGCGATACGCTTTGCATATAAGGATTTAGATAGCTATAGAGAAATCGTGTCGGATATTTCAGAAGATGATGAAATCGTACTTCCGAAATACGATAGTGAAGACTTCTATAATGACATGATGAAAGTCACGCAAGGTAAATCGAAACCTGAACTCGCAAGACATTTCGTAGAAAATTCATATGACACAATTCTTTGGATGAAAAAACAAGGCGTAGAATTCATAGCAAATGAAAACCAGTATTTTGAAAAAGACGGTGTAAAAACGTTTTGGGGAGGATTACCTACAAAAACATATCGTAAAGGGATTGGTTTAGTAGAAGCATTATTTAAAAAAGCTGAAGAGAACGGTGTAGAAATATGGTATAGCTCACCTGCAGTTAAACTTGAAGCAAGTAATAATAAAATTACTGGTGTACACGTGAATAAAGACGGTGAGAACGTACAAATTGCTGCAGATGCAGTCATCTTAGCATGTGGTGGATTCGAAGCAGACGCTAAAAAGCGTACAGAAAATCTAGGTGAAGAATGGTCTGAAGCAGTCGTTCGAGGCACAAAACATAATACAGGTGACGGTATTTCTATGGCGTTAGAAGTCGGGGCTGTAAAAGCTGGACAGTATGATGGATGTCACGCACATACGACAGATTACAATGCACCAAAATTCGGTGATTTCGAAAAGCCTGGCGATATATACAAAAAATCCTCATATCCACTCGGTTTAATTGTAAACGCTGAAGGTAATCGATTTGTAGATGAGGGTGCGGATTTTAGAAACTATACGTACGCAAAATACGGAAAAGAGACGTTAAAACAAACAAATCATAAAGCGTTTCAAATTTACGATAGCCAAGTAAAACCACTCCTACGTGTAGAATACGAAATAGACGAAGCGACTAAAATCGAAGCAAATACTTTAGAAGAACTTGCTGAAAAAATGAATGTCGATACAAAACAATTTTTAAAAACAATTGAAGAATATAACAACGCGGTTGTTGATGGTGACTACAATCCGAGTGTTAAAGATGGTAAATCAACATCTGGCATTGACCCTAAAAAATCAAACTGGGCATTAAAATTTAACGAAGCGCCGTTTTATGCATATCCTGTCACTTGTGGAATTACGTTTACGTTCGGTGGTATTAAAGTAAACGACAAAGCAGAAGTATTAAATGAAAATGACACACCAATCACAGGGCTATATGCAGCTGGTGAGATGGTCGGTGAATTATTCTATCATAACTATCCAGGTGGATCAGGACTCATGTCAGGATCAGTATTCGGAAAAACAGCAGGGAAAAATGCTGCGAAATTATAAATAGAGACGATATCATCGTATAATGAATAAATAACAATCTAATTAGGAGAGATACGATGAATATTGGCTTAATTGGTGCAGGTGCGATTGGACAGTTTTTATTAAAACATACGAAAGAACGTAGTGACTTACGTATTACGAATATTTTAGTACGAGATAAATCTAAGTATCAGCATTTAGAAGAGGCGTATAATGTAGATTTGTATACGGATCTGAACGAATTTTTAAACTCAAACATTGATATTGTAGTAGAAGCCGCGAATGTTGAAGTAGTTAAAACGTATTTAAAAGATGTCTTAAACGTAAAAGATATGATGGTAATCAGTATCGGTGCGTTTAGTGACACTTCGTTATTAGAGAGCGTAAGTGCGAGTAAACATAAACTCTATTTACCATCAGGCGCAGTTGGTGGTCTAGATTTAATACAAAACGTAAACACTCTAAATCATTTAAGTAGTGTCACACTTACGACGACAAAACCAGCATCATCACTTGTAGACGATGAACTATCAGAACCAACAGTCGTATTCGAAGGTGATGCAAAAGAAGCCATCGACAAATTTCCTAAAAACATGAACGTATCGATTATTTTATCTCTCGCAGGATTAGGGATAGAAAAAACAAAAGTTCGACTCATCGCGGATCCGAATGCGACAGAAAATGTACACCACGTAAAAGTAACGGGAGAATTCGGAGAAGCGACAATTGAAGTTAAAAATCATCCGTTAAAAGAAAATCCAAAGACAAGTGCACTTGCAGCTCTTAGTGTCTTAAGTTCGTTAGAGCGTCTTGATAGTAATGTTTTTATTGGATGAACTTCGTAGAATAAACAAAGGACGTATTCTAAAATGTTTTAGAGTACGTCCTTTTAATTATGAATATTATTCAACTTCATAGAATCCCATATATTCATTTCCAGAATAATTTCGTAGTAGTATATTCAGACCATGATTTTCAAGGTGAGTAAAATCTGAGAAAATACCTGTATATAATTTCTCGTTTTTAGGATGCTTTTTAAAATCTGTAAATAATAAAGAGACTTCATTTTTATCTTTATCCAGAACATCTATGGATAAATTCGTGCCATTTAATTTATAAGAGCCAGGATAACTTTCACCAAGATATTGAATAGAAACTTTATTGTTTTTATTAAAATCAAAGATTAAGTAAGCACTGTTTGTCGAGAAATCATCTAGCGTATTACCAATCTGAATCACAGTAAACACAGAGAGCTTTTTGTCGGTTAATTCATTAGCTTCTGAAGAACATCCATTCAGCAGGAAAGCTACAGATAAAATAAGAGCAATACATAGTTTCTTCATAATGAAATCCTCCTTATATATAGTAATTTTATTATAAAAAAATAATTGTGAATTGCAATTATTTTAACTTATAAAATACTTTTTACTTAATATGTACCAGAATACTTGATTTAAATACTTGCTGATTATATTTACTTTAAATTCAAACTATACTTTCTACACTTCGTAAAAAATACCCTTAAAGTTGATTGTCGTTTTCAACTTTAAGGGAGTAGGTCATTGTGATGTACCTGTTATTTTTTGTTCTGCTCTTGTTCTAAGATATGATCAATGATTAGGTCGACCATTGCTTCTACACCGTCTGCGTTTAAGTGAATACCGTCTGGTTCAAAGTATTCGACATGTCCTTCTGATGCTTTGTACCAGTCGATGACTGTGACGTTTTCAAATTCTTCTCCTGCAGTGTGTATTTTTTTGTTAACATTGCCTTCCCAGTCTCTTGGGACACGTATTGTCACGAGGTAAATGTTTGCACGGTTAAATGTTTGAATGAAGTCTTCAAGTTGTTCTAATGAAAAGTCTCCGTTTGTTCCAAGTTCGAGTACGATGTTTTCGTTTTCGCTATTAAAGTGTGGGTATTTCGTTCTTGAAATTTCAATTGCTTGGTACATTTGACGTCCGACTTCACCGTTGATGACGGCGTTTGGTATACGGTATTGTATGTTACTACCGATATTTACCATGATTGAGTCTCCGATAAATAGTGGCGATGCATGTGATAAATATTCACTCGCAAAGTCTTGTTTTTCTTTTTCAAGTTCGGCTTGTTCTTCTTTGTCAGCTTCTTCTTGAGCGATTCTCGCTTTTTCATCGGTAAATTGCTTATGATTTTTCTTTATGTTCCATGCAACGCTTTTTGGTGTACTAGAAAACTGCATCGTACCATCTTCAGTGTTGAATGATGATTGTTTGTTCACATCTTTATGGAGGTGATCAAAAACTCCTAGCAATGTGACGAGTAAACCTGCGACTAAAATGACACTTACTGTGGATTTCACAATGAGTGCGCGACTCGTGTTATATGCGGGCTTAAAGAAGTTAAACCCTTGTTTACGAATCGGTGTTTCAACAAATCTAAATGAAAGCTCAGCAGCAATACAAGTCAGTATCACTTGTAGTAGGATAATGTGAAGTGGGATTTGTCCTGCTACGTAATGCATGTTCATAAATACGATAATCGGGTAATGCCATAAGTAAAGACTATATGAGCGTGTCCCGATCCAAAGCATCACCGGATTTGATAACGCGTGGCCGAGCTTTGACACCGGATGTACACTCGCAGCAATTGCTGGAAGTGTTAATAGAGTAACAAAGAATAGTCCGCCTGCATATAACCAGTTTGAGTAATCTTTTGTAAAAATCATAAATAAAATCAGTATGATGAGTGACGTAATACCAATAGTATCAATGACTTGCTGATATCTTTTAGGTGTTTCTGTTTTTAAGTTAAATGGTGGCCAAATGAATGCAAGTAATACACCGAGTAAAATCGTATGTGCACGTGTATCTGTTCCGAAATACACGCGTGAGTTGTCCATATCTGGCACCATGAATAAAGTCATTAAAAAGAGAGACACAAAAGTCATTAGTAAAACGGCTATCGGCATCGTTTTATTTGAACGCCCGAATTTAAGTAATAAGACGAAAATCACAGGCCAAATAATATAAAATTGTTCCTCAATTGCTAAACTCCATAAGTGCATTAAAGGTTTTGGTTCACTTGCTTCGAAGTAACTCACATCTTCAAATATGTACCACCAGTTCGACACGTAAAATAGAGCAGCGAGTGAATCATGTTTAATTGTTTTAATCATTTGAGGTTCAAATATTAACGTATAAAGGATGACGACCCCGATTAAAAAGAACACAGCCGGGATTAGTCGTTTAATACGGCGAATCCAAAAGGCGATTAAATCGATAGATCCTTTTGATTGGTACTCATGAATGAGTAAACTTGTAATTAAATATCCTGAAATTACAAAGAACGTATCTACACCTAAAAATCCACCAGGAAGCCATAGTGGATTTAAATGATATATAATAATCGCAATAACAGCGATTGCACGTAGGCCATCGAGTCCTGTTAAATAGCGTTTCGGTTTTACTGAAAAATGAAATTTATCCGGCATGAGTATCTGTGCCTCTCTATAATATGATTCAATATAATAATTTTATAATATAGAATGTTACTGTATCATGTCAATTGTTACACGAAAAAGACAAAAATAAATCGTTATCATTACTAATTATACCATTTTTATTATTTGATATAATGAAATTGTGTAAAAATAAATTGACGAAAATTCAAAATAACGGGGGTTACATTATGTTTAATCAAACAGATACTTTACAGTTTTTAGAAGACTTACTTAATATCAATAGTCCAACAGGATATACGAAACAAGCGATAGATTTCTTAAGAACTGAAATAGAAAAACTCGGTGTAAAAACTTCGACGACACATAAAGGGAATTTAATTGCGTATATCGAGGGAGAAGATACGTCAGTGACGCGTGCATTATCTGGACACGTGGACACACTTGGTTTGATGGTACGCTCTATTAATAGTGACGGTACGTTAAATTTAACAAAACTTGGAGGTCCTCTGACACCAACATTAGACGGAGAATACTGTGACATTATTACGAGAAGCGGTCATGTATATACGGGTACGATACTATCGACGTCACCATCGATTCACGTATTTAAAGACGCATCGAAAAAAGACAGAGAAATCGATAACTTAGTCGTAAAGATGGACGAACGTGTCGCGTCAAAAGAAGATGTTGAACGTAAACTTGGTATTCAAAACGGTGATATCGTCGCGTATGATCCGAAAACTGTAGTGACATCATCTGGTTTTGTTAAGTCGAGATTTTTAGATGATAAAGCATCTGTAGCGTTATTAGTAAGTCTCATTAAAGCAATTAAAGCAGAAGACGTTAAACCGAAAACAAACTTACAGTTTATATTCACAGCGTACGAAGAAGTCGGTCACGGCGCGTCGTATTTACCTGAAGAAATTACAGAGTTACTTGCGGTAGATATGGGCTGTATTGGAGAAGACCTCGAATGTACCGAATACGACGTCAGTATTTGTGCAAAAGACTCATCAGGTCCGTATGATTACGAAATGGTTTCGAGTTTAATAGAATACGCAAAAGAAGAGGAACTCGACTACGCTGTAGATATTTACCCAATGTACGGCAGTGATGCGAGTGCAGCACTGAGTGGTGGCGCAAATATTAAGGCCGCGTTAATTGGACCAGGTGTTGCAAACAGTCACGGCATGGAACGTACGCACGTCGACGCGTTACTAAACACGTATAAATTACTCGTGAAATACGTAGAAAACTAACGATGAAGTGGCATAAAACGGTCACCATATCCGCGCCGATTGATGAGGTGTTTCATCTATTTAATGTTGAACACTTCAATAAAGTGAAGCCTGAGTTGAAGCGGATCGAAGTGATTCGTAAGACTCCTGACAAGGTCGGTAGCACGTACAAAGTGACGCACGAAGAACACGGCAAAACGATACAGTATGTTGTGACGCTCGATAGTTATGAGGACGAAGCAGACTATAAGTTACTACGATTCTCTTATACGATTAGCAACTTCTTTCAAAAGAGTGCACAATATAAGTTGATAAAAAAACAACAAAGAGAGACTGAACTCATCTACAGTGGAGAGATGCGCGGTAAATATTTCCTAGGAAATATTATATTGAAGATGTTATCAAAATCTCAACACGACCAGACGATTGAGACGTTTCTCTTACGCATAAAAAATTTGTATAAAGATTGATAGATAAAAAACCTCTTTCCCGTTCAGATGAGTGGGGAAGAGGTTTTGATGTTGTAGATTGGTGTGCGTAGGTATTTTAACGTAACTTTTTAGAAGTTGAAAATCCACGTAACATGTAAATTGTAGATTTCATGTACATATTTTTATCTAATGAGCAAATAAATATTCTACTATTATTTATAAATAACTTTCAAATATGAATGATTAATTGTTTTTCTATAAAAATAAGTTGGGGCGTGCATGTTGGGATAAAAACGTTTATATTTTTTAATTGTAACATCTGCATATATACCTAGCTGACTATATCTTGCTGAATTAGCAGGTATGTTTGTGGTTACTGTATTCTTATAAGTAAATGACAGTTTGATACCGGAATAGAGATCAGGAAAATTTGTAAGATTCACCTTGAGCAATACTGTAACCTGAAGACTTAGACCAATACTTCGTCGCATATCCACCGAAAACTCCATAAACTTTTTGTGTTGAAACTAGTTTATCTGCAGCGATTGTGTTTAATTCGTTATTGTTTCTAATACTTTCTAAATATAATTGCATATCATTCTCATTAGTAAAAACTAATACCTCATTATCGTTAATCATTAACTCAAAAGTTGATGGGTGACTTAGTTCATCTGTAGTCGTAAGTGCCTGTGCTTCTAACTCATTTAAAAAACCAATAGAGATGAACAATAAAATCGAAAAAATTACCTTTTTCATAAATACCTCCTAGATTAAAAGTAATTGATTTTTTATAAATTTTATTTTAAATTTAAAAATATTACAAGCGTTTTCTTAAAGGAGGTCATTAATGTGACAAATAGTCAAAAGACGATTTTAATTAATGTAATGTGGATGGTATTTATTGTGTTTTTAATATTTATGTGGAATTTTCGTAGGGGGACAATCATACCTTATTGGTTATTAATTTTCCCTGCGGTTTTGTTCTCATTTATATTTATAAAAGATAAAAAAATCGATCGATTCATGTGAAGGTAATTCCCACATGAATCGTTTTCGCAGCAAAATTCCAATCCAGTCATCCAGTAATTAGCCCCAGTAAAACAAAAAATCGTATGCGACTCTCTCCGTTCGCATACGATTTTTTATCACTTTTACGGTCTAACTTCTAATTTTTTTGGATTTACAAACTCATAGCCTTTATATCTCAGGCCTTCAAGTATTTTTGGGAGTGCGTCTCTCGTCCATTGACGGTCGTGCATAAGTAAGTTTGCTCCGTGATCGAGGTATTCTGAATGTACCATCTTATATTCGAGAATGTCTTTGTCGAGGTATCCAGGAGTTGCATCGTATCCATACGTCCAGTTCATGGACTGCATACCTTCATTTTTTAAAATTTGTTCAGAAGCTTCTGTATTAATACCAAAAGGAGCGCGGAAGAATCTCGGTTTTTCTCCGGTAATTTCTTCGATGAGATTATTTGTTGATATAATTTCTTCGTTTACTGCTTCATAAGATAATTTTGATAAGTCTGGGTGATTTTGTGTGTGGTTTCCAATTTCAAAACCTAAATTATAAATTTCTTTTAACACATTTTTACCGCGCTCCGAGTTTAAAAACATTCCGTTTACAAAAAAGATTGCAGGTGCGTCGTACTCTTTTAATATATATGCGATGTCTAGCGCATAATCTGCGGGTGCATCATCAAACGTGAGTAACGCAACTTGTGTGTTAGTACCTTCTTCGATTGGAAGGACTCTATACGTTTCGTGATCTATATAATACTCTCTCGCTATTTCTTCATCTTCTTCTACAATTTCAGTTTCAGTGTCTTCTTCACTCTCATCATGATCATTTTCGTCTTCTTCAGGTTCAGTTTCCTCTTCAACAATTGTTTCAGTGTTGTCATCAGTTTGTTCGGGTACTTTTTCTGTATGTTCTTGAGTGTCTTCTTTTGATGTACATGCAGATAAAATAAGGAAAGATAGTAGTAACATATAAAGAATTTTCTTCATAACAATTAAACACCTCTTACTTCATATTATATATGAAATTTTAAGAAGTTTAATAAACTTAAAGGAATTTCTATGAAAGATTAGTATAATAATGTTAAACATGTTTATTGAGGTGGTATAAGTGAGTAAAGAAGCTTTATTGATTGTTGATATGAGTAACGACTTTGTAGATTTAGACGGGCCATTAAACGTTGGAGAAGCTGGACCTGCCATTACGCCTTATATACGAGATTTAGCGGACGAATTTTTAAAAGACGGTAAGTATGTAGTGATTTCTATGGATGACCATGCGCCGGATGATGCGCACTTTGATTCTTGGCCAGTGCATAACGTAACAGGAACAAAAGGACAAGAGTTATATGGACCACTTAAAGAATGGTACGATGAAAACAAAGATAATGATCACATTATTTATTCAATGAAAGAAAACTATAATGCATTTTTTAACACTGGTTTAGATGAAGTGTTACGTGAGCGTGACGTTGATACGGTACACATTTGTGGTGTTGCAACGGATATTTGTGTATTTTTAACAGCGTCAGGCGCAGATGCGAATGGCTTTAAAACAGTCATCCATAAACGTGGAGTTGCGACGTTTACGGATCAACAAGAGTCGAGTCTAGAACATATGAAACGTTGCTTCCATTCAGAAATTGTAGAATAAGATCACATACATAATATTGAATAGGAGGAATAATATGTTTGATTTAACGAAAAAAATTGCACTTGTTACAGGTGGCGCAAACGGAATTGGTAAAGGGATTTCGACGATGCTTCAAAAAGCTGGAGCATTCGTTATTATTGCAGATTTAGACAAAGAAAACGGTGAAAAAGTCGCAAAAGAATTAAACGGAGAATTTTACGATCTTGATGTGACAGATCTCGATGGTATCGAAAAAACTGTCGATAGTATTGTTGAATCTCACGGAAAAATCGACATCCTCGCTTCAAATACAGGGATATTCCCTCAAAAATTCATTGAAGACATGTCTGAAGCAGATTACGACAAAGTACTTGACGTTAACTTAAAATCATCTGTCTTTGTAAGTAAAGCTGTGTTAAAGCATATGAAAAAGGCGAATTACGGCCGTGTTATCTTTACATCTTCAGTAACAGGACCAATCACTGGATATCCAGGGTGGGCACATTACGGTGCGTCAAAAGCAGCACAACTTGGATTTATGAGAAGTGCAGCGTTAGAGTATGCAAAGTACGGTGTAACAGTAAACAGTGTGCAACCAGGTAACGTATTAACAGAAGGGTTAAAAGCACAAGGTGAGGAATATTTAGAAGGTACAAAATCTATCATTCCGATGCATGAATTAGGAAAGCCCGAGGATATTGGTGCAGCAGTTGCATTCTTTGCATCTGACGAAGCGGGTTATATTACAGGACAAAGTATCGTCGTCGATGGTGGACAGATTTTACCAGAAGAGCCAGACGGTATTTTATAGAACGATTTGAAAGTTTAAATGGAGCGTATTTTTATGAAAAAAATGATTGGACTTTCAGTGCTTACGATATTTTTAGTCGGATGTACTGGAAACAACGGCATTATTAATAAAGACGATCACAAAGTAACTTCAACGCCTGCTGAAACAAATGAGCAGGTAGAAGAAGAAGTTGTCGAAGAGACACCACTTGTAACGGAAGAAAATGTGTTTACAGAAGGTACGATCGAACAACTCGTAAACCCAGCGTATGCATTATCTGAAACATATGAACCGTCTGACTTAGTACTCGTTGACTTACTGAGCACGCAAGAGACATATTTAAGAAGTGAAGCATATGAGGCACTAAAAGAACTATTTGAAGCTGCAAATGAAGAAGGTCTACAACTTTATGCAGTGTCTGGATATCGATCATATGCAATGCAAGAAACGCTTTACAATAACTATGTATATCAACATGGACAAGAAGAAGCCGATCGATTTAGTGCAAAGCCAGGGACAAGTGAACACCAAACAGGACTTGTGATGGACGTCAGTAGTGAAAGTGCGTGGTTTGGTTTATCAGAAAGCTTTGAAGCAACACCAGAAGGTGAGTTTGTAAAAAACAACGCACATAAATATGGATTTGTCGTTCGTTATTTAAAAGGTAAAGAAGATATTACGGGGTATATGTATGAACCGTGGCATATACGTTACTTTGGTAAAGAACTCGCACAAGAATTATACGATAGCGGGTTAACATACGAAGAATATCTAGAAAATAACAATATATCGTTAACACCAGTGAGTCAAGCAAAGTAAATTTTAATAAGATTAATAAGCTGTATCCTTTTTAATATAGAGGATACAGTTTTTTGTTTCTATTAAACAATATTATAATGTATAATTATTTGTAATATTATATATAAAGGAGATGAACTAATGAAGAAGTTTGTATACGTGATAAGTTTATTGGGACTTATGTTACTATTAGTTGCATGTAATCAAACGAAAAATATGTTAGAAGGCAATATTTATTCAGTAACTTCTCATTCTCCAACAATCGAGTTATCTGAATACAAAGAACCTCCGAACAGTAGTGTAAATTTTCGATTTGATACGAATAAAAAGATGAAAGTGATTTATATGGGAGAAGAGCACGATGCAGAGTATAACTTTGATGAAGATCTATTATCTCTAACAGTCATCGATAAAAATGATAAAGAGGGTAAGATGTTCTTTAAAGATGTACAACAATACGAAAAGAATGAAGATATAGTTATAGCTAAACTGGAGGAATCTTCTGTGCCAAGTGATCATTTAGCATACCACGCTCTATCTGGTTTCTCGATTGGTGAAATGGTTCTCTTATATTAAGAAATAAATTTTTTTAATACTAACGCCCTTTGCCCAATCAACATCTCTTCTGAAAAAGATATATCGCTTTTATAGTTGTACAATATATTGTACAATTCAATTAGGAGATGATAGTAATGAGTGTAGAAACATATTCAAATGCAAGAAAAAATTTCAGACAACTAATTAATCAGGTAAATGAAAATAGCGAAGTGATAACAATCACAACAAATGAACATAATGCTGTTTTGATGTCTGAAGATGATTATAATTCTATTATGGAAACTTTTTATTTACAAAAAAATCCATACAATAACGAGCACTTAAAACGTTCAATTTCACAATTAGAAAATGATGAAGTAGTTAAGGTTAATATTGATGACTAAACTACTCATTACATTTTCAACTGATGCTTTTGAAGACTATAAAGAGTGGCAAATACAAGATAGAAAAACTTTGAAAAAAATTAACCAACTCATCAAAAGTATTGAGAGAGATGGAGTACTTGAAGGTATCGGAAAACCAGAAAAATTAAAAGGAAATTTAAGTGGCTGGTATAGTAGGAGAATTACACAGGAACATAGACTTGTATATAAGATTGATAAAGGATCAATTATGATTGCTTCATGTAAATATCATTATAAATAAATGCAGTGTATACTATGTTCACATCGGTGATAAAATGAAAAATATGAGCTAGAAAAGTGGAAATATAATGAACGATATAATTAACGGAAAAGAGATATAAAGCAAGATTCGTGTTGTTTAAACAGAATCTTGCTTTTTTATTTCTTAACAGTGATTAAGTCAACTGATACAGGTCGGTTTTTATATTGAGATAGTATTATTCATACAAAACGTTGAATTATTTATCTATTTTCGTTACATTTTAGAAAAGAGAACGCTTTTTGTGAGGAGTGTGTCGGATGGATATTAAGCAATTTTCCGAGGATTCTTTAACGATTTACCTCGGTGACACAGTGGATGTTGAGACGAATCAAAAGTTGATGATTTTAAAATCGATAATTGAGTCTTGGAATTTTCATGGCATTTATGAAATTGTACCGTCTTATACGTCGCTTACGATTCATTATAACTTATTAGAAACTGATGTGACAAAGTTAAAAGAGAAGCTAGGTGAAGTGGATACGGCTCTACTTGACATTTCTGAATTGTCTTATAAAGTTGTCGAGATACCAGTATGTTACGGCGGAGACTATGGGCCAGACGTCGAACGTTTTGTAACGGATGAGTTTACAGAAGACGATTTAATACATCTTCATGCAGGTAGAGAGTATCATATTTTTATGCTCGGATTTATGCCAGGATTTCCGTTTCTCGGTGGGTTAGATGAAAAACTATATAAAGAACGTTTAGACAACCCACGCACAAAAATCCCTGGAGGATCTGTAGGGATTGGTGGAGAGCAAACGGGTGTGTATCCGTTTGATAGTCCAGGTGGTTGGAATATTATCGGTCGTACGCCAGTCCCGTTATACGATAATAATCGAAGTGAACCGATACTGTATGAAGCAGGAGACCGTATTGTGTTCCGTTCAATTTCTGAAGAAGAATATGACACGATTGTCGAGGCATATAATAACGGTGTTTATAAAGCAAAAGTGACGAAGCGAGGTAGTAATAATGACAATTAAAATTATTCATCCTGGAATGTATACTACAATACAAGATAGAGGGCGTTATGGATATGAGTCACTCGGTTTTTCACCAGCTGGTGCGATGGATTATGAGAGTTATTATTTAGCAAACCAGTTGATCGGTAACGACTTAAACACGCCTGTCTTAGAGATGACATTAAAAGGCGCGAAGTTTCAAGTGACGAGCAACGTGACAATTGGAACGGCTGGAGCAGATATGCCGCTACTCATAAACGATGAAGAATATAGAGTCGGAGCAGCGATTGATTTAGTAAAAGGCGATATCGTTGAATTTGGATACGCGCGTCACGGTGTGCGTACATATGTCGCATTTTTAGGTGGATTTGATATCGATGAAGAGCTTGGGAGTTATTCTACTCATTCGAGAAGTAAAATTGGTGGGTTCCAAGGTAGAGAACTTCAACCGTTTGACGTCTTATATATAAACGGTGGGCTCGCGCGACATGGTTATAAAGTAGTAACGAAAGAGCTCGACACGTCAAACGTAATTCGTGTAGTTAAGGGACAACAATATGACCGCTTCGATGAGGAAAACTTAGATCACTTTTTCCATAGCGAATATACAGTATCAAAAGAAAGTGACCGAATGGGATATCGTTTAGATGGTGAATCTGTTGAAGCGACGAGTCACGATATTATTAGCGAAACGATACTGTTCGGGAGTATTCAGGTGCCTAAAAACGGAAAGCCAATTATATTGCTTTCAGACCGACAAACAGCGGGCGGTTATACAAAAATTGCGACCGTTGCGAAAGTCGACATTCAAAAAATCGCACAAAAGAAACCTGGAGATAAAATACAATTTAAACTCATCACGATAGAAGAAGCGACTGAGCTGTATAAAGAACAGTTACGCGCGATTCATAATAAAGAGTTTATCGGAACGACAAAAGAGTTTAATAACGTAAGACGCCCAGTTTCACAGCGTATTCATACATTAATTGGAGGTAAAGCGTGATGGATATCAATACAGTAAAAGAACTGATTAAACTATTGAACGATGAGAATTTATCGGTT
Organism: Nosocomiicoccus massiliensis; assembly: GCF_002871345.2. Lineage (NCBI taxonomy): Bacteria > Bacillati > Bacillota > Bacilli > Caryophanales > Staphylococcaceae > Nosocomiicoccus > Nosocomiicoccus massiliensis. Next base: position 1,153,216 of record NZ_CP136964.1, on the reverse strand, counting down.
TTAAAAATAGAAAGTGATGATATTAAAGTACACCTTGAACGTGATACGAATGTGTCAAAAGAAAGTAGTCAGAAAGTTGTAACGAACACGCCTGTCGAACGTAAAGAAACAAACACACCAGCAGACCCTTCGAAATATGTAGAAATTACAGCACCTCAGATCGGTACATTCTATACAAAGAAAGATGAGCACAGCAGTGAAAACTTCATAGAGGTTGGCGACCGAATTGAAGTGGGTGACCAAATTGGTTACATTGAAGCGATGAAAATGTTTAACGATTTAAAATCAGACGTCTCTGGAATTGTTAGAGAAATCGTCGTACACAATGGAGAAGATGTAGAGTACGGAGATGTACTCGTCCGAGTAGAACCGGAGGGTAATTAGTATGAGAAAAGTATTAATTGCAAACCGCGGAGAGATTGCGGTACGTATCATTCGTACGTTAAAAGAAATGAACATGACGAGTGTTGCGGTATATTCTACAGCTGACAAAAACTCGCTCCACGTGGCGATTGCGAACGAAGCATATGCAATTGGTGGACCAAAAAGTATCGATAGTTATTTAAACATCGATGCGATTTTAACTGCAGCTGAATTATCTGGAGCCGACGCGATACATCCAGGTTATGGATTTTTATCAGAATCAGCGGAGTTTGCGAGACGCGTCGAAGAAGCGGGACTGATTTTTATTGGACCAACTGCAGATATGATGGAAAAAATGGGTAACAAATCGATGGCGCGTGAAACGATGGCGAGTGTTGGAGTACCTGTAATCCCAGGAAGTGACGGGATCATCGACTCTGCTGACGACGTAAAAGAGATTGCGAAAGTCCATAACTACCCACTCGTCATAAAAGCTGTGTCAGGTGGCGGCGGTAAAGGGATGCGTTTTGCGTATAGTGACAAAGACGTAGACAAACTATATTATGACGCTAAAAACGAAGCGAAAAATGCGTTTAATGATGACAGACTATACGTAGAAAAGTTTATCGAGAAAGCACGACATATCGAAGTTCAAGTCATTGGTGATGGTAAAGGTGATGCGGTTCACTTATATGAGAGGGACTGTTCAATTCAGCGTAACAACCAAAAGCTGTTAGAAGAAGCACCCGCTGCTATTTTATCTGACGAAGAACGTAAATACATTATAGAAACGACACGTGACGCGATGAAACAGTTAAAATATCGCGGTGCTGGAACGGTCGAGTACTTATATGTTGAAGAAGAAAAGAAATTTTACTTTATTGAAATGAATACACGTGTGCAAGTCGAACATACAATTACAGAAGAAGTGACAGGTAAAGACATTATTAAAGCACAAATCATGGTCGCTTATGACGGTGAAATAGGTTTTACTCAAGACGACGTGAGTTTAAATGGTCACGCAATTGAAGCACGTATTAACGCTGAAGATCCGATGCACCAATTTAGACCGTCTCCTGGTAAAATCGAAGAGCTGCACTTCGGGCTTGGGCGTAATGTGCGAATTGACTCACATTTATACACGGGGTATACGATACCTCCGTATTACGACTCGATGGTCGCAAAACTCATCGTAAAAGATGATGACCGTGACTCTGCACTTACAAAACTCAAACTTGTCATCGGAGAAACAGTCATTGAGCCGATTAAAACGAACTTAGACTTTCAATTTTTCTTACTGTCACATCACAAAGTAATTGCGAATGATTATGATATCAAATTTATTTACGAAGAAAATATTATCGATACGGAGTGATAACGATGACACTAACAATTGATTTAAATGCAGACTTAGGCGAAAGTTTCGGGAACTATACAATCGGAAATGATGACAAAATTATTCCTCTTATTTCGTCAGCAAACGTCGCATGTGGTTTTCACGCGAGCGACCCTAAAGTAATGTTAGAAACAGTTAAACTCATTAAAGAATCAGGCGCAGGGCTCGGAGCTCATCCAGGATTCCCAGACAAAGAAGGATTCGGACGTAGGTATATGGACTGTACAGATGAAGAAATTTATAGTATGGTATTGTATCAACTTTCTGCGCTAGACGGTATTGCGAGAACAGTCGGAGTTGAAATGAATCACGTCAAACCACACGGTGCATTATATAACGCAACGTTTACAGATAAAAACCTCGCCCGCGTAATCGCACAAGCAGTCAAAGACTTTAATCCAAATTTAAAGTTAATGGGGCTATCGGAAAACAACCTCGTAAAAGCTGGAGAAGAAATAGGTTTACAAGTGGTACATGAAGTGTTTTTAGATCGTGCGTATGAAAACGACGGTACACTTGTCTCTAGACGTAAAGAGGGTGCGATGATTACAGATAGTAAACTAGCAGTTGAACGCGGGATTAGAATGCTTACTGAAGGTAAAGTAGAAGCAATAGACGGCACAGACATAGACATTAAAGCAGATAGTATTTGTGTACACGGTGATGGTGAAAAAGCACTACAATTTTTAAGAGAAATTAAATCTGCACTTGAAGCAAAAGGAATTGAAATACAAACGATGTAATCAAGATGAAGGAGTGAACTTATGCAAGGTGAAAAACAAAAATTAACAGCGTCACAACGTAGGCTACTATTTGGCGCAGTATTCTTGATGGCTACGTCATCAATTGGTCCAGCATTTTTAACACAGACGACAGTATTTACTGAACAGTTTTTAGCGAGTTTTGGATTTGCGATTTTAATATCAATTATCATTGATATCGGCGCACAATCAAATGTATGGCGTGTGTTATCAGTTAGCGGGAAACGTGGACAAGATGTTGCGAATGAGGTATTTCCTGGTTTAGGATCATTTATCGCAATTTTAATCGTGATCGGAGGATTTGCGTTTAACATCGGTAACGTTGCAGGCGCAGGGCTCGGTTTCAATGCGATATTTGGTTGGGATGTGCGAATTGGTGCAGCAATTACAGGAATATTTGCGATTATCATTTTCCTCATTAAAAATGGAAGAGCCGTAATGGACATCGTCACGCAAGGGCTCGGTATACTAATGATTTTAATCGTGTTATACGTTGCGATTGAATCAAAACCAGATATCGGTGAAGCAGCATTTAGAACGATTGTGCCTGAAGATCCACTATCAATGTTACTTCCAATTGTTACTATTGTAGGTGGGACAGTTGGAGGATATATCACGTTTGCCGGAGCACACCGTTTAATTGAAGCGGGTGTGACAGGTAAAGAGAATTTACATTTCGTATCTAAAGCAGCAAACTATGGGATTATTACAACAGGTGTCATGCGTACGTTACTATTCTTAGCAGTACTTGGTGTACTTGCTCAAGGTGCAGTGCTAGATCCAGATAACCCACCAGCGTCAGTATTCCAATTTGCGCTTGGAGACATCGGAGTAAAAGTATTCGGTGTCGTATTACTCGCTGCAGCACTATCTTCAGTCATCGGTGCGGCATATACGAGTGCGAGTTTCTTACGCGGATTTGGAAAAGTGTTTGATAAGCACAACAACCTCATCATCATAGCTTTCATTTTAGCATCGACGATTGTTTTCGTATTCATCGGTAGACCTGTAACACTACTCATACTTGCAGGTGCATTCAACGGACTCATTCTACCAGTCACACTCGCTGCGATACTACTCGCATCGAGAAAGAAAAGTATCGTTGGAGATTACCAACATCCAACAGCATGGTTAATATTTGGAGTGATAGCAGTTATCGTTACTGCAGTAGCAGGGGTACTATCGTTAGAAGGACTTGCACAACTTTGGAATGGATAAAGTAATAGAAGTTCGCGTATAATCGAACTATATGACAAAACAAATTTATGATTATAGTATGGATTTAAATTTTATATAAAAAGCACCCTGAAGTTGGATCAAAGCCTAACTTCAGGGTTATTTATTATGAGATGATCTTCTATAATAAGTTAAAGGAATAAGGAAGAATCAGGTAATTTTTTTATTTCTTCCAATACTTGATTAGGAGATTTTTCCTCGATATGCCAAGTTCTGTACGTCGTTTTTTTTATAAATTCATTTAACAATATCTCCACTTCTTTTATGCAAATTTGCATATATAAAATTTTGTCAAATTGTTGTATGATTAAGTTAATACGCATATATGAATGAGGTATAAATCCAATCATAGGTGAAATATAAACAAGAGTATTACTATACATACATAAACTTATATTAATAAGTAATGGAACCAGCTAGTATTTGTAAGAGGTGTTATATTATGAGAAATATATTCATTTATTTTGCAAGTGTCTTAGTTCTAACGACAGGTGGTCTCATATATAATTTTGCGATAAGTTATTATATATTAGACGTTACAAAGTCTCCCTTATTATTTTCAATTAATACTGTAATAATGAGTGTTGGAACAATCATCTCACTCCCGATAATGGGTACTTTTATAGATAAGTATAACAGGAAATCTATAATAATATTTTTGGAAGGGCTTTCTTGTTTAAGTCTTATTTTGCTTCTAACATATATTTATATTTATGGTTTTAATATTTATTTTCTATTTTTTATTACAGCGATTAGATCGTTCATCGTGCCGGTTGTTTCTAATGCTTTTGATGCTTCACTCACTCAATTATTTAACGAAGATAAAATTCAAAATATTTTAGGGCAGGTTGGAACGATAAGAACAACAGTGTTTTTATTAGGACCATTAATAGCAGGAGTTATCTATGGCTTTGTTACCTTAGAAACTATGATATTAATATTTTTAATTTTACAATTTATTTCTTTACTTTTAAATTTCTTTTTAGTGTTTGATGAATATGAGACTAATCCGATAAAAGAACATGAAGACAAAGAAAACATTATAAAATATGTGGTGAGAAAGAATAAAGAAGCCTTTAAATATATTGAAAAAAATGATGTCTTATGGCGGATTATTCTTTTAGCAATGATTATTAATAGTGTTGGTGCAGCAAGTTTCAGTGTTTTACCAGATACAATAATGATTAAAGAATTATCATTCAATCCATATTATGTCGGAATAGCTAGTTCCATAATGGGCTTAGGATCCTTATTAGCTACATTAGTTCTTTCGAGGTTGAAACTAAACAATCCGTTAAAAGCAATGAAAATGGCATTTTTAGTACTAGCTATAGTAATGACTACCTTTACATTACCTGTATACGTTAATATGAACAATATTTATAGCTTGGTATATCTATCGCTGATAGGATTGACTATGGCTTTTACATTTCAATTTGTATCCATACCAATGATGAGTTATATGCAAAAGAGTATCGATAACCAATTCAAAGGAAGAGTTTTTTCTCTGTTAAATACTTTAGGAAATGTTTTGTTGCCTATTGGAACTTTAATATTTGGAGCTCTTTATGAAATGAAAATATATTTTTCAGCTAACTTATTTTCTTCAATCATAGTTATTATTGTTGCTTCCTTATTATTAAATAATAGTGTGATTAGGAAGAGCAAAACAATATATAATAACAAAATCCAACTATAGAAGGAGGGATGAAAATAGTACTAAAATTACAAGAGTTAAATCCATTTTCATCCTTAATACCAATCTATTATGGATTTTATTCTGCATGCCAAAACACACCTAAAGTTGGAATTTAGTATTCAACTTTAGGTGTTTAGTTCAAAATCTCTCTTTTACCTTTTCTATACTAAATCCAATCGCTCTTTATAGCACTTACGACATACAGGGACGTATTCTTCGTCACCGATTTGAATCGATTCACCTACATTTGTCGGAATATTATTATGTAATCTCATGTTTAATGTCGCTTTTTTATTGCAGAACTGACAAACCGTTTTTAATTCGTCAATAGCATCAGCGAGTTCCAGTAGTGTACGACTGCCTTCAAACAATTCATTTCTAAAATCTGTTTTTAAACCGAAAGCAATGACAGGAATATCGAGTAAGTCTGGAATATCGCTTAAATTATGAATGTCTTTTTTCGATAAAAATTGAGCTTCATCGATTAAAACTGCAAATACTTTTTCTTTCTCATTCTCTTTGTTAACTTTTTCAAAAATGTCATCCGTTATATACTCTGCTTCCAGTTCTAAGCCGACTCTAGATTTTATTTTTTTATACCCACTTCTTGAATCAATCGGTGTCGTATACGCCAAGCATCTCTTACTTTGAGTCGTATATTGATGATGCGTCGTGATAATTTGATTACTTTTGTTACTTTGCATTGTCCCGTAACGAAAATAAAGTTTCGCCATAATAATCCCAACCTTTATATAATCAGCAACAATTTTATCATGAATTTCAGTTTTATGTATTATAAAAGTCTATTCTCGTGTAACATATTAATAGAATAGATAATGTTAGGAACGATTGTATGGGGCTATTTAAACAAGCAACAGAGTTTATTGAAATGATGTACGACGAGTTAAAATTAGGTGATCCAGCGAATAGGTTAAGCGAGATTAAAAAAGAGATTGATGAGACGAACCATTACACACATACGTCTAAAGAGTTAGAATACGGAGCACGTGTGGCTTGGCGTAACTCTAACCGTTGTATTGGTAGATTGTACTGGAAGAGTCTCGTCGTTAGAGATGAAAGACATATCGATAATGAAGCAGATTTTGTTGAATCGATTGAAACGCATATTAATGATGCGACTAATGGTGGTAAAATTGTACCGATGGTCTCAATCTATAGTAATGACGTTACGCTCTACAATGAACAACTTATACGTTACGCAGGATATGATAATGTCGGAGATCCGAGGTCAAGAGCAGCGACTAAACAAGCAGAAAAGGTCGGTTGGAAGAGTGAACCAGGTGACTTTAATGTGTTGCCTCTTTTATATAAAGTAGGTGATGGAGAGATTCATTATCATGAATACCGTGAAGGCCTTATTAAAGAAGTAGACATCGAACATCATCATTATCCAAAGTTAAAAGATTTAGGTCTTAAATGGTACGCGGTACCGATTATTAGTTGTATGGATTTAGAAATAGGTGGAATTTATTACCATACAACACCGTTTAATGGCTGGTATATGGAAACAGAAATCGCGGTTAGAAATTTTACCGATGATTATCGATATAACAAATTAGAAAGTATCGCTAAAGCACTAGAATTAGACATGTCAAAGACGACGACATATTGGAGAGACCGTGCACTCGTTGAAATTAGTTACGCAGTGTACCATTCGTTTAGAGATAGTAAAGTAACGATGGTCGATCATATTACAGCATCTAAACAATTTAAAACATTTGAACGATTAGAACAAGAAGCGGGACGTACAGTTACAGGAAAATGGAGCTGGCTCGCACCCCCGTTATCACCGTCACTCACGCATAACTATCACTACGGATTTGATAACACAATGAGGTCACCAAATTTCTTATATCGAGAAAACAAATGCCCCATGCATTAAAAATATTTCTTAGGAAATAATGAGACTGTAGATAACTCTTAAGAGGTCTACAGTCTTTTTTGTTATCTTTATTTATTTACTAACGCTCCTGTTGAGGAGAGTCTATATTTTAATTCGACTTTTGAGATAGTTAAGCTATATGTTTTCTCTAAGTATTTAACCATTTTATTTAATGACATTGGATTCTTTGTATAGATATCTTTTAACACGTCACTTTTTGACTGAACGTTAAGATCGTTAGTGTAAATGATTGGTGAACTGAAGCTTTGAGGGTATATGTTTTGTCTCGTTGCTAAAATTCTCTCTAACGTATAATCATTTAAGTAATCGAACAACTCGTGTTTAAATCCATGTTTTTTTAAGAAGGGTAGTGTAAAGTATTTATGTTTCTTCGTAAATTGTTTCACTTCATAGATGAAACTATCCACCATCGGTTTGGAAATTCCAAGATTTATTAAGTAAGTATAGTGGATAAGTTCATTTGGGCTAAGTCTAAAGATAATTAAATCTCTTTCGAGTTTGTATGTCTCAGAGTACCATTGTTGTGCTTTAAAAATTTCACGCGTATCAGTTTCAAATACTTCTTTAGAGACAATCCACGCTTTAATTGCTTCATGTGCATTGTTAAACGTGTCTTTGTAAATAATGGCGCTACCTTTTGTCGTATAGCCAAGATTATGGAATAATTGCTTACTCGGAATGAGTTCTTTATTTGCAATTTCAGATAAATCAGCCATGACCTCAGAGACTAAATAAATCGGTTCAGTGAGACGTTTTTTCGCTTCTTTATAAAACGACTCACATTTAGGAATCGTATTATGGCAACGAATGATTCCGTCAAATATATAGTCGACGTGTTGATTAGAAATATACGTAAACATCGTATCTCTGTGTAACCCGTAGTCATTTTGTAAATGATCGAGGAGTTCATTTAACGAGTGACCGGTGAACTGACATACTTTATCTTCTATAAAATTTTGGTGGCTGCACCCGACTTGAATCGTACTAATTCTAATGATGGAAATGACGTCGTTAAATTTTGATAGACCGACTTTATTCATAAGGCTACCGAGTTCATATCCATTTATAAGACCGATCTTCGATAGCGTTTCTATATGATTATCGTAGACGAATTGTAAGCCGTAGCTCCCTTTTAACGTCGATAATATATCGTTAATGATTTGAATCGTGTCTTGTGTGATGTTCGTATCATAGTATCTAAACTGATGTTTAATACTCTTTACGACAGAATATGAGTTGTCGATAATCGATTCAAACCGACGTATATCTGTTGGTTTAATATTTAGCACTGGATTTGTTGTTAACTCGTTCATATATAATTCGTAAAATGATTCGAGTGCAAACGATTGGTCTTTATATCGATATACTAAATCTTCAAAGAGATTCGTGCTCGATTGTGTCACGACGTTACCTTCACTGTTTATAAACATCTTTTCAAAGTAGAGTAGGCGTGACAATTCCTCTTTTGTTAATATGTGGTCTTTAACGATTGCTTCGACGTCAGTTGAGAAATCATTAGTTTCAAATTTATTATATAAGTACGATATTACGTCATCATCTAATTGAAACACATACTGAAACGTATCACGAGGCATATTGTACGTTGTGATGTATTTACTATAATCGTTCTCTTTTAAGTAATGCGGAATAAAATTCGCATTAATACGAGACACATAAGTCAGTACAGTCGTTCTTGACACGCCAGTACTCTTACCGATTTCACGAACACTGACACCGTCTAGGCGCATTAAATACGTGTCTTTATTTGGAAATTCAAAGGCGAGAACGTCTTTTAAAGACCAACGTTTGACGTAGTATTTATCTTTAACTTTTACAATAATTTCGTCATCTGTTAAAGCTGCTAGAGTCTCATAAACTTTTTCTTTAGCATTCGAATAAAATTTGCTAGATGACTGAACTAATCGCTCGACATCTACGGACTGATCAATATCGTGTTCGACGAGTAATACGTATGAAATCACATCAATATATTTTTCCGAAAAAACGCTTTCAAATTCTTTTATAGCGACTTGAGCTTTCTTATATATGGACCCCGCACCACGTTTTAAGTGGTAGTCATATTGTTCTTTAGAGAGCTGTTTTAATTGCTGAATAGTTTCAAAACCAGCATTTTTTAATGAGCGATGGACAGATGGTGTCATTCCGAAGCCTTTCAGTAAATCGATGTGCATTAAATCATCGACAGAAAGCGTGGCATTCTCTTCATATAACACGCTACAAATTCTTCGGATTTGAATATCTAATTCGCTATAGTTTGATAACACACGTTTATTACTATATACGAAGTCGATCAATCTATACTCATCTTTAACGAGTGGTTTTACTGCGTTGAGTAGCTTTTTGTTATGTACGGATAACACAAATAATGAAATCGACACAAGAACTCCCTCCTTCATTATTTAAATAATTATGATTATTATATCACTTCATTTTAATAATGAAAGCGTTATTTTGTATAAAAGTAAAATAAAAAACTGTAATCTAGTGAGTGAATCACTAAATTACAGTTTTATGTTTATAAGTTACCCATTACTTTACGAATTTTAGGTCCTAAAATAATTAATATAACAGCAACGATAATTGCAAATGAACCTAAGTACATGAAGTACGCTTTCGTATCAATGAGGTCATATAATTTAACCATTTGTGCGTTCAGGCCTTGTGCCATTGCATTGGATAAGAACCAAACAGACATCATTTGTGATTGGAACGCTACAGGTGCAAGTCGTGTAGTAGTTGAAAGTCCGATTGGTGATACGAATAACTCACCAATTGTAACAAGGAAGAAGCTTAACACGAGCCATAATGGATGTATTAACCCTTCTGTACTTAAAGGAACAATCATAATTAAGTACGCTGCTCCGGCAAGTAATACGCCGACTGTAAACTTTGTAACAGTTGACGGGTTACGATCTCCAAGTTTCACCCATAGTCTAGAAATAATCGGTGCAAAAAATACGATGAATAACGGGTTTAATGACTGGAACCAAGCAGCTGGTATATTGAAATCAATTAAACCATTTGTAATATTTGCTACGCTTAATTCTGTTTTAGTATCTGCAAATGCTGCAAGGACTGTCGCTCCTTGTTCTTGAATCATCCAGAATACAACAGATGCTAAAAAGAGCGGAATGTAAGCAAATAAATGCGAGCGCTCCTTCTTGGATACTTTTTTCGATAGGATCATTTTCGTAATTAAAACAGTCGGTAAAATGACACCTAAAAATGTAATGAAGTTAGCGAATGCACCAATTGTTAATGTATTCGTCATTAAAGTAATTGTTATAAATAGCACTATCGCAATGATTGTGACTGCTGCGATAATACCGAATTTTTTCTTTTCTTCAGCTTTTAATGGATCGGATGGTTTTAAACCGAGATCGCCAAGGTTTTTCTTGTTTGTGATTACATAAGTTAATAACCCAAAGAACATTCCGACAGCTGCAAGAGCAAATCCTGCATGGAAGCCGTATTTAACTTGTAATGTTCCAACGAGTAACGGTGAAATTAAACTTCCTAAGTTAATGGACATATAAAATAATGTAAATCCACTGTCGACCCTCGGGTCGTCTTTTTCGTATAACATACCAACATTTGTAGATATATTTGGTTTTAATAATCCGGTACCAATAATGAGTAGAAGTAATGCAATCATTAAAACAGTAAAGTTATTTGGCAGTGCGAGTAAGATGTGACCAAGCATGATGAGTATTCCACCATAAAAAATCGAATGGCGAATACCAAATACTCTATCTGCGAGCCATCCTCCGATAATACCACTCATGTAAATTAAAGCACCGTAAATCGATACGATTTGTAACGCAGTAGACTGTTCAAGTCCGAATCCGCCTTTTGTTACTGAGTAGTATAAGTAGTAGGCTAGAATCGCTTTCATACCATAGTAACTAAAACGTTCCCAAAATTCAGTAAAGAATAATGTAGATAACCCTCTCGGTTGACCAAAGAATCCTTTATCTGGAATTGACTGCTTGCTTGAATTATTGTCAGTCATATAAAATCCCCTTTGATTAAATTATAAAATGAACATAAGCTAGTGTAACACAATTTTAAATATTTCGTAGAAATAAAAACGAGAAGCTTAAATAAAGCTTCTCTTTAAAAGTAAAAATTAAACTAATTTTTTATATGCGCCAATTGCTGCTGACATATCGTAGTATGATGCACCGACTGATTTGAAGATTGTAATGTCTTTTTCATCTCTTTCAAATTCTTGATCTAATGCATCGTTTAAACCAATTGCCTTTTCCCATTTAAAGTCTCCAACTTTAACCGCGTGAATGAACTCTCCTGCTTCTTCAATTACACCGTCGACATCATCGAAGATAACGTGGCGTGCACGTTTAATTGAACCCGGATGAATTTCACGCATCTCAGGCATATATGATCCGAGGCCATTAATGTGCGCACCGTCTTTTACATGTTTGTCATCAAATACTGATTCAGTAGAGTTTGTTGCAGTATTGATAATATCAGAGTAGCGAGTCAGTTCGTTGACGTCTTCACAAATTTTGATATCTGCTTTGACACCAAAGTTTTCAAGACGTGTTTTAAAATCATCACATTTACTTAACGTACGGTTATATAGACGAATCGTTTTAATATCACGTACTTCAAGTACACCGAGTGCTTGCTCAAACGCCATACCGCCAGTTCCAATGACACCTAATTCTTTTGCATCTTTTTTAGCGAGTAAGTCTGTAGCGATACCCGTCATCGCACCGGTACGTAATCGTGTTAAATAACTCGCACTGAGTACTGCGACGTTTTCACCGTGCTCGAGTTCTGTCAGTACAGTAACTGCTTGAGTTGCAGGATAACCGTCTGCTGCATTCTCTGGGTAAATTGAGATAATTTTCACTGCTGAAAATTTCTCTTTGTTATCAACACATGGCATGTAAAGCATGACTTTATCACCTTCAACAGGAATCACTGTACGTTGTTCCATTTTAATAAGACCTTCATTTAAAGTGTTTAATGTGTTGTAAGTATCTTTAATTGCTTCGTCCATTTTATAGACTTGTTCGATTTCTTGATCGTTAAAAGTCTTCACTTAAAACCCTCCGTAAATTAAACTTCTTCTGTAGTAATCTTGCTTTCTTCAACTTGTGGCTTATGTTTAATTTGTAACACACTGACTTAAATTAATAAAGCGTGCTGAACGTTTTGTTCAACACGCTTTTAGTATTTTAGATTAAACCAATCCATTTCCAGTATGTTGCACTGAATAGGAATATTAAGAGTAACCCGATAATTGTTAGTGGGACACCTGCTTTAAAGTATTGTTTAACAGTAAATGTTTCTGTACCGTATGCGAGCATTCCTTGTGGTGAACTGATTGGTAGTAGGAATCCAAAGCTGATTACAAATTGTTGAATTAATACGAAACCAATTGCTTGGTCACCTAAGTCTAATGTCGCTGTAAGTGATATAAATACCGGAATTAACGCCGCTGCTAAACTTGTCGCACTCGCAAATCCTAAGTGGATGAGTACGTTAAAGATTGATACGATGATGATCGTTGCAAGAATCGGCATTGAGTCTAATCCAAGTGATCCGAATGTTTTATCACTTAACCACTGCGCGCCACCTGTGTTTAGTAGTAAACTACCGAGTGAGATACCCGCACCGAACACGATTACTGTACCCCATGGGATATATTTGACAGCGTCTTCCCATTTGATGACGCCAATTTTAGGCATTAACATAATTGCAATCGCAATTAAAGTTAACGATGAAGAATCGATCGGGTGGAGTACTTTTTCAGTTGCCCATCCGAGAAGTAGTAATACTGAGATGATGATTAAACGCCACTCACGTCCAGAAATTTTCCCCATGTCATCGAGCTGTTGTTTAATCATTTCAGAACCACCAGGTACTTCATCGTACTCTGGTTTCATGACTTTCATCATGACAAAGTATAGAACTATAGACATTAAGATCGACCACGGAGCTGCGTATAAGAACCATTCACCCCATGAAATGTCAACGCCCATCGTGTCGCTAATAAAGTTGACTGCAACTAAGTTTTGCGCTGCTGCAGTTTTAATACCGATGTTCCAAATAGATACAGCTTGCACTGCAGTAATGACGAGTAAACCTGCGAGTTTACTATCTTTTGAAATGTTAAACGCTGTAATCATACCGATTAAAATCGGGATAACTGCTCCAGCACGTGCTGTTGCAGATGGAACGAAGAACGCTAAAATAATCGCAACGATAATACTACCGATGACGATACGTGACGTCTTATTACCAACGAGCGATAAGACGACGAGTGCTAAACGTTTGTGTAAATTTGTCGCTTGCATCGCTGCAGCTAAAAATAGTGCTGCTGCTACAAGGACGAGTGCAGATGACGAGTACCCACTAAACGCCAGTGATAATGAGTTTTTCGTACCGACTAAGTCACTACCTGACGCTGCTCCTTTTGTTAAGTAATCCCCTAATTCACCTGCTGGGCTAAACCCGATGAGTAATATAATCAGTGCGAGAATCATTACTGAAGATGTCGGATAAGATACCGCTTCAGTCACCCACATAATGACAGCAAATGCTAAAATCGCAAGCGCCATATGTGCAACGACTGGTAAACCGTCTGGTGTCGGCATAAGTAATATAGCAAATAATACGACGAATGCTACAACCGTCCAGACGATGTTCATAGAACGTTTTTTATTTTGTGTTTGATCGTTTTCACGACTCATCAAACCATCCCTTTCTATACTATTAAATCAAATAATAGTCTCACTCTTATTATAATGGCTATCTATGTGAAAATAAATACAAACTGTGACGATATTGTTATAGTTTTAATCGTCATTACATATATAGACGTTTTTCATCGATATTAATCTAAAAAAGCTAGATTTATAGCACTTTCTAAAAGAAATCGAGTGGACAAATAATCGTTTAAATTGCACAATTAAAGTAATCATATGTGAAACGGAGATAATAACATGAAACGACCTGTATTTATAGGGCTTGCGATATTATTTGTAGCATTTATCGTGGTTGCAGGTTTTAAGATCGCAAACCACCAAAAGTATGCAAATGTGTACGCAGAAATATATTCGATTTCGAAAACGAAGTACGCATCTTCATCGACTGTGTTCGATAAAGAAAAAGACGCGATTGAAACAAAGTATGAAAATGTTAAAGAAATCGATGAAATGCGCGTGAAATATAATTTTTCAGATGTAGACGGTGGATTTGTCGTCGAATTGTTTGATGGGGCTAGTGTGTATACCGTGCGTTATAATGCTTCAGATAAAGTGCTGTACGAATCATTTTCTGGTGATGAAAGTAAAGAAGCGGAGCTAAAGGAAGTATTTAAACGTGAGTTTTTAGAAGACTGGTTTAATACACGTGCGAGTCGATTTAGTATGGATAATTTAGGAGACGTTGAAGTCATAAACGAATAAAAAACGGGTAATGAGTCATTTTCCATGTTTCTCATACCCGCTTCTCGTTAATTTTTTTCGTATATCTCTTTTGTTAAATGGGAAAGTTAAACCGATTAATGTTTCGCTTTCTGTATCGCTATTAAGTGCTTGCTTCATATACGATTTACCGACTAAATATTCCCCGTCTCTATAATAATTTGAATTAAAACCTTCAACTGTATCAAAACTCTTTACGCCATCGAGCAGCTCTTTTCGAAGGCGTTTTTTTCTGTTACTAAGTTCTGAAGTTTTAATATGTCCTTCTTTAGTCGTAAAGATTTTAGTTTTCTCGATCGATATTGGTTGATTATCTTTGTATGTAATTTTGACGATAGATGACGTATTGTGGACGTTATCGATATTTTTATAAATCTCTTCGTTATCGTCTAGAGTTGTTAAACTCTCTTCTATGAGTAGATACGCTTTTGTATCACGATGAGATTTTTTAAAACGATTGTCAAACCAAATGGAAATAAAAACAATAAATACCAAAAGTAATACGATAAATATCCAACCACTAAGCGTAGTAGGCATCGATAGCTGATTGTAAAGCATAAGTCACCTTCTTCTCTGTAGTCGTTAATACTTTACACACATTTACTAAAAAAGAAACATAAAAAATCACTTTACTTTTTGTAATCGCTTACTTATATTTAAAGTATCTTTACTTTAAGGAGGTTGTATTGTGAAGGAGAAAAAAGAAAAGTGGTATAAACGTCTGGAAATGCCAGATGCATTCGTCATTATATTTAGTATCGTACTACTCGCGGCTGTTTTATCTTACTTAATACCAGCTGGGACATTTGTACGTGAAGAGGTTGACGGAGTAACGCGTGTCATTCCAGGAAGTTATACGTATGTAGAATCTAACCCTGCGAATGTATTGGATTTATTTGTTTCGATACAAAAAGGGATGATCGACACAGCGAATATTATATTTTTAATTTTGATAGTCGGTGGAATCGTTAAGATTATTGAATATACTGGTGCGATTGATGCCGGAATAAACGTCCTAATTCAAAAGACAAAGGGCCGTTATATGGTTTTAATTACTCTCGTTGCCTTAACGTTTGGTATTTTAGCATCTATGGGACTCGTAGCGAACGCGGTAATCGCATTTGTACCGATTGGTATTGCGTTAGCTAGAAACTTGAAACTCGACGCGATCATTGGAGTATCGATGATTTACCTCGGCTATTATGCCGGTATGGTTGCAGGTATTTTTGACCCAGTTGTATTAGTGTTCGCACAAACGATAGCAGAACTTCCACTATTTTCTGGTATGACATTACGTGTATTTATATTTATCGGTATGATTTTATCGGTCATTATATTTACAAATCGTTACGCGAAAAAAGTAAAAAATGATCCGTCAAAATCTATATTAGGTAATCGACCATTTAATGACGATGAAGGAATCACAAATATTGAACCTCCGAAATTTACTGTATTACACGGAATTAACTTACTCATTTTCGTCGGATATCTCGGGTTTTTCATCTGGGGAGCATTTACGAGAAGTTGGGGAATTAATGAGTTAGTTGGTGTATTTTTAATGATGGGCTTTACAGTTGGATTTGTGTCGCGCATTTCGCCTAACAAATTCGTTAAAATATTTATTGAAGGTGCGCGTGGTATTACATACGGTGCTTTAGTCGTTGGTCTCGCGCGTGCGGTCGTTATTATATTAGAAAACAGTCAAATTCTTGATACGATTGTAAATGCAACGCTCGTACCGTTACAAGCGATGCCGACATATATTGGCGGACTTATGTTATTTGTGTTTAACTTACTATTTAACTTCCTCGTAACGTCTGGTACTGGGCAAGCGGCCATCGTTATGCCATTAATGGTTCCGATTACGGATGTCATAGGAATTACAAGACAAACAGGTGTATTAGCATTTATACTCGGTGACGGTATTACAAATATCGTGGCACCGACGTCTGGTGTACTTATGGCGGTTCTTGCGGTTGGTGGAGTGAAGTGGACGGACTGGCTGAAATTCGTTTGGCCGATATTACTTTCATGGATTGTAATTGGAACACTTGCGCTTCTATATGCGCTCGTTACAGGATACGGCCCATACTAATATCGGTTGCTTAAGGATAAAAATAACTTTACACTTATGACACAAAACAATTTAAGGTGGTTTTGAAATGAAAAAGTTATTCTCTATATTTTTATCTTTAGCAGTTTTAGTCACACTTGCTGCTTGTAGTAATGATGATAACAGTGAGGAAGTAAAAAGCGCAAAACAACAAGAACCAGTTGAAAATAAAGAAGAGACTAGCGAACCTAAAGAAGAGGAAAGTGAAACTAAAGAAGAGACTGTCACATACGAGAAAGAAGAGCAGGGTATTTTAGTGACGGTTGATTTAATTCATAAAGGTGAGGAACTAATCCGACAAGTTACGACAACAAAAGCAGATTACGAAGCCATTAACGTTTCTAATAAAGATGAGGCAAAGCAAAGATTTGAAGACATCGATGCTTTTGAAGCGTATGAAGGTGAAGAAGGTTTAAATTACGATGTAGAATTTAAAGACGATCATTTCATAGAAACGATCGAGGTCGAGTATTCAAAAATAAGTCCAGAAAAGTTAAATGAATTAGTACGTCCAGCAGAAGATAACAAGACTGGTGAAATACAAAAAATAAGCCTTGATTTAACGATTAAGGAACTCGAACAAGCAGGATTTAAACTTAAGGAAAAATAAATTTGTTGACAAGATTTATATAACATCATACAATTAGTTCGAATTCGAAATAATTATAAGGAGTGACATTTTATGACGAGACAAAGCGATGCTTTAAAAACATTCGTTGCACTTAAACGTACGACAGATAATTTTTTTAAGCGCGTTAAAGCAGATATAAAATGTCACGGCCTGACTGTGAATGAATTTGCGGTACTTGAAGTGTTATATAACAAAGGGCCACAACCCATTCAACAAATAAAAGAAAAAATTCTCATCGCGAGTAGTTCAACGACGTATGTGATCGATAGTTTAGAAAAACGTAATTATGTCGTTCGTACACAAGATCCATCGGATAAGCGTACGTATTATGCGAGTTTGACTGAAAAGGGATATCAGTTGATTGATTCGGTGTTTCCAAGTCATGCTCAAATGATTGAATCATGCTTTCAAGATTTAGATGATGCGTCGTTAACTCAGCTTAGAGAATCATTAAAAACAGTTTCAACTCGAGTATCTAAATGATACCGAGTTTGTTTTTAAGTTATATTTCGAATTCGAAATAATGTAGGAGGTAAAACTATGGAAAACAAACTTCTAGGACTCCACCACGTAACGGCAATGACAAAAGATGCGATAGAAAATTATAAGTTTTTCACTGAAATTTTAGGCATGCGACTCGTGAAAAAGACAGTCAATCAAGATGATATTTATACGTACCATACATTTTTTGCAGATGATGTTGGGAATGCAGGTACGGATATGACATTTTTTGATTTCCCAAATCAAGTTAAAGGTAAAAAAGGCACAAACTCTCTCTATAGAACGTCATTTCGCGTACCAAGTGACGCGGCAATTGAATATTACAAAAAACGTTTTGAAACATTTAATGTCACACACGAAGAAATCACTGAATTTAATGGGCATAAAGTTTTACGCTTTGAAGATGATGATGAGCAATACTATCAACTTATATCTGACGAAGATAACAGAGGTGTTCAAGCAGGAATTCCGTGGGAAAATGGACCTGTGCCAAAAGAATACGCGATATACGGTCTAGGTCCAATGGTAATTAAAGTCAGTTATTATGATGCGTTTATTGACATGTTACAAAATGTGTACGACATGGAAGTTGTATCTAAGAATGACACGTATACTATTTTAACGATGGGTGAAGGCGGTAATGGAGCTGAATTGCACGTGTTCCACGATGAAGAGAGTGAAGACTCTAAACAAGGTTATGGAGAAATTCACCATGTGGCATTTCGCGTAAAAGATGATGAAGCATTGAATAACTGGGTTCAGCGCTATAAAGAACACCGTGTGCCTAACTCAGGAATCATCGATCGATTTTATTTTAAAGCGTTATACGCAAGAATTGGTCATATTCTCTTTGAAATCTCAACAGATGGACCAGGATTTATGACCGATGAACCATACGAAACACTCGGTGAATCATTAGCATTGCCGCCAGCTTTAGAACATAGACGTGAAGATATCGAAACGAGAATTCGTCCGTTTGACACTTCTAGGAAGTAGGTGAATGTTATGCACTATATATTTAACAAAGGCCAAAAAGGTAAACCGATATTCTTACTTCTACACGGAACAGGATCAGACGAAAGAGGATTACTGCCACTCGCAAACATGTTAGATGATTCATATGGCGTGTTATCAGTTAGAGGTAATGTTCAAGAAAATGGCATGAACCGATATTTTAAACGACTTAGTTTCGGTCAGTATGACTTAGAAGATTTAAATTATAGAGGGCAAGAATTGCTCGATTTTCTACAAGAAATATCAAAATCTGAAGGGTTCGACCTAAAGGATCTAATTCCAGTTGGATTTTCAAATGGCGCAAATATCACAATTCACTTACTACTACGTGAGGACGTTAATATTAAGCGCTCGATATTATTCGCACCACTTTATCCATTAGATCTAACTGATAACAGTAAAGATATGTCGAACCTAAAAGTGTTTTTATCAGTCGGGGATAACGATCCAATGGTGACACTAGAAGATAACGAATATGTAGAACAACTTTTTACTTCACGTGGAGCAAAAGTAACAACAGTTCATGTAAATGGACATGAAATTACAACTGATGCAGTTGAGAAAGCAAAAACATGGTTATTAAATCATTAAATTTATAAGGAAGAAGGAATTAAAATGACAACATTTAAATTAGACAAATCACACAGCTCAGTAGAATTTTCTGTAAAACATATGATGGTATCTACAGTGAAAGGTAGATTCACAGAATTTGATGGAGAAATTTCAGGTGATCTTGAAGACTTAAGCACATTACAAGTTAAAGGAATTGCGTATGTAGATTCAATCGAAACTAAAAATGCAGATCGTGACAATCATTTAAGATCCGCAGACTTTTTCGATGTAGAAAAATTCCCTGAAATAGAATTCGTCTCAAAATCAGTGACGGACAATACGATTACAGGTGATTTAAAAATAAAAGATGAAGTTCATGAAGAAACTTTTGAATTTGAACATAACGGCGTGCACAAAAATCCATTTACAGATTCTTACGTGACGGGAGTTATTTTAAGAGGTACGATCAACCGCGAAAAATATGGACTTACTTGGAACCAAGCGTTAGAAGCTGGAGGCGTCATGGTAGGTAAAGACGTCAAATTTGAAATCGGTGCAGAATTCGAAATCGCAGAATAATTTGTATAATTTTCAGAAAACATGTTGACATTCGTTTTTGAATGAATTACAGTTATATCCAACAATTTAATTTATCTTATCCAGAGAGGTGGAGGGACTGGCCCTTTGAAGCCTCGGCAGCGAGCATTTTATATGTGTTGTGCCAATTCCAGTAGCGTTTAGCTAGTAGATAAGAATAGTGCGACCCTATTTTTATCTATATAAAAATAGGGTTTTTTATTTTGTAATTTGCGTTGGAAGGTGAATTTTGTGATTCAAATTGAAAATGTCTCAAAGACATTTAATCGTAAAGGTGTAACAACCGAAGCACTAAAAAACGTTTCACTGGATATTAAAGAAGGTGAAATATACGGTATTGTCGGCTTTAGTGGCGCTGGGAAAAGTACGTTACTCCGTACGATCAACCACTTAACGACGCCGACAAGTGGCGAAGTCATCGTAGATGGTAAACATCTAAGCAAAGCGAATAGTAAAGAAATTCGTGAGATTAAAAAAGATATCGGTATGATATTCCAACATTTTAACTTGCTGAATTCAAAAACAGTATTTAAAAACGTGGCAATGCCGCTAATTTTATCTGGTACACCGAAAGAAGAAGTTGAAAAAAGAGTAAACGAACTCCTTGATTTCGTCGGTTTAAAGGATAAAGCACAGAATTACCCAGATGAGTTGTCAGGTGGTCAAAAACAACGTATCGGAATCGCAAGAGCGCTCGCAACACAACCAAAAATTTTACTCTGTGACGAAGCGACGAGTGCTTTAGACCCTGAAACGACAGCATCGATTTTATCTTTACTTAAGAGAGTAAATGAAGAATATAACATTACGATTTTACTCATCACACACGAAATGAGCGTCGTGAGAGAAATCTGCGACAAAGTTGCGATTATGGAAAACGGTGAAGTGATAGAGTCTGGCAGCGTGTTTGATATATTCTCAAATCCAAGCACGAGAACGGGTGTTAAATTCGTAAACACAGTCATGCATAGCGAAGTTCCGGACTTCGTACTTAGACTATTAAGTGATGAGAAAAAACGTCATATTTACCGACTCAATTTCATCGCAGATAGTGCAGGCAAACCCATACTTAGTCAATTGTCAAAACGCTATGACGTTGAAGCGAGCGTGTTGTTTGGAAACATTACAGAGCTTCAACGTACACCGTTTGGTAATCTAATTGTCGAATTTATCGGTGAAGCGGATGAAATCGAGAAAGTTAAAGCATTTTTAACAGAACAAGAGGTCTTATATAGTGAGGTGACAAGAAATGCTAGTGAGTACTGATCGAATTTTAAGTGCACTCGTTGAAACACTTCAAATGGTGACGATATCGTTTGTCTTTAGTATTTTACTTGGGATTCCACTTGGGGTGCTATTATACGTCACAAGGAATGGTGGAATTTTAGAAGAAAAAATAACATTCACTATACTTAGTTTCGTTATTAACATTTTAAGATCAATACCATTTATCATCTTACTCGTTGCAATTATACCGTTTACGAGACTCATCGTCGGAAGCTCAATTGGAACAGCTGCTGCGATTGTACCGATGGTCGTCTATGCAGGACCATATGTTGCGAGACTCGTAGAATCATCGCTACTAGAAGTAGATGACGGTGTGCTTGAAGCGGCAGATGCGATGGGCGCAACGCCTCTACAAACCATCTTTAGATTCGTTATCCCGGAAGCGTTAGGTTCACTCATCTTAAACTTCACAATCGCTACGATCGGTTTAGTCGGAGCATCAGCGATGGCTGGAACTGTTGGTGGTGGAGGAATTGGAGACTTAGCCATTACTTACGGTTATCAAAGATTTGATGGTATGACGATGTTAGTCACAGTAGTTATCCTCGTCGTTTTAGTTCAAGGATTACAGTCACTTGGAAATGGATTATCAAGAATAGTTAGAAGAAAGTAAAAATTAAAAGGGGAAATTTTATAATGAATAAATTACATGTATTATTTTTAGCACTTATATCTATCGTTGTCCTTAGCGCATGTGGTAATAACGAAAAAGTGAAAATTGGAGTTAGTGGTACAGACACGACAGTTTGGGATTTTGTCGCTGAAAAAGCGAAAAAAGAAGGTATTGATATTGAAATCGTATCGTTTAATGACTACGTTCAACCAAACACTGCACTTGCTGACGGTGATATCGATGCGAACGCATTCCAAACAGTCGCTTACTTCGATGAGTTTATTAAAGAAAGAGATTTAGACTTAGTACCGATCGCAACGACTAACTTAGCACCAATGGGAATTTACTCTAACAAAATCAAAGATTTAAGTGAGTTAAAAGAAGGAGACACAATCGCATTACCAAACGACGTTTCAAACCAAGGTCGTGCGTTAATGCTTTTAGAAGAAGCGGGAGTTATTAAATTAGTCGATAACTATAACGGTTTAGATTCAATCGAAGATGCGATTGTTGAAAACAAGAAAAACATCGTATTTAAAGAAGTTGCGCCAGCTCAAATTCCAAGAACATTAGATGACGTTACAGCTGGAGCGATCAACAACGGAATCGCAAGTGACGCAGGTTTTGATATTCAAAACGATTCTATCTTCTTAGAAGATGACACAGCGACGCCTTACGTTAACATTATCGCAGTCCGTGCTGAAGATAAAGATAACGAAACACTGAATAGAATTGCTGAACTTTTCCAAGAAGATGATACGAAACAACTAATCTTAGATACTTATGGCGGTTCGTTAATTCCGACGTTCATTCCACTTGAAGATATCGGTTGGTAATAGTAAACCCACGTTTTATAATGATGTGTTAACCAATATGTACTATTTGGAATTATGCTGGTTTTAAGGTATGTCTCTTGAAGAATTCAGGAGGCATACTTTTAATTTGAGCTGAATAGTATAGTTTTTATAATAATCGATATATTAATTGCTATTTCTAATTCTTCATATGTTATAAACACCTCATTATAAACAATTTTTAATTTAATTCATCGAAAAATTTTTTCTTTAGTGAGTTGAAATAATAACTATATGAATGATGAACATGCCAATAGGTAAGGTAATAGAAAAACGGACTTTAATATTCCAAAACTTAAAATATTCGCTCAATTAAAGTTGAAACCGCTCTCTATATTGTGTATTATTTAGAACAAGAGAAAGAAAAGAGTGGGTAATTCCATATAAAATTATGGTAATAGTAATGCAGATCTAGGGGTTCAGGTTTAATTGAATTAATGAATAGATTTAATAATAATGATTGTAATTACTATGTATTTATAGACAGTTATTTTGATTAAAGGGAGTGAAATAATGACTAAAGAAGGTTTTTGGAATAAAAACTTAATTTTATATTTACTCAGTCGCGCATTTCTTGCTTTTGGTAGTAACACTTATACATTTGCAGTATCGTTTTACATTATGTATTACACTGGTTCCGCTATATATTCGTCTATTAACTTAATAATTTTTACTCTTATATCACTATTATTCTTACCAGTAGCAGGTGTGATATCAGATTCTAGAAACAAGAAAAGTATAATTATCCTGGGTGAAGCACTTGATCCTCTTATATTAATAGGATTATTAGTCTATACATACTATTTTGGATTTAATTTAGTCGCTTTGTATATTACTACGGCACTACTGACGATTACAGGATCTTTTGTTGGGAATGCTTTTCAGTCAGCGATTACTGCATTATTTAATGTTGATAAAGTTCAAAAAGTATATGGATACTCGTCTATACTAACAGAATCTGCATCACTTTTAGGACCCATTATAGCAGGTGCTTTAATTGGAATTTTTTCATTTGAAATAATGATTATGATTTTTATTGTATTTAATATCATCGCATTAAGTTTTGACTTTAATTTAAAATTTAAACAACAGAATCAGATTGAGGAAAAAAACGAAGAAATTTCGAGTATAAAACAATTCTTCAAAGATGTTTCGGGTGGAATTCAATATATTAAAGAGAGTAGCATCCTTAAAATGATTATAGTCTATTTATTCTTTATAAACTTTGTTACGACAACAATTAGTATATTGCCTGCTAAGATGCTAATCAATATTTTAGAACTTAATTCAACTTTAGTAGGATTTTGTTATGCGGCATTATCATCTGTAGGTACTATTTTAGGTGGCATGATTATTAGTACGGTGAAAGTTTTTGAAAAGCCTTTGTCGATTGCTAAAATATTTAGCATATTATTTGCGATTATTATTGCTCTGTTACCTTTACCAATATATTTAGAGTTAAGTGATATAGGAAATACTATTTTGATTTCATTATTATTTATATTAATTACTTTAACTGTTCAATTTGTTAATACACCTATCATGAGTTACTATCAAACAACTATTGATGATTCTATGAAAGGGAGAGTATTTTCTTTAATTTCTGTCTTCTCTATGATGACAATGCCAATAGGCTTTTTCATATTTGGTTTGCTCTATGACTTGGAGTTATATTTTGTAGTCAATATATTTGCTGGGGTTTTAACATTAATTGTAACTATTTTTTTACTTAAAACTAATATTATTAATGAAGCGAACGATGATTATCAATTAGAGATACAAAAAGAAAAGTAGAAACTTAGCTTAATTTATTAAAAATATAATGTTGGATCTTAGTGTCCAACTTTAGGTGAGTAGTTCATTCCACTTGACGATATTGGTTGGTAATAGAAAAATCCACGTTTATCATTTGATAGACGTGGATGTTTTGTTATTTCATTTGATTTTTTAATACGTTTCGTTCGCTATCTGGTACGTTAAAGACCCATGTGCCTGTAACTTTTGTTGCGATAACACTTCCGATAAGAATTACAAATGGAATTGCTGCTGCAATGAGCCACTGCCCACTAATTAGTAGTGCTGGGAACAGTGACCACACGACAATTTCGGCAATGTTCGTGGCTGGTGTCATCGCTGTATCTTCAATTGTTTCAGAGATGTTGTCAGGATCGACAATTCTGTATAATACAAATCCGATTGCGAATACTCCTGTTAAATAACCGTATACGAAAATTGAGCGTTCGAACCAATCATTTTTACTGTATGCCTTACCGAGTGGCCAAATGATAATGAACACAAGTAACCAACCGACGATAAGTGATAAAATAATCGGTCCAGCATAAGACATAACGACATCTAGTTTAACTGAAGCTATACCGAAAACAACGAGGTAATCTGTTGCGGAACCAGAAATTCTCGTATTCACATCTTTGTCGATGTAATCATATACTGGTGTATTTCTCATTAGTAAGAAGAATATAAGCGCTAAGATGAATCCGAGCGTAAAGTCAGGAATTCCAGCTAATACATGCTCTGCAAGCCATCTGTTAAGTACGATTGTCATCCCTGTTAATGCGATGATAAATGCACCGTGATATGTTAGTGTATCTAACGAAACAGATGAGATTGTTTGCTGACCGAATGGACGTCTGTTTTGGAATGAAATCAGTCCAGTTTTCATATCTCCATCTATGAACTTAAAGTCTTTCATATAAGCTGTCTGACCTTTACGTGCTGCGATGTTGATTAAAAAAATTCCTCCGAATATACCTGTTAAAATACCGAACGTCGCGAATGTGATCGCAATATCTTGTGCATCTTCAAACCCTAAATCTGCAAACGTTGAACCGACAGCTGCCGCTGTTCCGTGTCCACCGTAAAATCCAGAGTGAAGTAACATTCCAAAGCCATCGTTTAGCCCTGGCCAAATTTTCTTTAGAACGAAAATTGTAAATACGAGTGGTACGAAAATTTGTAGTGCCCACACGATAATTTTAAATATTTGATATCCGAGAATACGTTTAAGTTGTGATTCTTCACCGGACCCGCGTTTAAATTCAAAACCGTTAACTCCAACGACTACGAATACTAAAATGATTAAAAGTCCAGCATAACCACCCATTGCCTCAGAAAATGGTATCCAACCAAGCCCGTTTGGACCAAATATTAGCCCTAAAAATCCAGCGAGTACACTCGCAGGTATGAAGAACTTTTGGAATACTTTTAAGTTAGATCTGAGGAACTGTCCAATTAAGACGAGGATAGATGCAAATGCAAAGTCAATTACAAAATCTTGAATCGTCATAGACCTATCTCCTTTATCTGTTTTTAATTATTATATCATGGAAACGTTTTATATGCGTAAAACTTAATATTTATTAAAAAGAAGTATATTTATTCTTCCATTTCAGCGACAACTGTCAGTTGATAATCGATAAGAAGGACCGATCTTAGACCCTCTTCATCCTTCTCACCACGCGTGATTGGACTAACGTAATGGCTGACCATGTGGTCTGCGACCCCATATGATTCTAACGGCTCTGTAATTTCAAATACTTCGTGTAGTTCACCGTCTGTTGTTTCTTCTGGAAGTTTATGACGCACTTCCGGGATTCCGATCGCATTCGTTCCACCTTCAACGTTTCTTCTTTCAATCAGGTGTGCAAATGTAAAAGGCTCACCGTCTTGATGTAACGAGTTTGGTGATGAAACCGCGACGTCGTCTTCATGTTCAACGCGAAGTTTTACAAAATGTACACCGACGTGGATTGGCATGATAAGATCTTCTTCATTCCAAAACGTCTCATTATAATCTGCCATAATGATTTTTTGAAGCAGTGTATTGTTTAAAATATGATCATCAATTGCTGCGAATTCACGGTAATCACCCGGGTGTTCTGGGTTAAATTTACCTTGGAAGTAAGCTGCATATTCTTTACCGTCTTTTTGAATGTTTGGTAGCCATTCGATTTGTTGACTCGTTGGTAATACGAGTGCACGTGAATAACGTCTATAACGGTTTAATCCTTTCGCATAGTCATCTTCAGGTAAGTCGTTACGGAAATAGTCACGAAGAATTTCAAAGTCTTTTTCAATGCCTTCATAATATAGTTCTTTCATATAATCGTAGCGCTTATAGCCTTTCGTTTTAAGTTCGCTCATATATTTCATCCTTTATTGTTTATTCATTATTTATATTATTCAACATTAAAGAGACAATCAAGAGCAGGATAAATGAAATAACCATCGGACAAACGCTTATTCATGTTATAATGTTGTTAATAAACGAATACGAAAAGAAGTGTTGAAGGAGAATTACAATGAAAAAATCGATTGCGATACTTCTAGGTGGGTTACTCATTTCAACACCTGCCTATGCAGATGAAAATGACGGAAACTTAAACAATCAAAATCCGGGAGATTACAATGAAAATAATCACCCGGGAAATTATGATGAGAACAATAATCCAGGAAATAATCCAGGGAATTATGACGGAAACAATAATCCAGGAGACTCGTTTCAAACACCTGGAACTGATGGGAATCAAAATCCGAATGATGGACAAAATCAACAACCACAACAAGAGGTTACTCCGCCAGTAGAGACGCCTGTTCAACAAGGGGCGTCTAGGGAATCGGTTGTCGTCGCTGTCAATCAAGAGAGCTATTCGATTAGCGGACGAGTGACACTAAATGACAAACCTGTTCAGGCGAAAGTTGAAGTGGGTAACAGAGTGATTGAAACGGATCCTAATGGGCGCTATGTCGCTCAAGAACTTCAACCAGGGACGCATACTGTAAAAGTTGTAGAAGTGAATGGAAAAGCGGTAAATGAGTCTGTCGATGTTGAAATTGAAAATAAAAACAAAGTAAATATTGATATCGATATTAAAGATGACAGCGCAGACGAGAGTGAAGTTGTAGAGGAAGAAATTCAAAAGAATGATCCTCAAATTAAAGAGGCTTCAAAGGCACTTATCTTTGCGGTTGTAGGTGTTGTGTTATTAACGCTCGCAGGCTTAGTGGCGCTTTTCCTTCGTAAAAAGAAATAACGGTTGTCAATGATATTATTTTTTGCTAATATTAATTTTACCGTGCTAAGTGGGGAATTAGCGGTGCCCTGTACTTGCAATCCGCTCTAGCAAGACCGAATCCCACTTTCGAGGAATCAGATGTGAGGTCTGCCTCACGTACGTCGATGTTGAGACTTCGGTCCTATGCAATAGAACGTCATGAACCATGTCAGGTCCGGAAGGAAGCAGCATTAAGTGGCCCATTCTATGTGCCGTAGGGCAGCCGAGGTTGAGTCGAATGCGTGAGTAACGCTTGTGTTTGATATTCGACAAAGTGGTGCACGGTTTTTTATTATAAGAAAGCAGAACTGAGGGAATTCCTTGAGTTCTGCTTTTTTGTTGTTCTTAATCAGTAAAAATTCTGAGTCGACGTATGGTATAATTAGAGTAATATTTGTTAAAGAAGTAGGTGCGGAAATTTGGGATATCAAGCACTATATCGTGCGTTTAGACCGCAAAGTTTTGGCGATGTAGTCGGTCAAAAGCACATAACGCAAACGTTAAAAAATGCGATCGAACGTAACAAAGAATCTCATGCGTATCTTTTTAATGGTCCACGTGGGACGGGTAAAACGTCGATTGCTAAAATTTTTGCTAAGGCAGTGAATTGTCCGAACAATCACGGTGGAGAACCGTGTAATGATTGTGCGATTTGTAAAAGTATTACAGAAGGTAGCTCGAACGACGTCATTGAAATCGACGCAGCATCTAATAATGGTGTAGACGAGATTCGTAATATTCGTGAGAAGGTAAAATATGCACCGAACGAAGCGAAATACAAAGTGTATATTATAGATGAAGTTCATATGTTAACGACAGGTGCTTTTAACGCGCTTTTAAAGACGCTCGAAGAGCCACCGAATCATGCGATTTTTATCCTTGCAACGACTGAACCGCATAAAATCCCAGCGACGATTATTTCTAGAACGCAACGTTTTGATTTTAAAGCGATAGAAACTGAAGAGATTATTGAACGGTTAAAGTATGTCTCTGATGCTGAAAATGTAGAGTACGAAGAAGATGCTCTCGCTTATATCGCTCGTTCAGCTGAAGGTGGAATGCGAGATTCGTTATCGATTCTCGACCAAGTGATTGCATATAGTGGTAATAAAGTTACATTAGATGACGCAGTAATGATTACTGGTGGTATTAAATTTGATGAGTTAAATGAATTTATGCAACTCATTTTAAATCTCGAAACTAGAGAAGCGTTTATGAAATATCATCAATTTATAGATGAGGGTAAAGATCCGATTCGTCTTGTCCATGAACTCGTCTATTATTTAAGAGATACGATACTATATGATGATGACAAATACGCACTAAACACAGTGGATGATTCGAAACTTTATCAAATGATTGATATTTTAAATGATGCGATGGTCATGATGCGTTTTAGTGT
Source organism: Nosocomiicoccus massiliensis (assembly GCF_002871345.2). Lineage (NCBI taxonomy): Bacteria > Bacillati > Bacillota > Bacilli > Caryophanales > Staphylococcaceae > Nosocomiicoccus > Nosocomiicoccus massiliensis. Next base: position 1,123,720 of record NZ_CP136964.1, on the reverse strand, counting down.
CAATGTGTCTGTTCATCTTGAAGTGGTCATTGTTAAAATGATCGAAGTTCTGAAGAAAGATAATGGAGTAAACAACCAATCTCATTCATCTAATAATGGAGAAATTGAAGCGTTAAAAAGAAAAGTGAATGCACTTGAAGCGGCACTTCAAAATGGTGCCCCAGTGAGACAGATTCCAGAGAGAAAAATTCCACGAAACAAACCATATTCTTTCGAAAAAATTAAAGAAGTACTCGATAAAGCTAATCATGAAGATACAAATAAAATTAAAAGAGAATGGGCAAATATTATACAGAACGTTGAAGCACAGGGGCAAAACTCACTGCGTGCACTCATTAAAGACTCAGAACCTCTTACTGCCAGTGAAACGAAAGTGCTCATTCAGTTCGAAAATGAGGTGCATTCTGAACTCATAAACAACGATAGTAATAAAACTGAAGAATTAGAGCGACTTATCCATCCTATTATAGGAAAGAAAGTAAAAGTAGTCGGAGTACCAAAGGACGATTGGAAAGACGTTCGACTGAAATATGTTAATAATTTTAAAGAATCTAGAAAAGAAGCTATGAAGGAAGACAAGTCTTCTGACAAAGCAAAAGAACTGTTCGATAGCAGTATCGTTGAAATAAAAGGTCAGTCCGATTAAAATAAGTACAGTAAATATATTATTGGAGGTTTTATAAATGCGTGGCGGAATGGGTAACATGCAAAATATGATGAAACAAATGCAGAAAATGCAAAAGAAAATGGAAGAAGAACAACAAAAGTTAAAAGAAGAAAAAATCGAAGGTAGCGCTGGCGGTGGAATGGTAAAAGTAACAGTGTCAGGTCATAAAGAAATTTTAGATGTAGTGATTGACGAGGAAGTTGTCGATCCAGAAGATATCGAAATGCTACAAGATTTAATTACAGCTGCGACAAACGACGCATTAAATAAAGCGGATGAACTCGTTTCTGAGAAACTTGGTCAACATACTAAAGGACTAAACATCCCAGGACTGATGTAATATGTATTATCCAGAACCAATATCAAAACTTATTGATAGTTTTATGAAATTGCCAGGTATCGGTCCAAAAACAGCACAACGTCTCGCGTTCTATGTTCTAAACATGAAAGAGACAGACGTTGTGGATTTCTCTAAAAGTTTGATGGACGTCAAACGAGAACTTCAATATTGTACAGTATGTGGTCATATTACGGACGAAGATCCATGCTATATATGCTCGGATAAAAACCGTGATCGCTCGATGATATGTGTCGTTCAAGATACAAAAGATGTCATTGCAATGGAGAAAATGCGTGAATATAACGGACTATACCACGTGCTACACGGTGCTATTTCACCGATGGATGGTATTGGTCCAGAGGATATTAATGTTCCGAGTTTAATCGAACGATTAAAAGACGAAAACGTTAAAGAGTTAATACTCGCAACGAATCCAAATATTGAAGGCGAAACGACCGCGATGTACATTACACGTCTTGTTAAACCGATCGGTATAAAAACGACGCGCCTCGCACAAGGGTTATCTATCGGTGGAGATTTAGAATATGCCGATGAAGTCACTCTTTCGAGAGCGATAGAATATAGAACAGAAATCTAAATATAGTTGAGTAGAAATCGTTCTACTCAACTTTTTAAATTATTTTTTAAAAAACACTTGCATTTAAAATATAGACGATGTATAGTACTATCTTGTGAGCAATCACAACAAAGAAATTCAAATCGAAAACAAAAAGTTATAAATTTGAATTTAATAGTTGCGTTTTAAAAACGAACGTGCTATAGTAGATATTGCTCTTTTCAAAAGCGCGACAAATGAACATTGAAAACTGAATGACAATATGTCAACGTTAATTCCGATAAAAGAAGTTACTATATAAAGGTAACGAAACTAGAGCGACTAGTATAAAACGCAATTTAAAAGAGCTAGAAAACTCTAACTATTATGGAGAGTTTGATCCTGGCTCAGGATGAACGCTGGCGGCGTGCCTAATACATGCAAGTCGAGCGCGACTTCTTATACCGAACCTTCGGGTTCACTTTAAGAGTCGAGCGGCGGACGGGTGAGTAACACGTGGGCAACCTGCCCTTAAGACTGGGATAACTACGGGAAACCGTAGCTAATACCGGATAACACTTTTAAACATAAGTTTAGGAGTTAAAAGGTGGATTTATCTATCACTTAAGGATGGGCCTGCGGCGCATTAGCTAGTTGGTGAGGTAACGGCTTACCAAGGCGACGATGCGTAGCCGACCTGAGAGGGTGATCGGCCACACTGGAACTGAGACACGGTCCAGACTCCTACGGGAGGCAGCAGTAGGGAATCTTCCGCAATGGGCGAAAGCCTGACGGAGCAACGCCGCGTGTGCGAAGAAGGTCTTCGGATCGTAAAGCACTGTTGTTAAGGAAGAACGACAGTAAGAGTCACTGCTTACTGTGTGACGGTACTTAACCAGAAAGCCACGGCTAACTACGTGCCAGCAGCCGCGGTAATACGTAGGTGGCAAGCGTTATCCGGAATTATTGGGCGTAAAGCGCGCGTAGGCGGCGAAATAAGTCTGATGTGAAAGCCCTCGGCTCAACCGGGGAAGGTCATTGGAAACTGTATCGCTTGAGTGCAGAAGAGGAGAGTGGAATTCCATGTGTAGCGGTGAAATGCGCAGAGATATGGAGGAACACCAGTGGCGAAGGCGGCTCTCTGGTCTGTAACTGACGCTGATGTGCGAAAGCGTGGGGATCAAACAGGATTAGATACCCTGGTAGTCCACGCCGTAAACGATGAGTGCTAAGTGTTAGGGGGTTTCCGCCCCTTAGTGCTGCAGCAAACGCATTAAGCACTCCGCCTGGGGAGTACGGCCGCAAGGCTGAAACTCAAAGGAATTGACGGGGACCCGCACAAGCGGTGGAGCATGTGGTTTAATTCGAAGCAACGCGAAGAACCTTACCAAATCTTGACATCCTCTGACCGTCATGGAGACATGATTTTCCCTTTGGGACAGAGAGACAGGTGGTGCATGGTTGTCGTCAGCTCGTGTCGTGAGATGTTGGGTTAAGTCCCGCAACGAGCGCAACCCTTAACTTTAGTTGCCATCATTGAGTTGGGCACTTTAGAGTGACTGCCGGTGACAAACCGGAGGAAGGTGGGGATGACGTCAAATCATCATGCCCCTTATGATTTGGGCTACACACGTGCTACAATGGGCAGGAACAAAGGGCAGCGAAACCGTGAGGTCAAGCGAATCCCATAAAACTGTTCTCAGTTCGGATTGGAGTCTGCAACTCGACTCCATGAAGCTGGAATCGCTAGTAATCGTGGATCAGAATGCCACGGTGAATACGTTCCCGGGTCTTGTACACACCGCCCGTCACACCACGAAAGTTGGTAACACCTGAAGCCGGTGGCCTAACCATTAGGAGGGAGCCGTCGAAGGTGGGACTGATGATTGGGGTGAAGTCGTAACAAGGTAGCCGTATCGGAAGGTGCGGCTGGATCACCTCCTTTCTAAGGAAATGGAACGGAAAGATGACATATTGTATTCAGTTTTGAGTGTAATCACTCTAAAGACGTACATTGAAAACCAAATAGAAGCAACAGATTATATATTAATATATGATTTCAAGCGTAGAAACCGAGAACGAAAAAGTTCAAAAATACACGCGCGATAGAGTAGAGATACTCTCTCACAAATTCATTACGATTAAGTAGTGAAGGGCGCACGGTGGATGCCTTGGCACCAAGAGCCGAAGAAGGACGGAACAAACACCGATATGCTTTGGGGAGCTGTAAGTAAGCTGTGATCCGAAGATTTCCGAATGGGGGAACCCGGCATTTTTAATGTCACTCCATTACGAATTAAGTAGTGATGGTAGAGGTAGACCTGGGGAACTGAAACATCTTAGTACCCAGAGGAAGAGAAAGTAAACACGATTCCCGTAGTAGCGGCGAGCGAAGTGGGAAGAGCCCAAACCAGTTTAAACTGGGGTTGTAGGACTTCGAGATGCGAGAAGCAAGTTTAGTGGAAGATTATGGAAAGAATGACCATAGAGGGTAACAGTCCCGTACACGACAAGCGAGCGGACGCTAGAAGTATCCTGAGTACGGCGGAACACGAGGAATTCCGTCGGAATCTGGGAGGACCATCTCCTAAGGCTAAATACTCCTTGGTGACCGATAGTGAACCAGTACCGTGAGGGAAAGGTGAAAAGCACCCCGGGAGGGGAGTGAAATAGAACCTGAAACCGTGTGCCTACAAGTAGTCAGAGCCCTATAAGGGTGATGGCGTGCCTTTTGTATAATGAACCGGCGAGTTACGCATACATGCAAGGTTAAGCAGCGAATGTGGAGCCGAAGCGAAAGCGAGTCTGAAATGGGCGAGTAGTATGTGTGTGTAGACCCGAAACCAGGTGATCTACCCATGACCAGGTTGAAGTCCAGGTAACACTGGATGGAGGACCGAACCGACTTATGTTAAAAAATGACCGGATGAGTTGTGGGTAGGGGTGAAATTCCAATCGAACCTGGAGATAGCTGGTTCTCTCCGAAATATATTTAGGTATAGCCTCATATTATCATCGTGGAGGTAGAGCACTGTTTGGATAAGGGGCCCATCCCGGGTTACCGAGTTCAGACAAACTCCGAATGCCATAGATGAGATGTATGGGAGTCAGACAGTGGGTGATAAGGTCCATTGTCGAAAGGGAAACAGCCCAGACCACCAGTTAAGGTCCCCAAATATATGTTAAGTGGAAAAGGATGTGGCGTTGCACAGACAACTAGGATGTTGGCTTAGAAGCAGCCATCATTTAAAGAGTGCGTAATAGCTCACTAGTCGAGTGACGCTGCGCCGAAAATGTACCGGGGCTAAACATATTACCGAAACTGTGGATCCGCAAGGATGGTAGGAGAGCGTTCTATATGCAGCGAAGCCAAACCGAGAGGGAAAGTGGAGCGTATAGAAGTGAGAATGCCGGTGTGAGTAGCGCAAGACGGGTGAGAATCCCGTCCACCGAACGACTAAGGTTTCCAGAGGAAGGCTCGTCCGCTCTGGGTAAGTCGGGACCTAAGCCGAGGCAAACAGCGTAGGCGATGGACAACAGGTAGAAATTCCTGTACCGGTGTAACATGAATGAGTGAAGTGGTGACGCAGGAGGAGAATCGAATCGCACGACTGGAAGAGTGCGTGCAAGTGACAAGCTGTCATACCAGGCAAATCCGGTATGAGTGTAAGGTAAGTCATGATGCGGAGGGCGAAGCCCGAAGATCGATATTCACACTGCCAAGAAAACCCGCTAGCGAGTGTTATACTGCCCGTACCGCAAACCGACACAGGTAGTTGGGAAGAGAATTCTAAGGTGAGCGAGCGAACTCTCGTTAAGGAACTCGGCAAAATGACCCCGTAACTTCGGGAGAAGGGGTGCTCATGAAAATGAGCCGCAGTGAATAGGCCCAAGCGACTGTTTATCAAAAACATAGGTCTCTGCCAAACCGAAAGGTGACGTATAGGGGCTGACGCCTGCCCGGTGCTGGAAGGTTAAGAGGCGTGCTTAGCGTAAGCGAAGGTACAAATCGAAGCCCCAGTAAACGGCGGCCGTAACTATAACGGTCCTAAGGTAGCGAAATTCCTTGTCAGGTAAGTTCTGACCCGCACGAAAGGCGTAACGATTTGGGCACTGTCTCAACGAGAGGCTCGGTGAAATCATAGTTCCAGTGAAGATGCTGGATACCCGCGACAGGACGGAAAGACCCCGTGGAGCTTTACTGTAGCTTGATATTGAATCTCGAGTACACCTGTACAGGATAGGTGGGAGTTTAAGAAGCATGCACGTCAGTGTATGTGGAGACGCTGGTGGGATACCACCCTGGTGTACTTGCGGTTCTAACCCGGTACCGTGATCCGGTACGGAGACAGTGTCAGGTGGACAGTTTGACTGGGGCGGTCGCCTCCTAAAATGTAACGGAGGCGCTCAAAGGTTCCCTCAGAATGGTTGGAAATCATTCAAAGAGTGTAAAGGTATAAGGGAGCTTGACTGTGAGACCAACAAGTCGAGCAGGGTCGAAAGACGGACTTAGTGATCCGGTGGTTCCGCATGGAAGGGCCATCGCTCAACGGATAAAAGCTACCCCGGGGATAACAGGCTTATCTCCCCCAAGAGTTCACATCGACGGGGAGGTTTGGCACCTCGATGTCGGCTCATCGCATCCTGGAGCTGTAGTCGGTTCCAAGGGTTGGGCTGTTCGCCCATTAAAGCGGTACGCGAGCTGGGTTCAGAACGTCGTGAGACAGTTCGGTCCCTATCCGTCGTGGGCGTAGGAAATTTGAGAGGCGCTGTCCTTAGTACGAGAGGACCGGGATGGACATACCACTGGTGTACCAGTTGTCGTGCCAACGGCATAGCTGGGTAGCTACGTATGGACGGGATAAATACTGAAAGCATCTAAGTATGAAGCCCCCCTCAAGATGAGATTTCCCTATAGATGCCAGAGAGACGATCTGGTTGATAGGTTTGGCGTGTAAGTATGGTGACATACTCAGCGGACAAATACTAATTCATCGATGACTTATTCAATATGATTCAAGCGTGTAACTACGAATTGCTTCTATTTGGTTTTGAGTGTATGTCTAGTGACGATGGCGGAGAGGCCACACCTGTTCCCATGCCGAACACAGAAGTTAAGCTCTCCAGCGCCGATGGTAGTTCGGTTGACCCGTGCTAGAGTAGGACGTCGCTAGGCACTCATTGGAGACCCTATAGGGTCTCCTTTTTTGTGTTCTTTTATATTTTATAAAATATAAGTTATATACAGTGGTCGATTATCTTCAGCTTTTAGTTATTTGACGATAAATCGATTTGCGTTAAATAGTACTTCGTTATGTTAACAATTACTGCATTTGTGTCAACGTATTGCTTTCCCTTTTTACGCAAGCTCTGTTTTTATTAAAATAATAGAAGCTTGTTTATACAAAATGTCTTTGCGTTAATATCTTTTTATTTATTTGACAATTAATTTATTTCTTCATTCTTTATCACTACTAGCCCCTTCTTTTGAATTTGCCTTATAGAATATCTATAATGAACCGTATACCTTTAGAAAAAAGCCACAGGAGGTTACTATGATCTCATTTAGAAATGTAACAAAAGCATATTGCGATTTTTTAGCCGTTGATCATATAAATTTTGATATAGAGTCAAATGAGTTATTTGTTATCATTGGTCCATCTGGTAGCGGAAAGACGACAACGATGGAAATGATTAACCGTTTAACAGAAATGACAGAAGGCGACATATATATAGATGATAAAAACATCAAAGACATCAATAAAGTCGAATTGAGACGTTCAATTGGTTATGTTATTCAAGACGTTGGACTGATGCCTCATATGACAATTAGTGAAAACATTAGTCTTGTCAATCGTTTAAAAGGTGAAAAGAAAGATGAAAATCGTATTGATGAGTTATTAAGATTAGTGAATATGGATGAGAGTTTTAAAGAGCGTTATCCTGAAGAGTTATCCGGGGGTCAGCAACAACGTATCGGCGTTATTCGTGCGTTATATTCAGACCCTAACATTATATTAATGGATGAGGCGTTCTCTGCTTTAGATCCTGTCACAAGAAGTGAATTACAGGACGAATTAATTCACTTACAAGAGACAATTAAGAAAACAATTGTATTCGTTACTCACGATATGGATGAGGCGTTAAAAATAGCAGACCGTATCGCTGTAATGAATGATGGTAAAATTGAGCAAATTGGTACACCTGAACAATTAATTTTTAATCCGAATAATACATTTATACAAAAATTCATTGGCGAAGAGCGTCAACGAAAATATATAATGGAGCATTTTAAAGTAAAAGATTTTACTAATAAAAGCTATCCAAAAGCTTTAGATGAATCTAAAGATAAATTAATTTCGATCATGAAACAACAACGCATAAGTAAAATTCCAGTCAAAATTGAAGGTAACTATTATGCGTATGATCTTTTCCGATTACTAGAAGATGATTTCGAATTGGAAGATGTAGTTGTGCTTAATGAAAATACAGACTTTAATACGGCAATGAATATAATCAGTGCAACTAAAGGGAAGCTACATATTGTTGTAGATGAAATGAATAACTATACCGGTGTCTTGGATATACAAAAGTTATTTAGTATGTTAAGCACTGACAGTAAGCGTGGTGAAGCGTATGTGGAGTGAATTTTACAATGTTTTAACGACGAGATTGTCTGAGCTTTTAAATTTAATTCAGCAACATATTGAAATATCGATGCTCTCTCTATTAATAGCGATTGTGATTGCAGTGCCAACTGGCATATTACTCACACGTACGCCAAAACTTGCGGGTCCAATTATTGGGGTTGCATCGATATTTCAAACGATTCCGAGTCTTGCGTTACTCGTATTCATGGTGCCGATTATGGGTACTGGGAAATGGCCAGCGATTGTTGCTTTAACAATTTATGGGCTATTACCGATTCTTAGAAATACGTATATCGGCATCGAAAACGTGAATCAATCCACAATCCGTGCAGGTGTTGGTATGGGTATGACGAATATGCAGCAGCTCTTTATCGTCGAGATTCCACTTGCGACACGTGTCATTATGGGTGGTATTCGAACAGCAACTGTACTCGTCGTCGGCGTTGCGACTTTAGCAGGTTTAATAGGTGCAGGTGGTCTTGGTGATTTTATATTTAGAGGACTTTCAACAAATAACACAGGGCTTATTTTAGCGGGAGCGATCCCAGCAGCAGTCATTGCGTTATTATTTGATCTGTTACTAAAATATGTTGAGAATTATTCAGCACCAGGTAGAAAAAAGGGAAGTATATTCAGTAAAGTTGCGTTCTTTAGTATCATCGGTGTTTTATTAGTTATTATGAGTTTTGGAGTTGTAAAAACAATATTCTCTTCTGACGATATGGTCATTAGTGGTAAAGCCGATACCGAACAAGAAATTTTAGTCTATGCATATAAAGAACTGATTGAAAGAAATACAGATATAAAGGTTCGTAAAGAGTCATACATTACCGGGACTTCAAACTTAGTCGAAGGTATGAATAACGGACAATACGATATGTACGTTGAATATACAGGGACAGCACTTGTTGACATTTTAAAAGAAGACGACTTTGAATACGAGACGCCTGAAGAAGTGTACGAACACGTTAAACAGCGCTATGAAGAAGATATGAATTCTGAGTGGCTCGATATAATTGGGTTCAACAATACGTATGCGGTCGCAATGCGAAAAGATGATGTAGAAAAAAACGGTATTGAAACACTGTCTGATTTACGTAAAGTCTCTAGAGGCTTAAGATTTGGTGGATCGGCAGAGTTTCAAGAACGTAGTGACGGGTTCATTGGTCTACAAGAACTTTATAGTTTAGAATTTAAACAAGTTGAAACGTTAGATTCAGGAATCGTTTATGAGTCTCTTCGTACGAATAACATCGATGTTGCAGACGTATACGCAACAGACGCGCGAATCGAGGCGTTTGATTTAAAGGTAATAGAAGACGATAAAAATCTATTCCCACCATATTACGCGGCACCTGTCGTAAACAAAGAACTTCTTAAAAAACATCCAGAGCTTAGAGATATTTTAAATTCATTTGCAGGAAAGATCGATGACGACAGAATGCGTGAATTAAATAAACGTGTCGACATCGACGGTAAAACTGAAAAAGAAGTTGCGATGGAGTTATTAAGAGAAGAAGGCTTAATTGATTAGAGGTAATTAAATGAAATTACAAGATGCATTAAAAAAAGTAAGCAGCGGTATTTCAATGCACGTTCCTGGCCATAAAAATAATACGATTGGTTTTTTATCTGACATTAAAATCGATTATGATTTAACGGAAGTTCCAGGATTAGATAATTTACATGAACCTGAAGACGTACTAAAAGAATTAAACGATACACTAGGTAGTCCGTATAATAGATACGCACAACTCGTTGTAAATGGTTCTACGACAGGGATGTTAGCATCGATACACGCATTAAATCATCAAAATAATAATTTTTTCTATATTGATGACGCTCATAAATCTTTATATAATGGGCTTTCGTTGCTCGATAAAACACCTCTAGAATTTCGTTTGAGTCACATTAAAAAAGGAGACGTCGTCGTTATTACGTCTCCGACTTATTATGGTGACGTGTTAGATGTTAAAGATACGATTACTGATGTTAAACAGCGTGGAGGTTACGTTATTGTCGATGAAGCGCACGGTGCACATTTTAGTATGACAGAAAACTTTCCATCTTCACTTATCGATAGTGACGCCGATGTCGTGATTCAGTCGTATCATAAAATGTTGCCGAGTTTAACTGGCGCTTCAGTCACGTTTGTTAAAGATAAATCAATTCATGATCGTATGATGCACTATATTAATATAATTGAAACGTCATCGCCGAACTATCTAGTGATGGCGTCAATAGAGAGTGCGCTTCATTTTTATAATAGTTATAATGATGAAATATTTTTTGAAAAACGTGCTGAACTCATCGAACATTTAAAACAAAATAATATTGTGGTTGAAACTGTCGACGACCCAGCCAAACTTGTACTCAGTATAGAAGGGTTTTCACCGTACGATTTAGAAAAAAGTTTAAGAGACGTTCACATCTATAGCGAAATGGTGAGTGAGCGCGGGGTGCTTTGGTGCTTACCGTTATGGCATGATAACGACCGATATCCGTTTGAACAATTATTAGAAGCGCTTAGGAATTTAACAGTTAAGGAGTTAGATGAAATAACAATCGATATTTCTGAACTCCACGGTAAACGTGCAGTTGAAACAATCACGCCGTATCCGCCAGGCGTTCCGTTAATATTAGCAGGTGAAGTGATTGATATTAATCGATTGGATGAATTTGTTAAGAAAAATGTTAAAATAGAAGGACTAAGGAAAAACTTAGAGTATTATAATATAGAGGTATAACATGGGTATCTTCATTACGTTTGAAGGGCCAGAAGGGTCCGGAAAATCAACGATAATACAAGGTGTGAACGATTATCTTTTAAAACATCATGAAACGCTTGTCACGCGTGAACCAGGGGGTATTCCGTTAAGCGAGTCGATACGAGACTTATTGTTAGAAGAAACGTATCATATGGATGGACATACAGAAGCACTACTATTTGCAGCGAGTAGACGTGTTCATTTAGTTGAAAAGATACTTCCTGCATTAAATCATGGTAAAATTGTATTATGCGATCGATTTATAGATAGTAGTTTGGCATATCAAGGTTACGCAAGAGGGTTAGGATTTGATCCGATATTTCAAATTAACAAATTTGCGATCGATACACATATGCCAGATTTAACGATTTACTTAAAACTCGATCCAAAAATTGGGTTGTTACGTAAAAAAGATAATGACGTTGAACATAACCGTCTAGACAACGAAGAGATAGACTTTCATGAACGTGTAGTTATGGGATATAATAAGTTATCAGAACAGTATCCGGAGCGCATTAAAACGATTGATGCGAATCAAGACATAGACGCTGTATTACACGATACGATTGATGCAATCACACAATTTATAAAATCTAGAGGTGAATAGTCATGAAAATGGTAATTGCGATCGTTCAAGATCACGATAGTCAAAGACTTTCAGATAAATTAACGAAAAATAATTTTAGAAACACGAAACTCGCTTCAACAGGGGGCTTTTTACGTTCAGGTAACACGACATTCCTTTGTGGTGTTCAAGATGAGCGCGTCGATGAGTTATTAAACGTTATCGATGACACATGCGGAAACCGCGAACAAACAGTTGCACCAGTAACTCCGATGGGTGGCAACGCGGATTCATATATTCCGTATCCAGTAGAAGTAGAAGTAGGCGGAGCGACAGTATTCGTCCTACCGATTGAACAATTTGAAAGATTTTAAGTATGGTCGATATTTCTCATACGTTAAATAAAATCATCGAAAATAATAAGCTCAGTCATACGTACTTATTTGAAAGTGATTCTTTAGAGACGTTAAAATCTGTATCTATGGAATTCGCAACGAAAATTCTTTCAGATGATACGCGCAGCAAAACAATGGTTGAATCGCTGAATCATCCAGATTTTTATTATCTACAAACAGATAGAGCGACAATTAAAAAAGAAGACGTTCAAGACGTCATGTACCAAATGAGTCAAAAGCCGGTTCAATCAAACTTTAAAGTTTATATTATTGAATCGTTTGAAAAGCTAACAGTTCAAGCAGAAAATAGTCTGTTAAAGTTTTTAGAAGAACCACCAAAAAATACAATTGCGATATTGCTTACAACAGATAAGAGTAATATTTTACCGACGACACTATCAAGAAGTCAGTATATGTATATACCGAGAAGACAAGATGAAACAATCGAAGAGTTATCTCATCTTTCTCATGGGCTACAGCAAATCGTCAGTCAGTATGGACTTGATTATCATCACATCATTGAACTTGAAGATCGATTTTCAAAAATTGTAACGGAATCAAAGAAAGTAGCTGAACTGTGGCTGAAAAAAGACGCACGCGCGTTAATCCGTTTGACGTCTCTCGTAGAACTATGTAAAGAACGTAAAGATTATTTCTTAGTGTTAACGTTATTAGATGGTATGATGCGTGAAGCAATGTATGACGTATTACAAATTGAGCAGTCGAAACTATTTAACATTGAACTAACAAACTTAGTCAATGTGATTCAATTGACAAGAAACTTAGAAAAGATAGAAGAAGCAAATAAAATGCTGAACTTCAATGTAAACAATATGCTCGTTTTGGAGAGCATGATTATTAGCTCGAAAGGTTGAGCGTGTTATGCTGACAGTAGTAAAAGCAACACTTTTAAAATATAACGAAATAGTATTTATTGAAGTAAAAAACGGGGAACAACTAAAATATGATGACATCATCGTCGCAGAGACGAGACACGGTAAGTTTTTACACAAAGTCCTTCAAGAAAATATAAACGTCACAGAGGAAAACATCGTCGAGCCAGACGGTCGTTTTATCCGTCTAGCGACAGACGAAGACTTTGAAAATGATGCACTAAATGATAGAGATGCAGAAGCGGCATTACAGTTTTGTAGAGACGCTGTTAAAGATGAAAAACTTGGTATGCATTTAATTACGTCGAAGTATTCATTAGATAAAGAAAAACTTATATTTTTCTTTACGGCGGATGAACGTGTCGATTTTAGATCGCTCGTACGTATTCTTGCTCAAGAATTTAAAACGCGTATCGAGTTAAGACAAGTCGGTCTACGAGAAAAAGCGCGTTATCTTGGTGGCGTAGGCCCATGTGGCTATAGTCACTGTTGTTCGACTTATTTAGGTAGCTTTGAACCGGTGTCAATACAAATGGCGAAAAACCAAGACTTATCACTCACGCCAGTTAAAATATCTGGAGCGTGTGGTCGTTTAATGTGCTGTTTAAGTTACGAGAATGATCATTACGAATCTGCGCGTAAAAGGTTGCCAGATGTCGGTGAGTTTATCTACACACCGAAAGGTAAAGTTGAGGTTATCGGTTTAAATATATTAGAACTACAAATCCGCACGAAAAATAAAGATAACTATATTTACGAATTTAGTTTAGACGAATTAGAAGCAAATGAGGTGTAGTAATGCGAGATGAGCTATTTGATCATATTCTCAAAATGGAAAAACACCTTGAAACGATGAATGCTGAATTCGATGAGTTAAAGACACGAACAGTAAAGCTGTTAGAAGAAAATGTTCGTTTAGAAATGGAAAATAACAACTTTAAACAATTGTTAATAGAGACAACGGCGGATAAAGAGAAGCCAGAACGCGAATCATTTAAAAGCAATACGTTACAAAGTATGTACGATGAAGGTTTTCACGTCTGTAACGTATCGTTTGGGACACATCGTCACGGTGAAAAATGTCTCTTCTGCCAAGAAATTTTAACTCGAGACTTATAAAAGCAGCGTTTAGCTGCTTTTATTTTATGGGGAGATATGATTTATGTTAAAAGAAAACGAACGTTTAGATGAGTTATATCGTGAGAATATGCAAATCATTCAAAGTGAAGAAACGTTTAGCTTTTCTATTGATGCGTTATTACTTGCAAACTTTGTCCACGTTACAAAGCGTGTTAAAACAATCGCAGATTTTTGTACAGGAAATGGGATTATTCCGTTGCTTTTATCTTATAAAACGAAAAAGCCAATTACCGGAATCGAAGTCCAGGAAAGACTTGTCGATATGGCTAAGCGTTCAATAGCATTAAACGATAAAAGCACACAGATAGAGATTGAGCACCTCGATTTAAATGATGTAAAATTAAAGTACAACCACTCAGTGTTTGATTTAATTACAGTAAATCCACCGTACTTTAAAAACAATCAACCGACGCATAGTTTGACGCATCACGAAATCGCACGCAGTGAAGTTTTAATTGATTTAAAAGGGATTATTAAAGCAGCACGTTACCTCATTAACAATAAAGGTAAATTTTATATGGTACACCGTGCAGAACGTGTGCATGAAATTATCTCATTATTACATGAACATAATTTTACAGTATCAAAACTACAATTTGTTTATAGTAAACGAACGAATGAGACCGCACACTTTGTGCTCGTTGAATCGATATTTAATAGTACCGCGCTCGTAAAAGTGTTACCGCCACTTTATATTTACGATGAAAATGGCACATACACAAAAGAAGTGGAAGAGATATATTATGGGTAAACATCATATCTATATCGCACAATGTAGTGACGGCACGTATTACACGGGATATGCAATCGACGTCGATGCACGTATCGACGTACATAATAGTGGTAAAGGTGCGAAATACACACGCGCAAGACGTCCAGTCACTTTAAAATATACAGAGTGTTTTAACACGAAAAGTGAAGCGTTAAAACGAGAATATGAGATTAAACAATTCACGCGTGTACAAAAAGAAGCTTTAATGTCTGAGGTGAAACGATGAATTTATACATTGTAGGGACACCGATTGGTAACTTAGAA
Organism: Nosocomiicoccus massiliensis; assembly: GCF_002871345.2. NCBI lineage: Bacteria > Bacillati > Bacillota > Bacilli > Caryophanales > Staphylococcaceae > Nosocomiicoccus > Nosocomiicoccus massiliensis. The sequence continues at coordinate 1,108,710 of NZ_CP136964.1, read as the reverse complement.
GATGCGAGTTTTAGACAAATTGATACTCTAAAAAACGTCGATGTTATTTTAGCGGAAGATACGCGAATGACGATCAAATTATTAAATCATTTTGATATCGATACACCATTAAAAAGTTATCACGATTTTAACAAAGAGACAGCGACAAAAGATATAATAGAAAAGATGAAAGACGGCACGGTGTTCGCACTTGTGAGTGATGCTGGGATGCCAATTATATCTGATCCAGGATATGAACTTGTTAAAAGTATGCAACAGGAAGATTTAAAATATACAGTGATTCCAGCAGCGAGTGCATTTCAGCAAGCAATTGTATTATCTGGTATCGAATCATTTGAATTCACATACTTCGGATTTTTACCAAAATCTAATAAGAAACGGAAAGAAAAGTTAGAAGAAATTCTAACTCACGATAAAACATCCGTCTTATATGAGTCGCCATATCGTGTAAAACAACTCATCGACGATATTTATAAATTCGATGAAAATAGAGTCGTTTCAATCTCTCGAGAAATCACGAAAAAATTCGAACAAACGGTGACAGACTCAGCTAAAAACGTTAAAGAAATGCTCGCGTCAGACATCCCTTTAAAGGGCGAATTTGTTATAGTAATAGAAGGATATATTGACGATTCAGTTGAAGAATTTGATATGGATATAAACACACATGTCGATATACTAATTGAAAGAGGATTAAAACCAAAAGCCGCCATTAAAGAAGTGGCAAAATTACGTAAATTAAAAACACAAGACGTATATGATACGTATCATAGAATTTAATAAATGAAGACAGAGGAGATTTCCATGACGAAAGAAACATTTTATATTACGACGCCAATTTACTATCCGAGTGGTCAACTGCACATCGGTAACTCGTATACAACAATCGCAACAGATGTTCTTGCACGCTATAAGCGCCTACAAGGATACGACGTGCACTACTTAACAGGTACAGATGAGCATGGTCAAAAAATTGAAACGAAAGCAAAAAGCTTAAATGAATCACCAAAACAGTATCTCGATGGTATGGTAAAAGATATTAAAGAGCTGTGGGAATTACTAGACATTACAAATGATCAGTTTATCCGTACGACAGATGAGTACCATAAAAAAGCAGTTCAAGATATTTTTGAGCAACTGTTAGAGCAAGGTGATATTTACCTTGGAGAGTATGAAGGTTGGTATTCAGTTTCAGACGAAGAATACTTTACAGAAACACAACTCGCTGAAGTATATAAAGATGAAGACGGCAATGTAATTGGTGGTAAAGCGCCGAGCGGTCACGAAGTTGAGCGTGTAAAAGAAGAAAGTTATTTCTTTAAGATGAGTAAGTATGCGGATCAGCTATTAGAATATTATGATAAAAACCCAGAGTTCATTTTACCATTATCAAGAAAGCATGAAATGATCAATAACTTTATTAAGCCAGGACTCGAAGACTTAGCTGTAACGCGTACGTCATTTAGTTGGGGAATCCCAGTGCGTTCAAACCCGAAACACGTCATTTACGTATGGATTGACGCACTTGCAAACTACATTACAGCACTTGGGTATAAAAGTGATGACCCGTCTAACTTTGAAAAATATTGGCCAGCAAACGTTCAAATGATCGGTAAAGAAATCGTACGTTTCCATGCGATTTATTGGCCGATTATGTTACTTGCTCTAGATCTTCCATTACCTAAACGTATCTTTGGTCACGGCTGGTTACTGATGAAAGACGGTAAAATGTCTAAGTCTAAAGGGAACGTCGTGTATCCAGGTATGCTCGTTGAGCGCTTTGGACTCGATGCAGTACGTTACTACTTAATGCGTGAAGTACCATTTGGTTCTGACGGAGTATTTACACCTGAAGCATTCGTTGACCGTATGAACTACGATTTAGCGAACGATTTAGGAAACTTAGTGAACCGTACAGTATCGATGATTAACAAATACTTCGGTGGAGAAGTTCCGGAGTATAACGGAGCACAAAACGACTTTGACGCTGACTTAGAACGCACAGTAAAAGAAAGCATTGAAAAGTATGAACATTCAATGGACGATTTACAGTTTAACCGCGCACTTGAAGCGGTATGGACAATTGTAAGCCGTACGAACAAATATATCGATGAAACAACACCATGGATTTTAGCTCGTGAAGAAAAAACAGAAGCACTTGGTAACGTGATGGTTCATCTCGCTGAAAATATCCGTATTATCGGTATTTTAACGCAACCATTCTTAACGAGAGGTTCTAAAAAGATTTTTGAACAACTCGGATTGACTGAAGAAATTCAAACAGAGTACAACACAATTTACACATATGGACAAGTTGCATTTAGCTCACCAGTATCAAAGAAAGCAACGCCAATTTATCCAAGACTTGAAGTCGAAGAAGAAGTTCAGTTTATTAAAGAAGAGATGGCCAAGACTGCTCCAGCAGCACCTAAAGAAGACGCTGAAGAAGTAGAAGAAATTTCGATTGATGACTTTGATAAAGTCGAAATTAAAGTCGCAACAATCGTAAACGCATCAGAACATCCAAAAGCAGATAAATTACTAAAGATTCAAGTCAATCTAGGAAATGAAGAGCGTCAAATCGTGTCAGGTATTCGCGAGCATTATGAAGCGGATGAAATAATCGGTAAAAAAGTACTCGTCGTGACGAACTTAAAACCTGTGAAACTTCGCGGAGAGCTTTCTCAAGGAATGATTCTAACAGCAGAAAAAGATGCACGATTAACGCTCGTATCTGTACCAAACGGTATAGAAAACGGAAGCATTGTAAAGTAATTAAGGAGTGATTCGATGCTAATTGATACACACGTTCACTTAAACGCAGATCAATATGAAGGTGAAGTTGATGCGGTAATAGAACGCGCAAAAGAAAACGGCGTAGAAAAATTCGTCGTTATCGGGTTTGACCGTAAAACAATTGAGCGTACGATGGAATTAATCGAATCGTATGACGAAGTGTACGGCGTTATCGGATGGCATCCAGTCGACGCAATTGATTGTACGGATGAGGATTTAGAGTGGATTGAGTCATTATCCAGTCACGAAAAAATCGTCGCTATCGGCGAAATCGGACTCGACTATCACTGGGATAAGTCACCAAAAGACATTCAAAAAGAAGTGTTTATTAAACAAATTGAACTCGCAAAGCGTGTGAATTTACCGATTGTCATCCACAATAGAGATGCAGATGAAGACACGATAGACATATTAGAATCGCACGATGCAAAATCAGTCGGTGGTATTATGCATTCATTCCATAACGGTACTGATGAACAAATCGACCGTGTGTTAAATATGGGCTTTTACGTATCACTTGCTGGTGTTATTACATTTAAAAACGTGAAGCGTCCGAAAGAAGTGGCGCAATATGTGCCGCTCGACAGATTACTCGTCGAAACAGACGCACCATATTTAACACCCCATCCATTTAGAGGCAAACGTAACGAGCCAAAACTCGTTCGACTCGTCGCTGAAGAAATCGCACAACTGCGTGGAATTTCTGTAGAAGAAGTCGAAAAGGCAACGACAGAAAATGCAAAGAGAATATATAATATTTAAATAGGGGCTATAATGCCCCTGTTTTTCTTAAAAGGAAGAATTATAGTGAAACCATACATACGAGAGGTCATTATCGTTGAAGGCCGAGACGACACACGTCGTTTAAATGAGGTGTTTGATTGTGAGACTATTGAAACGAACGGCTCAGCAATAAACAAACGAACACTCGATGAAATCGAAGTCGCATTAAATACACGTGGTGCAATTATATTTACAGATCCAGATTACCCCGGACAAAAGATTCGAAATACGATACTTGAACGATTTCCAAATATTAAAGAGGCGTTCATCAGTCGTAACAAAGCCAAAAACAAACGAGGGAAAATCGGCGTTGAAAATGCATCGCCCGAAGATTTAAAAGATGCGCTAAAAAGAGTCGTGACGAGTGCTAAAACTGAAGTCGAAACGATAACAAAAAGTGACATGATCGACTTACAGTTATCCGGGCAACCAGATTCTAAAAAAAGACGCCATCACGTGGCAGAGAAGCTAAACATAGGATACGCGAATGCAAATAGTATGCATCAAAAATTTAACCGATATAACATTCAAAAAGAGTTGATTTTAGACGCTTTAAAAGATTATAAGGAATGATAGAGATGAAAGACATCGCAACAATTGGTCGTACAAAAGAAATCGTTGAAAAGTATAACTTTAGCACGAAAAAAAGTTTAGGACAGAATTTTTTAATCGACAGAAATATTATACAAGAAGTGTTAAAAAAAGCGAGAATTAACGACGACATCGGTGTTATTGAAGTAGGTCCAGGGATTGGGTCACTGACTGAACAGCTTGCAAAAGTGGCTAAAAAAGTCGTCGCATTTGAAATCGACGACCGCCTGATTCCAGTGCTTAACGACACGTTAAGTCCATATGACAACATTAAAATTATCCATGAAGACGTCTTACAAGCAGATATTGAAAAAGTAATTAAAGAAGAATTCACTGACGTAAAAGAAGTTATCGTCGTCGCAAACTTACCGTATTATATTACGACACCGATTCTTATGAACTTTTTAATGTATCATAAAGAGATTTCACGCTTTTACACGATGATGCAAAAAGAAGTCGGTGAACGTCTAAGTGCGTCACCGAGCAGCAAGAATTATGGTTCTTTATCGATTGCGATTCAGTACTATACAGAAGCTAAAATCATTCAAAACGTACCCAAAACAGTGTTTATGCCACCACCAAACGTTGACTCGATCGTCGTAGAACTCGTGAGACACGAAAATCCTCCTGTCAAAGTAGACGATGAAGAAACATTCTTTAAACTGACGCGTGGTGCGTTCGTCATGAGAAGAAAGACGATATACAATAACTATCAAAGCTTATTTAAAGACGGTAAAAAGAAAAAAGAAGACATATTTGCGATGTTAGAAGCCGCTGAAATCGATCCGAAAAGACGCGGTGAAAGCTTGTCAATACAAGAATACGCACGTATTTATGAAAGTTTCAAAAATAGTAATCTTAAATTTTAACAAATATGAATCTCAATGTATAGTCTAAACCCGTATCTTTTTAAAATAAATTGACTAAATTGTGAAAAAATGGTACAATAAGATAAGTAAAGATAAGGGTGGATGAACTATGGCAAAGACATTGAGAGATATAAGAGGAATCTTAGAAGACGAAGTAGGAAATCCAGTATTACTTGAAGCACAAGGCGGTAGACGAACAATCGTAAGACGAAAAGGTGTGTTAAGAGAAACACATCCAGCAATCTTCATCGTCGAGCTCGATCCAGAAAAACATAATTTTGAATGTGTATCATATTCATACTCAGACATCTTGACTAAACATGTAGAAGTCACAGTTTTCAATGAGGACAAGACAGAGAAGCTTGTATTGATTGAAGACGAAGAAGTGGCAAACTAAATACTTACATTATAGAACTGCACATCAATGATGTGCAGTTTTTTATTTGAACTTGTTGCTCATGAGGATGCTGCTCCAGATACCATGTCCAATCAGCAGTGCACCGCAAAGTGCAACAGAATAAGCAAGCTTTCCCTCAGAAAGATAGAAGCCGTAAACTGATAAATAAATTCCAAGACCGACAAGTAAAAATAAGTTATAGAAAGGGAATATTTTCCATTCCATATAAAGACCTCCTTTTTAATTTAATTTATATTATTATAACTTTATTTTATATAATACGAAATAAATAACTGAGATCAATATGAATTTCTATTAATGATATTATTTCTATTATGTCTCATATAACTATCGACTTTTAATTGTTTGTTTTATACTGTTAGAATCATATAAACGAATAAAATTTGTAAAAGCTAAGGATGATAATCAATGACAATTCCAAAGATTATGGTCGTTGGGAGTTTGAATATGGATCTCGTCGTTACGACAGATATCGTTCCGAAAACAGGAGAGACGGTTATTGGTAATGATTTTGTGACGACGTGTGGTGGTAAAGGAGCGAACCAAGCAGTAGCAGCGAGAGAACTCGGAAGTGACGTGACGTTTATCGGTAGAATTGGATACGACGTTTACGGTAAAGAGATTCTAGAAAACTTTAAGTCGCGCGGAATTACCTTTGTTGATGAAACACCCGTTAAAAACGTACCGACAGGGCTTGCGTGTATTACACTCGCAGACAAAGACAACTCGATTATTATCGTGCCTGGTGCGAACGCACACGTAACTCCTGAATTTTTAGAAGTACATAAAGATAAAGTAATCGATAGTGATTACGTGTTAACACAGCTAGAAATTCCAATCGAAACAGTCGATTATCTCGCGACAATTTGTAAAGAAAACGATGTGCCGTTAATAGTGAATCCAGCGCCAGCATCGGCACTCACGGACAACATTTTAGACGCATGTACATACATCACACCGAACAAAATCGAGCTGGATCAGTTAAAGTCCTACCACTCAAATTTAATGGATGATTATATCGACAAAATTATCGTGACGAACGGTTCGAATGGTTGTTTTTATTATGAAGATAAAAAAGAAGTAAGTATCGGAAGTTTTAAAGCAGAAGTTGTCGATACGACAGGAGCAGGAGACACTTTTAACGGTGCACTTGTAAGTGAACTCGCACGCGGAAAAGGTTTGAAAGAAAGTTTACGATTTGCGAACGCATCAGGTGCACTGAGTGTTACGAAATTCGGCGCGCAAAGTGGAATGCCGACGCGCGAAGAAGTTTTAGCAATATTAGAAGAAGTAGAGCATAATAACTAAATGCATTATAAAAAGTACGAGTCCTATTTGAACTCTCGAATGGTTGGTTTTGATAGCCAAACGGATAGAAGTTTCAAAATAGGACTCATTTTTTATTCTTCTTTAAACGCCTCGTTATTAATGTCAGTAATAAACATATGCCCTGGTTTATGGCTAATCATAATCGAAGGTTTCGCTTGTAAAATTGCGTTTTGTGGAGTGACTCCACATCCCCAAAATACTGGTACTTCATCGTCTGCAATATCGATCGAATCACCATAATCAGGTTTTGTGATATCTTCGATCCCAATTGCACGTGGATCTCCGACATGAACCGGACCTCCATGCATATCTTTAAACTGAGATGTAATCTCGATTGCTTTATCAACTAGATTCTTTTTAATCGGGCGCATTGAAACGACCATATTACCATGAAAAATACCTGCACGCTCTGTTGGGATGTTCGTTTTATACATCGCGACGTTTTTATTTTGTTCAATATGCTTAAGCGAGATATCGCCTTTCATTAGCGCGTCTTCGAAAGTAAAGCTACATCCGATTAAAAATGAAACAAAATCATCTTGCCAAATGTCTTTTACGTCTTCGACGGTGTCGACGAGCGTTCCGTTTTTATAAATGTTATAAAATGGAATATCAGTACGAATATCCGAATCCTTTGCGAAGCGGCTGTTACACTTACCATCTTCGAGCACTTCAATAATCGGAATGGGTGTTGGATTGCGAAGTGCATACAGTAAAAAATCAAATGCGTACGCTTTAGGTAGCACAACAAGATTCGCCTGCACGTTATCATTTGCTAAACCAGACGTCGTATTCTTATGTCGGCCATTTCGAATCTCTTGACGAATTTCATAAGCATCCATAATATCTCTCCTCGATAAAAATGTTACTTATAGTTTACAGGAGTTTTGTGGAGATAGGGGTTTTTTGGGGCGTTTGGGTGTTTTATCTTTAAAAGAGTAATTAGGAAATTTTGGAAAATTATATTTAACAAAATTTTAGTGATTCTGTTAGATATCCGGATATATTTAACATATTTCGTCTAAGGCGATCACTTTTTGTTAAATATAATTTTTTATCTAACAAGAAGAGCGCATAATTCCGATTTTTTGTTAATTATCCGGATATATTTAACAAATTTCAGCATCCAAGGGACAAATTTGTAAATAAGAGTGATGAAAAGCATGGTGTCCTGCAGTTAACGGGGCAAATAAGAGTGTTTTATCTTGTAAAGAGTAATTAGACAACATCGTAAAATTATATTTAACAAAAAAATCGTGATTCTGTTAGATATCCGGATATATTTAACATATTTCGTCCGAGCCGATCGATTTTTGTTAAATATAATTTTTTATCTAACAAAAAGAGGTCAGAATTCCGATTTTTTGTTAATTATCCGGATATATCTAACAAATTTCAGTATTCCCAGATCATTTTTGTAAATAAGAGGGATGAACAGCGTGGTGTCCTGATCTTAATCAGTGAAATAAGGTTTTTAATCATCTAAAGGATAAATTTCCTTAAAAATCATAAAATTGAGTGTATAAGACCTAATATGGGCCTTTTGTCATGAATGTCTATAAAATCGAAATAAATATGGAGAGGCAACATGCAAATGTTGTAAAGATTTAAGGATGCTATCATTATGAGAAAGTTTTTCTAGAATATCGAACATAAACATACTAAAAATTCAAATGACTTGAGGTCGTTTGTTCTCAAGTCATTCTACAGCTTTTTTATCTTGCTTCGCTGTTGGTCACACCAGGTGTAAACAGGAATAAAAATTAATCAAATATTTTTAAAATTATAGTTACTCCTAGTGCACCTACAATCATGATAGTAGAGAAACTAAATAATATTTCTAACCAATTAGAATCAGGTAAAAACGAGAATAGTATTACATCAATAAATATTACTAATATTATCCATGAAACTACTTTTAAATGATTTTTTCTTTTGTTCATAAAGTAATGCTCACCTTAACTAAAGACTTTACAAGCAGCTTGTTTGCCACCGAATTTTTCGACTGCTGTTTGGAAAAGGTATCTGCAAGCCCATCCTCCGAGGGCTCCGGTAACAGTTCCTACGGGACCAGAAATTAGTGTTCCAGCTGCTCCGACAGCTAGTGATGTTCCTATACATCCCATGTAGCTTGAGAATATACAAGCCCATTCTAAAGCGAAGACTTGTTTGTCTGTTAATGCATATGTACTAACTTCATTTTCTGATATTAAATAATTGGTAGTAATTTCTTTATCTTTAGAGATAGACTCACTCATTATTAATGTATTATCTACAGCATCGTAAAGCTCAAATGTTGCTGAATTTTGTGTTTTATCATCATACTTTTGAATGCTGTAAGAAAATAATTCTTCATTTGCAAAGTATATATTTATGAAATCTCCATTGCCATTAATTTGGACATTTAGAATATAATGAGCTTAATCATTATCTTGGATTTGGTAGGCGCTTTCTACATTTTTAGAATTTAAGTCATGTTCTTTAAAGAAGTTTTGTAGTTCTTTGTTACTCATATAATTATTCCAAATGCTAATTTTTTCGTTTGTTTCAGTCACGGCTGAGACACTTTTTCCATACACCAAATGAGGCACTAGTAGTAATAAAGATAAAAATATCAATAATTTCTTATTCAATTTGAATTCCTCCGTTTACTGAATGTATCCTTATTTTCTCATAGAAATAAATTTTGTCAATAAGTAAAATATTACCCTATAAAATAAGTATATGTTTTAGTTTTTAATTAAAAATAACTTTAATTTATATTATTTTTTTAGTTTATAGAATATTTAAAGTTTTGGAAGATTTTATAATCAACCTAGCCACTTAAAATAAAAAAAGCCATGTGAATTTCATGTTATATTGAATGTACCACCAACCAATATAAGGAGAATTCACATGACCCATGTAGATAATAACACAGAATCACGCAAATCTAAACACCTTACATACGGTGAAATGAAGAAAATTGAAGCGTATAAAGCACTTGATTTATCCAATCGAAAGATTGCGTCTTTGCTTGGACGTAGTCCACAAACCATCAATAATGCCATCAATACAGCGTCTGTCACGCAGAAAAGCCAACAGAAACAGAATGGCAAGACGTATACCTACTATAAAAAGGTCTACTCCGCAGAGCTGCATCATGACATTTATCTGCGAAATCGTGCGAACTGTGGCCGCCGTCCCAAATGGGTGGAAACGGAGCGATTCACTGAATGGGCGGATCGAAAAATGCTTGAAGACAAATGGTCTCCAGATACAGTGGTTAATAAAGCCATGGACCTGTTTGATCCGGCGATCATTCCAAGTACTTCAACCCTCTACAATTGGATCGACAGTGGCATCATGCGCACCAAGAATATCGACTTACTCGAAAAGGTTGGACGGAAACCGCGGTCTACCAAAGGTCGAGTGCTTTTCTTGTTTCTCTGATTTTGAAATTTTAAAAACCTCCATTTAGTTTTATATATTATTTGCTCTTATTGTTCTAGTTCGTTGATATGAGTTAAGACTTGTTCGAGAATACTGAAAACATGAAGATCATCAAGACTGTAAACCATGCTTTTCCCTTCTCTCCTTGCCTTCACTAAACGCGAATCTTTCAATATTTTTAGTTGGTGTGAAATCGCGGACTGTTCCATATCCAATGCAAGCACAATGTTTCCAACACTGAGTTCTTTTTTCTGTAAAAGAAAGAGAATCGACAAGCGTGTAGGGTCACTAATCACTTTGAATAATTTGCTTATTGATTGAATCTTCTCTTTATTGATTGGCGAAGATGTTGATGTATGCATATGCTCTTATTCCTCTCATATGATTTTCCGTTCATATATATAATACCACATGAGTAAAACGATGCGAGTTTTTAGTTTATAGACTAAATTAAGACTTTTGTATTCATAATAGTAGTCCATTTGAACAAGAAGCATCTTGTCTTGACAAAGCTCATACAGTGAGTTAATATGATTTCGTAAACATATGAACGAAACTTCATATGTGAATCATAATCATTCCGATTTACATATGAAAGGAGATGGATACTGGATAAGCCCAAAATATATGAATCCTTGCCTTACTTCGGCAAGCATGCGAGTTCAGAAGTTGCAAAACACAAAAAAGTCGGTGTATAGTTATACTATTTCTATTAGTCTAACTCAAGTTGAAAAATATTTTACGGCAGTTAAAGGATGTGTATTTTAATGGTTGATTGGTTTTTGAGTTTAAACCCAATCTGGCAAGCAACATTAGCGGGTGTATTTACTTGGCTAATGACCGTCCTAGGTTCGAGTTTAGTATTTTTATTTCATGAAGTGAATGATAAACTTCTTGCCATTATGAATGGTTTTGCTGCCGGGGTTATGTTTGCAGCAAGTTACTGGTCTTTGTTAGCGCCATCCATTGATTTTGCAGAGCAAAATGGTTATGGTATTTGGTCATTTGTGCCTGCTTTGGTTGGTTTTTTAGTAGGAGGCCTCTTTTTAAGAGTTGTGGATGGCGTGGTCCCTCATTTGCATAATAGAACAAGCGGTGTTGAGGAAACTGAGGGTGTTGCTTCATCTTTATCGTCTACAACCCTTTTGTTTCTAGCGGTAACCATTCATAATATACCAGAAGGGTTGGCAATTGGTGTGGCTTTTGGAGCTGCTGGACAAGGAGCTTCTGCTATTACAAGTGCATTGGTGCTTGCACTGGGTATTGGGCTGCAAAACTTTCCCGAAGGTGCTGCGCTTTCAATGCCTATTCGAGCAGAAGGCAGTACAAAGGGCATGCATTTAATATGGGGCAATCCAGTGCACTTTTTGAAATTATATCAGCAACTATTGGCGCTTGGCTGGTCACACAGATAACTGTTATCTTACCTTATGCATTAGCTTTTGCAGCAGGAGCCATGGTATTTGTCTGTGTTGAAGAATTGATTCCTAATTCTCAAACGAATGGACATAGCGAAGTAGCGACAATGGCATTTATGATTGGTTTTGCTATCATGATGACATTGGACGTTGCTCTTGGTTAAACAATAAACAAAGGACACAAAAAAAGTCTACAAAAATCAAATAAATTATATAGAAAGGTGATAAAAATGGAAAATATCCAAGAACAACAATCACAGGAAAAAGAGAAACATAACCATAACCACGACCACTATCACGGAAAGATGCCTATTGTTTTATACTTTATTGGTTTGGCATTGGCAATTGTTTCGCTGTTCTTAAGTGACGAATATCAAACCGTAAAAAACATCATGTTCTCACTCGCCACAATTAGTGCGGGCTATCATGTCATTATTCTGGAAGGTCTTGGAGAGACAATTGAGAATACAAAAACAAATAACAAGTTCACGCCTAATTCTCATATTTTAATGGGATTAGCAGCTATAGGAGCTTCAGCGATAGGGAATTTTTGGGAAGGAACGTTGTTGATTCTCATTTTTTCAGGCGCACATTTTCTGGAAGATTACGCTGAAGGAAGAAGTAAACGAGAAATAACGAAATTACTCGAAATGAATCCAACGACTGCTCGGTTAATTTTGCCTGATGGGAATACAAAAATTGTTGATGTCAGTGAATTAACAGTGGGAGACCAACTTCAGGTATTAAATGGTGACCAAGTACCCATTGATGGCGTCATTTTATCTGGCTCTACTTCCATTGATGAATCGTCTATTAATGGTGAAAGTATACCCAATGAAAAAACAAAAGGAGATACCGTTTTTGGGAGTACGATTAATGGGACAGGTACGTTTACAATGGAAGTCACCAAAGAAAACGAAGATACAGTCTTTTCAAAAATTTTACAATTAGTGAACCAGAACCAAGATAATCAAACAAAAGCTGCAAGTATTATCCAAAAATTTGAACCGAAATACGTTACAGTTGTTTTAATTGCTATTCCCCTGTTCGTGTTATTAGCTCCTGCTCTATTTGATTGGACATGGGCACAAAGTATTTATAGAGGATTAGTTCTTTTAGTTGCAGCTTCACCATGTGCTTTAGCAGCAGCTACCGTATCGGTAACCTTATCAACGACCTCTAATCTGGCCAAAAATGGAGTCCTTTCAAAAGGTAGTTCTTATCTGTCTCAATTAGCTGATACTCAAGCAATTGCGTTTGATAAGACCGGAACTTTGACCAAAGGAAAACCAGAAGTAACCAATTATCATTTTGCTGATTCCGTGAACGTAGAAAATATGATTGATATCGTAGTAGCTCTTGAAAAAGAATCCAATCACCCCTTAGCAGATGCCATTCTAAGAAAGTTTGAACAAAAAAATCAACTGACTATTGAAGTAGAAAATCAGATTGGTAAAGGGTTGACAGGAGATTACAACGGCAAAAATTATCGGATCGGAAAACCAACTTCGTTTAACGAGGTTGCAGATGAATATATTCGTTTAAATAATGAATGGGCATCAGAAGGTAAAACAGTCGTATATGTAGCAGAAGATGAGAATGTCATTGGACTTATAGCTCTCATGGACGTTCCAAGTGAACATGCAAAAGACACCATTAAATACTTTAAAGAACAAGGCATACACACCACTTTAATCACTGGCGACTCAGAAATGACAGGAAAAGCAGTTGCGGAACAATTAGAAATAGATGAAGTAATCGCGAATGTCATGCCAGAAGATAAATCTCGAATTATAGACGAGCAAAAAGAGAAATACGGCTTAACAGCAATGGTGGGTGATGGTGTAAATGATGCCCCAGCCCTTGTGAATGCAAATGTAGGGATTGCCATGGGAGACGGAACCGATGTAGCAGTAGAAGTGTCTGATTTGGTTTTGATGCAGAATGATTTATCCAAATTGGTCCAATCTCATAATATTTCAACCAAAATGAATCGTGTCATTTGGCAAAATATTATTTTTTCAATGGCAGTCGTCGCTTTTCTAATTGTGGTTAGCTTATTAGGATTAACAGATATAGCAATCAGTGTCATTATCCATGAAGGAAGTACATTGGTTGTAATCCTAAATGGGCTTCGTTTGTTAAAATCTAACTAATCCAATCAAAACTCAAAAAGGTTTAGGTATACTAATAAGTTTCTGAAGTTTATATGCCTCTAACGTGCTAAAAACGTTAGAGGCATATTTTTTATAAATTACTTTGTCTCAAAAACAATCGATTATGGGACGATTTTAAATAACAACTTTTATAGACTAGAAGAAGGGTTTTTAGTGCCAAAACTTTGCTCTTTATCTACGTATCTTTACCCACCCTTTATGATACAATTGAGAAAATCAAAATAGAGAAGGAAGAGGATTATGAGTGGGTATATATATGGGTATGCAAGGGTAAGTACACGATCACAAGAATTGTCTCGTCAGTTGGATTTGCTCAATGAACATAACTGCAACGAAATACTGACCGAAAAGATGACGGGAACCAAAGCTAACCGTCCGCAATTAAATCGACTGAAAGATAAATTGCGTCCAGGTGATACAGTTGTCGTGGAAAGCTTCTCTCGTTTGGGTCGCAGTACAAAAGATTTAATTGAACTTGTAAATTACTTTGAAGAACATAATATAAAGTTGATCAGCTTAAAAGAGAATTTTGATACTGCCACTCCACATGGTCGGCTTATGATGACTGTATTTCAAGCATTTAGCCAATTTGAGCGAGATTTGATTGTTGAACGTACAAAAGAAGGTTTAAAAAGTGCTCGAGCTAGAGGGCGAAAAGGCGGGCGCCCTCCTGTGAACCAACGAGATATCGAACGAGCAATAAAATTGTACAAAAGTGAAGAATATAGTGTGAAAGAAATTGTTGAGATGACAGGAATCAGCAAGTCAACGCTTTATCGTTACTTAGATAAATAAAAATTGACGATTAATTTTATTTAATCGTAGGAAAGAGGTGTTCTCATAAACCAAGAACTTCCTCCATTAACTCTATATACGGGCGACTAAAATGACGAATGAAATCGATATGATCGGTGGTAAAATGGGTATGGTTAAAAGTATGTATAGAGTTCTTCAGTTAGGAGCAGAAGAAAAATACTCAACGAATGTGTATGAAGAAATTGATCTCATTATTATTGATGAAATAGATCGATTAAAAGTACAGCATTTAGAACAATTAAGAGATATTTATGACCAAAAAGATGTGGTTATGATCTTTATTGGAATGCCGGGTATAGAAAAGCGATTGGCTCGTTATCCTCAACTCTACTCGAGAATAGGTTTTGCCCATGAATTTGACAGATTGAGTAAAGACGAGATCCACCATATTCTGGAATACAAATGGGAAGAGTTAGGATTATCTGTCCAACTGGAAGATTTTGCTAATTATGAAGCTGTCACTAGTATTATTAAAATTACCAGTGGAAACTTTCGACTTATCCAAAGACTTTTCACCCAAATCGAAAGAATATTAGAAATCAATAACCTTGAAACTATCACGACAGAAGTAGTGGAAGCTGCACGAGATAGTTTAGTTATTGGAGTAAAATAAGTAACAAAAAGGACTATTTCATTTAGCGAAATAGTCTTTTTTTGTTCTATTAGTGCAACATAGCGCTTGAAGTTAGTGCGAAATAAAACCAAAATTTACACTTATAAATGTTGGTATATGTGCATTTGTTAAGCATTTTAGTTACAATAAATATGTTAGGACATATAAATAGGTCATATATATAAGGTGGTTTTATTGAATAAAGAAAAACATAAAATCGGTTATGCAAGAATAAGTGATAAAGATCAAAACTTTGCTCGGCAGATTGAAAGTTTAAATAAAGCAGGTTGCTACAAAATATATACAGATGATTTAAGTGGGAAAGATAGAAATAGACCAGCTTTAAAAGAAATGCTTAGTTTCATAAGAGAAGGCGATATAGTGGTTGTTTCTGAACTTGATAGATTAGGAAGAAATAATAAGGAGTTAACAAGGACACTTGATGAAATAAGAATAAAAGGTGCGACAATTGAAATATTAGATTTACCTTCTTTAAGAGGAGTTGAAGATGATAATTTAAGACAATTATTGCAGAATTTAATTATTGAGCTATATAAATATCAAGCAGAAAAAGAACGTGAAGCTATTTTAGAAAGACAAAGACAAGGGATTGAAATAGCTAAAAAACAAGGGAAGTATAAAGGTAAACCTTTCAAATATTCAAAAGACAATCCTAGATTAAAACATGCTTTTGAATTATTTAAGCAAGGGTTAAGTGATTGAGAAGTTGAAGAAAAAACTGGTATCAATGAACGTACTTTTAGAAGATATAGACAAAGAGCGGGTATTTATAGAAAAGATTATTAGAAACATAGTAGATCAATGACTTTTTCTTTTTAGAAAAGGAGTTAGAGTATGAATACAGTTATTTTAGCTGAAAAACCAAGTCAGGCTCAAAGTTATGCAGAAGCTTTTAAACAATCAAAAAAGAAAAATGGTTATTTTGAAGTGTCAGATGATGAATTACCAAGTGCGATAATTACATATGGTTATGGTCATTTAGTTAGTTTAGCAGAACCTGAAAAGTATAATAAAGATTGGAAAAAATGGAGTTTAGAGCAATTACCAATGTTTCCTGATCAATATAAATTTGAGGTCTCAAAAGGTGCTGCAAAACAATTTAACATTGTTAAAAAGCATTTAGATAATGCTGATACTATTATTATAGGTACAGATAGTGATAGAGAAGGAGAAAATATTGCACAATCAATAATTAATCTTTCGGGAAATGGTAAAAAAGATATTAAAAGATTATGGTTAAACTCACTTGAAACTGATGAAATTAGAAAAGGTTTGAAGAACTTAAAAGACGGTAAACAATTTTATTCTACTTATAAAGAAGCACAGACTAGACAGATTGCCGATTGGTTGGTTGGAATGAACTTATCACGTTTATATACGTTGTATATGCAGAATAACGGTCTGAATGGCGTTTTTAGTATCGGACGAGTGCAAACACCAACTTTATTTATGATTTATCAACGAAATCAAGAGATAGAGAATTTTGTATCAAAGCCATTTTATGAGCTTTATGGTACTTTTTATACTGAAAAAGGCGAGTATGAAGGTAAATATTCAGGGCGTTTTGATACAGAAGATGAATTAAATGATTTTTTAAGAGAAAACAACATTGATAGTATCAGTAAGCTTAATCGAGCAAAAGTAAAAAATGTTGATGTTAAAGAGAAAAGATAACAAGCACCTAGATTATTTAGCTTGTCTGATTTACAAGCAACAGCTAACAAAAGATTTAAGTACAGTGCTTCAAAAACATTATTAGTTGCTCAATCATTGTACGATAAAAAGGTATTATCTTATCCTCGAACAGATACTAATTATATTGGTAGCCCTGAATTTAACTATTTTCAAGTGGCTAACTTAAACTTGAAATTTAAGTATTTAAAGTTTTATTTAAATATATTTTTTATCTAACAAAAAGAGCGCATAATTCCGATTTTTTGTTAATTATCCGGATATATTTAACAAATTCCAGCATCCAAGGCACAAATTTGTAAATAAGAGTGATGAAAAACGCCCCCAGCCAGTGCTTTATCTTCAAAAAGAGTCGAATAAGTACAAATAAATACCCAAACCACACACCTCTCCACCAAAGTTTAGGATTGACTAAAAAATAAACATAAGGTATCCTAAAAATAGGTTATTATAAGGAGGTTTACATGTTAAAGGTAGAGAATTTAAATGTCGTATACGACAAGCATATTCATGCGATTAAAGATGCGTCATTGGAATTGGAGACAGGTAATATATATGGGATTATCGGCTCGAATGGTGCGGGTAAGTCTTCGCTTATTAAAGGGATGTTAAATCTTGTGCCGAACACTGGTACGGTGACTTTTAATGGCGAATCGATGAAAAATCACGCGAAACGTATATCGTACGTGCCGCAGCGTGTCGATATTGATATGACGTTTCCAGTGACGGTTTTTGACTGCGTGCTTATGGGAACGTATCCGAACCTAGGCGTACTTAAAAGACCTGGTAAAAAAGAAAAAGAGCGCACGTTAGAAAGTTTGAAAAAAGTTGGTATGGAAGATTTTAAAGACCGACAAATTGGTGAACTGTCTGGCGGACAGTTCCAACGAGTCTTAATTGCACGTACACTTGCACAGCATAGCGATCTCGTCTTTTTAGATGAGCCGTTCGTTGGGATTGATGTACAGAGTGAAAAAGTGATCATCAAAGTCTTAAAAGAAATGGCTGAAGAAGGAATTACGATATTAATTGTGCACCATGATTTAAGTAAAGTGCACGATTATTTTGATGAACTTATTTTAGTCCACTTCGGTGTTAAAGATTACGGTTCAGTAGAAAAAGTATTCACTGAGAAGAATTTAAAAGAAGCATATGGTGACAATATTATCGTGAAAGCAGGTGAAGCATGATGGTTATGAATATTTTTCACGATATCCTCGCATACGAATTTTTTCAAAAAGCGCTCTTAACTGGTGCGGTTGTAGGGATTGTGTGTGGAGTAATAGGGAGTTTTATCGTCATGCGCGGGCTCGCTTTAATGGGTGACGCGATTTCACACGCAGTATTACCAGGAGTTGCGATTTCATTTATGCTTGGTATTAACTTTTTCGTTGGTGCGGTAATTGTTGGATTACTCGCAGCGATTGGTATCGGGTTTATTAATCAGAACAGTAATATTAAAAATGATTCGGCCATCGGGATCGTGTTCTCGACGTTCTTTGCGATAGGTGTGTTGTTAATTGCAAAAGCAAATACAGCGATGGATTTAACCGAAATACTATTTGGTAACGTTCTAACGGTACGCGACATAGATCGTACGTTAACGATGATTGTTGCAGCTGTCGTTATCCTCGTTGTTATCCTATTCTATAAAGAATTTTTAATTACGACGTTTGACCCGACGATGGCAGTAGCAAGCGGGATGCCAGTGAAAACTATTCACTACGGATTAATGGTACTACTCACACTTGTAACTGTTGTATCGTTACAGACAGTAGGAGTTATTTTAGTCGTGAGTTTACTCATTACGCCAGCGGCGACAGCATATCTACTCACAAAACGTATGTCTCTAATGATCGTAATTGCAGCAAGTCTCGGCGGAATTTCTGCCATCATCGGACTGATGTTTAGCTTTAAGCTAAATCTATCGAGTGGTCCGACGATTGTACTTGTAGCTACAGCATTTTTTTTAATTGCATTTATTTTTGCACCTAAGAAGGGAGTTCTATGGAAATGGATTTAATTAAAAGGATTTCTGGCGTTTTAATTGCGCTACTTATTTTAACGGGTTGTTCATCTGACAGTGCAGATGAAGAGCAAAATGACAAACTAAAAATCACATCGACGTTTTCTATTATGACGGATATCGTTGAAGCGATTGGTGGAGATCATGTGGAAGTTCATAACTTAGTGCCACTAGGAACAGACCCACATGAATACGATCCAAAGCCAGAAGACATTCAGTTTTTAACAAAAAGTGATGCATTATTCTATAACGGCTTAAACTTAGAAGGAGAAAACGGTGGATGGCTAGATAAGTTCATTTCGTCAATTAATTATGACGAAAATAAAGTGTTCCGTGCGACTGAAGAAGTCGAACCAATGTATCTCGCATCAGGCACAAAAGATGAAGAAATCAACCCACACTCGTTTATCGATCCAAATGTCGGCATTAAAATGGCTGAAGCGGTCGAACAAGCATTAATTGAAATTGATGCAGATAATAGCGACTACTACAAAAAGCGTGCAGAAGAATATATCTCTGAGTTAAAAGACATTGAAGCGGAATATCGCGAAACGTTTGAAAATATTCCAGATGAAAAACGCATTTTAGTCGCAAGTGAGTTTGCATTTCAATATTTAACAGAACAATATGATATTCAAGAAGGTTATATTTGGGCAATTGACACAGAAGATAACGGGTCACCACAACAAATTAAAGACGCGACAGAGTTTGTAAAACAACATAATCCGCCGGTCTTATTTGTAGAATCAAACGTCGATAGACGTCCGATGGAAGCTGTGTCTAAAGAGTCAGGAGTACCAATTTACGAAAAGCCACTGTACAGTGACGAAATTGGTAACCGAGACAGTGAAGCAAGTACGTATATCGAATATTTAAGATATAACTTAAAAGTACTTTCTGACGGTATGAACAGATAATATCTTTTAGTGTGCCATAACTAAAATATTATATATATACGGATTAGAACTCTCTAATCCGTTTTTTTTTATGATGAGAGGATAGTTTTCTCTTTAGATAATATGAAAAAATTAGTATCATAATAAGTAATTTACTAATAGGTAGAGGGCGGATGATATGCATATTGAAACAGCACCAGCAAAGATTAATTTAACGCTTGATGTACTTCATAAAAGAGATGATGGCTATCATGAAGTTGAAATGGTGATGACGACAATTGATTTAAACGACTATTTAACGTTCAAAAAACGCGAAGATAACCGTATCGTGCTGTCCTCAAATCACGGGTTTTTACCACTCGATAAGAAAAATCTCGTCTACCAAGCTGCACTTATTATGCAAGAGTACGGTGCTAAAGGCGTGGATATTCATATCGACAAATCGATTCCAGTAGCTGCGGGACTTGGTGGAGGTAGTGCAGATGCCGCTGCAACCTTTAGAGGAATAAATACACTATACGATTTAAATATCGATATTGACGAACTTGCTAGACGCAGTGCAGAAATCGGGTCAGACATTCCGTTTTGTGTATATGGAGGCACGAGACTCGCAACAGGGCGTGGAGAAATTACGACACCATTAAAACGCGCAGGACATGCGTGGATTGTGCTTGCCAAACCGAATATTAGCGTGTCAACAAAACGTATATATGGCGCGTTAAAAGGCGAAAAATCAAACCGAGGGACAAAACGCATGGTCGAAGCGTTAAATAACGGAAGTTATTATGACGTGATTGACGCGTTGTCTAATGACCTTGAACCAATTACTCGAACGCGTTATAAAAAAGTCGATAATTTACTCGAGTGCTTCAGAAGAAGTAAAGCAGACGGGGTACTCATGAGCGGAAGCGGACCAACGGTTTATGGTATTTGTAAAAAAGAACATCAAGCGACACAGTTATATAACGCAATTAAAGGTATTTGTGACGAAGTATATAAAGTACGACTTATCGGCTAATTCAACATAAGTGAGGAGAAGCAAATGAAGTTTAAACGGAGTGAGCGCATCGTTTTTATCACGGAGTATTTATCGAGACGACCAAACGAACGTATCCCGTTATCTGTATTTGTTAACAAATTTTCACAAGCAAAATCATCGATCAGTGAAGACCTTCGAATTATAAAAGCAGTGTTCGAAGAGGAATCTATCGGTAGAATCGAGACGACGCACGGCGCACAAGGTGGGGTGACTTTTATCCCACATATTAGTTATGAGAAAGCCACGAAAATCGTCGACCAATTTAAACAAGAGATTTCTGAAACAAAACGTATCTTACCTGGTGGATATTTATACTTATCTGATATTGTCGGCAATTCATCTCTCATGGCGCAATTCGGAGACCTTATTGCTACGATGTATGACGATAAAAAAATCGATGCGATTGTTACAATCGCAACAAAAGGGATTCCGATGGCGCATGCAGTTGCGAGTAAATTAAATGTGCCCGTCGCAGTCATTCGTAAGGACAATAAAATTACGGAAGGATTGACGGTATCTGTCAATTACGTTTCAGGGTCAACGCGTAAAATAGAAACGATGATTTTAGCAAAGCGTACGCTAGAAGAAGGTAGCCGTGTACTCGTTATCGATGACTTTTTACGTGCAGGCGGTTCGATTAATGGTGTCATTACGTTGATGGAAGAATTTAAAGCGACAGTCGTCGGTGTCAGTGTACTCGTCGAGTCAAAAGATACACCTGGGAACCGTAGATATAAAGACTATACGTCAATTGTTAAAGTATCAAAAATCGATGAATATAATGAAACATTTGTCGTCGAAGAAGGAAATTGTTTAGAATATTTTAGAAAAAGATAATAATAAACTATAGGAAGGAATGTGTTTATTTATGAATACTGAAATGATTAATACGAAAAACGTACCAAAAGCAATCGGGCCTTATTGTCACGCAATGAAAGCTGGAGATTTACTTTTCACTTCTGGTCAAATTCCATTAAATTTAAACGGTGAAATTGTGTCTGATGACGTGAGAGAACAAACGACACAAGTATTAGAAAATCTCGGCGCGATACTTAAAGAAGTTGGACTTGGATATGAGAACGTCGTGAAAACTTTAATCTTTATTTCAGATATGAATGACTTCGATGTCGTAAACGAAGTTTACGGACAATACTTTACGGGTAAACTACCAGCGAGATCATGTGTTGAAGTGAGCCGTTTACCAAAAGATGTAAAAGTAGAAATCGAACTTGTGGCTTCTTTTAAATAATATAAACACATGTCCGTATTATTGACTACAGGAGGATTCACACAATATGAAAATTACTGATGTAAGATTACGTAAAGTGAATAATCAAG
Source organism: Nosocomiicoccus massiliensis (assembly GCF_002871345.2). NCBI lineage: Bacteria > Bacillati > Bacillota > Bacilli > Caryophanales > Staphylococcaceae > Nosocomiicoccus > Nosocomiicoccus massiliensis. The sequence continues at coordinate 1,086,456 of NZ_CP136964.1, read as the reverse complement.
ATACGAGAATGAAAGCATTAGCGTCAATTACGTTTGATGACGCGTTTGTTGTGCATGATTTAAGAGTTATTGAAGGTAACAATGGATTATTTGTTGCAATGCCAAGTAAACGTACAGCAGATGGAGAGTTCAGAGATATCGCTCACCCAATCAACTCAGAAATGAGACAGCACGTACAAGAAGAAGTGATGCGCGTCTACGATGAAACTGAAGACGTACCTGAAGAGTCAACGGAAGATGAAGAAGAAACTGAAGCGGTTGAATCAGACGAAGAATAATCGTATGGAAAGCTAGGGCATATACGCTGTCCTAGCTTTTTATCTTTTTAAATTTCTTAGGAAATACTGTAAAATAATGGTAGAAGAAACGATTTGGAGGCATATTGTATTATGCATAAGCAAGCAGTGATTTTAACAGATGTCGATACATCTCAGATGAAATCAAATACACATACCGCATTACATACGTTATGTGGGACAACGCTATTACAGCATATCATTAACCAGTTAAAACTTTCGGGTGTAAATGATATTTATTTAACGTCAAAAGAAGGATTAAATGAGTCATTTGACTCATACAAAGTTCTGACGGATACAAGTCAGCTAGAGGACAAGGACACAGTATTTGTAGATAGCCGTTCGCCACTCATTTTTGACGAAATGTATAAAAGCTTATACGAAGAAGATATCGAGAATATTTACGTCGTCGATGGCCAGTTGTTGCTCGTCGAAAAAGGCAAGTTAAACACTTTAAAATTAGATACGATTGAAAACATGGCGAAATCAATCGGAGCTGTTGAAGCAGACTTTGGCATATTTACTGTAGAAACGAGAAAAGAGCTCGCAAATGCCCGTTATTTATATCAAACTGTTATATTAGACCGATTAATGGATCATGGAGTTACGATTATTAATCCTGAAAATACGTACATCGATAGTACGGTAGAAATCGGTAGAGATACTGTCATTTATCCTGGAGCAGTTATCGAAGGTGAAACGGTCATCGGTGAAAATTGTGTCATTCGAGGCGATAGTGAAATCACGAACGCAAGAATCGGTAACGACGTTGTAATTAGACACTCTGTCATTACAGATTCAGAAATTGGTGACGGTACGTCAGTTGGACCATTTGCACAAGTTCGACCAGGAACAAAAATCGGAAAGTCTGTAAAAATTGGAAACTTTGTAGAAACTAAAAAATCTTTCCTTGATGATGGTGCAAAAGTGTCGCATTTAAGTTATATTGGAGATGCAGAGGTCGGAAAACGAACGAACATTGGTTGTGGAACAATTACAGTGAATTACGATGGTGTAAATAAGCACAAAACGATCATTGGAGACGATGCATTTGTCGGGTGTAACTCGAATATGATGGCACCAATTATGATTGGAGACCGCTCGGTTATCGCTGCGGGAAGTACTGTAGTAGACGATGTACCATCAGATAGTTTAGCAATCGCACGTGAACGTCAAACGACTAAAGAAAATTATTATAAAAAATAACCGCTGGAGGATATTATGGGAAATCAGCAAAACATTAAAGATGACATGAAAGTATTTACTTTATCTGCAAACGAACCACTTGCTCAAGAAATCGCAGACCATCTAGGTGTAGAGTTAGGGAAGTGTAAAGTGAATCGCTTCTCAGACCAAGAAGTGCAAGTAGACGTGTTAGAAAGTGTACGTGGTAAAGATATCTTTGTCGTACAACCAACGTCAGAGCCAGTAAACGCACACTTAATGGAGTTATTAATTATGATAGATGCGTTAAGACGTGCATCAGCACGCCGCATCAACTTAGTTATTCCGTACTATGGTTACGCGCGTCAAGATAGAAAATCTCGTCCACGTGAACCAATTACAGCGAAACTCGTTGCGAACTTACTTGAAACAGCAGGTGCAGACCGCGTTGTGTCTATCGACTTACACGCTGCACAAATTCAAGGGTTCTTCGATATTCCAATCGACCACTTAACGAGTGTTCCATTAATCACGAAATACTTTGAAGATGAAAAACACGACTTAAACTATGAAGAAGAAGTCGTTATCGTATCACCGGACCACGGTGGGGTGACACGTGCACGCCGTATGGCTGAAAGACTCGGTTCACCAATTGCGATCATCGATAAACGTCGTCCACGTGCGAACGTTGCAGAAGTAATGAGTATCGTCGGTGACATTAAAGGTAAAACAGCAATCGTTATCGATGACATTATCGACACAGGTGGTACGATTAAACTTGCAGCAGATAAGTTAATCGAAGAGGGTGCGACTGAAGTGTACGTATGTTGTTCACACCCAGTATTATCTGGTAAAGCAATCGAAAACTTACAAGAGTCACAAATTAAAGAGGTAATCGTAACAAACTCAATTAAATTACCTGAAGAAAAACAAATCGATAAAATTAAGCAACTTTCAGTTGGAGAGTTACTTGCTGAAGCAATTACTCGTATTCACGAAGAGCGTTCAGTCAGTCGCTTATTTGACTAAAGTTAAATATTGTTAAAATACTTTTACAATATATCCTATTATATGGTATTATTACGTATGGCTATTTGTTAAAGTGGTAAAATGACTGCTAGTTTATGAAAGGTGGAAAATATAATGGCAAAACTAGTTGCGAATTCAAGAGAGAGTTTAACAAAAGGTGAACTCAATGAATTACGTGCAGCTGGCAAAGTACCTGCGGTACTTTACGGTTATAATGTAGAAAACACATCAGTTACTGTCGACGAAGTAGAATTTATTAAATTAATTCGTAAAATCGGACGTAACGGTGTAATCGATCTTGAACTTGACGGTAAAACAGTTCAAGCAATGGTGAACGAATATCAATTCGAATCATTAAAAAATAGAGTGGACCACATCGACTTCATCGCAATCAACATGGATGAAGAAAGAACAGTAGAAGTAAGTGTTGTTACTGTTGGTGAAGCTGCTGGTGAAAAAGAAGGCGGAGTTGTTGAACAACCAAACTTCGTTGTTGAAGTTACAGCTCGTCCAGCGGACATCCCTGAAGAGCTTGAAGTAAATGTTGAAGCACTTGAAATTGGTGATTCAATTACTGTCGGAGATATCCGTGATAAGTTCTCATTCACGATTGAAAACGAAGATGACACTACTCTTGCAATGGTATCTGTACCACAAGAAGAAGTTGAAGAAGACGCAGAAGATTCAGAAGAAGTTGCTGAAGAAGCACCTGCAGAAGAATCATCTGAAGACGAAGAGTAATATAATTATTGCTAGGGCGGTGGGGAACCATCGCCTTTTTTAATATGGAGGAAAGATTATGAAGTGCTTTGTTGGACTTGGGAACCCAGGACCTAAATATGACAATACACGTCATAACATTGGATTTATGGCGATTGATAAATTAAGTGATAGTTTAAATATCGATTTAGATGAAAATAAGTTTAAATGTGAATTTGGTACAGGTTTAGTGAACGGCGAAAAGGTAATGCTCGTTAAACCTCAAACATTTATGAACTTATCTGGGGAAGGCGTTCGCCCGTTAATCGATTATTTCAATATTGAACTCGACGATGTTTATATATTATATGACGATATGGATCTTGGACTCGGGAAACTGAGACTGCGTCAAAAAGGTAGTGCAGGCGGGCACAACGGGATTCGTTCGTTAAACCAACACTTCAAAACTGAAAAATATAAGCGTATTCGTATTGGAATTGGTCGTCCAGATGGTCCAATGCCAATCGTGAACTGGGTGTTATCAAAATTCACAAAAGAAGACATGGTCACACTCGAAAAAGTGTTAGACGTCACGACAGATGCGTGTGAAATGGCAATCAATCACGACTTTATAGATGTTATGAACCGTTATAACGGTGATATCAATGCATAACCGAGTTAAAGAGAGAATCAGACAAGACTCTCGCGTGAGAGAGGTTTTAGACTATACGCCCAATCAGTCACTACTCGTTACGGGTATAACAGATGAGTTTAAAGGGCCGTTATTTCACGAGGTCGTCGAAGCGAACGATTCACCCGTCGTGTTATTTGTTGAAAACAATCATAAAATGGAGAAACTACAAAGCCAACTAATGGCGTATACAGAAGACGTGTATACATTTCCTGTTGGCGACATTATGATTGAAACGATGGCAGACCAAAGCCCAGAATTTAAAAAAGAGCGCATGCGAACGTTATATGCCCTTCTTGAAAGAGAGAAAGGGTTATTTATCGTGCCGACAGAAGGACTTATGAAGCCGTTAATGGTGCCTGAAAAACTATCGACATACAAAAAGAAATTAGAGCTCGGTAGTGATATCGATTATGGTGCGTTTATTCGTTACTTATCTGACGTTGGATACGTGAGACGTGAAGAGGTCCAAAACTTCGGTGAATTCGCAGTACGTGGAGATATTTTTGACGTGTATATGTCGAGTGGGCTCGTACGTATCGAATTATTCGACACAGAGGTCGACTCAATACGCGCCATTGACGAAGAAACAAAGCGTTCTACACATAATCTAGAATCTGTCACGCTCGAACCATTTTCAGAATATGTGTTAGAAGAAGATGAACGCGACGCGCTGATTGAGCATATTACAAAGCTGTACGATAAAACGAAAGAAACGATCGACAAAGGTGCACATGAATCACTCGATACGTACTTCGAGAAGTTGACTAATAAAGACTATACGATGAGTCATTTAAGCCAATTTAGTCATTTACTTTATGACGATGAAGTATCGATTTTAGACTATATTAGTGAAGATGCGATTATATTAATCGATGAAGTCAAAACGATAGAAGCAAGTTTTGAACGTGAAGTCCGTGCGATGCATAATTATTACGAAAGCCTTCAAGAAGCAGGTAAGATGCTCAGTGAAGGTGGAAATTATTTAGAGCATCAACTCGAGCGTCTATATAAAAGAGATGCGATTTATTTTACACTATTTTTAAGTGCGCTACCTGTGAACGTACAAGACATCGTTAAAATCTCTGTGAAACCGACTGAAATTTATTACGGACAATACGATATACTCGCATCCAACATTAATCAGATGGTACGTGATGGCTTTTTAGTAAACATCGTTTTACGTGACGAAGAAGAACTAAAAAAGACGCGCCAGTTACTCGAAGATTTAAATATCGATAGTTTCATAAAAGAACTTCCTGAAGATGTAGAAAATGGTGTTGTACTATCCATTGGAGAATTCGATGCAGGTTTTATACTGCCATTTATGCATGCTGCAGTTTTAACGAGTAAAGAGCTCTATAACCGTACGTCAAAAAAGAAGCGTCGTACGAAAAAGCTATCTAATGCTGAAAAAATTAAATCTTATCAAGAATTAAACGTCGGAGATTATATCGTACACGTACATCACGGTGTTGGGCGTTATCTCGGTATAGAAACGTTAGAAGTTGGCGGTCTACACAATGACTATATGAAACTTCAATATAAAGGGACGGACCAATTATTTATCCCTGTCGATCAAATGGACCTCGTACAAAAATACGTCTCTAGTGACGACGGTGCACCAAAAATGCATAAGCTCGGAGGTACAGAGTGGAAGAAAACAAAAGCGAAAGTTGAAAGTAGCGTAAATGAACTTGCTGACGAATTACTTAAGTTGTACCAAGAACGTGCAGCGACTGAAGGGTTTAAATTTAGTCCAGATAATGACATGGTTCAGTCATTTGAAGAACGTTTCCCTTATGAAGAGACGCCAGACCAACTTGCATCTATTCACGAAATTAAACAAGATATGGAAAGAGTGCAGCCAATGGACCGACTGCTATGTGGTGACGTTGGTTATGGTAAAACAGAGGTCGCAATTCGTGCAGCATTTAAAGCAGTTCAAGACGGCAAACAAGTCGCGGTGCTCGTACCGACGACGATTTTAGCCGCACAGCACTATGAAACGTTCATTGAACGTATTGAAGATTTCCCAGTCAACGTGGAGATGATGTCGCGTTTTAGAACGCCTAAAGAAATGCGTGAAGTTAAAAAAGGTCTAAAAGAAGGAACGGTCGATATCGTTATCGGTACACATACGATTCTCGGTAAAACGGTAGAGTTTAAAGACCTTGGACTTCTCATTGTCGACGAAGAGCAGCGCTTTGGTGTAAAACATAAGGAGCGCATTAAGCAGCTAAAAACAAACGTCGACGTATTAACTTTAACGGCTACACCGATTCCAAGAACGCTACACATGAGTTTAATGGGTGTTAGAGACTTATCAGTGATTGAGACGCCTCCACAAAACCGTTTCCCAGTTCAAACGTACGTCTTAGAATATAACGGGAACTTCGTCAAAGAAGCAATTAACCGTGAACTCGCAAGAGGCGGACAAGTGTTTTATCTCCACAATCGTACGGATACGATTTACGAAAAAGCAATTCACATTGAAACGCTCGTGCCTGATGCGAGTGTTGGAGTGATGCACGCGAGAATGACTGAGTTAGAAATCGAAGAGACGATGCAAGCGTTCGTCAATAACGAGTACGACATACTCGTGACGACGACGATTATCGAAACGGGTGTCGACGTGCCGAACGCAAATACTCTAATTATTGAAGACTCAGATCGCTTCGGATTGTCGCAACTGTATCAAATTAGAGGTCGCGTTGGTCGTAGTAACCGAATTAGTTACGCGTATCTTTTCTATCAACCAAACAAAGTGTTAACAGAAGTTGCTGAAAAGCGACTTGCGGCAATTAAAGAATACACTGAACTCGGAAGCGGGTTTAAAATTGCGATGCGCGACTTAAATATACGTGGTGCCGGGAACTTACTCGGTAAACACCAATCTGGATTCATCGATTCAGTTGGATACGAGTTATATTCAGATATGTTAGAGACTGCTGTGCTAGAAAAGCGTGGTTTATCTATTGAGGAGAAAGAACCTGCAAACATACCAGTCGAAATCGAACTCGATGCATATTTACCAGCATCTTATATTTCACATGAGCAATCGAAAATTGACCTATATAAACGTTTAAGAGCAGTGGGTAGTATTGAAGCGTTACGAGATATTGAAGATGAAATGATCGACCGATTTGGAGAATACCCAGTAGAAGTCGAGAATTTAATCGACCTCGTACGTGTGAAGATTTATGCACTAATACTCGGTGGGTATAGAGTATATGAAGATAAACAATACTTCTATTTAAACTTAACGAAAGACGCAACAGCACAAATTGACGGCGAACGGTTGTTTATCGACACGAATGATTATAAAAGAGAACTTCGTATTCGAGTACAAAATAACGAAATTCAGTTTCAAGTGAAATCGAAAGACATTAAGCTATTTATCGATATTTTAAAACGCTCGCTGAATAGTAAAAAGGAGGAAGCGGTATGATAACGATTGTCGGTCTTGGAAGTAGTGACGTCGATCATATGACAGTTGGTGTTTATAACAGATTAAAAACAAGCGACTTTGTATACTTACGTACAAACGATCATCCTGCTGTCGAACTGCTGCATACTGAAAATATTTCGTATAAATCATTTGACAATTATTACGTTGAAAGTGAAACGTTCGAAGAGACGTACGAAAAAATCGTAGACACATTACTATCAAAAGGAAAAGATACAGACATCATTTATGCAGTACCTGGATCACCGTTGTTATACGAAACGACGACAGAATTACTGCTAAATAACGATGCTGGTGTGGAAGTAGATGTTATTGGTGGACAGAGTTTTATCGACGTGTGTATTGAAGCGGTAAATATTCGTGTAAACGAAGGGTTTCAAATTTTAGACGGCTCGACATTAACTGAACGCGATTTAAATCACCGTCAACATACACTAATTACACAAGTGTACGATCAGTTTTCAGTATCAGATGTGAAACTGACGCTTCTCGACTATTACGAACCAGAGACGCCAGTCACTTTAATTGTCGCAGCTGGTAGCCGTGAAGAAAAACTAATTACAAAACCACTCGAAGAAATCGATTATGACGTACCAAATTCGAATTTAATGACGATGTTTATCGAAAAAATCGACAGTGAAACGTTAGATAACCGTTCGATTTACCACATGCGTGAAATTTACCAAGTGCTCGTTGGTGAAAATGGATGTCCGTGGGATAAAGTTCAAACACATCAATCGCTCGAACGATTTTTACTCGAAGAGTCGTATGAAGTGATTGAAGCTATTGAAAAAGAAGACGATAATCTTCTCGTCGAAGAACTGGGAGATATTTTACTTCAAGTCGGTTTACACGCAGCGATTGCTGAACGAGACGGTTATTTTAATTTCCACGATATATTAGAGAGCTTAAATCGTAAAATTGTTCATAGACATCCGCACGTTTTTGGAGATGTTGAAGTAAACAATCAAAGTGAGTTAACAGAAGTATGGAACGCTCAAAAGAAAAAAGAAGGTAAAACAGAACGTATAAAATACGAAAAAGAATACGCAACGACAGTACTTGAATGGATGAAGGAAACGATTCACTCAGGGAAATCGTTAGACGAAATATTGGAGGAACAACATGAGACTCGATAAGTTTTTAAAAGTGTCACGTATTATTAAACGTCGTCCACTTGCGAAGACGATGAGTGACGACGGACGTATCGAAGTAAACGGTAAAGTCGCAAAAGCAGGCACGACAGTTAACGTCGGTGACGAACTTAAAATTCGTTTTGGGAACCGTATCGTCACGTACGAAATCCTCGATTTAAAAGAGCATGCTAAAAAAGAAGAAGCCGAATTAATGGCAAAAATGCTACACGATGAAAAAATAGAAGACGATAAAGACGAATCTGGATGGTAACTGTATAAAAAATCGTGTAAACTTGTATAAAAGGATGTGAATGCAAATGACGAACAAAATTATTAAAATGCTCAATAAATATACAATCGATTTAGACTCTAAAAAAGAGTCGCTTAAAGGTGAGCGTAAAGTGAGACGCCGTCGTATGATTATTGTGTCGATGCTCGCGTTTGTCTTTATATTTGCATTCATATCTGGCGGCATCAAACAAAAAGTAGAGAATCGCGCGTTAAAAGACGAAGTACGTGAAACAGAACTCGTCTTAGAAGAAAAACAAGAGAAGCGTGCAGAACTTGAACAAGAGATTATTCAACTAAATGATGAAAATTATATTCGTCGTATTGCCCGTGGAGATTTCTTTATGTCTGGTAGCGGAGAACTGATTTTCTCGTTACCAGAATCTAAAAAAGAATCGACTCAAACAGAAACACAAACAAATGAAAACGAAGATTCAGAGTCAAAAGAGTAATAAAAGTGATTATTGTCGCATTTAATGTTATGATAAATAAACATTACTACACTATTCAGGAGGAAATTTAAGTTCATGTCAGTTGAAGTTGGCGAAAAACTCGTCGGAAAAGTCACAGGAGTTAAACCGTTCGGAGCATTTGTTGAATTACCGAATGGAAAGAGTGGTCTCGTACACATTAGTGAGGTTGCAAACAAATTCGTTGAGGATATTAATGATCACCTTAAAGTAAACGATGAAGTCGAAGTAAAAGTATTATCTGTTGGTGATGATGGAAAGATTTCTTTATCTATTAAACAAGCAGAGAAACCAAAAAAGCAACGTAGAGCACAGTCTCCAGAAGACTTTGAAAAGAAACTCTCAAACTTCTTAAAAGATAGTGAAGAGCGTATGAGTTCAATTAAAAGACAAGCGGACGCACGTCGCGGCGGACGTTAATAAATAGAAGTAAAAAGGCTGGAATTTTCTAGCCTTTTTTATCCTTATAGGGTGAAGTGAATGGTCAAATTAAACGTCACTTGGACGCCGTCAGACAATATCGCCATAGCGTTATCGGGTGGTATAGACTCGACGGTTTTATATCATTTATTGACAACGCGTTATAGAGATACATATCGAGAGTTATATATATTACACGTTAACCACGGGAGTCGAGAGGCCTCTATCGGTGAAGAACAAGCGTTACGAAAAATGGCGGATAGTGACGGATATGTATTTTTATCGACGACATTAAATTTAGACAAGTTTTCACAGCGAAAAGGGCGAGACTTACGATATGCGTTCTTTTATGACATGTTAAACGAATACGACATCGATTACTGTTTAACGGCGCATCATAAAGATGATGACTTTGAAACGATTATGTTTGAGTTATTAACCGGTCGCCATTTAAAAGGCATTGGTATTCCGTCTCAGTTCGGTAAAGTACTTCGACCGATGATGAGTGTTCGTTTACAAGAAATCGAACAGTATGCACATGAACATCGTCTTGAATATTTTGAAGATCATACAAACGACACGAACGACTATACGAGAAATTATATTCGTCACGAAGTGTTACCAAATATCGAACAGCATGACGAGCTGCATTTAGAAAGTTTGACGCAATTTAAAGAAGATTACAACGAAATGACGCAATATTTTAAACAAGAGGCTGAAAGCTTTCTTAAAGATAAGCCTGTTAGCCGAAAGAAGTTTAACGCGTGTAGTCACATATTAAAAGTATATATCTTAAATCGCTGGTTAAACGTCGGCAGAGCGTATAGTGTAGAAATGATTCGGTTGTTACAGAGTGACACGAGTCAATTTGAATTGCCAGTTGGTGAACAAAGTTTCGTCTGTAGTTATGACGATTGCTACGTCATAAGTGACCGAATGTTCGATGAAGAGATGACGATTGATGACGCTGGCACGTACTATTTTAATGGTTATAAAATTACAGTTGATGGTTCGCCGAACTTAACCGTTCGCACGTTTCAACCAGGTGACCGTGTGGCGATACCGAACGTCGGTACTAAAAAGGTGAATCGGCTTTTTATCGACAAAAAAATTAGTCATGAAAAGCGAAAAACGATGCCGATTATTGTCGATGACACCGGTACAATTGTTGCGGTAGGTAATATTTATAATATAATAGAACTATTAAGCAATTTTAAAATAGACTTACATGTTGAGGAGTTATATTATGACGCTTAGAAATGATATTGATGAAATACTTTTTAGCGAAGAAGATATTAAAGAAATTACGAAACGACTTGCTTCTGAGTTAACACGTGATTACGATTGTAAAAATCCGGTTTTTGTGGCGCTATTAAAAGGCTCGATCATGTTTATGGGAGACCTCGTAAAGTACGTCGATACACACTTAGAAATGGACTTTATGGACGTGTCGAGTTACGTCGGAACAAAATCGACAGGAGAAGTAAAGATACTGAAAGACTTATCGACGTCAATTGAAGGGCGTCACGTCGTAATTGTAGAAGATATCGTCGAAACAGGTGCGACTCTTAACTATATCATTGACTTTTTACGTTCTAGAAAAGCTGAGAGTGTTGAAGTTGTTACGCTTTTAGATAAGCCAATACCTGAACGTAAACTAGAAGTCGACGTTAAATATATCGGTACGACAATTCCTGAAGGATTCGTCGTCGGTTACGGACTAGATTTCAATGAAAACTATCGTAACTTGCCATATATCGGTTTACTAAAACCAGAACTATATAACTAATGCATAACAGTAGATAATATATGTTAATTTTGTTAATATTTCTTTTAGTGTAATAGAAACGGAGGATTACGGATGCCTAAAAATACTGGCCGTAATATATTGCTTTTAGCAATTCTAGCAGTAATATTATTCGGTATATTCCAAAGCTTAAATGGCGGCACTCAAGCAGATAAAGAGCTGCAGTACAAACCATTTATCGAAGCTTTAGAAAATCAAAATATAGAAAAAATGACGATTCAGCCTGAAAATAATGTGTATCTTGTTAAAGGTAAACTAAAAGATCAGGAAGATCATGAATCATTCCATACAGTGATTCCTTATAATGCAACTGGAGATTTAGATTCAATTTTAGAAACAGCTAAGAAAGACAACGACCTTAAATTTAACGTTGAACCAGCAAAAGAACAAAGCCCGTGGACAGGAATGTTATTTACGTTCATACCGCTACTTGTGATTCTATTCTTCTTCTTATTCTTAATGTCTAATGCACAAGGTGGCGGTGGAAACCGCATGATGAACTTCGGTAAAAGTAAGGCGAAGCAATTTGATAACACGAAATCAAAAACACGCTTTACAGATGTTGCCGGAGCAGATGAAGAAAAAGCAGAACTTATCGAGGTTGTGGACTTCTTAAAAGATCACCGCAAATTCGATAAAATGGGTGCGCGTATTCCGAAAGGGGTACTATTAACCGGACCTCCAGGTACAGGTAAAACATTAATTGCACGTGCAGTAGCAGGTGAAGCAGGCGTTCCATTCTTCTCGATTTCAGGTTCTGATTTCGTAGAGATGTTCGTCGGTGTTGGTGCGTCACGTGTACGTGACTTATTCGAACAAGCAAAGAAAAATTCACCATGCATTATCTTTATTGACGAAATCGATGCTGTCGGTCGTCAACGTGGTGCAGGTGTCGGTGGTGGACACGATGAGCGTGAACAAACACTCAACCAATTACTCGTAGAAATGGACGGGTTTGCAGGCAACGAAGGTATTATTATGATCGCTGCAACAAACCGTGCAGATATTTTAGACCCGGCATTATTACGTCCTGGTCGTTTTGATAGACAAATTCAAGTCGGATTACCTGACGTAAAAGGCCGTGAAGCTGTACTTAAAGTACACTCACGTAACAAGCCGTTAGACGAAACAGTCGACTTAAAAGCAATCGCACAACGTACGCCTGGATTCTCAGGTGCAGATTTAGAAAACTTACTAAACGAAGCAGCACTTGTTGCGACTCGTGCGGGTAAAAATACGATTGACATGCGAGACGTAGACGAAGCGACAGACCGCGTAATCGCAGGTCCTGCTAAGAAATCTCGCGTTATGAGTGAAAAAGAACGTCGTATCGTTGCGTTCCACGAAGCTGGACATACAGTAATCGGTATGGTGTTAGACGAAGCAGAAACAGTTCACAAAGTTACGATTGTTCCGCGTGGTCAAGCAGGCGGATATGCCGTGATGCTTCCTAAAGAAGATCGCTACTTTATGACAAAACCAGAGCTTCAAGACCGAATCGTTGGATTACTCGGTGGACGTGTTGCAGAAGAAGTTACGTTTGGTGAAGCATCAACAGGTGCACATAACGACTTCCAAAGAACGACAAGTCTCGCTAGAAAAATGGTAATGGAATTTGGTATGAGTGAAAAACTTGGGCCAATCCAATTTGGTGAGACAGGCGGTCAAGTATTCTTAGGTAAAGAAATGGGTCACGAGAAGAGTTACTCAGATAAATTTGCTTATGAAATTGACTTAGAAGTTCAAAAGATTGTTAAAGAAGCGTACGAAAGATGTCACGAAATCTTAACGACGCATCAAGAACAATTAACATTAATTGCGGAAACGTTACTCGTCGAAGAGACGTTAGACCGCGAACAAATAGAAGGGTTATTCCACGACGGAAAATTACCTGAACGTAAGTATGATGATAGTCATCTAGAAGAAGATACTGAAGATGATGAAAAAGTTGGTCATTCATACGAAGAAATCAAAGAAAAGTTACAACGTCATGAAGACGTATCTGATAACGAGGAAGAAGTTTCTCGTCCAGAAATGACAGAAGACGAAGACGTTACAGAAGACGTGGATCCAAAAGGTCCAAACGAACAACGTGACGTACAAGACGATAGAGATAACAAATAACGAAAAGTCGCCTCGAGTTAGGCGACTTTTATTATGGAGGAAATAAACATGGCAGATAAGTTAATACGTGGATTAGGTTTAAACGATGAAGTAAGAATTTTTTCACTAGATACAACAGATACAGTAAATGAAGCTGTAAATCGTCATAAAGCATACCCAACAGCAGCTGCAGCGTTAGGTCGTACAATGACAGCAACTGTAGTATTAGGTGCAATGTTAAAAGGAAAAGATAAAGTCACAGTCACAGTAGAAGGTGGCGGACCGATCGGTGCAATCGTGACAGACGCAGATGCGAACGGTCACGTACGTGGATACGTGCAACACCCAGACGTACACTTTGACTTAAACGCTCAAGGGAAACTCGACGTGAGTCGTGCAGTTGGTACGAACGGGTATTTAAGAGTCGCAAAAGATATCGGACTTAAAGACAACTTTGTCGGTTCAGTTGAACTTATTTCAGGAGAACTCGGTGAAGACTTCTCTTATTACTTCTATCACTCAGAACAAGTCCCATCAATCGTTGCACTCGGTGTACTCGTTAATCCAGATAACACTGTCAAAGCAGCAGGTGGACTCGTCATTCAAGTACTACCAGCAGCAAGCGAAGAGACGATTACATGTCTAGAAAAAATCGCGAGCGAGATGCGTCCAATTTCACAAATGATCGACGACAATTTAACACCAGAACAAATCGTCGATGAAGTACTCGGCGACTCATGGCGCAAGCTTGATGAAATGCCAGTAGAATTCGAATGTACATGTAGTAAAGAGCGTTTCATCAACGCGATTGCATCACTAGAAAAAAACGAAATCAAACAAATGATCGAAGAAGACGGTGGGGCTGAAGCAGTATGTAACTTCTGTCGCAACGATGTTTGGATTGAAAAAGAAGAGCTCGAAGCACTTCTAGAAGAATAAAATTGCCGTGCCGGAGAATATCCGGTTTTGCCTCGAATAGTGCGGGATGAGGTAGTTCATCTACCGCGGTGTGTAATTTGTGTGACGCCCGAAAATACGAACAGATTCGTGTTTCCGGGCGATTTTTTGTGCTGTGCTGTGTTTTAATTTACAAAAATTCTTCGAATCTGTTAGATATATCGAGATAATTAACAAATTCCCGGAATTCAGCACCGTTTTTGTTAGATAAAAAAATATAATTAACAAAAAGTGATCACCACTGGCGAAATATGTTAAATAAAATCAGATATCTAACAAAATCCGGATATTTTTGTTAAATATAATTTTGATAAAGAGAGTTATTACAATATAAGAGTGGAACGAGCCTTCCGTCTCGCTAGCGATGAGGTTATTTAACAGATAATTACCGAATCTGTTAGATATATCGAGATAATTAACAAATTCTCGGGATTCAGCACCGTTTTTGTTAGATAAAAAATATATTTAACAAAAAGTGATCACCACTGGCGAAATATGTTAAATAAATCCGGATATCTAACAATATACGGATATTTTTGTTAAATAAAACTTTGATAAAGAGAGTTATTACACTTTTAAGAACTTAATAGGCTTTCCGTCTCGCTAGCGATGAGGTTATTTAACAGATAATTATCGAATCTGTTAGATATATCGAGATAATTAACAAATTCCCGGAATTCAGCACCGTTTTTGTTAGATAAAAAAATATATTTAACAAAAAGTGATCGCCACTGGCGAAATATGTTAAATAAATCCGGATAACTAACAAAATCCGACAATTTTTGTTAAATACAACCACGCAAAAGTGTATTATTAAACTTTATAAGATGAAAAATCCAATCCACCAGTAATTTCCAGTAAATCCTACCATCAACTAAGCATCACATTTGTAATTCTAGCCCTACCGTGTTATATTCATAGTTACTTACTATGAAATAAAAATAGGAGGACATTTTATGTCTAACAAAGTATTTAATAATATTACTGAAGCGATTGGTAATACGCCACTCGTAAAGTTAAACAGATTAACAGATGATAATATGGCGGATGTTTACGTCAAGCTAGAATTCATGAACCCTGGTTCATCGGTAAAAGATCGTATCGCTTTTGCGATGATTGAAGCTGCTGAAGAAGCAGGAAAATTAACGAAGGATACAACAATTGTAGAGCCAACAAGTGGAAACACTGGAATTGGTCTTGCGATGGTTGCTGCAAGTAAAGGGTACAAAGCAGTTTTAGTGATGCCTGACACGATGAGTAAAGAACGTCGTAACTTACTAAAAGCATACGGAGCAGAGTTAGTTCTTACTCCAGGTGCTGAAGGGATGAAGGGTGCGATCGCTAAAGCAAATGAACTTGCTGAAAAAGATGGTTACTTCATGCCACAACAATTCGAAAACCCAGCAAACCCTAAAATCCATGAAAACACAACAGGTCCAGAACTTGTGGAACAAGCGAAAAGTGCAGGATTTACAATCGATGCATTTATTGCGGGTGTTGGAACAGGTGGAACAGTAACTGGTGTTGGACACGTATTAAAAGAGCATAACAGAGACACAAAAGTTTACGCGTTAGAACCTGCAGATTCACCAGTATTATCAGGTGGAGAAGCAAGTCCACATAAATTACAAGGACTCGGTGCAGGATTCGTACCAGACACATTAGACACAGAAGTTTATGACGGTGTCGTTAAAGTAGAGAATGAAACAGCATTCGAATATGCTAGAAAATTAGCAAAAGAAGAAGGAATACTCGGAGGTATTTCATCTGGAGCAGCAATATATGCAGCACTTGAAGAAGCGAAAAAATTAGGTAAAGGTAAAACGGTTGTAACTGTATTACCATCAAACGGTGAAAGATATCTATCAACACCATTATTTAATTTTGAATAATTAAAATAAATCCCAGCAACATTAAGTTGCTGGGATTTTTTTTGTGCTTATTTTTCTCTCTCTGTTACATTTAAATTATCACCAGTCTTATCGACTTCAATGTCATCGTATTGGACGGTGTCTTTAATATGTTTTACTTCTTCTGTCACTTCTTTTCGAATAACAATTTCTTCGGAAACGACTTGCTCTTTAATAATACGAATACGCTCTCGAGTCACTGGTATACGCGTAACGTTGATGTCGTCAGTGTCTTCAGCGTTATTGTATTCTGATAATAACGGCTCTTCTTCAAACTTATGACGTTCGATAGTGACGGAATCTTTTTGAATCGGTACATCGACTTCTTCTTCACGTGTTTTTACACGTTTTCTAACATTTACTTCGCCTGCGTCAACAGTATGTTTATTCGCGACGAGTTGTTCTTCATGTAGTTCAAATTTTCCAGGTGCTTCTTGTTTATTTTTATCATCTTCATTAAAGATGAATAACAAATACTCGCCTTGATCGAGTGAATTTGAAACCTCGATGAGTTCTTCATCGGTAAAATCTTTAAAAACAGAAGCATCTGTCGTCTCGTCGGTGATAATCGCTTCGTTTAGTCCACTATATTTTTGTAAAAGTTCGGGAACTGGGTGAGCGGTAAATACAGTTAATTCATTCGGTTCATATCCACGCGTGACATAAGCGTTAATTTTTTTATCTAATTCAGTTATATTTTGTGCTTGAGTAAATTGTGACATAGTAATCACTCCAAATTTATAATTTTTTAAACATGCTTATACTCTTACTCTTCAACTTCTATAACGAGTTTTCCATGAACTTCGTGATTTTCTAATTTTTCATGTGCTTTAAAGATATTGTCTACCGATAACCCTTTCATGACCTCTGTTACTGTTGGTTTATAAACGCCTTCACTAATAAGATGACTAATTTCACTTAAGTATCTATGGTACTGATACTGATCATCAAGATCTTGTAGTGCTCTTGTAAACATAAATTCATGTGTAAATGTAATGCTTTTTGCTTTTAAGAGGTTTAAGTCTTGTTTTTCATTAAATGCGACAATTGTTGCGATATGACCACGTGGCTTTACAAGATCAATCATCACTTCATAATATAAATCTGCGTCAAATGTACAAAATACATAGTCAACGTTTTCGATATTATGAGATTTAAATTCATCACGTAAATCGTTCTTATGATTTAACACGATGTCGGCACCGAGTGATTTTGACCATTCTTTTGTTTCACTTTTTGATGCGGTCGTAATCACTTTGAGGCCATAGTGTTTCGCAATTTGTGTCGCCATACTTCCAACGCCACCTGCACCGTTAATAATAAGAATGGATTTACCTTTATTGTCTTCCTTATTTTTACTAATATTAAACACTTCAAAGAGTGTTTCTGACGCAGTAAGACTAGTGAGTGGAAAGCCTGCCGCTTCATTAAGCGATACGTTTTTAGGTGCATGCGAGATATACGCTTCATGCATCACTTGATGTGTTGCGTTCGAGCCGTCGACATCTGCACGACCGGAGTAAAAAACGACGTCTCCTTTTTTATAGCTCGTTACTTCACTTCCAATATCTTCAACAACACCTACCGCATCGTAACCGAGTATTCTCGGTGGTTGTTTAATTTCAGTTTGACGTGTTTTTGTGTCGACCGGGTTCATACCAATCGATTTTACTTTAACAAATACGTCTTTATCGTTTAGTTCTGGCTTTTCTAACTCTTTTTTGTAAAATTTATTTCCTTCGCTGAGTTTAAATGGTTCATCTGCAGCAATCGCATACATATTTAACGCCTCCAATTTAATAGTTAATATATGGATACCCTTACTTCTAACATAAGAAACCGTCAAAGAATTTATAAGTTAAAAAGCCGATAAAAAAATGGTATAATACTTATATTCTATGTAATTGAGGATGATTAGAGTGAAGCGACTACAAATTATGGGTATATTAAATGTCACACCAGACTCTTTTAGTGACGGTGGAGAGTTTCATCAACTAGATCATGCGGTTGAACACGCAGAGCAAATGGTTAAAGACGGTGCAGATATTATCGACGTCGGCGGTTATTCAACGCGTCCAGGGCATACCCCTATTTCTGTTGAAGAAGAAATTAAGCGTGTCGTTCCAGTAGTCGAAGCGATTCACAACTTAAATTTAAATGTCGACATTTCTGTAGACACGTTCCGTAGTGAAGTCGCAAAAGCGAGTATTGAAGCAGGCGCTACGATTATTAACGATCAGTGGCGTGGAACGTATGATGAAAAGATATTAGAAGTCGTCAGTGAATATAACGTGCCGATTATTCTAATGCACAATAATGAGCATGGTAAATACGACGACGTCGTTGAAGGTATGATTGCGGAGTTAAAAGAAAGTGTAGAACTGTGTAAGAAGTATAATATTAAAGATGAAAACATTTGGTTAGATCCAGGTGTTGGATTTGTAAAATCACGAGACGAAGAAATTAAAGTGATGAAAAACTTACACAAACTTGTCGATTTAGGGTATAAGGTTTTACTCGCAACAAGTCGTAAACGAATGATTAAAGAACTTATCGAAGACGATAGAGGACCAAAAGATAGAGACGCTGGTACTGCAGCAACAACAGTTATTGGCATTAACCACGGCGTAGATGCAGTGCGCGTTCATAATGTAAAAATGAACCGAGACATTAGTGATGTTTATATGAAGTTGAGAGGAAATTAAATGGATATTATAAAAGTAAATGGTATTCGACTTTACGCATATCACGGTGTTTTACAAGCAGAGCGTGATATTGGTCAGTATTTCATCGTTGACGTGGTATTATATACGGATTTAAGTGACGCAGGAGTTTCAGACGATGTTAACGACACGATTAATTATGCCGAAGTGTACCAATCGGTTGAAACGATTGTTCAAGGTCCACCAGTGAATTTACTCGAGCACTTGGGACATAAAATTATTGAAAAACTTATGAATGATTATCCTGCCGTGAAAAAAATTGAAGTTACAATCACAAAACCGAGTCCACCAATTGACGGCAACTACAAAGATGTGAGTGTGACGTTAAATAGAGAGGTTAAATAATGAAAGCTAAAGCTTATTTAGGACTTGGTGCAAATATTGGTGAACGACATGAAAACTTAAAACGTGCAATTCAGTTATTAAATGCTGGACCGCACGTCGAAGTAACAAAAGAGTCATCAATTTACGAAACTGCACCATATGGTAAAACAGACCAACCTGATTTTTTAAATATGGTACTCGAAGTAAAAACGGATTTAGAACCGATTGAACTGTTAGAATTTTGTTTATCAGTAGAAAATGAACTTGGACGTGTGCGTGAAGAAGTGTGGGGGCCAAGAATTATTGATATCGATGTATTAATGTATGAAGACTTAGAAATCGACATTGATAACTTAATCGTCCCACACGAAGAAATGCATCTACGCAAGTTCGTGTTAGAACCGTTCAACGAAATCGCACCGAATGCAGTACATCCGACATTTAATAAAACTGTCAAAGAGCTGTTAGAAGAACTAAACGGTGACACGGATGTTTAAAATTGGGAATGTAGAAATCCCAAACCGCGTTGTACTTGCGCCAATGGCAGGGATTTCCAACGTCGCGTTTAGAAAGACAGTCAAAGAGTTTGGTGCTGGAATGGTATGTGCTGAAATGATCAGCGACAAAGCACTGATCACTAACAATAAACGCACGTTAAAAATGCTCGAGGTGGACGAGACAGAGCACCCAATGTCACTTCAAATATTCGGTGGTGAAAAAGACACTTTAGTTGAAGCGGCAAAATATGTCGACAAACATACGAACGCTGATATTATAGATATTAATATGGGATGCCCAGTGAATAAGGTCATCCGCTGTGAAGCGGGTGCGAGGTGGTTACTCGATCCAGATAAGATATACGAAATGGTAAGTGCTGTTGTAGAAGCGGTTGAAAAGCCTGTCACTTGTAAAATGCGTATCGGTTGGGATGAAGAACACATCTACGCAGTTGAAAATGCGAAAGCCGCTGAACGAGCGGGCGCTGCTGCAATCGCAATTCACGGACGTACACGCGTACAAATGTACGAAGGAAAAGCGAACTGGGACGTCATTCGACAAGTAAAAGAAGCGGTGAACATACCAGTAATTGGTAATGGAGACGTTACAACTCCAGAACTCGCTAAAAAGATGCTCGACGAAACAGGTGTTGATGCTGTGATGATTGGCCGTGCCTCACAAGGGAATCCTTGGATTATATACAGAACCGTTCATTATTTAGAAACTGGTGAATTACTCGATGAACCGAGTTTAGATGAGAAAATCGACGTACTCACACTACATATGGATCGTTTAATCGACTTAAAAGGTGAGAAAACTGCTATTATGGAAATGAGGAAACATGCGTCGTGGTATTTGCGAAACGTTAAAGGTGGCGGACAAGTTCGCAGGCAAATTAATACAGTGGAGACACGAAGAGATCTCATTCAACTTTTAACACAATTTAAACGAGACATGGAATTACGTGACAATAAACAAACAGAAATACTTGTATAAGGAGACATATCAATGAGTGAAGAAATTAACGACCAAATTGAAGTTCGTCTAAATAAAATGAACGAACTTCGTGAAAAAGGACTCGACCCATTTGGACAAAAATTTATTGTAGATGCTATGTCTAAAGAATTAGTCGAAAATTGGGACGAGTTTTCTAAAGAAGAATTAGCAGAAAAAGAAACAGAGTCTAAAGTGCGTATCGCAGGGCGCGTGATGACAAAACGTGGTAAAGGTAAAGCAGGATTTGCGCACATTCAAGATATCGATGGACAAATTCAAATTTACGTGCGTAAAGACCAAATTGGTGAAGACGCGTTCGACGTTTGGAATCAAACAGACTTAGGTGATATCGTCGGTGTTGAAGGTGTTATGTTTAAGACAAACACAGGTGAATTATCTGTAAAAGCGACGGAGTATGTACATTTATCTAAAGCATTACGTCCATTACCAGACAAACACCACGGACTGAAAGACGTTGAAGAGCGTTATAGAAAACGTTACTTAGATTTACTGACAAACGAAGAGTCTAAAGTGCGTTTCATTTTACGTAGTAAAATCATTACCGAGATCAGAAAATATTTAGACGGTGAAGGCTTCTTAGAAGTTGAAACACCGATGATGCATGCGATCGCTGGTGGTGCGCAGGCACGTCCGTTTATTACGCACCATAATGCATTAGACGTTGATTTATATATGCGTATTGCGTTAGAGCTTCACTTAAAACGTCTCGTCGTTGGAGGGCTCGACAAAGTGTACGAAATCGGTCGTGTATTCCGTAACGAAGGGGTATCAACGCGTCATAACCCTGAGTTTACGATGCTTGAATTATACGAAGCATACGCAGACTACGAAGATATTATGGACTTAACTGAAAACTTAGTCGCACACGTAGCGAAAGAAGTACTCGGTTCTTCAGTCGTAGAATACGAAGGAGAAGAAATCGATCTTTCACCAGGTTGGCGCAGAGTCCACATGGCTGAAATTGTTAAAGAGTATACAGGTGTAGACTTCTTTGAACAAATGTCAGACGAAGAAGCACTCGCGCTTGCAAAAGAGCACGGTGTTGAAGTCGATAAATTCCATAGTACGTTTGGTCACGTATTAAACGAATTCTTTGAACAAAAAGTAGAAGAACACCTACATCAACCAACATTTGTTTACGGTCACCCAGTAGAAGTGTCACCTTTATCTAAGAAAAACCCAGAAGATGAAAGATTCACTGACCGCTTCGAGTTATTTATCGTCGGACGTGAACACGCGAACGCGTTCACAGAGTTAAACGATCCAATCGATCAAAGAGAAAGATTCCAAATGCAAGTCGACGAAGCGAAAAGCGGGAACGATGAAGCACATGAAATGGATGAAGACTTCATCGAAGCATTAGAATATGGACTCCCACCAACAGGTGGTTTAGGAATAGGAATCGATCGTCTCGTAATGTTGTTAACGAACGCATCATCGATTCGCGACGTTCTATTATTCCCTTATATGAGACAGAGTAAGTAATTAGGAAACATCCGCCGATAATTATCGGTGGATGTTCTCTTTATAGCTATTTATAAAAAACACTTGACGGTTATTAAAATTCATTGTAATATGTATAGTGTTGTGTCATGGAGGATTAGCTCAGTTGGGAGAGCACTTGCTCGACAAGCAAGGGGTCGGTGGTTCGAGCCCGCCATTCTCCATTTTTTTAATTTTAAAAGTAAATCATCTGCGGAAGTAGTTCAGTGGTAGAACACCACCTTGCCAAGGTGGGGGTCGCGGGTTCGAATCCCGTCTTCCGCTTTTTACTTTCTAGGGCCTATAGCTCAGTTGGTTAGAGCGCACGCCTGATAAGCGTGAGGTCGGTAGTTCGAATCTACCTAGGCCCATCGTTCGACAGTCGGTAACGGCTGTCTTTTTTTATGCAAAAAAACCGTTCGTAATGAACGGTTTTGTGCTAGATGATTTTTTTATCTTTTAATACTTTTCTAAACTCAAGCATTGCAGTATAACTCGCGATAATTTGAATGTTATCTGTACTCGCGTGCTTTAAATCTTCGACGATTTTTTCTAGATTGTCATACTTTTTAATTATGTGAGGGTTAAAACCTGCTTCAACTAAACGTTCAGTCATAACTTCTTTACTTATCCCACCAGTTTTAATTGTCGTAATGTTTTGACTAAGTAATGATTCGAAGTTACCATCACGTAACCAACTCACATCTACCCCGTCCGCGGGACGGTTGTTTAAGAGCGCAACGAGTGTCATTGGCTCTTCAACTGCTTCGATTAGAGTTAGGACTTGGTTTAAACCGACAGGGTTTTTAACAACGTTTAATGTTGCTGTGTGACCGTATATATTAATGCGTTCTTGTCGGCCAAATACACGTTCTGTCTCAAGTAGTGCGGCTTTAATATCCTCGTTATTAATATCATATTCTTTAGCGACACTATACGCAGCAAGTGCGTTATAGATGTTGTATAAACCAGCGACTGGGATTTTAAACGTCGCATCGTCCATACGAAAAGTAGACGACTCTTCTGAAAGCTTTATAATATCTGTGACTTTGTAGTCGAGTATTGGTCGCTTAAAATTACCTGATTTACAGTAATAGTTTCCTTGTCCAGAGTACGTATATGTTTTATAAGATAGTGTGCCACCACATTTCGGGCAATGATGCTGAGATTTTGGTGGGTGAACAGGTGTATCTACACCGAAAAATTTTCGTTCGTTCGGTAACTCTACCGTATTAAATAACGGTAAATCTCCGTTTTGTAACAGTATCGCATCCGGTACTTTTTTAGCAGCGTTTACGAGTAACTCATATGTTTTCGTAACGTCACCATAGCGATCTGCTTGGTCTAAAAATAGATTTGTATGGATTATGTACTTTGGGTTTAAGTCTTCAACGACTTTATTTAGAGTTCCTTCATCGACTTCTAAAATAGCAAATTTCTTTTCATCTGTACGATTTTTATGTTCGATGAAAGCACCAGCTATCCCTTGAACCATATTACTGCCTTGTATGTTAGACACGATCGTATTATATTTTTTCTTAAAAATGTTTGTGATTAAACGTGTCGTCAATGTCTTTCCATTCGTTCCAGTAATGATGATAACGTCATAATGTTGTGAGATATCTTTAATTATATTTGGAGAGATTTTAAGTGCTATTTTACCTGGGAGGCTAGAACCACCACCAGTAAATGTTGTAAGGAGTCGCTTCGTTATGCGACCTGTTAATAAAGCGAATGTTGTTCTAATAGACATTGAGATTTCCCCTTAAAATTAGTATGTATTATTATATCATTTTCAAATAAAATAAATAAATAAATTTGAATTTTTTAAAAGACGTGCTATAATTATAAAACGTAACAATTACGATATAGGAGGATTGTATGGCTAAAAAATCTAAAATAGCTAGAAACAAACAGCGCGAAGCAACTGTAGAAAAGTATCGCGCAATTCGAGAAGAAATGAAGAAAAATAAAGACTACGAAGGTCTTAAAAAATTACCGAGAGACGCATCACCAACACGACTCGTTAATCGTTGTGAAGTGACAGGGCGTCCGCACGGTGTACTTAGAAAATTTGGAGTATCACGTATTAAATTCCGTGAACTTGCACATAAAGGCCAAATCCCTGGCGTTAAAAAATCAAGCTGGTAATCAAAATGTCCTCTTCTTAAAGAAGAGGACTTTTTTGATTTAAAATGAGATCTCAACCGTTTTTAATCCATCGATGTTTTTAATTTTAGCAACTTCTTCATCAGAAGTTGGATATAAGTAAATTTCTTCTAGTTCAGAAGAGACACTTAAATATGCCTCATCGTCTTTAAAGAAACATAAGTCTTCAGGAGAGTCCGGTAAACTCCAGTCATATAAACTATTCGAGCGTTCGAGTAGCTTATCTTTTGCTTCAGATGTCGTCTTAAAGTAATACACTTTTGCGGTGTCATCGAAAAGGTTTGTCGATGGCCATTCATGTTGTTCCAGCACTTCTATAAATGAGTCCCCAAACCATTCGTTTAAATCTTGAAATGCATGTTCGTACTTTAAAATATCTGTACGCACGACGAGTTGAAACGTATCGCACGTCTCAAATAAAAAGTCGAGCAATGCTTCATACGTTTTTCCCACTGGGTTTTCTGTTACTGAAATCATTTTTTCACCTCGATTAAATTTTTATATAAGAAAAAGGTATGTCTAAAGACATACCTTATCGATTTATCTTACAAAGAATCCAACGATAACTGCACTTAATACAGATACGAGAGACGCACCGTATACAAGTTTTAAACCGAATTTCGCAATAAGGTCACCAGATTTTGCGTGGATACCTTTAACAGTACCTACGATAATTCCAATCGAACCGAAGTTAGCGAACGAAACTAAGAATACTGAAACCATTGCTTGAGTACGAGGTCCAAAAGTATCTTTAATTGCTTGTAAGTTTTCCATCGCAACGAATTCGTTTGTAACGAGTTTTGTTGCCATTAAAATACCAACTTCATGCGCTTCAGCAACTGGCACACCAATTAATACAGCAAGTGGCATTAAGATGTAACCGAGTATATCTTGGAACGTAAATACCAATCCAGGAATCGCTAAGAATAAGTTATTTAAGATTGCGATAAGCGCGTTAAATGCGATCAGCATCGCTGCTACGATAACCGCGATTAAAGCACCTTGTAAAATGTAGTCACTTAAAATTTGGAAGAATGACTTCCCTTGGTCAGGGTTAGACTCTGATGCAGTATAGTTTTCTTCCTCAGGTACATCATACGGGTTAATAATATGTATGATGATGTAAACGCTGAATAAGTTCAGCACAATTGCCGTGATGACGTACTCTGGTTGTAATAGTGTCATGTATGCTGCAACCATCGATAGAGAAATAGAACTCATCGCTTGCGCTGCGAGTGTATACAGACGTTGTTCGCCAAGTAAAGGTACTTGGTTTTTTAATGAAACGAATACTTCTGATTGTCCAAGGAACATCGAAGCTGCACCGTTATAAGACTCAATAAATGGCATACCAGTAATTTTTGATAAAATCCATCCTAAGCCGTGGATGATTGCTGGTAAGATTTTAAAGTATTGTAAAATACCGATTAATGCCGAAACTACGATGATAGGAATTAATACGTTAAAGAAGAATACAAATTGTCCTTCACCATTTGCGTCAACGAGTAACGGTCCGAATACGAAGCTCGTACCGACGCCTGCATATTCAAGTAATTTACCGAATCCAAACGCGAGCCCATCGACTACTTTACGTCCGCCACCTGTAGATAGAATTAAAAAGGCAAATGCGAATTGTAATGCGAGTAGTAACAGTATTTGTTTCCACTTTTTAAATGCGAGTTTTTTATCAGAACTTGCAATCCACGCTAAGAAGAACGTAACTGCTATACCGATAATTCCCCATACTATGTTCATATAACACACCTCTATAAAATTTATGACGTTATTCCATTATTATAACTGTTGTGTATATTGTATGTAAAGAATGTTCAATGATTTGAAAGATGAATTAAAACATATGGATAAGCATCCAAATTGATTAAAATAGGTCAAATAGGTTATACTATAGTCAAAGAAGGTCAAAAAGAGGTGGTTCTATGCGAAATATGTCGGATATTATCGAGGCTTATCTGAAACAAAAAATTGAGGAGTCTCATAATGAGCGCGTTGAAATTAAACGTGCGCAAATCGCTGAGAAATTCGATTGTGTTCCGTCGCAACTAAACTATGTCATTAAAACACGTTTTACAAACGAACTTGGTTATATCGTTGAAAGTAAACGTGGTGGCGGTGGGTACATTAGAATTACTAAAATTGAAACTCACGCTAAAGCAGACTATTTAGAACATATACTTGGGTTAATTGGGGATAGACTCTCTCAAATCAATGCGCAACATTTAATACAGTCTATGTATGACCGAGAAGTGATTACATATAACGAAGCACGTATTATGGATCGCATTATTTTAAGAGAGACGCTATTAATCGATTTACCTGAACGAGATATATTACGCGCACATATTATGCGCAACATTATTGAAGCAATATTATACGAGGAGTGATTGAATGCGGTGTGAAAGATGTCTTAAACGTGAGGCGATGATTCATGTGGCGGTCAGTCAAAACGAACATAAAAACGAACTATTTTTATGCCAAGAGTGCGCGCATGAATTATTTAATCAAAGCGTTGAAGACCAAGACCACAATCACTTAAATAATTTTATGTTACACGCACAATCTGAAATGAGAACGTGTCATCATTGTGGATCTACATTAAAAACAATCGTCGACATGGGTCGATTCGGATGTGAACACTGTTATGAAACATTTGGAAGTGATATTCACCAGATGATTAACCGTGTACAACATTTAAAAGATCGTCACGTCGGTAAAGTGCCGAAATCGTACGAATTATATTTAAAACAAGAAGAAAAAATCGAAAGACTCGAAGAAAAGTTAAACGTATTGATTAAAACGCAAGCGTTTGAAGAAGCTGCAGTTGTGAGAGATGAAATCAAAGCGTTAAAGGAGGGTGGTAATGGTGAAGACGAGCCCCTGGCTGAATAACAGCACACATCCACCGATTGAAATGTCGTCTCGCATTCGCCTTGCGCGTAATGTCGAAGGCTTAAATTATCCGCATCTTATTAAGGATGACAAAGAGTACGCACCGATTATAGAGACGATTACAACAGACTATCCGGAGTTTAACGTCATACACATGAATGAGTTAACGGATATCGAAAAAGAACTAATGAACGAAAAGTTTTTAATCAGTAAACTGTTTAAAAATCGTGGTGTGACACTGATTGTCAGTGAAGATGAAACGACGTCGATTATGATCGGAGAAGAGGATCATATTCGTATTCAAGTTGTAAATGTCGGACGTTCGCTTGAAGAACTGTATGAGGTGGCATCTGACATTGATGATGCGCTAGAAAAAGATTTAACGTATCAATTCGATCGTCAGTACGGATATAAGACGGCGTGTCCGACGAATGTTGGAACGGGACTTCGTGCGTCTGTGATGCTTCACTTACCAGCCTTAACGAGAAATAAACGAATTAAACGTCTACGTGACGTCCTCACGCGTATGGGATACACGCTTCGTGGTATATACGGAGAAGGGACACATCCAGTTGGAGATGTTTATCAACTTTCGAACCAAGTGACGTTAGGTTTAAGTGAGTTAGAGATTATCCATCATCTCGAGGAAATTAAAGAACAAATTATATTTGAAGAAACTCGAATGAGAGATTGGTTTTATCAAAATCGTGCGTTGACAGTGAGAGATACTGTATTTCAATCATATGGATTATTAAAGTATGCAGAGCAAATGTCATTAGAAGAAGCAGCAATGCACTTAAGTCATTTAAAATATGGCGTCGATATGGGAATTTTAGAAATCGAAAACTTTGAATTTCAAACGATATTAAATCAAATACAACGTGCATTTGTGCGTCAAAGTATAGAGTCGGTAGAACCCGCATATATCGATGCAGCAGAAAATAAAGCGCGTGCCACAATTTTAAAACGGCGCTTAGGAGGTATTTAATCTATGTTATTTGGTAAATTAACTGAACGTGCACAACGCGTATTAGCGTATGCACAAGAAGAAGCGATTCGCTTAAAACATTCAAATATAGGAACAGAGCACTTACTACTTGGTCTCGTGCGAGAACAAGAAGGTATCGCAGCAAAAGTTTTACAAGCTTTTGATATTACAGAACCATTAATAGAAAAAGAAATTAGTAAATTCGTGACAGAGGGTACAGAAACGCCAGTCAGCCTTCAATACACACCGCGTGCAAAACGCGTCATCGAATTATCTATGGATGAAGCACGAAAATTACACCATAATTTCGTTGGAACAGAGCATTTATTACTCGGGTTAATACGTGAAAGTGAAGGTATCGCAGCACGCGTTTTATCTTCTCTCGGTTTAAACATCACGCGCGCACGAGCGATGGTCATTCGAATGCTCGGGAACCCGCAGATGTATAAGTCACAAGAAGCAAAACCTGAAACAGATACGCCAACACTTGACGGTCTTGCGACAAACTTAACAAAAAAAGCAGAAGATGGGCGTTTAGATCCAGTCATCGGTCGATCAGATGAAATTACACGAGTCATCGAGGTGTTATCACGCCGTACAAAAAACAATCCGGTATTAATCGGTGAGCCAGGGGTCGGTAAAACGGCTGTCGCGGAAGGACTTGCGCAAAAAATCGTTAAAAACGAAGTGCCGTCAACGTTAAAAGATAAACGCGTCATGATGCTCGATATGGGTACAGTCGTTGCAGGTACTAAGTACCGCGGTGAATTCGAAGAACGCATGAAAAAAGTCGTCGATGAAATTAAAAAATCAGGAAACGTAATTTTATTTATCGATGAAATGCATACGTTAATCGGAGCAGGTGGTGCGGAAGGTTCAGTAGATGCATCTAACATTTTAAAACCGTCTCTATCTAGAGGAGAAGTTCAAGTCATCGGTGCGACAACGTTAGAAGAATATCGTAAATATATCGAAAAAGACGCAGCACTCGAACGTCGTTTCCAACCTGTAATGGTCGACGAACCGTCAGTTGAGGACACTATTTTAATTTTAAAAGGACTACGTGACCGTTACGAAGCGCATCACAGTGTGACAATTACTGATGAAGCACTCGAAGCAGCAGCGGTTATGTCAAACCGCTACGTTCAAGATCGTTTCTTACCAGATAAAGCAATTGACTTAATCGATGAAGCATCTTCAAAAGTGCGTTTAAAATCACATATGTCACCACCAGATTTAAAAGATTTAGAAGATCAGCTAGAAAAAGTAAAACAAGAGAAAAACGCAGCTGTACAATCTCAAGAATTTGAAGTAGCAGCGAAATACCGCGATGACCAAACGAAAATCGAAGAGAAGCTTCAACAGTTAGAAAACGACTGGAAGAACGCGCAATCGTCAGACAAACAAAAAGTAACGCGCGAAGACATTGAACTTGTCATTTCAAAAATGACGGGCATTCCACTGCAAAAAATTGCAGAAGAAGAGTCAGAGCGACTGTTAAACTTAGAGAAAATTCTACACGACAGAGTCATCGGTCAAAATGAAGCGGTAGAATCAATTTCTAAAGCAGTACGCCGTGCACGTGCAGGGCTTAAAAATCCTGAACGCCCAATCGGTAGTTTCATCTTTTTAGGACCGACAGGTGTCGGTAAAACAGAGCTTGCAAAAGCACTGTCTGAAGCACTTTTCGGTGAAGATGACGCGATGATTCGTATCGATATGTCTGAATATATGGAAAAACATAGCGTTTCTAGACTCGTCGGTTCACCTCCAGGATATGTTGGATATGACGACGGTGGTCAATTAACAGAACGCGTGCGTAGAAAACCATATTCACTCATCTTATTCGATGAAATTGAAAAAGCACACCCAGACGTATTTAATATGTTACTTCAAGTGTTAGATGACGGACGTCTTACAGATTCAACAGGTCGTACAGTCGACTTTAGAAATACAGTCATCGTCATGACATCTAACGTCGGAGCGACTGAGTTACGAGACAACAAATTCGTAGGATTCGGCTCTCAAGAAGCTTCAGAAGACTACGAAACAATTCGCAATACGATGATGAAAGAACTTAAAAACACGTTTAGACCAGAATTCATAAACCGTGTCGACGATATCATCGTATTCCACAGCTTAGAAAAAGAACATCTAGAAGAAATCGTTTCTCTTATGATTAAAGACTTAAATGCGCGTCTAAAAGACCGTGACATTCAAGTTGAATTAACAGACAGCGCAGTAAAAGCACTCGTCGATGACGGGTACGACAAAGAATTTGGTGCGCGACCATTAAATAGAAGTATTCAAAAGAATATTGAAGACACGTTAAGTGAAGCGATATTAAGTGGACAAGACTTAGTAGGTAAAACGGTGTCTGTCGATTATAAAGACGACGCATTTAAAGTCGACACAGGATCGCTTGAAAAGACAACTGAAAATGCATAAATAGATGTCGAGGGTTTAGAGCTTGTTATAATGCTCTAAACCCTTTTATATCATATGTACGGTACTTTCATAATTGTTTAGAAAATTATATAATAGTGAGTAATTAAACCGAGGAGGTTAACGTTTACAAATGGCAAAAACAAAAACAGTATTTGAATGTTTAGCATGCGGATTCGAATCTCCAAAATGGTACGGTCGATGTCCAAACTGTGGGGCATGGAACCAAATGGAAGAGTCGCTTGTACATAAAGAAACGAAAGCATCTGGACGCGGCACACTCGGTAAAGTAACCGATGAAAAAACACGTGCGACCCAGTTATCACGTGTGACGAAAAAAGAGTCGCCACGTACAAAAACGAAGAGTGGCGAGTTTGACAGAGTACTTGGTGGTGGGATTGTCGATGGTTCTCTTATTTTAATTGGAGGAGATCCAGGGATTGGAAAGTCGACGATTTTATTACAAACGGCACTCACACTTGCGGAAGATTACGACGTATTATACGTCTCAGGTGAGGAATCTCTGGAACAAATTAAAATGCGTGCAGACCGAATTACGACAGATGCGTCGAATTTAAACGTATACGCAGAAACGAATTTATTTTATATCCACGACGAGATCAATAAATTAAATCCAGACTTTTTAATTATTGACTCCATTCAAACAGTATTTCATCCAGATATTACAAGTGCACCAGGAAGTGTGTCTCAAGTACGTGAATGTACACAGTCAATTATGAATATCGCAAAAGGGCAAAACATCGCGACGTTTATCGTCGGACACGTTACTAAAGACGGGCAGATCGCAGGACCGCGTTTACTCGAACATATGGTAGATACCGTCTTATACTTTGAAGGTGACCAACATCACACGTTTAGAATTTTACGCGCAGTAAAAAACAGATTTGGATCGACAAACGAAATGGGTATTTTTGAGATGAAGTACGATGGTCTAAAAGAAGTCTTAAATCCATCTGAAATCTTCTTAGAAGAACGCTCTAAAAATACGCCAGGATCTGCGATTGTTGCGACGATGGAAGGGACACGCGCGATGCTCGTTGAAATACAAGCACTCGTCACGCCAACGCATTTCCATAATCCAAGACGTATGGCTACAGGAATCGACCACAATAGATTATCACTACTCATGGCAGTATTAGAAAAATCTGAAGGGCTACTCATGCAGCAACACGACGCGTATATAAAAGTCGCGGGTGGCGTTAAACTCGATGAGCCAGCGGTTGACCTTGCTGTGATTATGGCAATCGCTTCGAGCTTTAAAAATATAAGTGTACGAGGCGATACGTGTTTCATCGGAGAAGTCGGTTTAACAGGTGAAATTAGACGCGTTACTAAAATCGAACAACGCTTACAAGAAGCGGCGAAGCTAGGGTTTAACCGAGCGATTATCCCAGCGTCAAATTTAGCAGGACTAGCTCCTGTAGATATTGAAGTTGTCGGTGCAAGAACATTAAAAGATGCAATGAAAGAAATTTACAAATAGAAAGGAAGGAAGACGAATGTTAAGAGGATTATTAACACTCGTCTACTTTCTTACCGGAGTCACACTCGGAATATGGTGTTTCCATTCGACGGACTTTCCAGTACCAAGTGCAATCCACAACGTATTTTTCTATGGTGCGATTGGCGGGGTACTATTTTTAGCTTTAACATTTTGGACGATGCCATATTTTGTGCGCGGGTTAAAGAAAGTAGAGCGAAAATTATTATCTAGAAACATTACGGAAATATTCTTTGCGACAATTGGTATGCTACTTGGATTATTGTTTACTGTTTTTATTACGTTATTAACGAACATGTTAGACATACCTGTTGTCCGTGAAGTCATTCCACTAATTTCAGCAGTCGTCCTCGGTTATCTAGGCTATCAACTCGGCTTAAAAAAGACGACAGAGATTCTCGAGTTATTTAACCGAGCACCTAAAAATTTAACAAAAAAA
This sequence comes from Nosocomiicoccus massiliensis, assembly GCF_002871345.2. Lineage (NCBI taxonomy): Bacteria > Bacillati > Bacillota > Bacilli > Caryophanales > Staphylococcaceae > Nosocomiicoccus > Nosocomiicoccus massiliensis. Next base: position 1,053,503 of record NZ_CP136964.1, on the reverse strand, counting down.
CTACTCGATACGAGTGCAATTATCGATGGACGTGTGTTAGACGTTTTAAAAAGCGGATTTTTAGAAGGCGAAATTATTATTCCGCAATTCGTGCTAGACGAACTACAATTAATTGCAGATTCTACCGATCATTTAAAGCGAGATAAAGGACAACACGGTCTCGACATTTTAAACGCGCTTCAAAAACAATCGGACGCCGTTAAAGTAAAAACGGTCAAATACGATAAGTTAGATGTGGACCAGCAGCTCATTGAACTCGCTAAAGAAGAAAATGCTGCAATTATTACGACAGACTATAATTTAAATCGTGTAGCACAAGTCCATAAAGTGACAGTATTAAACGTGAACGAATTAACTGAGGCGGTGCAGTTAAACATCCATCAAGGTGACACGTTCGAGATTTTAATTACAAAATCAGGTAAAGAAGACAACCAAGGTGTTGGATACTTAACCGACGGCACGATGGTCGTTTTAGATTCAGGAGAATCTTTTATTAACGAAACGGTACTCGTTGAAGTAACATCGATACTTCAAACCCATTCTGGGAGAATAATATTTACAAAACTTGGAGAGAAATAATGCAGTATTCAGCAGTGATTCCAGCAGCAGGGATCGGAAAACGTATGGGACTTGGCTTTAATAAGATAAAATACGAAATTGACGGCCAATCGATCATTCATCGCACAGTCGACATATTCAACCAAGATCCAGACTGTAAAGAAATTATTATCGCAACTGGAAAAGAAGACATCGAAGAATTGAACGAAGAGTTAAAAGACGTCAAAAAAGTAAAACGCATCGTACTCGGCGGTAAAGAACGCCAACATTCGATATATAACGCGCTTTTACACGTCGATGCGGATTACGTATTTGTACATGACGCTGCACGCCCATTTTTAGACATGGGTACTTTATCACGCTTAAAGACGGCGGTCGTGGAAAAAGAAGCGGTCATTTGTGGTGTCAAAGCAAAAAACACGATGAAGACAGTCGTCGACGGAAAAGTTGAAGCAACAATTAACCGAGAGACGACGTTCGAGGTGCACACGCCACAAGCTTTTTGTTATAATTTATTAATGGATGCACATGAGTACGCACGAGAAAACGACTTAGCAGTCACGGATGATGCAATGATGGTCGAGGCGTATGGACATGATGTTTTTATGGTAGATTCGTCGTATAATAACATTAAAATTACGACGGTAGAAGATTTAGTACTCGGAGAATCGATATTAAGGAGTCGAGAAAGATGAGAATCGGTCACGGTTATGATGTTCATCAGTTAAAAAAGGGACGACCGTTAATTATCGGTGGTCTTGAAATCGAGCATGAAGAAGGATTAGACGGTCATAGTGACGCAGACGTACTTCTTCATACGATTGCAGACTCGATTTTAGGTGCACTCGCACTTGGTGATATTGGAAAATTTTTCCCGGACAATGATCCAAAATATAAAGACATGGATTCACAAGTATTATTAAGTGAAGTCGTGTCAAAAATGACAGAAAAAGGTTACGAAGTCGGTAACGTTGACGCGGTAATTATCGCTGAGGCACCGAAGTTTCGTCCGTATATCGATGACATTCGACAAAACGTCGCGCGACTACTCGACACAACGATCGACAACGTAAACGTAAAAGCAACAACACATGAAAAGCTCGGCGCATTAGGTCGAAAAGAAGGTATCGCGAGTGAAGCGGTGATTTTATTAAAAAGAAAGAAGGCAAACAATGAGTAAAGTAAGAGTAAGATATGCCCCAAGTCCAACAGGTTACCTACATATCGGTAACGCAAGAAGTGCACTATTTAACTATCTATTCGCACGTCACTACGGTGGGGAGTTCATCATCCGTATTGAAGATACAGATAAAGCACGTCACGTCGACGAAGGTGAATCTTCACAGTTAAATTATTTAAAATGGCTCGGACTCGACTGGGATGAGTCAGTCGACGTCGGGGGTCAGTATGGGCCATACCGTCAATCTGAACGTAACCATATTTATAAACCTTATATCGAAAAGCTACTCGCTGAAGACAAAGCGTATCGTTGCTATATGACAGCAGAAGAGTTAGAAGAAGAACGCGAAATACAACTTAAAAACGGTAAGCAACCGATGTATAGCGGTAAGCACGCGAACTTAACAAAAGAAGAAGAAGAAGCATTTATCGCTGAAGGTAGAGAACCATCGATTCGTATTCGCGTACCAAAAGATAAAACATACACGTTCAACGACATGGTAAAAGGTGAATTATCCTTTGACTCAAACGGTATTGGAGACTGGGTCATCGTTAAAAAAGACGGTACACCAACATACAACTTTGCCGTCGCAATTGATGACCATGAAATGGCAATCACACACGTATTACGTGGAGATGATCACATTTCAAACACACCACGTCAATTAATGGTTTACGAAGCGCTTGGATTAGAGCCACCACAATTTGGTCATATGACGTTAATCGTAAACGAAGAACGTAAAAAGTTATCAAAACGCGACAGCGGTATTTTACAATTCATCGAAGACTATGAAGCACTTGGCTATTTACCAGAAGCATTATTTAACTTCATCGCTTTACTCGGATGGACACCAGGTGGAGAAGAAGAGCTATTCACAAAAGAAGAGTTCATTGAATTATTTACAGAAGAACGTTTATCAAAATCACCAGCATTCTTTGACAAAGTAAAATTAGAATGGGTAAACAACCAGTACATGAAACAAAAAGATATCGACAAAGTATTTGTGCTTGCATTACCATTCTTAGTTGAAGCAGGTCGCGTAAAAGAAGGCGCTTCAGAAGAAGAATTAGAATGGGCAAAATCACTCGTTCAGTTATATCAACCACAAATGAGTTACGCAGCTGAAATCGTCGAGTTATCTGAGCAATTCTTTAAAGAAGACGTTTCGTATGATGAAGCGGCAAAAGAAGTGTTAGCTGGTGAACAAGTCCCTGAATTAATGGATGCGTTAAAAGCAACATTCGCAAACTTAGAAGATTTCACAGCAGACAACATTAAAAAAGCGATCAAATCAGTGCAAAAAGAAACAGGCATCAAAGGTAAAAACTTATTCATGCCAATTCGCGTAGCGACAACAGGCGAAACGAGAGGACCAGAATTACCAAACGCATTAGAACTCCTCGGTAAAGAGACAGTACTCGCACGCATTGAAAACGTCATTCAAAGTCTTTAAGATTGAAAACAACTAAAAATCGTTATATAATTCACTTGTTGTTATCAGTATTTAAATAACGTGAAAACAGAGATTGCCTGGTCGGTGCGAAGGCAACACTATTATTTAAAGAAATGCATAAATTTTAAAGTGAATAAAAGATAAAAATCAGAGTGGAACCGTGCAACGCACCTCTGTCCGTATTAGGGCAGAGGTGTTTTTAATTGCGACAGGCGGTAAAGTTTAATGGGATTGTCAATCGCGAGGTAAAGCGCAGGTTTTTGTTCAGCAATTGGATTGTTGGCGGGGCGCTGGTGCGTAGCAATGCCGTTTATTTAACAGATTTTTGCTGAATCTGTTAGATATCTCCGGATAATTAACAAAAACAAGATGAGATACCCGAAATATGTTAGATAAAAAATTATAATTAACAAAAATCGGGTCACGCGAATGAAATTTGTTAAATAAATCCAGATATCTAACAAAATCACGATATTTTTGTTAAATAAAATCGTGAGAAAGAGTTTTGTTACACCTTAAGCGCGAAAAGTGCCTTTCATCTCACTGGCTACGTAGTTATTTAACAGATTTTTGCTGAATCTGTTAGATATCTCCGGATAATTAACAAAAACAAGATGAAATACCCGAAATATGTTAGATAAAAAATTATAATTAACAAAAATCGGGTCACGCGAACGAAATTTGTTAAATAAATCCAGATATCTAACAAAATCACGATATTTTTGTTAAATAAAATCGTGAGAACGGGTATAACTATCTTATAAGAGTAAAAACTCAAAAAGACGCCAACTCTTACCTGATTGCACCCACGCCAAACCCCACTCACAAAAGGAGAGACAATGTTTAAAAGAATAAAAGAAGATATTGATATGGTGCTTGAACTTGATCCAGCAGCGACGAGTCGGACGATGGTTTTTCTGACGTATTCTGGTATGCACGCTGTCTGGGGTCACTTGATTGCTCATTGGTTTTATAAGCACCGGATGTTTTTAATCGCGCGTATCATTTCGCAAACGATTCGATTTTTTACAGGCATTGAGATTCACCCTGGCGCGACGATTGGTAGGAGGCTTTTCATCGACCATGGAATGGGGATTGTCATCGGTGAAACGACAACGATTGGAGACGATGTTACGTTATACCAAGGTGTCACGCTCGGTGGTACCGGTAAAGAAAAGGGTAAACGTCACCCGACTATTGAAGATAAAGTACTCGTCGCAACCGGCGCGCAGGTGCTTGGTAATATAACCATCGGCGAAGGCACGAATATTGGTGCGAACTCAGTCGTCTTAAAAAATGTGCCGTCGTACTCAACAGTCGTCGGGATTCCAGGACATATCGTTAGACGTCACGGCAAACGTGTACCAACAGACACGCTTAACCATAACAACTTACCAGATCCGATATTAAATAAAATTTTAGAATTAGAAAAAGAAATCACTCAATTTAAAGAAAAAGAGAGGAATGAGGTTAAAGATGGTTCACATATATAACACACTCACACGTCAAAAAGAAAAGTTTGTTCCAATTGAAGAAGGTAAAGTAAAAATGTACGTCTGCGGACCGACGGTGTATAACTATATCCACATCGGTAACGCACGTCCAGCAATCGTATTTGACACAGTACGTCGCTACTTAGAATACCGTGGGTACGATGTCACGTTCGTATCGAACTTCACTGACGTTGATGACAAACTCATTAATGCGTCAAAAGAAACAGGTCAAACAGTTCCAGAAATCGCAGACAAATTTATCGCAGCATACTTTGAAGATACAGGTGCATTAAACGTCAAAAAAGCAGACGTCCACCCGAGAGTTATGGATCATATGGACGACATCATCGCATTCATTGAAACGTTAATCGATAAAGGACATGCTTACGAGCGAGACGGAGACGTATACTTTAAAACACGTTCATACGACGGTTACGGGCAGTTATCTAAACAGTCAATCGACGATTTAAAAGTCGGTGCGCGTATCCAGCAAGGTGAAAGTAAAGACGATCCACTTGATTTCGCGTTATGGAAACACGAAAAAGAAGATGAAATTAGCTGGGATAGTCCGTGGGGTAAAGGACGTCCAGGTTGGCATATCGAATGCTCGGTAATGGCGACAAAACATTTAGGCAAGACGATGGATATTCATGCGGGGGGACAAGACTTAACGTTCCCGCACCACGAAAACGAAATCGCTCAATCTGAATCTTGCACAGACGAAACGTTCGCAAATTACTGGATGCATAACGGCTACATCAATATCGACAACGAAAAGATGTCAAAATCACTCGGGAACTTTATCACTGTGCACGATATTTTAAAAGAACTCGATCCGAACATTTTACGATTCTTTATGCTAAGCGTGCATTACCGTGGACCAATTAACTTTAACCGTGAACTCGTCGACTCAGCAGCTGCTGGCTTAGACAGAATTTTAACAGCATACAATACTGCAGTAGAACGTAGAGAACACGCAATTAGTACAGAATTAGACGATAAAGAACTAGACTTCGTCAAAGAAAATATAAATACGTTTGAAGAAGCGATGGACGACGACTTCAACACAGCAAACGCAATTACAGCGTGGCACGAACTTGCGACGCGCCTAAATAAATATATGCGCCGTGACGCAACGAACAAAGACGTCCTTGACGCATATATCAACGCATACGACGCTTATAGTAACGTTCTTGGTATTACACTTGAACAAGAAGAATTACTATTAGACGAACGAATCGAAGCATTAATCGAAGAACGTGAAGCAGCACGTAAAGAGAAAGATTTTGCCCGTGCAGATGAAATTCGTGACACACTTCATGAAAAAGGCATTATTTTAGAAGATACAAAAGACGGAGTGAAATTCCGCCGTGGATAATTTATATGAAATTCACGACTTAACAAAAGCATACGTCGGTGACGCAGTTTACAGTATGTATGTCCGTAAACATATTGTGAAATCGTCACCTCGTATTCGAGCAAATGACGCGCATCAACTCGGCACGACGTTTGAAAAGGCGACGAGTCAGTCAAAAGCGTTACAGGCACTCGAAGATATATTAACGGATGAAGAAAAAGAAATCGTCAGACGTGCAAAAAATAAAAAGAGTAATACGAAAGCAAAGAGCGCAACGAGCAAAGAGTATCAAGAAGCAACAGGGTTAGAAGCCCTCGTTGGAGTTTTATATTTAAACGAAAAGTACGATAGGCTCGATGCGCTTTTTGAAATTATAGTGCGAGGTGAGTATTTATGAGTGAATCCGTTCTTGCAGGACGTCATGCAGTTAAAGAGGCGTTACAAGGTAATCGTGATTTAAACAAGATTTTAATTCAAGATAGTATTGAAAAGCATCAAATTAACGATATTTTAAAGCTTGCAAAGAAAAACAAAGTCGTCGTTCAAACAGTTCCTAAAAGTAAATTAGAATCGTTTACGAATGAACGCCATCAAGGTATTATCGCGTTTATCAGTGCATATAAATATATGCCGTTAGACACTCTCATTCAAAACGTCGAAGGAAAGAAAGCCAATCTACTTTTACTCGACGGCTTAGAAGATCCACATAATTTAGGAAGTATATTACGTACAGCGGACGCTACAGGATTTGATGCGGTAATTATTCCGAATAGACGTAGTGTACAAATTACAGATACAGTCGCACGCGTGTCAGTTGGTGCGGTCGAACACGTCCCAGTCGTACGCGTAACAAACGTCAACCAAGCGATCGACAAACTAAAAGACGCAGGTTTTTGGACGGTCGGTACAACGATGGATGCGCCGATGGACTATAGAGAATACCCGGCAGACATTAATACGGTACTTATTATCGGAAATGAAGGGGACGGTATTAGTAAAAAGACGTTAGAAAAATGTGATTTTACTGTGACGATTCCAATGGTCGGTAAAATATCAAGCTTAAACGCTTCGGTATCCGCAGGAATTTTAATGTACGAAGTGTACCGTAAACAATACCCGTTAAAAGAGTAGCGTCATGAAAAGAAGACAAAAGATTATGTTAGTCGACGGGTACAATTTGATTGGAGCAAACAAACGACTGACCGAAGAGGGCCGATTAAGTTTAGAATACGCACGCGAAGAATTACTCACGATATTAAGTGAATATCAAGCCGTATCCAAGTACGACGTCATTTGTGTATTCGATGCGTACGAGGTGAAATCAAAAGAGACGGTGTACGACTATCACGGTGTCCAAGTCGTTTTTACGAAAGAAAAAGAAACCGCCGATGAATATATCGAACGTTTCGTTTATAAGTATTTCCATCCACACTTAACGGAAATTACGGTCGTAACGAGTGATTTACCAGAGCAAAACGCGATATTTTCTTACGGAGCGTACAGAATTCCATCGAGAGAAATGTGGGAAGACTTAAAACATGCAGAAAAAAATATTAGTGTCGAAATTGAAGCAATAAATCAAAAAGTGCCTAAGACAAAATTAAATATTAGTGACGATATTTTAGCAGAACTTGAAAAACTGCGACGTGGCAAGCGTTAGGGCGACTTGTGAGTAGCGACTTTCGTATGTATGATATATACAAAAACGGGAGGTATTCATGTACAACATTCGTTCGTTTTTGATATTTATTTACGAAGATTCGAAACTCAATGAATATGTCGAACACGTAAAAAATGGGAAACTCGATTATTTTGACAAGATTGACGAAGCTATTCGTTTAAAAGTACGTAAAATGACATATAAACATACGCGAGACCCTTATGAAAGAGAAGACTTAGAACAGATGATTATGGAGTATTTACTCCACGCGTGCTTTAGATACGACAAAAGACTTGGAGACTTTCATAATTACGCAATAAGATCTGCATATTTAGAACTAAAAAAGCGTAGTGTGTATTTTTATCGATTAAATAGTAAAGAAACGACAAGCAACGAGCTGTCAAACTACGTGTGTGACAAAGTAGAAACATACGACCGCATCAATCAAATCATAAACCGAGATCAGTACTCTTATATGCTCCAAGATAAAAAGACGTTTTCAGAATACGAGCGTGCTGTGTTAAAATATTTAGGAGAGCATTATACATTTGATGAAATTAGCGAAAAGTTAAAAACGAATCGTAAATCGATTCAAAATACATTGTACCGTGTCCTTCGTAAAAAAGAGAAACAGCACGGCGTTTATTGACAAACGTAGACTTTAATCGGTATAGTATATAAGAATTGAAATGAGGTAATGAGATGAAAGTTGCATTACTATGTAGCGAGTGTGGCAGTCGTAATTATCACGTTAAACAAGCTGCCGATAAGGATGGAACAAGACTCACGATGAAAAAGTTCTGTAAACAATGCAACCGACATACGATTCATAAAAGTTCCATATAAGATGAGGAGGCGTCGCATGAATAACGATAGAAATTTCCTTGCAAACGTCGTCAGTGAAATGAAAAAAGTAAGTTGGCCAACTGGTAAAGAAGTAGTGAATTATACGTCAATCGTTGTTTTCACTGTTATCTTCTTCTTATTCTTTTTCTACGCGATTGATATAGGTATTACGTATTTAATTGATGCAATGTAATGAGGGAGGATATTATGTCCGAAGAAAAACAATGGTATGCCATTCATACTTACTCAGGCTATGAAAACAAAGTACATCAAAACTTACTTGCACGTTTAGAGTCGATGAACATGCAAGACCAAATTTTCCGTGTCGTTGTACCAGAAGAAGAGGAAACGACTATTAAAGATGGTAAAAAGAAAACACAAATGAAAAAGACATTCCCAGGTTACGTCTTAGTTGAGATGATCATGACAGATGAGTCTTGGTACGTCGTACGTAACACACCTGGAGTAACTGGATTTGTCGGTTCTCAAGGTGCTGGAATTAAACCGAACCCATTATTAAAAGAAGAAGCACGCTTCATCTTAAGACAAATGGGTATGTCAGAGCGCATCGTAGATTTCGACGTAGAAATCGGAGAATCAGTTAAAATTATTGACGGTCCGTTTAATAATCAATTCGGTACGATCGAGGAAATCGACGAGCAACACTTTAAACTGACTGTATTAGTTGAATTATTTGGACGTGAAACGCCAGTTGAAGTCGAATACGACCAAATCGAAAAAATCGACTAAATAAAGATTGAAAATACAAGTGAAGTATGTTAATATGAGATGGTTGCAAAAATGCGACCATCTTTTTTATGTAAAAAGATATGAGTGGGAGGATGAAATCTTAGCATCCTGTGACCACATCACGAGAATGAGGAGGTTGACATCGTGGCTAAAAAAGTTATCAACGTTGTTAAATTACAAATCCCTGCAGGTAAAGCAACTCCTGCACCACCAGTTGGACCAGCATTAGGTCAAGCAGGTATTAACATTATGGGATTCACAAAAGAGTTTAACGCACAAACTCAAGACCAAGCAGGTCTTTTAATTCCAGTGGAGATTTCAGTATATGAAGACCGTTCATTTACTTTCATTACAAAAACTCCACCAGCAGCAGTTCTTCTTAAAAAAGCGGCTAAAGTTGAAAAAGGTTCTGGTGAACCGAACAAAAACAAAGTTGCTGAAGTAACTGAAGCACAAGTTCGCGAAATCGCTGAACTTAAAATGGAAGACTTAAACGCAGCAGACGTTGAAGCAGCAATGCGCATGGTAGAAGGTACTGCACGCAGCATGGGCTTCACTGTTAAAAAGTAATAATTATTTATAAGAAAAAGTATTGGTACATGTGGGAGGTTCACCCGCTATAACCACAAGGAGGAATATAAATGGCTAAGAGAAGTAAAAAGTATCTTGAAGCTTCAAAGAAAGTAGACTCTGAAGCAGTATACTCAATCGAAGATGCTATTAAGCTTGCACAAGAAACAAGCACAACAAACTTTGATGCGTCAGTAGACGTAGCTTTCCGCCTAGGTATTGATACACGTAAAAACGACCAACAAATCCGTGGTGCGATCGTATTACCAAACGGAACTGGTAAATCACAACGTGTATTAGTGTTCGCAAAAGGTGAAAAAGCGAAAGAGGCAGAAGCAGCTGGAGCTGACTACGTAGGAGAAGCAGATCTTGCTGAAAAAATCAACGGTGGTTGGTTTGACTTTGACGTAATCGTTGCAACACCAGACATGATGGGGGAAGTTGGTAAACTTGGTCGTGTATTAGGACCTAAAGGTTTAATGCCAAACCCTAAAACTGGTACAGTAACGATGGACGTTACAAAAGCAGTTGAAGAAATCAAAGCTGGTAAAGTAGAATACCGTGCTGAAAAATCTGGTATCGTTCACTCTACAATTGGTAAAGTGTCATTCGGTACTGATAAATTAGTTGAAAACTTCAACGCTTTACACGAAGCTTTAGTAAAAGCTAAACCAGCAACTGCAAAAGGTGTTTACTTCCGTTCAGTTGCAGTTTCTAGCACGATGGGTCCTGGTATCAAATTAGATCCATCACAAGTTAGAACAGACGTTTAAAAAATAAATTGACAAGAGTAAATGTACGTGGTATATTTACTCTTGTATTAAATTTAAATTTAGATGTTTTACCTAAGACAGTAGGAGTCTAAGACTTAAAACACAATCCTACCGAGGCAAACAAAAATGACTTGTATATTATTTATAAATATATGAGCACTTTTTGCCCTGGGTAAAAGGTGCTTTTTTTATTGCACCGATAATTTTCAAAACGGAGGTGTAACTATGACAAATGTTATCGAAAGAAAGAAACAACACGTTTCTGAAATCGCGGAACAATTCAAAAACTCAGTTTCAACAATCGTAGTTGATTACCAAGGTCTTTCAGTTGCTGAAGCAACAGCACTTCGTAAACAACTTAGAGAAGCTGGTGTTGAGTTCCACGTTTACAAAAACACGATGGTACGTCGTGCGTTACAAGAAGCTGGAATCGAAGGATTAGAAGAACACTTAACTGGTCCAAACGCGATTGCGTTCTCAAACGAAGACGTAATTGCTCCAGCAAAAGTACTTCACAGCTTCTCAAAAGAGCATGAAGCACTTGAAATTAAAGCGGGTGTCATCGAAGGTGAAATTGCAGACGTAGAAAGCGTTAAAGCAATCGCAACTTTACCATCAAAAGACGGACTTGTATCTATGTTACTTTCTGTTCTTCAAGCGCCAATGCGCAACTTCGCTTATGCGGTTAAAGCAGTGGGAGAGCAAAAAGAAGAAGGTACAGACGCAGTAGAAGAAACTGAAGAAGCATAATTAAAAATTAAAAAAGTTAAAAATTGGAGGATTTAATAATGGCTAATAAAGATCAAATCATTGAAGCAATTAAAGAAATGTCAGTATTAGAATTAAACGAATTAGTTGAAGCTATTGAAGAAGAGTTTGGTGTAACAGCAGCAGCTCCAGTAGCAGTAGCAGGTGGCGCAGCTGAAGGTGGCGCTGAAGAAAAATCTGAGTTCGACGTTGAACTTACAGATGCAGGTTCATCTAAAATCAAAGTTATCAAAGCAGTTCGTGAAGCAACTGGTCTTGGACTTAAAGATGCAAAAGAGCTTGTTGACAACGCTCCTAAAGTTATCAAAGAAGCATTACCTAAAGAAGAAGCAGAAGCACTTAAAGCACAACTTGAAGAAGTTGGAGCTAGCGTAGAGCTTAAATAATTAAAATATGATATTTTAGACTTATAAACATTATGTTTATAAGTCTTTTTTTTCTACATAAAAGGAGGGTGTTTATGTCACATTACTATACGACAGATGATACACCGCATGATTTTAAAGAAATTAAATATAATATAAAAGGTAAAACATATACGTTCACAACAGATCGTGGTGTGTTTTCAAAAGATCGTGTTGATTTTGGTACAGACGTATTATTAAATGCAGTGTTAGAAGATTATGATGGTCCGGGGTACTTTATCGATATGGGGGCTGGGTACGGCCCAGTGAGTATCGTACTTGCCGACCATTATGGTGGAGACGGTGTTGCGGTCGAAGTAAATGAAGATGCAATCAGTGTTTTAGATACGAACATGCATAACAATAACGTAAGTTTTGATATTGTTAAGAGAGAAACATATGATGATATGGAGTTAAAAGCTGATCTATACGTAACGAATCCGCCGTTTAGAGCAGGAAAAGATACAGTGCTTGAAATTATTAATGATAGTTATGAACGATTAGTCGATCACGGTGCGTTTTACATGGTCGTTCAAAAGAAGCAAGGTATGCCGTCATATTTAAAACATTTAGAAACGTTATATGGAAATGTAGAAAAACTCAAAAAGAGTAAAGGTTACTACATCTTAAAGAGTATTAAACACGTAAGTTAGAATTATTGTTTAATATTAAAGAAAATAGGTGTACAATGAAAAATATAGAAAAGAGAAGTCAGTGAGGAGGCCGAACTATGGCATATGTAATTTTACAACCGTGTGCAGCAGAAAAGTCTGGTGACTGCGTAGACGTATGTCCTGTAGATTGTATCGAGGAAGGCGAAGATCAGTTCTACATCAATCCGGATATTTGTATCGACTGTGGTGCGTGCGTAGCAGTTTGTCCAGTAGATGCGATTGTCGAAGAATCAGAAATGCTACCAGAAGAAGAAATTTACCTCAAAAAAGCAGAAGAGTTTTATGCGAATAGATAAGTACATATACTCCATTAACATTTTGTTAGTGGAGTATTTTTGTTATTCAAAGTTATGTGAAATCAGTCAGATTTACAAGAGATAATAATTTGACTTGACAAATTAGCTGTGATATAGTTGTTAAATGAATATTATTATCAAGAAGTATGTATATTTTTCGAAAGCACGTATTGGTAGAAGCTTTTGAATAAGTCAATGTTTATAGGAAATGGAGTTGTTTAATTCCGTTTTCTTTTTTGTCTTATGAGGTCTATCTGTTGATAATAGTGGGAAATATTTTTAGGGGTGAATCTGTCGATGAGTCAAGTGATTCAGTATGGAAAACATGCAAAACGTAGAAGCTATTCACGTATCGAAGAGAAGTTGGAGTTACCGAACTTAATTGAAATTCAAACGAATTCTTATGAATGGTTTCTGAAATCTGGCTTAATCGAAATGTTTAAGGATATCTCACCTGTTGAGGATTTCACAGGAAACATTTCGCTTGAGTTTGTCGACTATAAACTCGGAGAGCCTAAATACAACGTCGATGAGGCTAAAAACCACGACGCTACGTATTCGGCGCCTTTAAGAGTTAAAGTTAGACTCATTATTAAAGAAACTGGTGAAGTAAAAGAACAAGAAGTGTTTATGGGAGATTTCCCTCTCATGACAGATACAGGTACATTCATTATTAACGGTGCAGAACGTGTTATCGTTTCTCAGTTAGTCCGTAGTCCTTCTGTGTATTACTCGGATAAGCTCGATAAAAACGGTAGAACGAGCTACACAGCGACAGTTATTCCTAACCGTGGTGCATGGTTAGAGTATGAAATGGACGCAAGAGATACGGTTTACGTAAAAATTGACCGTACGCGTAAAATGCCAATTACGGTATTACTACGTGCGCTAGGTTTCGCTACAGATCAACAAATCGTTGACTTATTAGGGGACAGCGAATATTTAAGAAACACATTAGACAAAGACACAACAGAAACAGTCGATCAAGCATTACTTGAAATATATGAAAGATTACGTCCAGGCGAACCGCCAACAGTTGAAAACGCAAGAAACTTACTATATACACGTTTCTTTGATCCAAAGCGTTATGACTTAGCGGCAGTTGGTCGTTATAAGATGAACAAAAAACTTCACTTACAAAACCGTCTATTCAACCAAGTCGTTGCAGAGCCACTTGTAGATACGGAAACTGGTGAAGTAATCGTTGAAGCAGGAACGACAATTGACCGTCGTACGCTCGACAACATTATGGAACAACTTGAAACGACAGTGAACTTAAAAACGTTTGAATTCGAAAACGGGATTTTAGAAGAGCCTGTAGAAATTCAATCAATTAAAGTTAAATCTAACGTCGATGGTGATGAAGATACAACGACAAACATCATCGGTAACGCGTTCCCTGACAAAGAAGTGAAATCTATCACTCCGTCAGACATTATCGCGTCAATCAGTTATTACTTTAACTTATTAAATGGTGTTGGACATACAGACGACATCGACCATTTAGGTAACCGCCGTTTACGTAGTGTCGGTGAGTTATTACAAAACCAATTCCGTATTGGTGTTGCACGTATGGAACGTGTCATTCGTGAAAGAATGTCAATTCAAGACAAAAACACAATTACACCGCAACAACTTATTAACATTCGTCCGGTAATTGCATCGATTAAAGAGTTCTTTGGTAGCTCTCAATTATCTCAGTTCATGGACCAAACGAACCCACTTGCTGAGTTAACGCATAAGAGACGTTTATCAGCACTTGGACCAGGTGGTTTAACGAGAGAACGAGCAGGGATGGAAGTACGTGACGTACACTATTCTCACTACGGACGTATGTGTCCAATTGAAACACCAGAGGGACCAAACATCGGTCTAATCAACTCGTTATCAAGTTTTGCACGTGTAAACGAATTTGGGTTTATCGAAACACCATATCGTCGTGTAGATCCTGAAACAAATGCGGTAACTAGCAGAATCGACTACTTAACTGCAGACGAAGAAGAGCAGTTTGTCGTCGCACAAGCGAACGCAGAGTTAAACGAAGACGGTACGTTTAAAAATGAAGAAGTTATCTGTCGTTTCCGTGGAAACAACACAGCAATGCATAGAGATAAAATGGACTACATGGACGTATCACCAAAACAAGTTGTATCAGCAGCAACAGCATGTATTCCGTTCTTAGAAAACGACGACGCGAACCGTGCATTAATGGGTGCGAACATGCAACGTCAAGCAGTGCCGTTACTTATTCCGGATTCACCGTACGTCGGTACTGGTATGGAACACGTCACAGCAAAAGACTCAGGTGCAGCAGTTGTTTCACGTTATAAAGGTGTTGTAGAACACGTAGAAGCGCGTGAAATTCATGTGCGTCGTTACGTCGATAAAAATGGCGACGGAAACTATACGAAAACTGAAGAAATCGATAAATATAAACTTGTGAAATTTGAACGTTCAAACGCAGGTACTTGTTATACTCAGCGTCCAATCGTATCACTTGGCGATGAAGTTGAAAAAGGAGAAATTTTAGCGGATGGTCCTTCTATGGACAACGGTGAAATGGCACTTGGACAAAACGTCGTCGTCGGATTTATGATGTGGGACGGTTATAACTATGAGGACGCAGTTATCATGTCTGAGCGTTTAGTAAAAGACGACGTCTATACGTCGATTCACATTGAAGAGTATGAATCAGAATCAAGAGATACAAAACTTGGTCCTGAAGAAATCACAAGAGACATTCCAAACGTTTCTGAATCTGCAATGAAAAAGTTAGACGAGCGTGGTATCGTGTACGTCGGTGCAGAAGTTAAAGACGGAGATATTTTAGTTGGTAAAGTAACACCTAAAGGTGTCACAGAACAAACGCCAGAAGACCGTTTATTACACGCAATCTTCGGTGAAAAAGCACGTGAAGTTAGAGATACGTCACTTCGTGTACCACACGGTGCAGGCGGTATCGTCTTAGACGTTAAAGTATTTAACCGTGAAGATGGTCACGAATTATCACCAGGAGTGAACCAACTCGTGCGCGTATATATCGTTCAAAAGAGAAAAATCTCAGTCGGAGATAAAATGGCAGGACGTCACGGTAACAAAGGGGTTATCTCGACAATTCTTCCAGAAGAAGATATGCCATTCTTACCAGACGGCACACCGATCGATATTATGTTAAACCCACTCGGGGTACCTTCACGTATGAACATCGGACAGGTGTTAGAGCTTCATTTAGGTATGGCAGCGCGTGAAATGGGGCTTAAGATGGCAACGCCAGTATTTGACGGTGCGAACGAAGAAGACGTTTGGAGCACGATGGAAGAAGCAGGGCTCGCAAGAGACGGTAAAACAGTACTATACGACGGACGTACAGGTGAACCATTTGAAAATCGTGTATCTGTCGGTGTTATGTACATGCTGAAATTATCACACATGGTTGATGATAAACTTCACGCAAGAAGTACTGGACCATACTCACTCGTTACACAGCAACCACTTGGTGGTAAAGCACAGTTTGGTGGACAAAGATTTGGTGAGATGGAAGTATGGGCGCTTGAAGCATACGGTGCAGCATACACGTTACAAGAAATTCTAACGGTGAAATCAGACGACACAATCGGTCGTGTGAACACGTATGAAGCAATTGTAAAAGGTGAAAACTTACCGAACCCAAGTATTCCAGAATCATTCCGAGTACTCATGAAAGAGTTACAATCACTCGGTCTTGAAGTGTCGATTATGGATGATGAAGACAACGAAGTGAACATGAACACAGTCGTTGAAGAAGACGTCCAAAGAGAATCAGAACGTGATAATGACAAAGACGAAGTTGTATCGAAATAAAAGTTGAGCTTACAGCAGACTTTTAGGGAGGAACGCTCAATGATAGATGTAAATAGATTTCAATATATGAAAATTGGGCTGGCGTCACCTGAAAAAATTCGCTCATGGTCGAGCGGTGAGGTTAAAAAGCCAGAAACAATTAACTATAGAACTTTAAAACCAGAAAAAGATGGACTGTTCTGTGAGAAGATTTTCGGTCCAACAAAAGACTGGGAATGTGCGTGTGGTAAATATAAACGTATTCGCCATAAAGGACATGTTTGTGAAAACTGTGGTGTAGAAGTCACACGTGCGAAAGTACGCCGTGAGAGAATGGGGCACATTGAACTTGCTGCCCCTGTCTCACACATTTGGTACTTTAAAGGAATCCCTTCACGTATGGGATTACTTTTAGATATGTCACCACGTTCATTAGAAGAAGTAATTTACTTTGCGTCATACGTCGTCATCGAACCGGGTCCAACAGGGCTTGAAAAGCGTGACTTATTAAGTGAACGTGAATATCGTGATTACTACATGGAATACGGTGACAGATTTAACGCTAAAATGGGTGCAGAAGCAATTAAAGAATTGCTTGAAAACATCGATTTAGATAAAGAACTCGATCAATTAAAAGAAGAGTTAGAAACAGCGACAGGACAACGTTTAACACGTGCAATTCGTCGTTTAGAAGTCGTTGAAGCATTTAGAAACTCAGGAAACAAGCCTGAGTGGATGGTACTAGACGCTCTACCAGTCATTCCACCAGACATTCGTCCAATGGTGCAGTTAGACGGTGGACGTTTTGCAACGAGTGACTTAAACGATTTATATCGCCGTGTAATTAACCGTAACAACCGCTTAAAACGTTTATTAGATCTCGGTGCACCTGGGATCATCGTCCAAAACGAAAAACGTATGTTACAAGAAGCAGTCGATGCTTTAATAGATAACGGTCGTCGTGGACGTCCAGTTACTGGACCAGGAAACCGTCCGTTAAAATCACTTTCACACATGTTAAAAGGTAAGCAAGGACGTTTCCGTCAAAACTTACTCGGTAAACGTGTAGACTACTCAGGCCGTTCAGTAATCGTCGTTGGTCCAAACTTAAAAATGTACCAATGTGGATTACCACGTGAAATGGCATTAGAGCTATTTAAACCATTCGTTATGAGAGAACTCGTGAAAAGAGAACTCGCTACGAACATTAAAAACGCGAAAAATAAAATCGAACGTTTAGATGAGTCAATTTGGGACGTTTTAGAAGACGTTATCCGTGAACACCCAGTGTTACTTAACCGTGCACCAACACTTCACAGACTTGGTATCCAAGCGTTTGAAGCTGTACTCGTTGAGGGACGTGCAATTAAATTACACCCACTTGTAACGACAGCATATAACGCGGACTTTGACGGTGACCAAATGGCGGTACACGTACCACTTTCAAAAGAAGCACAAGCAGAAGCTCGTATGTTAATGCTTGCAGCATCAAACATTCTAAACCCGAAAGATGGTAAACCAGTTGTAACACCGTCACAAGACATGGTACTTGGTAACTACTACTTAACGTTAGAAAAGCCAGGTGCAAAACGTGAAGGTCGTATCTTTAAGGACTTTGAAGAAGTTGTTATGGCATATCGCTCTGGATATGCATCACTGCATACGAGAATTGGTGTGCATACAGGTGCAATGTCTGAAGAAAAAATCGCTGAAGAAAACCGCGGTAAGATCTTAATGACGACAGTTGGTAAAGTAATCTTTAACGAGATTATGCCTCCGTCATTCCCTTACTTAAACGAACCAACGCGTGAAAACTTAGAGCGTAAAACGCCAGACCGTTTCTTCATCAAAGCAGAAGACCTTGGTGAAGCGGGATTAGTTGGTAAGTTTAAAGAGCAAGAACCTGTAAAATCATTCGATAAGAAATTCTTAGGTCAAATCATCGCTGAAGTATTCAATAAGTTCCACATTACTGAAACGTCAGTCATGTTAGACCGAATGAAAGATTTAGGTTTCAAATACTCAACGCGTGCAGGTATTACAGTTGGGGTATCAGATATCGTTGTCTTACCGAACAAGCAGAAACTTATTGAAGCGACAGAAGAAAAAGTTGAAACAGTTCAAAGACAATATGACCGTGGTTTAATTACAGAAGAAGAGCGTTACAACACAGTTATTAAGCTATGGACAGATATTAAAGACGAAATCCAAGATAAACTGATGGATTCGTTAGATAAATTTAACCCGATCTTCATGATGGCAGACTCTGGTGCCCGTGGTAACGCGTCTAACTTTACTCAGCTTGCAGGTATGCGTGGACTTATGGCGAACCCGTCAGGTCAAATCATTGAGTTACCGATCAAGTCAAGCTTCCGTGAAGGGTTAACAGTACTCGAGTACTTCATCTCAACACACGGTGCGCGTAAAGGATTAGCCGATACAGCACTTAAGACTGCAGACTCAGGTTACTTAACGAGAAGACTTGTAGACGTGGCTCAAGACGTAATCGTCCGCGAGCAAGATTGTGGAACAGACAAAGGGCTTAAAGTATCAGAAATTCGTGAAGGCGGAGAAGTAATCGAGCCGTTATTTGACCGTCTAGAAGGACGTTACGCAAAAGAAACGGTTAGACACCCAAATACGAACGAAGTCATCGTTGGTTCAAATGAACTGATCACAACAGATATCGCAAAAGAAATCGTTAATGCAGGTATTGAATCAGTAGTCATTCGTTCAGCATTCACATGTAACACACGTTACGGTGTATGTGAGAAATGTTACGGTAAAAACCTTGCGACTGGTGAAAAAGTTGAAGTCGGTGAAGCGATTGGTACAATCGCGGCGCAATCAATCGGTGAGCCGGGTACACAGTTAACGATGCGTACATTCCACACAGGTGGGGTTGCAGGATCAGACATTACGATGGGTCTTCCACGTATCCAAGAATTATTCGAAGCGCGCAACCCGAAAGGGGAAGCAGTCATTTCAGAAATTGAAGGAACAATCGCTTCAATCGAAATGATTAAAGACCGTCAACAAGAAATTAAAGTTAAAGGTGACGAAGAAACACGTACGTACACAGCACCAGCCAATGCGAGAGTAATCGTAGAAGAAGGAGACAAAGTATCTCCAGGTGAAATGCTAACAGACGGTTCAATCGAGCCTAAGAACTTATTAAAAGTTGCAGGTTTAAACAAGACGCAAGAATATCTATTAAAAGAAGTACAAAAAGTATATCGTTCACAAGGGGTAGAAATCGACGACAAACACGTCGAAGTAATGGTGCGTCAAATGTTACGTAAAGTACGTATCATCGACGCAGGAGAAACATCACTTAT
Organism: Nosocomiicoccus massiliensis; assembly: GCF_002871345.2. Classification (NCBI taxonomy): domain Bacteria; kingdom Bacillati; phylum Bacillota; class Bacilli; order Caryophanales; family Staphylococcaceae; genus Nosocomiicoccus; species Nosocomiicoccus massiliensis. Next base: position 1,033,564 of record NZ_CP136964.1, on the reverse strand, counting down.
CCCAGGTGCGTTAGTAGATATCCACACGTTCCAAGAAGCAAACAAAGTCGTATTCAAAGAAAGAAAACGACCAGCGACAGCAAAACCTGTATTACTAGGAATTACAAAAGCATCACTTGAAACAGAAAGTTTCTTATCCGCAGCGTCATTCCAAGAAACAACACGTGTCTTAACAGATGCGGCAATCAAAGGAAAACGCGACGACTTACTCGGACTGAAAGAAAACGTCATAATCGGTAAATTGATCCCAGCAGGAACAGGAATGAACCGATACCGCGACATCGACATCGATGTCGAAGGACAAGACGAAAGATTGCAGTTAGAAGCTGAAGAGAGAGAAGCGGAACTAGTTGAAGAAAATTAAAAAATAAAACGATAATCCCCATTCAAGTAAGTATTATGTACTAATACTGGAATGGGGATTTTAATATTTAAAGAATGTTTTATTAACTATATTTAATTGTTTAAAAATCAACACTTATTGATTTATAACTTAAATATTCAACCAATTTGTTTATATTAGAGATATCTTCTATAGTAGGTACATTATTAATTAGTACAATTTGTTTTCCGTCAATAGCATCTATGGGGAAATTTGTAACAATTATATCTGAAGATAGACTTTCCAGATTATTGATATCAAACGAATTAAATGGATATTTATATATTTTTGCTTGATCTATTAGATTTTTCTCTAAAATTTCAACAAGCCATTGGTCGTGATTATACTCAGTGTCGGAAATGACAGTTACTTTTACATTTTCTCTTTTGGAATAAAAATCCTTAAAAAGATATCTCCAATTAATAATGAATGAATATATCATATGGAGAACTAGTCCAGAATCATTTCTTTTAAAAGTATCTATGACAAGCTTTTCAAACTCTAATTCTAAATATTGATATATTTGAGGAAACTCTGTTTTGAAAAGTGTTAGGGTACTATGATATTTGTTGTACAAAATACATTCGCTATAATTTTTGACATTACTAAATATTAAAGAATTATATAACTCGAGAATAATATGTTCATAATCATGAATTTTTAAGCTAAATTTATCAGAGAACTTATTAACTAAACGAACTATATTTGAATAATTATATTCTACCTCGTCTATTATAAGACGTTGGTCTGCAAGTTCTGAGTATGTAGAATAGTATGGATTTACTAAATAAGGACTAAGTATATCTAATGATTCATTTACACTCAAAAATAATTCAGATTGATTTGCAATAGGTTTTAGATGATGTATTAATTCGTCAATTTCATTTTGTGGAATACAATAAAATTGCTTAATATCATTATTAATAAAAAACCCTTGTTTAACTCGTGTGTAATTTATTGCAAAGAGTATAGTTAAAAACCAATCTCTAGATAAGTCAACATCTAAATTAAAAAGTGAAGATGCTTTTTTAATAAATAACTTTAAAGTATTTTTAGGAAGTTTTATAAAATTCCAGGTCTCATAAAGATCTTGTTCATTAAGAAAATTAATAAAAAAACGTCTAATATCTATTTCTTTTCCTACAAAAGAATGAGGGCTACAAGAAATTTTTATATTGAAATCTAACAGAAGAGTGTCGTTTAAGTCTTGAATTTTCCTTTTCAATGTTGAAGTACTTACATAAAGAGCTTTTGAAAGAACTTCTGAAGTAATTTGACCATTTAAAAAAATCGTTTTAAGAATATGAGCACTCAAACTTTGCTTAAAAATATCTCTGTAAAATGTAATCATATTAGCGTCTAAATCGAATTTTATATTAATGGTATTCTGTGAGTAAATTAATTTTATATAAGGATATTTTTCTTCAATGCTTTTAAGTGTGTTATTTGAAGTAATCAAAGAGCAATTTAGCACTTCTGAAATTTCTTGAATACTTACTGACTGTGAATCATTTAAACAGTTCAAAAATTCAACAGCCTTTAATTCACGAAGTAATAAAGAAGGCAAAGAACGTTTCATGTAAATCTCCTCTCTTATTTAATAATATTATAGTAAATTTTACTTGATTGTCATAGGAAGTACAAATAAAGTTTAGGTTAAATCATTTTTTTAATACTTTAAGAAAAAAATGACCACTAGTAAGTGTTTAATTTAATCATAAAAATGGTAATATGATTTTGAGCAAGTTACTTAAAATGAGTTAATACATCATCGTCGCTAAATCTATTAGAGAGGAGCAATTAGACTGAAGAATAAAAAATAGACTATATAAAAGCACAGTTAAACATGTCAAATGTCAAGGTGCAAAAATCAACAAAGGTACTATTAGTGGTAGAGTTACTGTAAAAAAGTCTACTCACTTAAAGATCTATATTATTCAATAGTTATATCGTAATAACTAGGAAAGAAGGGCTTTCAAAATGAAAAAATTAGATTTTCTACCAAACAAATTAAATAAGTATTCAATTCGTAAATTCACAGTAGGTACTGCGTCTATCCTTATCGGATCATTAATCTTTTTAGGTAATGATGCTTCTGCTGCTGAAGCGGATGACAATTCATCAAATGAATCACTCAATGCAATTACAGAAACTAGCGCTGATGAAGTAAATAATGATGTATCAATTGAAGTAAGTGACGAAAAAAATGAAGTCAACAAAGACGAACAAGCAGCTGAATCACTTAATGTAGATACAGAAACTAGTGCTGATGAAGTAAATAATGATGTCTCAAGTGAAGTAAGTGACGAACAAACAGCTGAATCACTTAATGTAGATACAGAAACTAGCGTTGATGAAGTAAATAATGATAGTCAAACTGCTGATAATACTTTAGAAGAAGACACAACTGAAGAATTAGAAAAAGTCACAAATGAAGAAAACGGTTTAGAGGAAACTGAGACAGAAGACATTGAAAAACAACAAGAAACTGTAGTACAAAAAGCCAATGAACTATCTGAAAATAAAAATATCGAAACAATTTCTAATTTATCACCGACAGGTAATAATGTTTCTAATGCAGTTAACGTTAAAAACTTGTCATTAAAAAATAACGAAGATAGTAATAAGATTGATCCGAACAAGTCAGGTGGATTAAATTTGAGCTTTGATATTGATGTGACAGATAAAGGTATCCGCAAAGATGACTTTTTTGAAATCCAGCTATCAGAAAACTTGAATTTTTATGGTGATGCTCCGTCAGCTAATGTGCCGGCATTTAAAAATTCTGCAGGTGGAATTTTAGCAGAAGGTACTTATGATAAAGAAAATCATAAATTTACTTATGTATTCACTGATTTTGTAGAGAGCAGCGTTAATATTAAAGGAAGAGCGAATTATTCATTATGGGTGGATCGTAAAAATGTTCCGAGTCCAGGTAGAGAAACATTCTCTGTCGATGTTGCAGGTGATTCTACTTCAACAACTTTAGATGTTGTATTTACAAATTCACATCATAATGTAGATTCATTTTTAACAGAAGTTGATCCATATAGTACTAAATTTGAACAAACAGTGTATGTGAATCCTCACCACCAACAACTATATGGTACTAAATTAACAATTAAAGCAGATTGGTTTGGTGAAAACAGTTCTTCAGTAGCAACGATTAATTCTGAAAATACAACATTTTTAGGGTATAGAGTACCTAAAAATAGTCAACCAGGATTCCCTTCTAGTTTTGGTTTGGATAAATCCAAATATGAACAAGTTACATTAACACCGTTCTTTGGTGTAGATGATAACGGTGTTGAATATGTTACGTTTGATTTTGGAGATTATACATCAGACGGTACAGGTTTTATTGTCGTTATGGAAAGCAAAACCACTGGTAAAGATGGAAAATTAAGAGTTGGTGCAAAGATTGAATGGGGGGACGGCTATTATAATCATTGGGACAATGAAAATATTGTAAAAAAATCTGATGGAGAACTTGATGGTGAGGTTGTAGGAACGTTCCAAGAACACCATAACTATTATGATGTAGAAAAAGACTTTGACGGTAACGAAGTTAGCCGTGAAAAGAACGAAGGAACATCTTATACTGGAGACCAAACTAAAGGTACAGAAGAAGAAACATTCACAACAGGTAAAGACGAAAAAGACGGTTATAAATTCACAAAAGTTACAGATTCAACAGAGGGCACACCATATGATGAAAATGGTGAAGAAACAACAGGCAACTACATCAATGAGAAGAACCAAAGTGTAACTTACGAGTATGAGAAAGTGAAGCAACCGGGACGCTTCGAAGATACGCATGAGTACTATATTGTTTACACAGACAAAGATGGTAATGAAACACGTCGTGTGAAACAATCAGATCATACAAATAAATATCAAGAAGGATTCCGCGATGATGATCGTTTCACAGCAACAACAGAAGAGAAAGACGGCTATAAGTTCGAGAAAATCACTGGAACAGACAACTTAGAAAAACCGGACTACTATAAAGACGGTGAGACGGATGGAACATATAAACCTGGCGAGTATCAGCGTATTACGTACGTTTACACAAAGACAGAACGTGATCCAGAAACAATCGAAGAAGGTAGTTTCCAAGAACACCATAACTATTATGATGTAGAAAAAGACTTTGACGGTAACGAAGTTAGCCGTGAAAAGAACGAAGGAACATCTTATACTGGAGACCAAACTAAAGGTACAGAAGAAGAAACATTCACAACAGGTAAAGACGAAAAAGACGGTTATAAATTCACAAAAGTTACAGATTCAACAGAGGGCACACCATATGATGAAAATGGTGAAGAAACAACAGGCAACTACATCAATGAGAAGAACCAAAGTGTGACTTATGAATATGAGAAAGTGAAGCAACCGGGACGCTTCGAAGATACGCATGAGTACTATATTGTTTACACAGACAAAGATGGTAATGAAACACGTCGTGTGAAACAATCAGATCATACAAATAAATATCAAGAAGGATTCCGCGATGATGATCGTTTCACAGCAACAACAGAAGAGAAAGACGGCTATAAGTTCGAGAAAATCACTGGAACAGACAACTTAGAAAAACCGGATTACTATAAAGACGGTGAGACGGATGGAACATATAAACCTGGCGAGTATCAGCGTATTACGTACGTTTACACAAAGACAGAACGTGATCCAGAAACAATCGAAGAAGGTAGTTTCCAAGAACACCATAACTATTATGATGTAGAAAAAGACTTTGACGGTAACGAAGTTAGCCGTGAAAAGAACGAAGGAACATCTTATACTGGAGACCAAACTAAAGGTACAGAAGAAGAAACATTCACAACAGGTAAAGACGAAAAAGACGGTTATAAATTCACAAAAGTTACAGATTCAACAGAGGGCACACCATATGATGAAAATGGTGAAGAAACAACAGGCAACTACATCAATGAGAAGAACCAAAGTGTAACTTACGAGTATGAGAAAGTGAAGCAACCGGGACGCTTCGAAGATACGCATGAGTACTATATTGTTTACACAGACAAAGATGGTAATGAAACACGTCGCGTGAAACAATCAGATCATACAAATAAATATCAAGAAGGATTCCGCGATGATGATCGTTTCACAGCAACAACAGAAGAGAAAGACGGCTATAAGTTCGAGAAAATCACTGGAACAGACAACTTAGAAAAACCGGACTACTATAAAGACGGTGTGACAGATGGCACATATACACCTGGTGAGTATCAGCGAATTACGTATGTCTACACAAAGACAGAGCGTGATCCAGAAACAACGCCAGATCCAGAGCCAACGCCTGACCCAGAGCCGACACCAGATCCAGAGCCAACGCCTGACCCAGAGCCAACACCGGATCCAGAGCCAACGCCAGATCCAGAACCAACACCAGATCCAGGAACACCAGGAGAAGAGGATCCTAAAGATCCAGGTAAACCACAAGAGCCAAGTAAACCTGAGCAACCGAATAAACCTGAGCAAAGTAAAACAGTAACATCTTCTAAAGATAAAGAAGACGATAAAAAATTACCGAACACAGGTGAGGCTGAGAGAGATCTTACATTATTCGCTACAGCTTTAGCGGCTCTTGGAGGATTATTAACATTTGGAAGACGTAAAAATAAAAATGAAGAACAATAATCTATAGTTTTTCATGGGCTAAACATACTATATGTTTAGCCTTTTTATTTATAAAATAGATAGGGGAAAAGACATGTGTAAATTGGATGAGATCAATGGCTTTATTAGTAACACATGTATGAAAAAACCTAGTGAAGATTTGGGTGTATTTTTAAGTATTGGAAATAGAGAATCATAAAGCTAAAGTTATATTTTTTAAAAATAATGAAGATTTTAAGAATTATTCTATAGATATAATTGAGGAATTTAAAAAAGAATTTGCAGTCTATCCAGAATGGATAAAAATAGATTTTATAACGAAAAAGATATCTATCGAGTTTCAAAATTTAAGAAAAAATTTAATTGAAACAAGAAGAAATTATATAAACTATGGTTTCTCGTTAGATGAAGAATTTGAGTTAGCTTTTTTACCTGAAGAAATTAATGCAAATGCATTTATACGTCCAAAAAAAGGGGAGAGATCTACTTTTTATTTATCTCGAAATAATATAAATGGCTACCTAGAAAAACACAGAACAACTCAGAAAAGGTATGATTGTAAAGATTTTAATGACAAAATAGTAACTCAATTTTTTACTAAAGGTTTTATTCTAGATAATAATAAAGAATATGAACTGAAATCCAATGGATATGAAAAAGGGTTAAGGGTCGTTGAAGATTTACATGATGAAATTGATCGTATGATTTATTCAGCGACTTGTTTTTTAAAAAATGAAATACAGTCTAATGGTAAATATATATATATGGATATTTTCCACACTTTGATAAGAAGATAAATTTTTATAATAATTTAAGACATAGCTCGTCTACCTACTCTTTAATAGAAGGGTTAAGTTATATTAATGAATCATTAGAGTCCGTAAAAAAGCCAATTGAATATATAATTGAAAATTATTTGTACGTTAAGGATGGAAAAGGGTATATTTTTGATGATACAAAAAATACAAATGAAATAAAATTAGGACAAAATGCAGCATTTATATTCGCGATTTGCGAATATTTAAAGCATGAAAAAAATGAAGAGTATCTCAAAGCCGCACAACTTGTAGCTGAGGGAACAGTTAATATGATTAATGATAACGGTGAAACAGTTCATGTGCTAAGTTATCCAACACTAGAGGTTAAAGAGAGGTATCGTATTGTTTACTATGATGGAGAAGCAGCGCTTGGTCTTTTAAGATTGTATCAACATGATGGCAATAAAAAATGGCTCAATGCAGTTAAAAGTTTATTTGAGAAATTTATTAGTAGGGACTACTGGAGATATAATGATCACTGGCTAGGGTATTGTGCAAATGAGATGGTTAACATTATACCAGATCGTAGATATTTTGAGCTTGGTATTATAAACGTTTCTACAAACTTAACTTATACTTATAAGCGTGAAACAACATTCCCAACATTTATGGAAATGTTAACCGCATCTTATAAACTTGTGCAGAAAGCGAAAGAAAAAGGTTATGAAGATTTAGTTGAAAGTTTAATAGATGAAGATTTTTTAATAAAAACATTACATAAAATAGCTGATTATCAAAGAACGGGGTATTTTTATCCGGAAATTGCTATGTACTTTAAAAACCCTAGTAGAATATTGGGTGCTTTTTTTATTAAACACCACGGCTATAGAGTTCGTATTGATGACATTGAGCACTATATTTCAGGCTATATACAATATCAAAAACTTTTTAAGTTATAGTTTGAATAGTTTTATAAACGATGAGTGATAAGATAATAAGAAGAGAAATACCTATCGAATTTTTAGTGCCAAAAAATTTTAAAACTGCAGGTTTAATTATAAATGTAATCACTTATGGTAATGAACAAAGTGATATTAAGTTAAAGCAAGTTAAGTCATTTAAGGGGTACAACCAAATTCAACTTGAAAGTCATAATGAGTTAGTTAAATTTGATTTAAAACAATTTGGTAGAGGTATGATTGAAAATGCAGAAGCAGCATATGCTACAGTGCTCTCTCTTAATATCAATAGTTCAGCAATGAATTATCTAAGTGATATTAAACTTTTTGATAAAGTACTTAATACTAAGAAGATACTTAATAGGAATGGTGTTATCACTATATTAGATGATACCCATAACGCTTCATTGCCAGCGATGATTAATGCTATTGAAGCATTTAACGAGCAGGCTAAATTTTATAGTGGAAATAAAATTATTGCACTTGGTAAAATAAATGATCTTGGAGAAAATAGTATTGATATTCATAGAAAGTTAATACCAGTTTTAAATGCTTCTTGTGCAGACTATATTTTTTGTTTAGATCAAGAATTACGACCAGTTGTGATGGGAATCAAAGGAAAAGTAGCCACTTGGTTTAGAGATAGTACGGTGTTAAAAGATCACTTAAAATATTTTATGAATCATAATTCATACACATTACTAAAATCTAGTCATGGCGGAACAAAATTTAAATCTATGGCAATGGAGCTTATTGACGAGCTACCACTTGTGGAAAATGATGCGATGCGCACAGTACAACACAAAATAGGAATAGATGGTATCTCTCATTTATTAATTGAAAAAAATGGAAATGTTCTGGAAAGTCTTAATGTCGAAAATTCAAAAACAATAGAGGGACTAAGTCCACTCTTTTATTTTATAGAAGCTAAAGAAAGAAACATTACGAATTATAAAGTTATTGATAACAAAGAAGATAATCGTTCGATAATGTTTGATGAACTGCTAGAAAGGATGCGTAACAAGCCTTCAAAGCAAGAAATAAAACTACTCTCAAGTGAATTATTTAAAGACGAGGTATCAAGAAGAAAAGCAATCAATCAGTTTATTGCTGATAATAAATTGACGGAAACAGCGATAATTACTGTAACTGGTGAGTTTAGTGTTAAAGAAAGACAATCATTTTCTGTTACTGATTTATTAAAAATATATATAAACTATCCATATAAATTAAATGAAGATGAGACTTTTATTTTTGGAGACCAATATAATTACGGATTTAGACCTTTTGGAAATAATATTAGAGTATTTATTTCTAAAGATGATTATGAGTGATACAAATATAAGTAGTTCTTACATTGCAAGGACTACTTATTATAAAAATGTTGACACCGTATTTATGCTGATGATATAATAATTAAGGTTACCGTAGAGATGGTAACGGATGACTTTTTGAAATTGTAAGAGTTGCAGAATTCTTACAAATTTTTTATTGTTTAAAAATGAACCACCTGGGTGTGTGGATTATTAAAAATGAGAAGGGAGGACACTTAATAAGATGCCTACTATTAACCAATTAGTAAGAAAACCTCGTCAATCTAAGAAATCTAAATCTAAAGCACCAGCACTGAACAGAGGGTTTAACAGCCTTAAGAAATCAGTAACGCACAACAACTCACCACAAAAACGTGGCGTTTGTACGCGTGTTGGTACGATGGCGCCACGTAAACCGAACTCAGCTTTACGTAAATATGCACGTGTTAGACTTTCTAACAATATGGAAGTTAACGCGTACATCCCTGGAATTGGCCACAACTTACAAGAACACTCAGTTGTTTTAATCCGTGGTGGTCACATCAAAGACTTATCTGGGGTACGTTACACAGTAGTTCGTGGAGCACTTGATACTTCAGGTGTTGAAGGACGTAAACAAGGACGTTCTAAATACGGTGCTAAAAAAGCAAACTCATAATTTAGCGTAATATATAGAATCAATTCATGGAAGGAGGCTACTTAGTATGCCACGTAAAGGTCCAGTACCTAAGAGAGACGTATTACCGGATCCAATTCATAACTCAAAGTTAATTACGAAGTTAATTAACAAGTTAATGATCGATGGAAAACGCGGTACGTCACAAAAAATTCTTTACAGTGCGTTCGAAATCGTAGAAGAGCGTTCAGGTAGAGACGCAAACGAAGTATTCGAAGAAGCATTAGAAAACATCATGCCATTACTAGAAGTTAAAGCACGTCGTGTTGGGGGTTCTAACTACCAAGTACCAGTTGAGGTACGCCCAGAAAGACGTTCAACTCTAGGTCTTCGTTGGTTAGTGAACTACTCACGCCTACGCGGAGAAAAAACAATGGTAGAACGTTTAGCAAACGAAATTCTTGACGCAGCTAACAACACTGGTGGTGCGGTTAAGCGTCGTGAAGAAATGCACAAAATGGCAGAAGCTAACAGAGCATTCGCACACTACCGCTGGTAGAATTGTGGATCTCGGTAGTATAAATTTATTTTTAAAAACTTGGAAGGAGCAACAAGTTCTATGGCAAGAGAATTTTCTCTAAAAAATACTCGTAACATCGGTATCATGGCACACATCGATGCTGGTAAAACGACTACAACAGAACGTATCCTTTATTACACAGGCCGTATCCACAAACTTGGAGAAACTCACGAAGGTGCATCACAGATGGACTGGATGGAGCAAGAACAAGACCGTGGTATTACAATCACATCTGCAGCAACAACTGCACAGTGGAAAGGTCACCGTGTAAACATCATCGATACACCAGGGCACGTAGACTTCACAGTTGAAGTTGAACGTTCTTTACGTGTACTTGACTCAGCTGTAACAGTATTAGACGCTCAATCAGGTGTTGAGCCACAAACTGAAACAGTTTGGAGACAAGCAACAAACTATGAAGTTCCACGTTTAGTATTCGTTAACAAAATGGATAAGATCGGTGCGGACTTCGACTATGCAATCGGTACAATCAGAGACCGTCTACAAGCTAATGCACACGCGGTACAATACCCAATCGGTGCAGAAGACGAGTTCAGAGGTATCATTGACTTAGTAAAAATGAAAACTTACCTTTACCACGATGACTTAGGTCAAGACGTAGAGGAAGTTGAAATTCCAGCAGAATTCGAAGATAAAGCTCAAGAAATGCGTGAAGCATTAATCGAAGGTCTTGCAGACGTAAACGAAGACGTTATGGAAGCATACCTTGGTGGAGAAGAGCTTTCAGAAGAGACTCTTAAAGCTGCAATTCGTAAAGCGACTTGTGACGTAGAGTTCTTCCCAGTATTCTGTGGTACAGCATTCAAGAACAAAGGTGTTCAGTTATTACTCGATGGAATCATCGATTACTTACCATCACCACTTGAAGTAAAACCAATCGTTGGTCATATGGCTAACGATCCAGAAGAAGAATATATCGCGAAACCAGGAGACGACGAGCCTTTCACAGCGTTAGCGTTTAAGGTTATGACAGACCCATTCGTTGGTAAATTAACATTCTTCCGTGTGTACTCTGGTTCATTAGACTCAGGTTCATACGTATCAAATACAACAAAAGGTAAACGTGAACGTATCGGTCGTATCCTACAAATGCACGCAAACTCTCGTGAAGAGATTTCAACTGTTTACTCAGGAGATATCGCTGCAGCAGTAGGTCTTAAAGACACTGGTACAGGTGACACGTTAACTGAAGAAAAACTTGGCGTGATCTTAGAATCAATGGAATTCCCAGAGCCAGTTATTCACTTATCAGTTGAGCCTAAATCAAAAGCGGACCAAGACAAAATGTCTACAGCTCTTGTTAAATTACAAGAAGAAGACCCAACATTCACAGCATACACTGACAATGAAACTGGACAAGTTATCATCGGTGGTATGGGTGAGTTACACTTAGACGTTCTTGTACACCGCATGAAGTCTGAATTCAACGTTGAATGTAACGTAGGTGCTCCAATGGTATCTTATCGTGAAACATTCACTCAATCAGCACAAGTTCAAGGTAAATTCAGCCGTCAGTCTGGTGGACGCGGTCAGTACGGTGACGTACACATTGAATTCACACCAAACGAACAAGGTGCAGGATTTGAATTCGAAGACGCAATCGTTGGTGGGGTAGTTCCACGTGAATATATTCCATCAGTTGAAGAAGGACTTAAAAACGCTCTAGAAAACGGTGTTCTTGCAGGATACCCATTAGTAGACGTTAAAGCGAAATTATATGATGGTTCATACCACGACGTCGACTCATCTGAGATGGCGTTCAAAATCGCTGCATCACTTGCATTAAAAGAAGCAGCTAAAAAATGTAAACCAGTTCTTTTAGAACCGGTTATGAAAGTTGAAATTGTTATGCCTGAAGAATATCTAGGAGATATTATGGGAGACGTAACAAGCCGTCGTGGACGTGTAGAAGGTATGGAAGCACGCGGTAACGCACAAGTCGTTAACGCATTCGTACCACTATCAGAAATGTTCGGTTACGCAACTTCATTACGTTCTAACACACAAGGACGTGGAACTTACTCAATGGTATTTGATCACTACGAAGAAGTTCCAGCTTCAATCTCAGAAGAAATCATTAAGAAAAACACTGGAGAGTAATCTCTATACTTGATTTTTTCTCGGGGAAAAGGTATAAACAGTATAGGTATTAATTCGTCCGCTTTTAATTAAGTGGGCGAATGAAATTATAAAATTTCTAAATTACAAGGAGAGATATTTCAAATGGCTAAAGAAAAATTTGACCGTTCGAAAACGCATGCTAACATTGGTACTATTGGGCACGTTGACCACGGTAAAACTACATTAACAGCAGCAATTGCGACTGTTTTATCTAAAAAATACGGTGGAGACGCTCAGTCATACGACCAAGTAGACAACGCTCCAGAAGAAAAAGAACGTGGAATCACAATCAACACGTCACACATCGAGTACGAAACACCTAACCGTCACTACGCACACGTTGACTGCCCAGGACACGCAGACTACGTTAAAAACATGATCACTGGTGCTGCACAAATGGACGGAGCTATCTTAGTAGTATCTGCTGCAGATGGCCCAATGCCACAAACTCGTGAGCACATCTTACTTTCACGTAACGTTGGTGTTCCAGCATTAGTAGTATTCTTAAACAAAGTTGACATGGTTGACGACGAAGAGTTATTAGAATTAGTAGAAATGGAAGTTCGTGAATTACTTTCTGAATACGACTTCCCAGGCGACGACATTCCTGTAATCGCTGGTTCTGCTCTTAAAGCTCTTGAAGGTGAAGAAGAGTACGAAGAGAAAATCATCGAGCTTATGGAAGCTGTTGATGAGTACATTCCAACTCCAGAGCGTGACTCTGACAAGCCATTCATGATGCCAGTTGAGGACGTATTCTCAATCACTGGTCGTGGTACAGTAGCTACAGGACGCGTTGAGCGTGGACAAGTTAAAGTTGGTGAAGAAGTTGAGATCATCGGTCTTACAGAAAAATCTTCTAAAACAACTGTAACTGGAGTAGAAATGTTCCGTAAGTTATTAGACTACGCTGAAGCTGGAGACAACATTGGTGCGTTATTACGTGGTGTATCACGTGACGACATCCAACGTGGACAAGTTCTTGCTGCTCCTGGAACAATCACTCCACACAGCAAATTCAAAGCAGAAGTTTACGTTTTATCTAAAGAAGAAGGTGGACGTCATACTCCATTCTTCACAAACTACCGCCCTCAGTTCTACTTCCGTACAACTGACGTAACTGGTATCGTAAACTTACCAGAAGGTACTGAAATGGTTATGCCTGGTGACAACGTTGAAATGGACGTTGAGTTAATTTCACCAATCGCGATTGAAGACGGTACACGTTTCTCAATCCGTGAAGGTGGACGTACTGTAGGATCAGGTGTTGTAACTGGAATCGACGCATAATTAATTTTATGTCACAATATAAACACTCGGGGACTTTCCTCGAGTGTTTTTTTATATCGGAGGTCACAGATGAAATACATTAAGTACGTACTCGTTTTACTTGTAACAGTTTTTTTATCAGCATGTAATACAAACTCGTCAGTATTTGAAAATAAAGTAGACGACAACTACACGATGACGATCACAGTTAACCATAGCGATGAAACGCTGCGCTCAGTAGAGTTTGAAATCGTGAGTCTCGTACCGAAAGAGCAAGCGTCTAATTTCGTTGAATCAACGGACTTAAATTTCACAAAGAAAGATTACGAACAACTGGAGGAGTTCTACTCAGAGCTGAATCAGTTCGAAGGCGTTAAAACGAAGACAAAAGTAAAAGACGCTGGCGACAACGTCGAAGTCAAAATTACAGGTGTTGAAAACGTCAAAAACGGTAAAAGCATCATCGGGAACACGGAGAAGGATGGTACGTTTTCTGACATAAAAGAGTTTCTAACTGAACAAGGATTTAAAGAGAAGTAACGCGAATTCTTTTTAACTCAGGTTGCGTGTCGTAGTGAGTCGTGAGGTGATAATAATGACTATAAATTTTAATGATGAAAAACAAATAGGTAAAGATCAATTAGAAAGACTTTATAATGATGCAGAGTGGTATGCTTATACAAATGATCTAGACCTTTTACAGCAGGCAGTGAATCAGTCGTTATATGTTTTAACGGCGTGGGAAGAGGATACACTCGTTGGATTGATTCGTGTTGTTGGTGATGGTCTAACGATTATTTATATTCAAGACATACTTGTGTTAAAAGAGTATCAAAATCAAGGCATCGCGACTGAAATGTTGCAACACGTTTTAACTAAATATGATAATGTCAGGCAGAAAGTTTTATTAACTGATGAAGCACCTGATGTAAGACACTTCTATGAAAAGAATGGTTTTGAATCTTGTGACAAAGGTGAGTTAGTCGCCTTTGCGAAATTAAATTAGGTTTGTTAAATAAATAAAGTCCTATGGTCAGGTGTGGTCATAGGACTTTTTTGTGTTTTGGTATTCTGTTTGCTTGGAATCTTGCTAGCGCGCGATACTTCTCAGCGCTTCTCTTCTTAAGCGTCTGTTGTAGTTTTTTATCATAAAAATAACGAGCACTGCGTCAATGACCCACCAAATTGTGATTGGAAGCATCGTCACTGCAGTCGCGAGGCCAAACGTGACTAATGTTAGTATGCCTGAAATAATCAGCACGACAATCATTAAAATGCCCGTGATTGTTTTGCCGACGTAGAAACGATGCGCGCCTACCGCACCTAGAAAGAACCATAGTATATAGGCAACGATGAGACTCTTTTTCTCATTAGAAACATATTGCTCAATGTACAATTTTTGGTCGACCGTCAGATTTCTCATAAAATCACTCCTTTATCAATTATACCATTTAGCGTGGGATGTGGAGGTGGTGCTTTTTATCATTGAAAGAGTAATAATACTACTCTCCTTGATTTTAATTAACAAAAAAATCATGATTCTGTTAGATATCCGGATATATTTAACAAATTTCAGGTGTCTGGTCGGAGTTTTGTTAAATATATTTTTTTATCTAACAAAAACGCAGCCGAACTCTGAGTTTTTGTTAATTATCTTGATATATCTAACAAATTAGCGAGTTTTGTGTAAATAGAAACCACTATTCATCTTTCAAAAGCTCTTCAAATAACTCTTTTTTTAGACCTGCTGCTGCGAATGGTCCTTCTATTGAGATTTTGAAAAGGATTTTAGCCATCTTTTCTGGGCTTTTCTTCATACCACTATTTAACCACTGCTGAATTACACCTAAGTGTGCTGATGAAATGTAAGCTATTAAAATGTTTTTTGGTACGAGTGACTCATTTTCATCAAATAATAGATCACTTTGTTCGTTAAAAAACTTTTTCCACATAAAATCTTTTATTGTAGATTGAAATGATAAATCACCTTGTTGTCCGAGCATTGCTGAAAAAATTTTTTCGTTTGTTTCAACATATTTAAAAACAGCGATCACACCATTTATAGGATGGGTCATAGTATCTTTTTTATTCGCAATATCTAGAATGTTATTTCTCTCAGCTTGTGTCATTTCTTCGATAACTTTTTCTTGCATTTGTTTCATTAAATCATATTTATCTAGATAGTGGATATAGAAAGTGCCGCGGTTTATCCTAGCACGCGTCGTAATATCTTTAACTGTAATTTTCTCAAATTCTTTTTCCTTCATGAGTTCTAAAAAAGAATTTTTAATAGATTCTTTTGTACGTTCAACTCTTAAATCTCTTTCTTTATTTTCCATTAAAAAAACTCCTCACTGAACATTTTTTAAATACTGTTCACTATACGACATTTTTAAAAGAATGGTTATTGTGTCATTAATCTATCCTTCATATAATTAATATACAACACAGTGTTCATTCATATAATTATTATAACAAATTTCAGGAGGTTATATACAGTGAAAAAGATTAAGTTAGGCATGATACCAGTCGTTGCTGTGCTTTTATTAGTGATTTTAGCGACAGCTTTTTATCCGGCATACAATCCACAGCCGAAAAATATTCCTCTCGCAATTTTTACACAAGATGAAGGAATCGAGCAGCAAGGTGAAGTGGTAAACATCGGTGAAGAATTCGTGAAGAAGGTGAAGTCGAATGATGGCGATGAAATAGAGTGGCACGAAATAAAGAACGATGAAGAACTAAAAGAGGGCCTAGAAAACAAAGATTTTATCGGTGCATTAGTCATCGAGAAAGATTTTACTAAAAAAGCGATGAGTTCTGCTCAAAGTATTTTAATCAATCATAAACAAGCAGAAATGAAACAGTTAATTGAATCTGGAAAATTAAGTGAAGCAGAAATTGCAAAGATGATGAAAAATCAACCAGATCCGTCTGAGATGGAAGAAATTAAACCTGAAGAAGCGAACGTAGAGATTGTTATTAACCAAGGTGCTGATGCACAATTATCACAAATAGCGACTCAAATTCTAAATAAAATTACGGATACAATGAATAATCAAATTAGTAATCAAAGTTTATCGATATTATCAGAGAATGATGTAAATGTATCAGCAGCAGAAGTTGAACAGTTAACACATCGAGTTAAAGTAGAACAAAAGATAATGAACGAAGTGAAAGACCATCAAGCTAACGGAAATGCGCATAGAGTCATGTTTGTTCCAATTTGGCTAACTTCTATGATAATTTCAGTATTATCTTATCTGATTATTAGAAATAACAAGGATAATCTAGAAGGTGAAAACCGACATAAACTAGCGATAGCATTACCGACGATGATTGTAATTACTAGTATAGTTGCTGGATTTACTTATGTTTACTACATGGACTGGGTGATGGGATTCAATTTTAATAACACTCTATTAACTGCGACATATATATCTATTGCAATACTAGGATTCACATCATTGATTGTTGGATTCCTCGCATGGATTGAATTCGCGACTATTCCTATCTTCATGTTATTCTTATTCTTTACGATGCAAGCAGTTATGCTACCAAAACAAATGTTACCAACGTTCTATCAAAATTACGTTGTACCATGGAACCCATTTGTAAAATATGCAACAACATTAAAAGAAATACTATATACAGGTGGATCGCTTGGAAGCGGTGGTACAGTATGGATGTTTGCGAGTTTCGCGATTATAGGACTCGGACTTTTAGTAATATCGATTTATACGAAATATAAAAAAGCATAGAGATGAATGGAATCTAACCCTCGTAAGACGTGGGTTAGATTTTTCTATATACGGATGCATTGGTAGGTGTCTTGGAGTGTTTTATCTTCTAAAGGATAAAAAAACTCTTTCGTGGGATTTTATCTAACAAAAATATCCTAGTTTTGTTAGATATCCGGATATATTTAACAAATCAGCAGAATTTTTGTAATTTAAAAGAATAAAAACCCTCTGAAGCGTTTATTTTCTAGGAAATCGCGTGTTCACTGAAAGTTTTAAAAGATAAATCGCACTTTCCTAGCATATGTGTTTAGGAGGGATAAAAATGACAATAAGTGAATTAGAGTTTTTGGAAAGAAGATATGATTTGGACCGAGAGCAACAGCTTGAACTCGAGTTAGAGAGAAAAGGCAAGGTTGGAGAATTTTATTTTAAAAGTTTAATGGACAATAAGTTAAATGATAATATCGCGGTGATCACTGATTATCGTTTTGAAAGTGGCGGAAGTGAATGCCAGATTGATTTTTTAATCGTGTTGAATAATACATGCATTATCATTGAGATTAAAAACTTCTATGGTGATTTTGAATTGCGAGATGATGGTTTTTATCGTTTAAATCCTTTGCGTAAAATTAAAAATCCATTGTCTCAAACAGAACGTGCAGAGATTATGTTAAAAAATCAGTTGAAACGGCTAAATTTAAATTTAGATGTTCGATACTATGTGGTGTTTGTAAATGATCAATGTTCGCTTTATCAGTTAACGCGTGATAAGCCGATTGTGATGGCGAGTCAACTGAATCGATTTTTAGAATCACTAAATGAAGAGGCATACGATAAGAATCATAGCTATACGTTGAAGAAATTAGAGTCTGCTCGACTGAAGGAGTCTCGATATAATCTTGAATTGAAATTAGATTTTAGTCAGGCGAGAAAAGGTCTAACGTGTCAAAGTTGTTCGGGATGGCTTGAGGTCGAGACGTATAATAGTTTGAAATGCCAATCGTGTGGTGCTGATGAAAAAATCGAGAACGCAATTAGAAGAAGTATTACCGAGATGAAGACGTTATTTCCAAATGATGCAATTACATTGAGTCGTTTAAGTGAATGGATTGGGCACGCGTATACACCGAGCAAGCTGCGACGACTATTAAATGTGATCTGTCACAGTCATGGAGACAAGAAAGGACGACATTATACGTTAAAGGGAGATAATACACTTTCTTAAAATTATAATTAATAAAAAAACCTTGATTCTGTTAGTTATCCGGATATATTTAACAAATTTTGGCGCTGGGGCAGACTTTTTGTTAAATATAATTATTTATCTAACAAAAACAAAGTGAAATCCTGAGTTTTTGTTAATTAACCTGAGATATTTAACAGATTAGCAGAATTTTTGTAAATAAGGGCTGCTCAGAAAGTCTTTTATCCTTTATAATGATAAAAATACACTTTCGTGAAATTATAATTAACAAAAATATCCGGATTCTGTTAGATATCCGGATATATTTAACAAATCTCGGGTGTGAGGTAAACTTTTTGTTAAATATAATTTTTT
Source organism: Nosocomiicoccus massiliensis (assembly GCF_002871345.2). Lineage (NCBI taxonomy): Bacteria > Bacillati > Bacillota > Bacilli > Caryophanales > Staphylococcaceae > Nosocomiicoccus > Nosocomiicoccus massiliensis. Next base: position 1,014,604 of record NZ_CP136964.1, on the reverse strand, counting down.
ATCTAACAAAAACGAAGCGAAATTCTATAATTTTGTTAATTATCCTAATATATCTCACATATTCGAAGTTTTTTTGTAAATAATTAGCAAACACACCCCACCAAAAGAACAAAAGCCTACTGAGACGCTCAACTACTGGGAAACTCATCTATATTCACACAAAAAAGTCCCCTCTAACCAAAGAGGGGACTACCTAATATTTACTTCTCGAACTCGCCAAAGTTCATGACGATTTTTAAGAAGAGCTCGAGTGCGGATTTCATGCCGTCTTCGTCAATATCGAATTTTGGATGGTGGTGCGGATGTATGATTCCTTTGTCGACGTTTCCTACACCTGTTGAGAAATAGCAACCTGGTACTTTTTGTAAATAGTACGCTGCGTCTTCTCCGCCCATCGATGGAGGAAGTTTCACGACGCTCTCGACGAAGTCGACGTCTTTTTCAGCTAGACCGCGCACGTAATCTGTCATTTTGACGTCGTTTTTAAGCGCAGGGTAACCGCGGTGAATTTCAACGTCGAAGTCGACGTTTTGTGCGAGTCCTACGCCTTTAGCGATTTCTTCAATGCGTGATAGTACGAGTTCTCGGACGTCACTTTCATATGTGCGGACAGTTCCTTTTATCTCGACGTATTGTGGAATTACGTTAAATGCTTTTCCAGCGTTAAATGCAGTGACTGAAAGGACTGCAGATTCTAACGGATCGACATTTCTCGACACAATAGACTGTAACTGCTCGATTAAATACGCAGACGCAACGACTGGATCGTGCGTCGTATGAGGTGCAGCACCATGGCCACCTTTACCTGTCGCTGTAATCGTGAATGTATCGGCATTTGCGTACATTGATTCGTAGTTCCAGCCAAATTCATGGACAGGCTTTAAAGACGCAACGTGCGTGCCGAAGAAGTAATCGACACCATCTAAACAGCCGTCTTCGATCATTGATTTCGCACCACCTGGAACGAGTTCCTCAGCGTGTTGGAAGATAAAGACCACGTTTACCGGTAGTTCATCTTTATGTTCTGATAAAATATGCGCAAATGTAATCAGTGCAGCTGTATGCGCGTCGTGCCCACAAGCGTGCATCACACCGTCGTTTTTAGATTTATACGGCACGTCGTTTTCTTCTTGGATTAAAAGCGCGTCAAAGTCTGCACGAAATGCAAGTGTATCGTATGACTCATCGACGATTAAACGCGCGACGACACCATTTCCACCGACGTCTCTTTTAATTTCTAAAGGTAAATTTTTTAATTCATCATAAATATATTGTTTCGTTTTAAACTCTTGAAATGAAGGCTCTGGGTACATATGTAAATGTCTACGTCTTTTCACAGCGTCTTCAAAATGTTCGAGTATCGCTTCACGAATGTTCATAGAATTTCCTCCTTACTCGTCCCATGTAATGATATTTTCTAGCTCAATAATTTTCATAAACATTTTTAAAGCGGACAACATCGCGTCTTCATCTAAGTCAAACATTTCATGATGGTGCGCGTACGTTGAATTTTTACTTTCATTACCTGAACCTGTTAAGAAGAACGCACCCGGAGTATCTTGAATGTAAAACGAGAAGTCTTCACCAATCATTAAAGGTTTTGTGTCTGTGTAATTTAAGCCGAGTGATTTTGCTGCTTCCTCTACGATACCAACTTCTCTTTCGTGGTTGATTACTGGTGGGAATCCTCTATGGTAAAAGAAATCAGCTTCAGCACCACGTTTTTTAGTTGCAGCCTCAATTTCACGCTCGAAAATTTTTACGATTTCTTCTCTGACGTCGTGGTCAAACGTGCGTACTGTTCCTTCTAATACGACGCGGTCTGGCATGACGTTGAATGTGTCCCCAGCTTTAATATGACCAAACGTTACAACCGCACGGTCAATCAGTGAAATTTGACGGGATACGACCGACTGTAAATTCACTATTAACTCGCTCGCAATTAAAATCGCGTCGATGTTTCTTTGTGGATACGCTGCATGCCCACCACGGCCTTGAATCGTAATTCTAAATTTATCAGGGCTCGCAATTAATGCACCACTCGTAGAGTGAATTTCATGTGTATCGAACTGACTCCAGTAATGTTGGCCGTAGACAAAATCGACGTCATCTAAAATACGATCTTTAATCATCGCTTCAGCGCCACCTGGTGGTTCTTCTTCACCGTATTGGAAGATGAAACTCACCTTACCATTTAATTTATCTTTAAATTTTGAGACAGCGTCGACGAGTGTGAGAAGTGTCGTCGTATGCGCGTCATGTCCACACGCATGCATCACTCCGTCCACAGTAGATTTGTACGGCACGTCTTTTTTATCTTGTATTGGTAACGCGTCAAAATCGGCACGAAACGCAATGTGCGGACGCCCGCTACCAAAACTTGCAAAGATACCTTTACCGTCGTTGTCGTCGTTTTCACCGACACGCTCTTTAATTTCAATGCCATCATACGACTTTAAACGATCTAATATAAATTGATATGTTTTTTCTTCTTGAAATGAAAGTTCGGGATGTTGGTGGAGATAGCGTCTAGTCTCGACCATGTCACTTTCATAGTTAGAAACGAGTTTTTCAATCGTCATCGTAACATCACTCCTATCTTTAATATTAATAGTTTAACAGAATCAATTGGAGAGTGGGTTAAAATAGTCCGAAAATTTCAAATACATTATAAATATCATTTGATTTTAAGTAACTTTGTATTCTGTTAAAATATAAGTTAAGAACTTTAAGGAGGACGTTTAAATTATGTCAAAGACTTTACAAGAGTATTTAAATCAGAATTTAACTGAATTAAAGGATAACGGTCTATACAACGAAATCGACGTTGTAGAAGGTGCGAACGGTCCAATTATCAATATCGATGGAAAAGAATTAATTAACTTATCGTCAAATAACTATCTCGGTCTTGCAACAGATGAAGAAATGAAAGCAGTTGCAAAAGAAGCAATCGACTCACACGGTGTCGGTGCAGGAGCTGTACGTACGATTAACGGTACGATGGATCTTCATAGAGATTTAGAAGAAAAACTTGCGAAGTTTAAAGGTACAGAAGCGGTTATTGCGTTAACGTCAGGTTTTAACGCAAACCAAGGTGCAATTCCTGCAATTATGAAAAAAGGAGACGCTATTCTTTCTGACGAATTAAACCACGCGAGTATTATCGATGGATGTCGTTTATCTGGTGCGAAAATTATTCGTGTAAATCATAACGATCCAGAAGATTTACGTAAAAAAGCAAAAGAAGCGACAGAATCAGGCGAATACAATAAAGTAATGTATATTACAGACGGTGTATTTTCAATGGACGGAGACGTCGTAAACTTACCTGAAATGATTAAAGTCGCAAAGGAATTCGATCTTATTACGTACGTCGACGATGCGCACGGGTCAGGTGTTATGGGTAAAGGTGCCGGAACAGTAAAACACTTCGGCTTAGAAAAAGAAGTCGACTTACAAATGGGTACTTTATCTAAAGCGATTGGTGTCGTAGGAGGATACGTTGCGGGTTCTAAAGATTTAGTCGACTACTTAAAAGTTGCAGCACGCCCGTTCTTATTCTCAACAGCGCTAACACCAGCAGATACTGCAGCAATTACAAAAGCTGTTGAAAAATTAATGGCATCAACTGAACTTCATGACAAACTTTGGGAAAATGGAAACTACTTAAAACAAGGCTTAAAAGATGCTGGATTTGACATCGGAAACTCTGAAACACCGATTACTCCAGTTATTATTGGTGAAGAAAAGAAAGCACAAGAGTTTTCACGTCGCCTACAAGAAAAAGGCGTATACGCGAAATCGATTGTATTCCCAACAGTACCAAGAGGTACAGGGCGTGTGAGAAACATGCCAACAGCAGCACACACTAAAGAAATGCTCGATCAAGCAATCGAAATTTACACAGAAGTCGGTAAAGAACTCGGCATCATTTAAGGAGGATTTTCATCGTGGAAAAGTTTTTAGTGACTGGAGCTTTAGGACAAATTGGGACCGAACTCGTCGTACGTTTAAGAGAAATGTACGGCGAAGAAAATGTGTTACCAACGGATATTCGTATGCCAGAACGTGGACCGATGGTCGGCAAATCGTTTGAGATTTTAGATGTGACAGATAAAGAACGCGTTATGGAGGTCGTTGAAGCGTTCCAGCCGGATTCGATTCTCCATTTAGCGGCGTTACTCAGTGCGACTGCTGAAGAAAATCCAGAGCTCGCTTGGCATATTAATATGGGCGGCTTATTTAACACGATTGAAGCGGCTCGTATTTATGGTACGCAGTACTTTACACCAAGCTCGATAGGAAGTTTTGGTCCGAGCACGCCTAAAGATAATACACCACAGCACACACTGATGCGTCCGACGACGATGTACGGTGTGAACAAAGTGGCAGGAGAACTTCTTTTAGATTATTACTACACGAAGTTCGGGCTCGATACACGTTCTGTACGTTTCCCTGGTTTAATTAGCTTTATGCAAGAGCCGGGTGGCGGAACGACAGACTACGCGGTCGAAATTTATTTCGATGCGATTCGTAAGGGCGAGTACACGTCCTTTATCGACAAAGGGACTTACATGGATATGATGTTTATGGATGATGCAATCGATGCGATTATCGACTTATTACATGCAGATCCAGAAAAATTAAAAACGCGTAACGCGTTTAACGTTTCAGCGATGAGTATTGAACCTGAAATGGTTGCAGAGTCGATTCGTAAACACATTCCAGATTTTAAACTGAATTATGATGTTGACCCTGTGCGCCAAGGGATTGCAGAGTCATGGCCAAACTCACTCGATTGTAGTGAAGCAAAAGAGCAGTGGGATTTTAATCCGAAATATGATTTAGATAAAATGACAGAAGTGATGCTTAAAAACATCAAAGTAAAAGTGACAGAGCAGTAGGTGATTTTTTGGTAAAAGTGATCGCTTATGACAAAGACGGCACATTATTAAATTACGAAAAAATATGGACGCCGTTCGCGAAGGCGAGTTTAGACGCGTTTGAAGCACATTTTGACCTTGGATATGACGAGGCGTTTAGACGTGAGGTCGGGTTTGTTGATGAAAAAATTCAGCCGAACTCGATGCTTGCTTCTGGAACAGGGCGAGACATTCAAAATGCATATGATAGACGCGCATATGGTGGTGGCGATTGGGCAGAAGAGTATTATTTAAAACACGTTCATAAATACTTAAATAACATGGAGCTACTTCCTGGTGCTGTTGAAGCGTTAAGAGAAGGACAGCGACTCGGCTATAAAAATGCGATTGTGACGTCTGACTCGAGACTAAGTACAGAAGCATTTTTAAAGAAATTTAATTTAAACGAACTCGTCGATTTTGTGATTGCTGGAGATGATTCAATCTATTCTAAGCCAGACGTTGAAGTTTTGGATACGATCATTGAAGCGGGTTATACGTATGATGAAATCGCAGTTGTCGGAGATAATTATACGGATACGCAACTTGGAAAAGATGATGGTGTCACGACAATCGGTGTGTTAAGTGGCACGTCGACTCGAGAGTTTTTAAGTGACGCTCACCATATTGTTGACGGTGTTCATGAATTATTTAACGGTGGGAAGTTTATCGTCTAATGAGTCACGAAAAATATATGCAACAAGCAATTATAGAAGCTAAAAAAGCAGCGGAGATTGGTGAAGTACCAATCGGAGCAGTCATCGTAAAAGATGACGAAATCATCGCTCGCGCACATAACTTACGTGAAACATCACAGCAACCGACAGCCCACGCGGAACTTCTTGCGATAGAATCCGCATGTGAAGCGCTCGGCACATTCAGGCTCGAAGAGTGTACACTTTATGTGACACTCGAGCCGTGCGTTATGTGCAGCGGGGTGATTATAATGAGCCGTATCCCAACTGTCGTTTACGGAGCGTCTGACAAAAAAGGCGGCACAGTCGACAGTTTAATGCATTTACTGAATGAGAAGCGGTTCAATCACCAAGCAGAAGTAGTTGCTGGTGTTTTAGCAGATGAATGTGGACAGATGCTCACAGACTTTTTTAAAGAGTTGAGAGCGAATAAAAAACGAAAACGCCTTAAGTGAAACGCGGGCTTGAAATGATGATATTTCAAGCCCACACTTAAAGGCGTTTTTTATTTGAATTCGTCTGGTTTTCCGAGAAGTAATAAAGAAACAGCAACGACGAGTACTGCACACATAATCGAGTACATTAAAATACTCGAAATACTACCAGACGTAGATTCGACAAGGTTATTAATCGTATTAAACACTAAAAACGCGATCAACATGACGCGCAGTGCGTAGAAAATTCGAGTTTTGTTCATAAAATAGCGTCTCCTTAACGGTTTATATGTCTTAACTATAACGAAGTGAGCGAAAAAAGGCGAGGAGCTGGTCAAACAAAGTAGAGAGCAGGTTTTTATTCTTTTAAATAGTAGAGAGATGGATATAAAGTGTAATAATACTGTTTCGTCTGGATTTATCTAACAAAAATATCGTGATTTTGTTAATTATCCGGATATATTTAACAAATTCTGGTCGCCTGGCGCGATTTTTGTTAAATATATTTTTTTATCTAACAAAAACTGATGAAAAACCCGCGAATCTGTTAATTAAATCGATATATCTAACAGATTCAACTAATTTTTGTAAATAAGATCATGCTCAGAGTATCTTTTCATTTTTTAAGAGTAAAAGCACAACCTTTCCAAAATTTATCTAACAAAAATATCGTGATTGTGTTAATTATAGGTCAAGTCTTAAATATTGTGTAAAATAAAAAATCTCTCTGTTATTCTTTAGCTTCCACGAACGCGCTCACTTTTCTATTTGTTTCTTTATAGGCTTCATTCGCATCAAGAAGAAGTGCGCCAATTAAACGAAATGCAGACTCGACATTTGGAAATACTCTAACAACGCGCTCACGACGTCTTAACTCACTATTTAGTCGTTCGAGTGCGTTTGTACTTTTTAAAAACTTTTGTCTAGCCGCTGGACACATTAAACATTGAATCGCATCGTCAAATCCACTTTCTAAAATTTCTACCGCGTGATTAAATCTTGGATCCTCTGATACAAAGTCTAAAAACTTCTCTTTTGCTTCTCGTGCATGTTGGGGTGTTGTCGTATGAAAAATCTCTCTCAATAATTGACGCGCAGCAGTTGAACCTTTTTTAGGCATTACATTCGTAATGTTTCTTAAGAAATGGACTGTACATCTTTGCCAAGGTGTGCCCGGGAACTCTTCTTGAATCGCCTGCTTTAAACCTTGATGTGAATCTGAAGTAATGAGTTCTGGTTGTGTTAACCCACGATTTTTTAAGTCACGTAAAAAGTGCCCCAGTGATTCTTACTCTCAGCATCATCCACTTTAAACCCAAGTACTTCACGATGACCATCTACACCAATACCGAGCGCAATATACACAGCTTTAGAGACGATTCTATGATTCTCACGTACTTTAATATACATCGCATCTACTGATACATATTTAAATATATTGTGTGTTAATGAACGCTCCGCGAAGTCTTGGATTTCTGGATCTAATCGTTTCATCACGTTAGATACGAATGATTTCGAGACACTTTCTCCGACTAGTTCTTCCACAATTTTAGTGACTTTACGCGTAGACACACCGCTGACTACCATTTCAATCAAAGAAAGCACGAGCGCCTGGTCCTTTCTTTGCCACTTCTCAAATACCTGTGGTGAAAACTCTCCGGAACGTGTTCGTGGGACTTCGAGTTCAATTTTTCCAACTAACGTTGTGAACCCTCGGCGATAACTGCCATTACGATAGTCTTTTCGACTACTGTTTCTTTCATATGAGCCAATACCCATGTATTCATCTCGTTCTTCTTGCATCACTTGATTTAACACTAAAGTTAGAAGACCCTTAGTCATTTCATTAAGGTTACTTCCAGAGATATCCTCTAGAATTTTTTTCATATCTACTGTAAAATTAAGTTGAGTCATTTGTATTCTCTCCCTGTTAATTTTTGTTGGTAACTGAATTATAACAGAGAATACGATGGCTCTTTTTTTCTATTTTACACAATTATATGGACGTAACTTAATTATCCGGATATAATTAACAAATTTTAATCGCCGACCGCGATTTTTGTTAAATATAATTTTTTATCTAACAAAAATTGATGAAGAACTCGCGAATCTGTTAATTAAATCAATATATCTAACAGAATTGACTATTTGTTGTTAAATAAATCCCATCATACACACATATCACGAACAACTCCAAACAAAAAAGCTAGACCCGCCTAGGTCTAGCTCACATTTATTATTTCTCAAATCTCATACGGCTGAATGCATCGTGTTGGTGGATGCTTTCTTCGTTGCGGCACTCGATTTCAAATGCCTTAACCCATGGTAAATCATGAATATCGTATGCGACGAGGCGAATGAGGTCTTCAACGAAACGTGGATTTTCATACGCGCGTTCTGTGACCATTTTTTCATCTGTTCTTTTTAAAATCGGGTACAGCTGACTCGATGCGTTAATTTCTAACGCTCGGTAGACGATTTCTTTGTAATCAGCAGGTACTTCTTCGTTTTTATCGATATCTAGAAGCACAGTTATAAACCCGCGCTGGTTGTGCGCGCTATACTCACTGATTTCTTTTGAACATGGGCATAGCGTCGTGACGCTTGCTGTCATACCGAACTGTGTTTTTGTCACAGCGTCATCCGTATATTCCATATGATAACGTACGTCCGCGTGTGCTACCGCATCAAGTTCAGTGCCAGGTGACGGTTTGTTAAAGAACCATGTGGACTCGACAGTGAGTTCAGATGATTCTTGGTTCATACGTTCTTTTAGTACTGCGAGTACTTTTTCTAGCGTATCAAATTCAAGTAGAATTCCGCCGTCATTTTGAGTTTGTAACGACTCTAAAATTCGGCTCATGTTGATTCCTTTTTCGTCTCGTCGTAAGCTCGTTGCGAGTTCGAAATTCCCAACAGATTGATAATTTCCAACTCGAACAGGGTACGTCAGGTTATTGATACCGACAGATTGTACGTCAAAGAGAAAGTCTTTTTTCGTATTCTGTAAGTCGGCCATTTCTTCTTTCGTTTTTGGCTTTGTCCCTTTAATTGGATCGACCGAACCAAAGTGTTTATATCGCGCTTCGCGATTTGAAAGATCTATATTCGTCATGCTTAGCTACTCCTTATTTTTCCAATCATTAATATCGTAATAATAGAAGTTTTCTTTCTCAAACCAACGCTCGCGTGCCTCTTTACTAAATTGAGTATCTTTACATAGCTCGATTAACAGCTTTTCTGTTTGAGATTTATGTGCAGCGAGTACTTCTTTTTTACGTTCAGCATACTTTTTAATATCCGTTTGAAGTGTTGGTTCGCCTAAATCAGCAAACGTACGCTTATCAAATGCGACGAGCGTTAGCGTTGGGCGCTTACTTTCTTCCATTTCAGCGACGACGTTCAATACTGCTTCAGCAGTCGCTTCGTGATCCGGGTGTACGCTGTATCCCGGGTAAAATGTAATTAAACGCGTTGGCTCTGTGTCTTCAATTACTTTTCGTATATCATTTTCAAGTAATTCTTGATTTTCAAACTCGAGTGTCTTATCTCTATAATCTAAAAATCTCACGTCTAAATCCATGAGTCGTGCCGCTTCTAGTTGTTCTTGTTTACGTAATTTAGACAGTGTTTCACGCGTCACTGGTGGGTTACCGATGTTGCGCCCCATATCACCATACGTTAAGCACGCATACGTCACCGGCACGCCCATATCTCGGTACGTCATTATCGTTCCTGCAACACCAAACGCTTCGTCGTCTGGGTGAGGGTAAATAATTAGTACATGATTTTCTTTTTCAAGTGACATAATATCCCTCGTTCAATCTTATTTTTTCAGTTTCTCTCGACTAATTTCTAATGCAGCAGCAAGTTTTCCGTCGTGGTCAATACCATGTAGGATAAAGACCCCGTCCTCAACAGTGTAATGAGACAGACCAGTCACGTATACCCATCCGTCATTGTCGAGTTTAAGGCCAACGCGGTATTCAAAATTACCGCCACCTTTAAGCGTCCCCTCAGTGTACGTGATTTGGACGTTTCGGACAAACGTGCCCGCATTAAATTTCGTATCATCGTTATGGCTTGCATACACGCCACTCGTTACTTCAGCGTATAAGTAAACAGGTTCGTTTTTATGTGCGTCGAGTAGGCGTTGTACTTCAGCTTCATCTATTCGTTTTAATCCCATTATAATCCTCCATAATATAATAAGAGAGATAAAAATCTCTCTTACCGTTATAGTGGTTTCACTTGTACGTCTACTGTACCAACTTTATTGTATGCGTTGTGTCTGACAACTCCAACGTGTTCGTTCATTTGTGAACCGTGCTTAATTGCCGATGCGACGAATGCTTTTGCTGCTTTAACCGCTTCAAGTGGTTCTAATCCATTCGTAAAGTTCGATGCAACTGCTGCAGCGAATGTACATCCTGCACCGTGGTTATATGCTTTTTCTAATTTATCTGCATATAATCCGTAGAAGCTTTCACCGTCGTAGAAGATGTCCAGTGCTTCATCGACTTGAAGGTCTGTACCACCTTTAATGACGACGTATTTAGGGCCGTATTCGTAAATCTTTTTAGCCGCTTCTTTTACTTCTTCAACTGTTTTAGGTGTTTTCATGCCAGCTAAGTTACCCGCTTCAACTAAGTTCGGTGTAACAATTGTTGAAATCGGTAGTAATTCTTTCTGCATGCTGTCAACAACACCTGGGTTTAATACTGTGTCGTCACCTTTACATACCATCACTGGGTCAAAGATGAAAAACTCCGCGTCACTTTTTTTGATTGCTTCGCTTGCGCGTGAAATGACGTCCTCATTTGGGAGCATTCCTGTTTTAACTGTATTTGGGCTTAGCGAAAGTGCTGTTTCGAGTTGTTCATCTAACACTTCTAATGGAACATGGTGTACGCGGTGTGACCACGTATTTGGATCCATTGACACGATCGTTGTGAGTGCACAAAAACCGTATAAATCATGATCTTCAAATGTCTTTACATCAGCTGCGTAACCAGCGCCTCCTGAGACGTCTGTTCCCGCAATTGTAAGTACTTTTTTCTGCGTCATAATACTCATTCTCCTATCCTAGGCAATAATGACTATATTTTACTATATAAAGTGCTCTTTATCTACAATGATGCTTAACTTAAGTGGTATACTGTGAATGTAGGAGGCCTGTTATGAATTGGTCAGAGTGTTTTAAATTAATTAAACAAAAATGTGATTTTACAGAGCTTAAAACAGTGCTCGAAGAAAAATATCGTGACGGTGTTGTTTATCCTAAACGAGATGAAATATATCGTGCGTTTCAGTTAACGCCGTTTCAAGACGTGAAAGTCGTCATACTTGGGCAAGATCCGTACCACGGTGAGAACCAAGCATATGGACTCGCCTTTAGTGTGCGACCTGGCGTGACGGTGCCGCCGAGTCTACGAAATATGTACAAAGAACTTGAAAATGATCTTGGTATAAAACGTACAGACGGTGACCTTTCAGATTGGGCGCGTGAAGGGGTGCTACTGTTAAACACTGTGTTAACTGTCGACGCACATAAAGCTAACTCACACCGCGGCATCGGCTGGGAGTGTTTCACTGACTCAATTATCGAAACGCTAAGTAACGAACGTGACGGTCTCGTGTTTATTTTATGGGGAAATCCCGCAAAGAAGAAAATAAAGTTAATCGATACGTCAAAACATAAAGTTATCACCGGCGTGCATCCGAGTCCGCTCGCTGCAAATAGAGGTGGATTTTTCGGGACGAATCCGTATAGTAGGGCGAACGCGTACTTAATCGAACAAGGAAAAGCGCCAGTAGATTGGAGTGAACAGTTTGAGAAAAAAGGTCATTAACTCAATTAGAAACGAACTAGATTTATATGAAACGTCAAACGACGAAAAGCATTTATATACAGTTGAAAAGTTGGTACAATTATTAAAAGATAAACCACCCGTTGACGATGAGCCTACTAAAGACGTGAAAAAAGAAGCGCGTCCGTTAAAAAAATGTACGCTCGATAACACGTATATTGCGGGCGAATCGAAAACGTCGATTTTTGATTTTTAAGGAGATTAGAAAATGAGAATGTTAATTATACTCGGTGCAGTGAATGCACTCATCAGTGTCGCTGCAGGTGCGTTTGGCGCACACGGTTTAGAAGGAAAGTTATCCGAACATTATCTAGAAGTGTGGGAGACAGCGTGTAGATATCAAATGTACCATGCACTCGGTCTGATTTTACTCGGTGTATTAAACGGCGTAACAGGAACTACAATGTTTAATGCAGCAGGAATCGTGATGTTCATTGGGATTCTATTATTTGCAGGATCGCTATTTGTTTTATCGACAACAGGTATCGGTATCCTCGGCGCGATTACACCAATCGGAGGCGTGATGTTTATCGCGTCATGGATCATGGTAATCGTCCAAATTTTAAAAGTGAAGATGTAAGCAACTTTTTTAATGGAGATGAAAAGCTCGTCACTAGTGATCGGGCTTTTCATCTTTTTATTTAACAAAAATTTGCTGAATCTGATAGATATATTCGGATAATTAACAGAATCTCCGGTTTTTCATCCATTTTTGTTAAATAAAAAAATATATTTAACAAAAACCGGGGAAAGCAGCCGAATTATGTTAAAAAATTTCGGATAATGAACAAAATCGCGATATTTTTGTTAATTATATTTGGTAGAGGTTGTGTTTTTACCATTTAAAGATGAAAAACCACTCCCGGCCCGATTTTATTAACAAAAAATAGTCAAATCTGTTAAATATATCGAAATAATTAACAGAATCTCGGGTTTTTCATCAGTTTTTGTTAGATAAAAAGTATAATTAAGATACGCTAATATCAAAATACTAATGGCTGTATATAATTATATTAATAAGAGCATGACAGGCATGTAAATGAACCATTTAAAGGTGCTAATAAAACATGAAAAAACACCACGATGGCGTGAGAAAATGTTAGCTAACGTAACATATACTGAACTTCTTCAAATACTAGTTTTTAAGATATTTAATAAAGTTAAACAGTAGAGGAAGAAAAATCAAATCACTCAACAGGAGATGGGTGGAAGATGTAGGGTTTGAAGAGAGGCGATTTCAAATTGGGGGAATTATAGAAATTTACCTGATATAGAAATGCTTAGTTTAAAATCCCGAGCATTCTGCATATACTTAGATGAATTAATTTTAGGAGGACATAAAATGAAAATGAAGATGGTTTGGATTGGTATTGGTTTATTTGTTTTAAGTTTAATTTCGTATTTTTATGCTTTATTATTCGCACCGGTAAGTATGGAAAACTACTTTTCTGATTTCTCGTTCTATTCGATGTTAGGGGCATTTATATTAGCATTTGTTGTTGGAGTTTTTAATTTTTCTGAGAAGTTTCAAGAAAAAGATGATAAAGTATTAAAATCTATTGGACCAGGAGCAATGATTTTAGGAGCTATGCTCTATGCAATTACTTTGATGACAGGCTGGTTTTCAGGAATCTTTGGTATTGTCTTATGTTTTATAGGCTTTATGATTATTACTTTTCAGAATTTAGGTAGAATTAATAAAAATTAAATATAGAGAAGTTAAAAACCCTAATTTTCCGATGGAAAATTAGGGTTTCTTCTTATTAGGAATCATCCATTCGACAGCATTTTTAATTTTTGCGTTTTTTGTATTATCTTCATCGAGAAGTTTGTCGACAACTTTTGCGACGACGATTGGTGCTAAAAATACAATTGCACGTTTAACTAATTTTTTTATTCGTTTTTCCTCCTATTTACAAAAATTTGCCGAATCTGTTAGATATATCGATTTAATTAACAAATTCTCGGTTTTTTCATCCCTTTTTGTTAGATATAAAATTATAATTAACAAAAACCGGACCAAGCAGCCGAAATATGTCAAATAAATCCGGATAATTAACAAAATCATGATATTTTTGTTAGATATATTTGGATGATATTGTATTTTTATCATTTAAAGATGAAAAACTACTACCGGCTCGATCTTATTTACAAAAATTTGCCGAATCTGTTAGATATATCGATTTAATTAACAAATTCTCGGGTTTTTCATCCTTTTTTGTTAGATAAAAAATTATAATTAACAAAAACCGAGCCAAGCAGCCGAAATATGTTAAATAAACCCGGATAATTAACAAAATCGCGATATTTTTGTTAAATAAATCCGCACAAAAGTGTATTTTCTCCTTTTAAAGATAAAAAGACGCTCCCAGGTCCGTACACCAACCCACTCCAATGTTTAAAAATAAACGTTTAGTGCTAAAGTACATATAACTTAAGGGGTGAACTGTATGTTAGATCAATTTTTGGTGTTCGTTGATAAGGTGAACGGCGTCATATGGGGGCCGGCGGCCTTAGTGTTTTTAGGTCTCGTCGGGATTTACTTAACCGTTGGTACGAAGTTCGTACATATTAAAAATTTCTTTAAAATTATTAAACAGTCGTTTAGTGGGTTAAATGACGATAAAGATGAAAAACAAGATGGCGACTTAACATCGTTACAGTCAATGTTTGTATCGTTATCATCTGTCATCGGTATGGGAAGTGTCGTTGGTGTTGCGAGCGCGTTAATTAGCGGAGGGCCTGGTGCACTTCTTTGGATGTGGATCGCTGCCTTTATCGGAATGGTGATTAAATACTCTGAGATTATTTTAATCGTCATGTTCCGTGAGCAAAAAAGCGACGGTACATATGTCGGAGGACCTGCGTTATACGTGCGTAAAGGTCTTGGCCTAAAATATTTAGGTGAAGTAATCGTTGTACTTATGGTACTTGTCTGTCTCGCGAGTGCGATGATTCAGTCTAACGTGACGGTGTCGAACATGACAAATATCGCGCCACACTTATCGAACTACCTGTATATCTTAGCAGCAGTTAACGTCGTGATTGTTGGGATTGTCATTGTCGGTGGTGTTAAACGTATCGGAAGTGTCGCAGAAAAACTCATTCCGTTTATGTCGCTTTTCTACATTATCGTCGCGACGATTGTGATTATTATTCACTATAAAGATATTATCCCTGCAGTCCAGCTTGTGTTTTCATCGGCATTTAGTCCGGCTGAAGCAGGTGCAGGATTTGCAGGTTACGGAATTATGAAAGCTATGCAGTATGGTATCGCGCGTGGATTTTTCGTTTCAGGAGCAGGGCAAGCAGTATTCACAGTATCTCACGCGCCAGCTCGTGTTAAAAATCCAGTCGAACAAGCAGTGTTTGGTGTAACAGAAGTATTTTTAGTCACTGTCGTCTGTACATTTACAGCGCTCGCTCTACTGACGAGTGGAGTTGAACTAGAAGGACAAGACGCGGGGATAATCGTTGCACAAGTATTCGGAGATATTTCTCCGATATTAGGTATCGCAGTTGGTATCGCGACGATTTTATTTGCATATAGTACTGTAATCGGACTTGGCTACGTCGGTGAATCGCAACTTTCGACAATTACTTCAACTAAGAAAGCGCGCATCTACCGCTATATCTTTTTAGTTGCAGTATACATTGGTGGAATCGGCGGATTAAAAGCCATTTGGGATTTAACAGACGTCTTCTTAGGACTTGTCATGTTCGTAAACTTAATCGTTATGCTTCTTTTAAGTAAAAAGATATTCAAAGCGAGCAATGATTACTGGGGAGATGAAGGACAAAGTAGCGGACTCACTGCAGGATGCAGCAAAAACAAAAAATAATTTTCAACATTACCATTTAAAGATAAAAAATAGCCTGTACTCGTTAAGGAAATTCTCCCAACGTGAGTACAGGCTGTTTTATTTATTTTTTGCGTTTTTTCTTCTTTGTATCGTCTTCACCGAGTACTTTGTCGACAACTTTTGCGACGACGATCGGTGCTAAAAATACAATTGCACGTTTGATTAATTTATTCATTCGTTTCTCCTCCTGACCGAGATACTATACTATACTCGTTTTCAAGGATTTTCAAACGTTTTAAATTTGGAAGAACTCTTGTAATCCTTCTTTTCTTAAACGTACACCGACGTAGAAGTCGCCGAACACACCGTAGCGTGCACTTGTTTCGTCGAATCTCATTTCGTAAATAATGTTTTTGAATTCGAGCATATCGTCAGATAATAGCATGACGCCCCACTCGTATAAGTCGAGTCCTTGTGACCCTAAAATGTACTGTTTAATTTTACCTGCGTATTTACGACCGATCATCCCGTGGTCTCTCATTAAATCACGGCGACGTTCGATTGGTAACATGTACCAGTTATCGTCGAGGTCACGTTTTTTATCCATCGGATAGAAACAGCAGTACTGTGCGTCCATTAATTCTGGATATAATCTGCTTCTTACATATGGGTTTTCGTACGGATCTTCGTCTGAATCTTTCGCGAGATAGCTAGACATTTCAATCGCTGAGAAGTACGAATACTCAGGAATTAAGAAGTCGCTAATTTTTAACTTGTTCAGTTCGTTTTCAAGCGCGTTTAACTCTTCAACTGTCGGGCGTAGGAACCAAAGTAAGATGTCTGCTTTTTGACCAGTAATGTTGTACATCGTGTGGTCGCCTTCTTTTTTCTCGCTGACTGCTTCGCTCTTTTCTAAGAACGTTTCAAACTCGCGAACGATTTCCTCTCTTTCTTCATCAGTAAGCATTCTTAACGCTGGCCAGTCTACGTTATATAAAAGATGTAAACTCCACCAGCCGTCTAAAGTTTTAACTGCTTCGCTCATTTATATCTCTCCTTAAAATATTTACCTAATTTTAGTGTACAGTCTGTTCGGCTGAATTCAAACACCAAATATCGAAAATTTGTGACAAAAGCAGTATAATATTGCTATGTAAAGAACTTTAGGAGACAAGCCATTGCAAAACACCGTATTATTTTATCCAAAAGAGTATACTGAACATCCGTTTGATTCGTTTGCATACGACGACGTGCTTCAACACCTCGTATCAGAAGATGAAACACCCCGCGTCAGAAGCTGGGTGCATGACAACTTTATAATACTCGGTCTTCAAGATATGCGTTTAGAACATCTCGACGAAGGATTAAAAGTACTTCGTGAAAAAGTCTATCACTACATCGTTAGAAATAGTGGTGGACTTGGAGTTGTGCTAGACGGTGGTGTGCTAAATGTATCGCTCGTCATTCCGAAAAAAGACGCTCCGTCGATTGATGACGGATATGATAAGATGCTTGAAATCATTCAAAAAAGTTTTCCGGAATTAGAAATTAAAGCGTATGAAATTGTCGGAAGCTATTGCCCGGGAAGTTATGATTTATCTGTCGACGGTAAAAAATTTGCAGGCATTTCACAGCGACGTATTAAAGAAGCGGTTGCTGTACAAATTTATTTAGCCGTAGAAGGATCCGGAAGTAAACGCGCTGAAGTAATGAAAGACTTTTATGACGTCTCTTCCAATCCACCAAGGTTAGACATGAATCCGGATGTGATGATTTCACTATCAGAACTGATAGACGGACTAACAGTGACAGACACTGAAGAGAGAATTTTAAAAACGATAGAATCACTCTTTGGAAACATTCAAACAAGCGAGCAATTAACTAAAGACGCACTCGATTTTTTTAATAAACAACGTGAGCGCATGGTAGAACGAAACGAACGTTTGAACGATTGAGGTGATATCATTGGTTACCGATTATAAATACGAGCAACTCGAATCAGAAAAAGTGTTTAAAGACCCAGTGCATAGTTATATTCACGTGACAGACCGCATTATTTGGGATCTTATAAAGACAAAAGAATTTCAAAGGCTTCGCCGAATTAAACAACTCGGTACGTTATATTTCGCATTTCCGTCAGCTGAACATTCACGGTTTACACATAGTTTAGGCGTATATGAAATTGTTCGTAAAATGGTCGAGAACTTTTCACGATATGACAAATGGACAAAAGATGACCGGCTACTCGCTTTATGTGCTGCGTTATTACACGATGTCGGGCACGGACCGTTTTCACATTCGTTTGAAAAGATTTTCGGAACAGACCACGAAACGTATACTAAAAAAATTATACTCGGAGACACAGAAGTGAACCGTGTATTAAAGCGTGTTGACGAGTCGTTCCCTGAAGCAGTAGCGAGCGTCATCGCACATACTCACGAAAACAAACTGATTATCTCGATGATATCGAGTCAAATCGACGCAGACCGAATGGATTACTTGCAGCGTGACTCGTATGTGACAGGCGTTGAGTATGGTAAATTTGATATCGACCGTCTGCTTCGAGTGATGGTCCCTTCAAAAGATGAAGTACTCATCAAAGATAGCGGTATGCACGCAGTCGAAGATTATTTAATGAGTCGCTATCAAATGTATTGGCAAATATACTTCCACCCGGTATCACGTGGGGGAGAAGTGTTGCTGACACTAATTTTTAACCGTGCAAAAGAATTATACGAAAGAGGCTACGTCTTTAAACAGCCTCCGAAGTATTTAATCCCGTTCTTCGAGAAGCGTGAAACTGTTCATGATTATTTAATACTCGACGAGACTGTTATGAATTTTTATCTTCAAGAGTGGGTGGAAGAGATTGATGAAATACTCAATGAACTTGCTGATCGGTTCGTGAACCGAAAATTATTTAATTACGTACCGTTTTACGATGGGTTTATTACGTATTCGGAATTAGAAAGCTTATTTGAAGCAGCGGGTATCGACCCTAAATACTTTTTACTTACAGATAAATATTCTGATATGCCGTATGACTACGACCGACCAGGGTCTTCGCGTCAGCCAATTCACATATTAAAAGAATCCGGAAGCATTCGAGAAATTAGTGCCGAATCTGTAGTCATACAAGCGATTACAGGGCTCGACCGGTCGAATGCGAAGTTATATTATCCAAAAGAGAAAGTAATGCGTATTAAAGATGATACAATTAAAAAGAAGATTTTAAACTTATTAAATGAGTTATCGTAAATAATGTTTAGGAGGATTAACTGTGTCAAAAAAACCAGGATTTCAATTTAACATTATAAAAAATGACGAGTTAGATGGTCATAAAGGTGCAATGATTATTGAAGACGTTGCGCCAGTGTATATCGATCTCACCGAGCAACGACCGTTCGTCGACATGGGTGGGCTTCACGGGCGTGCAAAACCGGAAAAGGGCGTCAAATGGTTCACAGATATGAGTGAAGCGTTAGAAGAAGAAGGCGAGCGTAATGATTATAATTTAATATGGATGGCTTTAGATAAAGACGAACGAGGTGTGTATTATAGCGGAGTGACGTCGTGTTACTTTATGACGAATAAAGTCGGACGTAGACGCCGCGGGTATAAAATGATGCACGAACACGTGAATAGTTTAGACCACGCAATGAAAGGACGTTATCGTCTCGAAGAGTTAGACGACAAAACAAAACAAACGTTAATCGAATTTTTAAAAGAACGCGATCCAGTCGCGTGGGAAAACTCAACAGAACTCCACGAGTACCTCGGTGTATAAATATTAATTTTCATTTGATTAATTCAAAAAGAAAAGGTACAATAATCTTTAGTTATATCAGATAACTAAGACACTAAAGGTGGAGCGATTGCTCTGCCTTTTTTCTTTTATGTAACAGTCGTTTTAAAAAGAATCGACACTAAATTATGTTATAATTACTCATTATGGTGGTGACGATTTGTGTATCGATTAAAACAGACAATTAAACAAAAGAGTGGACGCGAAAACTTTTCACAAACAGTTAAAGTCGAAAAGATTTTAAAAGGGAATCGCACGTTTTTAAAATACGATGAAATGCTGAACGGAGAGACTGTTCCAGTTATTTTAAGTATAGAAGACGACGTCGTGCGTATTATGAGAAGCGGTCCAGTGACGATGAAGTTCCAATTCGTAAAAGGCAAGCTGACGGACACTGTCTATGAAACAGTCGCAGGGCGCCACCGATTTAAAGTGTATACTACTGAAGTTAAAACGGCTGAGGACGAGGTCTTTATCTCGTATAAGTTATTTGAAAACGATGAAATACTAGGACATTATAAATATCATTTAAAGAAAGAGGCATAATATGGACTTAAAAGCGCATTTAGTAACGGTTATTGAAGACGCACTCAAACAATCCGAATTAGTAGAAGAAATTCCACACATTAAAATTGAAATCCCAAAAGATAAATCAAACGGAGATTTCTCAACGAATATCGCAATGGCACTCACGCGTACGTTAAAGCGTAATCCACGTGAAATCGCAGAGGAAATCGTTCAACATATCGATAAAGAAAAAGGCGATATCCGTGAAATCGACATTGCTGGACCAGGGTTCATTAACTTTAAAATGAACGAAGGCTCCCTCACTAAAATTATCGATGAAGTCCTCGATAAAAAAGAAAACTACGGACGTAGTGAGAAAAAAGACGTAAAAGTATTATTAGAATTCGTTTCTGCGAACCCAACAGGGTCACTCCACGTCGGTCACGCAAGAAACGCAGCAGTCGGTGATACGTTAGCGAATATTTTAGACTACGCGGGATACGATGTCACGCGTGAATACTATATAAACGACGCGGGTAACCAAATTCATAATTTAGCATTATCTATTAACGCAAGATACTTTGAAGCGTTCGGAGAGCCGTTAGAAATGCCTGAAGACGGCTACCGTGGTAAAGATATTAAAGCGATCGGAGAACGTTTAAAAAACGAACATCCTGAATATAAAGATTTAGATGAAAAAACACGTATCTCTAAATTTAGAGCGCTCGGTGTCGAATATGAAATGGCGCAATTAAAACAAGACTTACAAGACTACCGTGTATCATTTGATAACTGGTTTAGTGAAACGTCACTATACGAAAAAGGTGAAGTCGAAGAAGCGTTAGAAATTATGACGAAAAACGGTCATACGTATGAAGCAGATCAAGCGATCTGGTTAAGAACGACGGACTGGAAAGACGATAAAGACCGCGTCCTTAGAAAAACGGACGGTACATACACGTACTTCATGCCAGACATTGCGTACCATTACGACAAATTAAGACGTGGTTATGATTTATTAATCGACTTATTTGGTGCAGATCACCACGGTTACATTAACCGTATTAAAGCGTCGATTGGTGCGCTCGGTGAAGACCCTGAGAAACTACAAGTAGAAATTATGCAGATGGTCCGTTTAATTCAAGATGGCGAAGAAGTTAAGATGAGTAAACGTACAGGAAATGCGGTGACGTTAAGAGAGTTAATGGACTTAATTGGTGTCGATGCTGCACGTTACTTCTTAGCGATGCGTAGTGCAGACACGCCGTTTGATTTTGACTTAGATTTAGCTTTATCAGAGTCGAGCGAAAACCCGGTCTATTACGTTCAGTATGCACACGCGAGAATTTGTAGCATTTTAAAACAAGCAGAAGAAGCAGGATTTAACTTAGATAGAAGCAAATCACTAGACGTGCTCACGCACCCTCAAGCACTTGAGTTATTAAAGCAAGTCGGTAACTTTAAGCGTACGATTGAAAGTGCGGCTGAAGCCCGCGCAAACCATAGAATTACAAATTATGTCGAAACACTTGCATCAGAATTCCACAAATTCTACAACCAAGAAAAAGTGCTCGGCGAAGACAAAGAAAAAACATACGCGTATTTATTAATGATTGAAGCGGTACGTCAAACGATTGAAAACGCACTGACAATCATCGGCGTGAGCGCACCAAAATCGATGTAAAACTAAATATAAGTGAGGTATTTGTCTATGAAGCGTGTTTTATTACTAATAGCAATTTTTATGTTATCTGCATGTAGCCAAGAAGATGATTCGAGTTTACGTATCGTATCACTTATCCCGAGTAACACGGAAATCGTAAATGAGCTTGTCGGTACGGATTACTTTGTCGGTATTTCATCAGTAGACAATTATCCAGAGTCTCTAAATGACAGCGACATCGCAAAAATCGATACTTTTAACATCAACCCTGAAGAAGTAATTCAGTTAAAACCGACACATATTATTTCACACGAATCTATAAGTGAAAGTGCGAAAGCTGAAATTGACCAAATCATTGAAGCAACGAATGCAGAATTACTCGTCATTAACGATGCGAAAACGCTCGACGACGTATTTACGTCAATTAAACAGATTGGTGAGTTTTTAAATGTATCAGATAAAAGTGATGCACTCGTTGAAAAAATGAAAGATGAGCGTGAACAACTCATTGAACAATATAAAAATACCGATGAAAAAACAGCGTTTGTGTTAATCACTACGCCACCTGACATTTACGTCGCAGCCAATGATACGTTTATGAGTAGTGTGTTAAATGACATTAACATCGTAAACGTGTTCGACGACTTACAAGACTTCCCGATGGTCGATGTTGAAGCGGTCGTTGAAAGAAGTCCAGAGTACCTCATTTCTGCAACAGGTATTTCCAAAGAACAGGTGAGTCATGTCGTAAACGATGAGAAAGCATTTAAAGATATGCCGTTTACAGATGAAGAAAAATTATGTGTACCAAATGTCGATGAAATCTCTCGACCAGGTCCACGTATTCTTTCAGCGATGAAAGACATTGCGGAATGTGTCCATGAATAAACAATATGTAGCATTAGCGAGTATACTCATTGGAGTTATACTCGCATCTTTAGTTATCGGGACAATCAACGTATTTGAAGGTCATTTTAATATCGTGTATAGTATTCGGCTTCCGAGAATTTTATTTGCGGTGCTTGGAGGGGCGGTATTGTCTATTTGTGGTGCGGTATTTCAAATTTTACTAAATAACCGTATGGCAGATAGTTTTACGCTCGGTATGGCAAACGGTGCAGTCATCGGTGCGGCAATCGCGATTTATATTAGTGCATCGTTTTACTTCATCCCGTTATTTGGTGTCGTCGCGGGACTCATCTCACTATTTTTAGTGCTTTTTATCGCAAAGCAAATCGATTCAATGTTGAGACCAGAAACACTCGTCATTACAGGTGTATTATTTTCGACGTTGTTAAGTGGTGTGTTATACATCATCATTATGCTCGATCCGACGAAAACGAAATCAATTGTACAATTTATGTTCGGTAGTTTTTCAGGCAGTCGATATGAATTTATAAGCCTCGTTTTCGTTTGTTTTATCGTCAGCCTTGTTGTGTTATTTAAATCATCACGAGACCTCGACTTACTGACGCTTGGTGAATTACGTGCGTTTAGTCTTGGTGTAGACGTTTCTAAATTACGGCTAAAGTTACTGATAGTCATGGCGATTCCGTCACTCGTACTACTTAGTTTTACAGGCATTATCGGCTTTATAGGAATCATCGTGCCACAAATGATTCAGTACATTAGACCAAGAAAAGCAAAAGAGCTGTTTATATTATCTGGATTTTACGGTGCGATTTTACTCGGTGTGGTCGACACAATCGCGCGAACGATTTTGTCACCGATTCAACTTCCAACCGGCGTCTTACTTAGTATTTTTAGTGTGCCACTTATATTATTTTTAATGTATAAGAGATTTCTTCAAAAGACGATATAAAACATGATAAAATTATTTTAAAAGGGGAGAATCTTATGAAGCACATTTCAATCGAAGATATTTTTAACATCAAATCCGTGAGTGCGCCAAAGGCGATTCCTGGACATGGTGTGACGTATTACGTCACAACGATAAACGAAAAAGATAACAATTACGTCACGCATCTACACGAAGCGACAGAGCTCGGCTTAAAGCAGCTGACGTTCGATAAAGGACGCATCTCGCAAGTCGATCATTCTAACGACGGGAACTTAACGTTATTTGTCGCTAAAGGAGATAACGATAAGCCACAAATCTTTTTATTAAGACGTAACGGCGGGGAAAGAGAGCAGTTAACGTCTGAAGACGAGGGCGTATCAGAGCCGCGTTTTTCTAGCGACGGCACGGCAGTATTTTATCATGTAAATGTTAAAGAAGAAGACGACAAAAAAGAAGACGATGATAAGAAAGACGACAAAAAGCAACCCGTACATATTACGAACATGAAATACAAAATCGACGGTGCACCAGGACCGTTTGGTTATGTACCTGAAAAGAAGCAAGTCGTTAAGAAAATAGATATCGACACACGTGAAGTTGAAACCGTTTGCTCTGGTGAAGCGGATTATTCGTTTATGGCAGAGTTATCTGACGGCATCATTTACACGACGAATGAAAGTGACGACCCGGACTTCAATTTTACGAACACGCTATACGTTCGTCGTAACGGCGAAGACAAAGTCGTAACGCTTCAAGACAAATCAGTTTACGGCGTTGAAGTATCAAAAGATGAAAAACACGCATTACTTTTAACGACAGATTATAACTATAAAAACGCAGCACACTTAACTATTGAGTTATTATCACTTGACGACTTTACGTTGACAGACGTCACTGGTAAGCTCGACCGACCAACTGGGTCAGCAGTCGTTCAAGACGTTCAACAATCTGAAGAGTCGCACGTCGTTAAGTTTGTATCGAATCATGATTTTGTGTTCTTACTTTCTGAAGATGGTGCAGTGAATCTTTATAAAGGGAACATCGACGGAGAAGTTAGACCGTTACTTCAAAGTGAGCACAACATTTTCGGAATGGATGCTAGTGATGATACGGTATATTTAACGATTTCTACACCAGTGTCACCGAGTGAGTTATATCAGTTCGATTTAGGCAATGAAACACTGACGCAACTCACTGAAGTAAACAAAGAATTCGTCGACTCAAAGGAAATCGTTGAGCCAGAATCGATTCGCTTTAACAGTTTTGACGATGAAGAAATTCACGGTTGGTTTATGAAGCCAGCTGGATTTAAAGATGGAGAAAAATATCCGCTCGTTGTGAACGTGCACGGTGGACCACACGCGTTTTACGCACATACATTCTTCCATGAAATGCAAGTGTTAGCAGGACTCGGATATGCAGTATTATTTACAAATCCACGAGGGTCTCATAGTTACTCTCAGAAGTTTGTCGATCACGTACGCGGAGACTACGGAAATACAGATTATAAAGATGTGATGGCGTCAGTCGATTACGTATTAGACACATACGATTTTATCGATGAAAATAGACTCGGTGTAACTGGCGGAAGTTACGGCGGATTTATGACGAACTGGATCGTTGGACATACAAACCGCTTTAAAGCTGCCGTGACACAGCGTTCGATTTCAAACTGGATTAGCTTTAGAGGCGTATCAGATATCGGATACTACTTTACAGATTGGCAAATTCAAGCAGGCGTCGATGACATCGACACGTTATGGCACCATTCACCGCTTAAATATGTCGACAATGTAGAAACGCCGTTACTCATTTTACACAGTGAGTATGACTTTAGATGTCCAATCGAGCAAGCGGAGCAGTTATATATCGAACTTAAATATCGTAAAAAGACAGCGGAATTTGTTCGCTTCCCTGATGCGGACCATAACCTTTCAAGAACGGGTCTTCCACATTTAAGAGTTAAACGTCTTGAATATATGACAGATTGGTTTAAAAAATATTTAAATGAGGAGAATCATTAATGAACAAAAAAGCACATAGTCTTATAGAAACACTAGAAACGGATTACGCGATTATTACAAATCCGATGAACGTATTTTACTTTTCAGGGGCTAACCTTAGCCCACACGAGCGTCTACTCGCACTCATCATCGATAAAGAAAATAAACAATCGACGATTGTCTATCCAAAACTCGATGAAGAAACAGTGAAGAGAGATGCTACAGTAGATGTGTTAAAACCACATAAAGACGGTGAAGATGCATTTCAATATATATTTGAAAGCATTCCTGAAGGTAAAACGATTGGTGTTGAGGGCGATCATTTAACGTATGACCGATATAAACGTCTACTTGAAAAGTATGATGATGAAAACATCAAAGATATTTCAAATACGTTAAGCGAACTACGTGGTATCAAAAATGACGAAGACTTAGTACATCTACAAGACGCTGTAAAAATTACAGAAGACACACTCAAAGAGTTATACAATATTACTGTTGAAGGTAAAACTGAAATGGAAATTGCTGACTTTTTAGTTGCGGAATTTAAAAAGCGCGGTGCAGTTGGGCCATCATTCGGACCAACAGTGCTTGCAGGTAGTAAATCAGCACTGCCACATGGTGATTCAGGAGACCGTGTTATTAAAAAAGGTGACTTTTTACTCATCGACTTCGGTATCGTCACAAAAGAGAATTACGTTTCAGACATGACACGTACGTTTTTCATCGGTGAACCAGATGAAAAACAACGAGAAATTTACAACTCAGTATTAAACTCGAACTTAGCAGGTATTAAAGCGAGCACAGTCGGTACGAAGTTTAGTGACATCGACAAAGCATCGAGAGACGTTATTGAAAACGACGGCTACGGAGAGTACTTTACGCATAGAGTCGGTCACGGACTCGGTCATGACTTACATGAAAGACCATCTGTAGACGACAATAACCACGACGAACTAAAAGAAGGTAATGTTATTACGATTGAACCAGGTATTTACATCGAAGGATACGGCGGAGTCCGTATTGAAGACGCGATATTTGCATCAGAAGAAGGACCAATCGTCATAAACGAATTTAAAAAAGATATAGATTCAATGATTTTAAAATAGAGTGAGGGTAAATTATGGCTCAGAATACAAGAATAGAATCTGATTTCCTTGGTGAAAAAGAAATATCAAACGATGCATATTACGGATGTCAGTCGCTACGTGCAAAAGAGAACTTTCCAATTACAGGACATACGTTAAATATCGATTTAATTCGTGCATTAGCGATGGTTAAAAAAGCTGCAGCGATTGCAAACTATAAAACAGGCCAATTAGAAGAAGATAAAAAGAACGCGATTGTTGAAGCGTCTGAAGAGATTATTAACGGTGAACATATCGATCACTTTATCGTCGATTCGATTCAAGGTGGCGCTGGTACGTCAATGAATATGAACGCAAACGAAGTGATCGCAAACCGCGCGCTTGAAATTCTCGGTAGAGAAAAAGGAGATTATGATTATATTTCTCCAAACAACCACGTAAATATGGCACAGTCGACAAACGACGCTGTACCTACAGCAATTCACTTAGCGATTATGATGCGCGCGGAGCGACTGCTCGACGTAATCGAACATATGGAAGAAGCGTTTAAAGAAAAATCAATTGAGTTTGATGGCTACATTAAAATGGGGCGTACGCATTTACAAGATGCGATTCCAATTCGTCTCGGCCAAGAGTTTGGTGCATATGCTCGTGCGATTGGACGCGATAAAAAACGTATTCGTCATACGCTTGAAGATTTAAAAGAAGTAAATATCGGTGCGACAGCTGTCGGTACTGGTCTTAATGCGAGTGTTGAATATATCGAGCACGTCGTTAAAGAGTTAAGCGAAATTTCAGGATATGACTTAGTTTCTGCAGATAACTTAGTCGACGCAACGCAGTTTACAGATAGTTATGTACAAGTGTCTGCAAGCTTAAAAATTATGATGACGAACATGTCAAAAATTGCAAACGACATTCGTATGATGGCGTCTGGACCAAAAGCTGGTTTATATGAAATTAAATTACCAGGACGTCAACCAGGTTCATCGATTATGCCAGGTAAAGTGAACCCGGTAATGCCTGAGATGATCAACCAAGTGTCGTTCCAAGTATACGGAAATGACTTAACTGTATCACTCGCGTCAGAAGCGGGACAGTTCGAGTTAAACGTTATGGGACCAGTGCTCGTCTATAACTTATTACAGTCTATCGACATTATGCATAACGGATTTAAAGCATTCACAGATTACTGTGTTGTCGGAATTACGCCAAACAAAGAAATCATGGAAAACTACGTCAACGAATCACTCGGAGTCATCACGGCGCTCGTACCACATATCGGTTACAAGCAGTCATCAGAACTCGTAAAAGAAGCACTATTAACAGGAAAAGGTGTGCGTGAACTTATACTCGAGCACAGCATCCTCACAAAAAATCAGCTCGATCACGTACTCAACCCTTACGAAATGACAAATATCGGTATATCAGAATTACCAGAAGCATAGGGGAACGTTATATTCAATTGTATAAGATGACTTAACACTCAAAATGTGTTACAATGTGATACACGAAGGGGGAGTGTTTTAAATGCCTACAGTTACTGTTAGACTTAACAATGAAGAAAACAAGCTATTCAATGAATATGCAGAGATTCATGATATGCCTCTATCAACAATATTAAAAGAAACTCTTAAAGAGAAGATGGAAGACGACTACGATATGGCTTTAATCAAAGAATATGAGCAAAATGATAACACTTCTGAAGTCACGTATACACATGATGAAGTTAAAGATATCTTAGGTTTCTAATGAAATACCAAGTTATATACAGTAAAAGAGCAGTTAAAGAACTGAAAAAATTAGATAAATCTCAAAGTAAGCTTTTAATTAGTTGGATAGAGAAAAATTTAAAAAACACTGAAAACCCTAGAAAGCATGGTAAAAATCTAAAAGGTGTTCTAAATGAGTACTGGAGATATCGTGTAGGAAAATACAGAATAATATCTATTATTGATGATAATAAAATTATTATTAATATTATCTCGGTAGGTCATCGATCAAATATATATAAGTAATACAAAAATATGGCAAGGTCTAAATAAATTAGGCCTTGTCATTTTATTTCCTAAAAATAGTTGTAAAGGCTTACATTAAATATTATAATAGCAATATATTTATAAAACTTATGTTAGGGGGAATTCACATGGATTTTCTTGATAATTTGGTAGCGTTTTTATTAGATCTCGTATGGAGTAAACCTCTCGTTTATGGGCTTTTACTAACGGGGATTTTATTTACGCTTATGTTAAAGGTGTTCCAGTTGAGACACTTTAAGGAAATGGTCCGTTTAATGTTTAGAGGAGAAAACTCGCCGAAAGGGATTACAAGTTTCCAAGCACTTTCTTTATCACTAGCGGGACGTGTTGGTACTGGTAACATTGTCGGAGTATCTACAGCTATTTTCATCGGTGGACCTGGTGCGGTATTTTGGATGTGGGCAACAGCGTTTTTAGGTGCGAGTACAGCATTCATTGAATCGACACTCGGACAAATCTATAAACGTGAAGAACGCGGAGAATACCGCGGGGGACCTGCGTACTACATGGAGTACGGTATTAACAATAAGTTCGGTAAGATTTTAGGGATTACCTTTGCGATTGTAACGGTAATTGCAACAGGACTGTTACTACCAGGGGTACAATCAAACGCAATCGCATCAGGATTACATAACGCATGGGGCATCCCACACTGGATTGTCGGAGCAGTTCTTGCGATTTTACTCGCTTTAATCGTATTCGGCGGATTAAAATCTATCGCAAACGTTGCAACAGCAATCGTGCCATTCATGGCAATTATTTATATTTTAATGGCAATTGTCATTATCGTAATTAACATTGCAGACGTACCTGCGATGTTCGCACTAATTTTTAAATCAGCATTTAACTTAGAAGCAACGTTCGGTGGTATTTTAGGTGCGATGATTGAAATTGGTGTAAAACGTGGTCTTTATTCTAACGAAGCAGGACAAGGAACAGGACCACACGCTGCAGCTGCTGCAGAAGTTTCTCACCCTGCAAAGCAAGGGTTAGTACAATCATTCTCAGTATATATCGATACGTTATTCGTATGTACAGCAACAGCGTTAATCATTTTACTCTCAGGAACGTATAACACAACAGACGGTCAAACGTTAGCAGACGGACGTCCTAGCTTACTATTTGATGGTGAAGTTTACGTTCAATCAGCAGATGGTACAAAGGATTACTCAGGAACAGCGATGTACGTTCAAGCAGGGGTAGACAAAGCATTTGAAGGCGCATCATATGTCTTTGATCCAACATTTGCAGGATTAGGCTCTAAATTCGTTGCGGTCGCATTATTCTTCTTTGCATTCACAACGATTTTAGCTTACTCATATATGGGAGAGACAAACATCTCCTACCTAACTCGGAACTTGAGTGATAATGCTACAAAAGTTGCGATCAACTTTGTACGTGCATTACTCATCTTCGCGACAGTGTTCGGTACAATTCGTACGGCAGCACTCGCGTGGGACTTCGGGGACTTAGGTGTTGGTATGATGGCTTGGCTAAACTTAGTCGCAATATGGATACTGTTTAAACCAGCCGTACGGGCACTAAAAGACTACGAGTCACAGATGAAAGAAAAAGGGTCTGGAAACTACGCGTTATATTCACCTTCTAAAGAAGAAATACCAAACGCAGTATTCTGGCAACATGATTACCCTGAGCGTCTAAATAAAACAGGTGAAATTGAATCGTTTAACGAATGGAAAACAAATAAAAAATAATCGTATTTAAAATGAAAAGCTTGAACACAACAGAATGTTGTTTCAAGCTCTTTTTATATTCATCTAAGTGTAGTCGGTTCTTTTATCTTTTAAGTGAAACAATGATAAAATGAATGTAATGATAATGGTGGTGATGATATGGATCTACGTGCGTTTTTTAAAACATATTATAAAGATGATATGCTGTACCGTGCACTCATTTGGTACAATACGGAGTTTTCTACGGTCGATGATTTTGTCGAATTTAAATTACAGAAACTAAATAATGGTGAAGAGATTCAGACACTCGTTCACTCGCTATCTATGGCTGAAGTTAAGCTGGTAGAACGTTTAAAAATGGAGAATGAAGGTCAGGACGTCATTTATGTTGAAGAGAGTGAAGAACTTCTTCCGTTAAAAGAGTTTCAGTATATCATCGATACACCTGAAGGCTCTGTTACTCATTTTGATATCATAAAGAAAATTTATGACACATTGCTCAGTGAAGATTTAATTAGTGATGTAAAGATGATGTTAGATGATAGCGATATTGAGACGCCGAGTGATATTTATAAATTAACACCGATTTACACAGGTAATATTTTATGGTTGTATGATAATTTAACGAGTCGACATTTACGAGACATCATTCGAAAATTAAATATCACACATTATGGATCGTATAAAGATAGCTTTATTGAAACAGTCGTGAATTATTTAACGACGAAAGAATATATATCGCACGCACTCAGTCTCTTACCAAACGAAACAGTGCTACAGTTAAAAGAAAATGCAGAGAAGAACATTCATGTGTATGACAATAAAACGATGTGGCAAGAAGCAAAGTCACTTGGGATTTTGGTACAAGTCCACCGCGATTATTTAGTCATGCATGAAGGCGTCTTAAATACTCTAAAAGACGTTGATATTAGTAATATAACGTCAATTGACGTAAGTAAATATTTTAACGGTTATGAGTTATTGTTTGTCATCGATGAAATACCATCGATTACGAGAAATGTCATTATTCCGACGCGTTTAAGCGGTCGAGAATTGATTGAAATTATAAAAGAGAGCTTTATTTGGAATAATAATGGGAGTTACATTTCGTTTAACGGGCAAAAGTTTTACGAAAATGGTGACGGTATAGATGCATCGTTTATACAAGTTGATGCTATGTTAAAAGCACATCCAATGTTTACGTTCCATTATAAAAGTGAAGAACTATATAAAGTGAATGTATCACTCATTAAAACCGTGACGACAGAACATTACGCACCGCGCGTGATTTCTCATTCAGGTGAGACTCCGATAGATAACGTTGGAGATATCGATAAAGTAAAATCGATGCTAGAAATACTTTCACGTCCAGACCATATCGACTATAACGTCGTGTATGAACGCGCACGTACAAGGAATTATCGAGAGCGTTATCCGATTACAGCAATAAACGCACATATCGCAAAAATCATCCACCAAGAACGACCGTATTACGAAAAGAGGAAAGACTAACATGGATCTCGCAACGTTTTACAACATGTATTTAACAGATGTTCATCTTAAAAAGATAGGTGAACAAGGGACGAATTTATATAAATTAATCGATGAAAAAATCGAAGAGGCAATGAGTTATCAATACTTATCGATACTATCAGAATCACTCACGCCAGACGAAATTGAGTTGATTACACGATTTTCAAACTTTCACCATGAGTCAAACGTACAAGTTGTGCCGTTTGATTTAGACAAATACCCAT
This sequence comes from Nosocomiicoccus massiliensis, assembly GCF_002871345.2. Lineage (NCBI taxonomy): Bacteria > Bacillati > Bacillota > Bacilli > Caryophanales > Staphylococcaceae > Nosocomiicoccus > Nosocomiicoccus massiliensis. Next base: position 982,523 of record NZ_CP136964.1, on the reverse strand, counting down.
ATCTTACTTTTAACCATCATCTATTGTTTATTGGTGAAGGTGAAGGTGTCATTCATGAAGAAGTTATAGATGGTATATTACGAAGTTTTGGTAGACAAATCGAACTACCAACAGTAAGAGAAGATATCCACCTAAACAATGTCGATTTAAATCATGCGGAGTATACGACAGCGGTGAACTTATTTGAATATCCAATTATCGAATATTACAACATGCTCACTCGAGAAGAGCAGCTATATATGATCGCGAGTTATTTGAATATAGAATTCGAAGAAACAACAACACGATCACAATTAATTAATATGATCAGTAAACACTTAACAAATAGAGATGTCTTAAAATTAATATTAGAAACGATGGAAGAAAAAGAACGTCACGCATTTTTACAAAAAATCGAAGCGGGTGAAATTCTATTTACGATGGAAGAGTATCCGTGGGAAGAAGTGATGATTTCTGGACTCGTGATGCCATATCAACCAGGAATCGCGATTATTAACGCGTCGATTTATGATATTTTAAAAAATGCAAATTAGAAAAAACGGAGGGCATATTATGAGTCTTAAAGAGAAATTATTTAAAAAACTTGAAGAAAAAGAAAATAAGATGATCGAAATTCGTCGTCATTTACATCAGTATCCAGAACTATCTTTTAAAGAAGAAAAAACAGCGCAATTTATAGCGGATTTCTATAAAGATAAAGACGTAAAAGTGACGACACATGTAGGAAATGGTTACGGAATTATCGCTGAAATTAACGGTAAAAATAAAGGAAAGACGATCGGACTTCGTGCAGATTTCGACGCACTACCAGTCACAGAAGAAACCGATTTACCGTTTAAATCTAAAAACGAAGGTGTTATGCACGCGTGTGGTCACGATGCGCATACTGCGTATATGCTTATACTTGCAGAATCTCTTTATGAGTTAAGAGATGAATGGAACGGTACAATTAAAGTTATTCATCAGCACGCTGAAGAGGTGCCGCCAGGTGGTGCGAAGTCTATTGTAGAATCTGGTATTTTAGACGATTTAGATGAAGTATACGGCGCGCACGTTTTCCCAATGTTCGACACAGGGGTCATCCAATTTGCGACAGGTAACGCGATGGCAGGGTGCTCAAACTTTGATTTAGTTATCCAGGGAAGCGGAGGTCACGGTGGGCTTCCGCATAAAACGAGAGATGCACTCGTTGCTGCGAGTTATTTTATTACAAACATTCAAACGATCGTATCTAGAAATATGAACCCGTTAGATATGACGGTTATCTCAATTACTTCTTTCGAGGACGCTACTGGTGGTTATAACGTCGTACAAGACAAAGTAACACTCCGCGGAACAGTGCGTTATTTACAAGAAGAAAATAAAGAATTCGTCTATGAACGTTTTAAAGATATGGTCGAAGGATTAGAGAAAGCATTTGACGTACAATGTGACCTGAATTACGACTTCCACTTCCCAGTGTTATATAACCATCCAAAAGAATCTGAACACGTTAGAGAGTTACTGAAAAATAGTATAGGAGACTATTTAACAGACGTACAAGTGACAGAACCACTTACAGGCTCTGAAGACTTTGCGTATTATCTACAAAAGGCACCTGGGACTTACATTAACGTCGGTGCAAAACCAGATGGTGTAGAAGTTGCATATCAAAACCATCATCCAAAGTTTGAAATTAATGAAAAATCATTACTCATTTGTGCGAAATCTATCGGTGAAATAACGGTAGATCGTTTAGAGGCGTAATCAAGAATGCTCAGGTTTTCCCTGGGCATTTCTTATATAGGAGGTAGATGGATATGACAGCAGTATTTGGTGTGCCGGGGACATATATCGCGTTTTTCTCAGCAAATATCTCTAACATGTGTTTGCCAGCCGCAGCGGCATCTCAAGATGCGGTCGGTGTTAAACCTGGGACAGACAAAGTAGAAATCGTCGCAACGCTCGGTATTAGTATGGCGAGCCTCGTTAACAAAATCATTTTAATACCTGTAATACTATTTGGATTATGGTTATTAACGATAATCCCAGAAAGCGTGCAGAATATATTCCCGTTTGTATTACCGGCAATATTCGGTGCAGTACTCGCACAATTTGCGATGAAATTCCCGCTATACGGAATATTCGCGCTCGCACTCGGACTAGCTGTACATGCGTTACCGATTTCTTTATTCTTAAAAAATGTGACATGTATAATAATTGTTCTAACGATCATGATACTCAGAGAGCGCCGTAAAACTGTAGAGAAAGCGTAGGGGATGTAAAGCCAGCTCAATTTAGATGGAGAGCTGGCTTTATGTCATGTGTGGATGACTATAGGTAGAATGTTCCGTACTTTATTAGAATAAATTAGGATAACTATCTTCAAGCGAAAAAAGGAACGTTATTACATATTGATACATAATAGATATATATATATAATAACGATATATAAACATACTCGGAGGAAGAAATGGAACAGACAATAGATTTAGAAGATTTATTTAAAATTATTAAGAAAAACTTTTTTTCAATTGTAGCTTTACCATTATTATTTGGAATCATTGCGTTACTGATTTCTATGTATTTAATTACACCAAAATATGAGTCGACGACTCAATTACTGGTCAATCAAAAAGAGACGCAAAACACGATGTTAACACAACAAGTTCAATCGAACTTACAGCTAATTAAAACATATTCTGAAATCATTAAAAGTCCACGTATTCTAGATGAAGTTTCAAATCGTCTAGATAATAGGTATACGACTACAGAAATTCAAAATATGCTAAATATTTCAAGTCAGTCGGACTCTCAAGTGTTAAACATCAGTGTTAAGAGTGAACACAGTGAATTATCAAACACGATCGCAAACACAGTCGCAGAAGTCTTCAGTGAAGATGTAGAAAACATTATGAATGTCGACAACGTGTCAATTCTTTCTGTTGCAGAAGGAAATGGAGAACAAGTAGAACCGAGAACACTAGTTAATGTCGCGGTTGGTATGTTTGTAGGATTTATACTTGCTGCGCTTATCATCTTTTTAAAAGAGGTACTCGATAAACGTATTAAAAATGAAGATGACGTTGCAGAATACTTAGATTTACCAGTGCTCGGTAGTATAGAAAAGGTGAAATAGTTATATGGCTAAGAAAAAGAAGACAATAAACCCATTAGAAACATATGAAAATCCGAAGTCTGTTTTAAGTGAGAAGTTTAGAGGAATACGTACTAATATCACGTTTTCAACGCCAGATGGTAACGTGAATGCTCTCGTAATCACAGCAGAACGACCAGATGCAGGAAAGTCAACAATTACTTCAAATGTAGCAATTACATATGCACAATCAGGCATGAAAACATTAATTATTGACGGAGATATGAGGAAGCCTACTCAACATTATCTGTTCCAAGAGCCGAATGCACGTGGACTATCTACAGCAATCGTTGAAGGAGAACCTATTGAACACTACGTCATCCCGACTCGTGTAAATAACTTAAGTTTACTTACGGCGGGTCCAATACCACCGAACCCGTCAGAGTTAATTGCTTCAGAACGTTTTAAAGAAATATTTGAAGAGTTAAAGACACAGTACGACATGATTATTATAGATACACCGCCGATTCTCACAGTAACAGATGCTCAACTATTTACTAAACTAGCTAATAATGCCGTACTTGTTATAGATGCGTCTCAAAATAACCGTAATGAAGTTATTCGAGCTAAGGAATTAATTGAGAAATCAGGAGCAAAAATACTTGGCGTCATTTTAAATAAAGCGACGTTAGATCAGTCTACAAGCAGTTACTACTATTATTATGGAGAAGAATAATGATAGATATACATTCACATGTTTTAGTTGGTATTGATGATGGACCTAAAAATTTAGAAGATGCGATTGAACTTTTAAAGCAAGCAAAAAATGAAGGTGTAACTGATATTATCGTTACACCTCATCATTTACATCCGAATTGGGATAATGAAGCAAAAAATGTTTATGAAGGACTCGAATTTCTTAAAGCTCAAAAAGAAGTTCAAGATATCGGTATAAATTTACATCCTGGACAAGAAATAAGAATTAAAGATGAATTGTTTAAAGAGTTAGATTCGAATCAGGCGATTGCTTTAGCGAACTCTCAATATATCTTAATTGAATTACCATCAGGTCATGTACCGTCTTCAACGAAGCAGATAATATTCGAATTACAAAAAAGAGGATATACACCAATCATCGCTCATCCAGAAAGAAATAAGGCGATCGCAAATGATTTGAAACTATTATATGAACTCGTTAACAGTGGAGCACTCGCTCAACTGACGACAACATCATTAAACGGTGGCTTAGGGAAGAAGCTTCAACAAGTGAGCTTACAAATGATTGATTATAATTTAGTTCATTTTATAGCATCCGATGCACATAACGTAGACAGTCGTCCGTTTATAATGGATAGTCTATTTAGAAATAAGAAACTAAAAGCATATCATGATGAATTGAATCAAATGATCAAAAATGCTGAAAGTCTTTTAAATAAAGAAAGAGTTTATACGAACCGACCAGAAGAGCCTACACAACGTAAAAAGTTTTTAGGCATTTTTTAACGTGAAAGGAGATTCTCATGAAGCCACCATCTATTAAATTTAGAATTTTTCTATTAATGCTTATAGATTCATTAATAGTGACATTTTCAATTTACTTAAGTTATTACATACTAGAGCCTTATTTTGAAGGTTACTTGCTTAGCAAACTTTTATTAACCGCCGGAATTTTACTAGTCAGTCATCATGTATTCTCTGCTGTGTTTAATTTGTATCATCGAGCATGGGAATATGCAAGTGTAAACGAATTGCTACTCATTGTAAAAGCTGTTTCAGCTTCTATGATATCGACGATGATATTAGTATCATTATTTACACAGAGTCCCCCATTTTTTAGATTATATTTTATAACATGGATGATGCACCTTCTATTAATTGGAGGCTCAAGACTTTCATGGAGAATCATAAGAAAGCAATTTTTATCAGATAAAGATATTGAGAAAATACCAACACTTATCGTAGGTGCAGGTAGAGGTGGATCCTTACTCATACGTCAAATGCTTACAACTCCTTATATGGGAATGGAGCCAGTAACGGTAGTAGATGATGATTTAAATAAGCAAGGAATGTCTATAACGACAGGGATTAAAGTACAAGGGACAGGAGAAGATATTCCTTCGCTTATATCAAAATATAAAATTAAAAAAGTGATTATTGCGATACCTTCATTAAAAAATAATCGATATAATGAAATTGCAAAAAAATGTGAAGGTATGGGTGTAGAAGTATTAAGAATGCCGAATATCGAGGAAGTAATGTCTGGTCAGCTAGAAGTTAGTCAACTAAAGAAAGTAGAAGTGGAAGACTTACTCGGAAGAGAACCGGTAGAACTAGACACAGCAATGATTTCAAAACAATTAACAGGGAAGGTAGTACTCATCACAGGCGCAGGTGGGTCTATTGGTTCAGAGATTTGCAGACAAATATGCAAGTTTGGACCGGAAAGAATTATCCTTTTAGGACACGGTGAGAACAGTATATACTTAATACATAGAGAACTCACTGAGCAATATGGAGAAGCAATCGACATCGTGCCAATAATTGCTGACATTAAAGACAAAGAGCGAATGGAAAAAGTTATGGAGAAATATAAACCATTTGCAGTTTACCATGCAGCAGCCCATAAACACGTACCACTTATGGAATACAACCCAGAAGAAGCGGTACAAAACAACATCTTCGGAACGAAATATACCGCAGAAGCGGCCAAAAAAGCAGGCGTAAGAAAATTCGTGATGGTTTCAACAGACAAAGCAGTAAACCCACCAAACGTCATGGGTGCAACAAAACGTGTCGCAGAAATGATTGTTCAAAGCTTAAATGATGAAGACAGTACGACAGACTTTGTCGCAGTAAGATTTGGAAACGTACTTGGTTCAAGAGGATCAGTAATCCCACTATTTAAAAAACAAATAGAAGCGGGTGGACCAGTAACAGTGACACATCCAGAAATGACGAGATACTTCATGACAATACCAGAAGCATCACGACTTGTACTACAAGCAGGTGCACTTGCAGAAGGTGGAGAAGTGTTCGTTCTAGATATGGGTGAACCAGTTAAAATAGTAGATCTCGCGAGAAAAATGATCCGTTTAAGTGGTTATAGTCAAGAGGAGATTGGTATAGAGTTCACTGGTATTAGACCGGGTGAGAAACTGTTTGAAGAGTTGTTAAATGAAGACGAGATACATCCAGAACAAGTGTATGAGGGTATATATAGAGGGAAAGTGGTTAAGTGTAGTAAAAAAGACCTGTCACCTATACTAAAGGTAATATCATATAATTTTGATAAAGATTATTTATTGAGTGTCGCAAATAAAAAATAACGTTGGTGTTAGTTAATGAAAAATTTAGTCTACTATAATTTAATTTTGATATTTTTACTCCAATTTATTAACCAAATTTTTATACCGATACCTTTATTTATTATTGGTATATTATATGTATCTTCTTTTTTCTTCTCAACTAAAAGAAATATTCTAGGAGTATATTTATACTTAGTTATGATTTCATCGGAATTTTTATTATACCTTACCAATATTTTATTTGTGATTTTCTTATTATGGTATCATCGCAACAATATTATTATAGGAATAAATTCGTTATTGATTCTTTTATTGACACTAAATGAGAGTGTACATGTGTTCATCAATAGTTTAATGGGATTTCAAGAAAGTATAATTAAATTATTTGGTTTTTTAGTTTGCCTCATACCCTTTATGTTTTTAAAACAGCTAAGAAACACTGTAAATATAAAAGTTACTTTCAACTTTTTACTACTAGGCTTTGTTTCATTTAGCCTCATTACTATTGGTACATACATAACATCATATAATGTTGCGAATTTCTTTAATGAAATACGTAGATTTGGCTATTTGCCTAAAAACAAAGATGAATCTGCTTTGTTGATGAATCCGAATACTATTGGTAAGAATAGTGCTTTTATTGTAGGTACTTATCTAGTTTTAATTAATCTTGGATACTTAAAATATAGTATAAAAAATATTATATTAATTTCTTATGTTATTTTTATAGGTTCACTAACACTGTCAAGATCATTTTTTTTACTAATGATAACAACCCTGGTATTAATTGCCATTTATCAAATGATAAAGAAAAAAGCACTAAAAATTATAATGATTTTTATCTTGTTGATTAGCTCTCTTCTTGTAATGATAAAATATGCAACAAATTTTACGAAAGCAATCTCAAGAAGAGTGATTGAAGCTGACGATATTAGTGGAGGAAGACTAGACATTTATAGCCAATATATAAATATTATTACTACAGATTACAAAGTTTTACTATTTGGAACTGGAATGCAGGATTATTTATTAAAGGTTCAAAATTATAATTCTTTCATTAATCAATCATCTCATAATATAGTTTTAGAAATTTTAACAATATGGGGTATTGTTGGCTTAATAATAGTAACAATGTTCATGTTTAACTATATATATGAATGTAAAAATTTTTTAACCAGTTCGTTAGAAACTAAAATTTTGCTACTAATCCCAATAATCATAATTATTATATCGGCTATGTTTGGGCAATTTTTCATATCATATTATCACACTTTTGCTCTCACTTTTTTTGCCTTGATTCTATTAGATGTAAAAGGTGTATGTAAATGTTAAGAGATAGTTTTATTTATTTGCTTTCAAGAATATTTCCTGCAATTTTAAGTTTTGTTGCTTTATTTATTTTCATTAAATTTATGAGTCCTAATGACTATGGTTTATATAGTGTAGCGATAGTAAGTATTGGATTAATAAACGTTATAAGCTCACAGTGGATAAGATCAGGATTAATAAGGTTTTATAATCGACAGATTCCAAATTTTTTAGGTAAAACTTTTACTTTTCAACTTTTAGTTTTAATAATTATTGTTGGTATTTTAACTATAGTAGGTTTAAGTTTAAACTTAGGTATCACACAGATATTTTTGCTCTTATTTATGTTGAGTAATCTTATTGTTAATGAGATTTTAAATAATTATTATCGAACGATACTAAAGCCTAAATTAGTTTTATTTGGAAATTTAATAAAAAATATATTCTTTGTTATAACTTTAATTTTATTCATCTATATATATAATAAATTGTCATTTGATCAATCTTTACTTTCATATTCTATAGGATTATTAACATCTAATTTATATTACTTCTTTAATTTTAAAGAGAAAATTAAATTAGAAAAAGATTTCAAATTAATGAAAGCTTTCCTAGTATATGGTTTACCTCTAACTATTTCTTTTGCACTTGGTATGTTATTACAAAATATAGATAAGTATTTAATTACGTTTTTTCTTGATGTTAAAAGAACCGGCTATTACTCTTTAGTTTATGATTTATTTCATAATAGTTTATATATGGTGATGGGCGCTATGGCTATGGCCTCATTACCAAGGGTTTTGAAACAAAAAGGTGATTATACTAAAACGTTTAATAGATATATAGAAATTGTATACGTGATTTCAATTCCCTTAGTAGCTGCTTTACTAGTACTAACTCCTGAATTTGTTACTATTTTAAATTCATTTAATTATAAAACAACCGAATTAATTATAGTTTTTGTTATTTTAGCTACTTTCATTCATGGAGTAAATTCATATATTTATGGTCAAGCAGTTCAATTATTACAAAAAACAAATATTATACTAATACCGTCAATAGTGGCAGTATTAGTAAATATAATTATCAATAGTTTACTCTTAAACTTAATAGGTGTTTTAGCAGCAGCTATAAGTAGTTTAATCGCATTTTCTATTTCTAATATTATGATTTTAAAAAAATTAAATAAAGAAAAGCATTTAAATTTTTATCCCAAAAAACTATCTTATTTTTTACTAATTACAATTGTTGTTGTTTTGATAGTTTGGAATATTAATCTTACAAATGTTTATATAACTGCTTCAATAAAAATTTTTATTTTAACAATATATATTGGTATAAGTTATTTCAAATTTAAAGAAACTGTTTTAATGAAGGAGAAATTTTAGTGAAAATAGTCCATGTAATAACTTCACTCGAGAGTGGAGGTGCTGAGAGAATGTTAAGTAATCTCGTTAATTTAGATAATGAAAATGAACATGTAATTATATCTGTTCTAAAAAGTAACATTCATTATGAAATTAATGAAAATATTAATATTATTGAATTAAATTTAAAAAATAATATATTAGGTAAATTTAAAATGATATCAAAAATTATTTCAATAATAAAAAAAGAGAAACCTGATATTGTCCAAACTTGGCTAAAGTTAAATTATATTTCTCCAATTCTTAAATATGTGATAAAGAAGCCTAAATATCTGATAAATATTAGACATGGTGTAAGAAAGAAATATACGAGGAGTAAAAGTGTTATTGAAAGTAGTTATTTAGGATATGTAGATGGAACAGTATTTGTATCAAATGCTTCTAAAAATGAATTTGAAAATAAGGGATTATTTTTAAAAAAACCTGTAGTGATAAATAACGGTTTTCACTTAAAAAATTATATGTATCAAAGTAATAGTTCAAATGGTTCTCTTAAAATAGGTTATGTAGGACGAAATCATCCTGTTAAAAACCAACAAATGTTATTTAGGGCTTTTAATGAATTTGCAATTGATAAAAATGTTGAACTTCATATTGCTGGCAGTAATATGAATTATGAAAGTTTCTCATCAATTATATCTGATGATGTAAAAAGTAAAATTCAATGGCATGGTGAAGTAAAGGATCCATTTAATATTTATAAAGTTATTGATGTTCTAGTACTTACATCTAAGACTGAAGGTTACCCTAATGTTATAGGTGAAGCAATGTCTATTGGAGTACCAGTTATTTCAACAAACGCTGGAGAAAGTTGGGATATAATTAGAGAGTCTGGATTTAGGATAAGTATGAATTACAAAGACTTAATAAAAGTTTTAGAGAAAGCATATCACAATCCTAGGATTCTAAAACAGAAATCTAAAGAAGCTTATTGTATAATTCAAAATAATTATTCAATGAGAAAAATAGTTGAGCAATATAAAAAATATTATGAAGAGGTATTGAAATGAAAGTTTTAATCACAGGCACTGCAGGATTTATTGGTTCACATTTAGCAAAAAAGTTAATTGAAAAAGGTCATTCTATTGTTGGGGTAGATAATATCAATGATTATTATGATCCACAATTAAAAGAGGACAGATTAAAGACTATTGACGAAAATTATCATACTTTTTATAAACTTAATCTAGAAGATTATGATGAATTAACGAAAGTTTTTAGAAAAGAACAGCCGGATATTGTTATCAATTTAGCTGCTCAAGCGGGTGTACGTTATAGCTTAGAAAATCCAAGAGCGTATATTGATTCGAATATTGTTGGCTTCATGAATGTTTTAGAATGTTGCCGTCATTTTGATGTGAATCATTTGATTTATGCATCATCTAGTTCTGTTTATGGTGCAAATACTTCTAAACCTTTCTCAACAAGTGATAATGTAGATCATCCGTTAAGTTTATATGCAGCAACAAAAAAATCTAATGAATTAATGGCGCATACATACAGCCATTTATATAATATCCCAACAACAGGACTTAGGTTTTTTACAGTGTATGGACCATGGGGACGTCCGGATATGGCGCTATTTAAATTCACAAAATCTATTATCGAAGGTAAAGAAATCGATGTTTATAATCATGGTAATATGATGCGTGACTTTACCTATGTTGATGATATTGTTGAAGCCATTAGTAGATTAGTTGAAAGACCTGCACGACCAAACAATGAATGGGATGGTAATGATCCAGACCCTGGTTCGTCTTATGCACCATATAAAGTATATAACATAGGTAACAATAGCCCTGTTCGCTTAATGGAATTCATTGAGGCAATTGAGAATAAGCTTAATATTGAAGCTAAGAAAAACTATATGGATTTACAGCCAGGTGACGTTCCTGAAACTTACGCCAATGTTGAAGATTTATTTAGGGATATTGATTTTAAGCCTGAAACTAATATTCAAGATGGTGTGAATGAGTTTGTTGATTGGTACATTAATTATTATGATATAAAACTATAAGAGGTGCTAATATGAGAAAAATAGGAGTAGTTGGTCTCGGTTATGTAGGATTACCGATGGCTGTAACTTTTGGTAAGAAACAACATGTAATTGGTTTTGATATTAATGAAAATAGAATTGAAGAATTAAAAAAAGGGTACGATCGTACAGAAGAGGTGGAAGCTGCTAATTTAGAAAAAACTGATATTTCGTATACAACTAATTTAGATGACTTAAGTCAAGCTGACTTTATTATCGTTGCGGTTCCAACACCGATTAATGAGCATAAGCAGCCGAATCTAGCTCCGCTTCTTGGTGCAAGCCAATCTGTTGGAAAAGCGTTAGTGAACGCTCCGAAAGGTACAATTGTTGTTTTTGAATCGACGGTGTACCCTGGTGCTACTGAGGAAGATTGTATACCTGTTCTTGAGAAATACTCAGGGCTTAAAGCAGGGGAAGATTTCTTTGTTGGTTATTCTCCAGAACGTATTAACCCAGGGGATAAGGTTAATACGTTTGAATCTATTATTAAGGTTGTTTCTGGACAAAACGATGAAGTTTTAGACATTATTGCTAAAGTTTATGAATCAGTAGTTACTGCTGGTGTTCATAGAGCATCTAGTATTAAAGTTGCTGAAGCAGCTAAAGTGATTGAAAATACTCAACGTGACGTAAATATTGCTTTAATGAATGAAATTGCAATTATTTGTAGCAAAGCTGGAATTGATACCAATGAAGTACTAAAAGCAGCACGTACAAAATGGAATTTCTTAGATTTCAGACCAGGACTAGTTGGAGGACACTGTATCGGTGTTGATCCTTATTATTTAACATATAAAGCACAAGAACTTGGACACCATCCTGAAGTTATTCTTTCTGGACGTAGAATTAACGATAATATGCCAAAGCTAATCGCGTCAGATATAGTTCAAAAACTACTTAAAAATGGACATGAAGTTCAAGGAAAAGCTGTGAATTTCTTAGGGATGACATTTAAAGAAAATTGTCCAGATTTAAGAAATACAAAAGCTGTAGATTTAATTAATGAGTTAGAGAAATACGGTCTAAATGTAGTAGTGAATGATGTTGAAGCGGATTCTAAAGAAGCTAAACAACTTTATGATGTAGATTTAAAAGCAAAAGATGAGTTAGAAGTTTCAAATGCTTTAATTATTGCGGTTCAACATGAGGACTATATTAAAAATAAAGCAAGTTATCTAGAGTTAGTATCTGATGATGGTATCATTTTTGATATCAAAGGTATGATTTCAAAGCAAGATTTAAAAGAGAATCAGAAGCTGTGGAGATTGTAGAAATGAATATAAATAGAGTTAATTTGAAAAGAATATTAAGGAAACTACTATACAAGGGTATCACAAAAAATATCTACGTTTATTTGTCGAATATTAAAATATTTCTTAATAAGAATCTTACTGATAAAGAGTTTATTAAGAAAAATTTTATTAAAAATACAGGAATAACACCTAATTTAGAAAACCCAAAGGAATTTCATGAAAAGGTATTATGGTTAAAAATTCATTATAGAAATCCGTTAATGAAAAAGTGTTCAGATAAGTATCGTGTACGACAATATGTTGAAGAAAAAGGTTTTTCTAATTATCTTATGAATATTTATGGCGCATATAAAAGTTTTGATGATATTGATTTTAAAGAACTTCCTGATAAAGTTTTTATTAAGACTAACCATGCTTCAGGATTAAATATGATGATTGATAAAAATAATACAAATCTTAAAAAAGCAAAGAAATATTTCGATAAAGCACAAAACTTTAATTATTATAAACGTTCTAGAGAATGGAATTATGATGGAATTTCGCCACTTTTAGTTGTAGAACCATTTTTAGATATGAAAAAGTTTAATGATTATAAATTTTTTGTGTTAGATGGTAAAGTAGAATTTTTTACAATATGTGATAACTTAACTGATGCAAATGGTATCCAATCATTAAGTGAATCTAGTATAAACTATTATGATAAGAACCTGAATTTACTTGATGATATTGGATTGTTAAGACCTGCTCTAACAAAAGAAATACAATTTAGTAAAGATTTGGACAAAATGTGGAAAGCAGCTGAGAAACTTGCAGCAGAATTCCCTTATTGCAGAGTAGATTTTATTGTATCAGAAGATGAAGTTTATTTTGGAGAAATGACATTCTACTCTAACGGAGGAAATTTAGTTATAAAACCAAGAGAACGAAGCATCGAAATGGGAAGTAATATTAAGCTAGATGATATAGACAGTCGATATTTAATATAATCATTTATTTGGGAGTTAATTATATGAAAAAAATTGTTCAAGTTTCCGCAATTGATATGACTATGAATAATTTCCTTGCACCGCTTAACAAGGCGAGTAAAGAATCAGGTTTTGAGGTTCATACTGCATGTTCACCTGGAAATTATGTAGATGAGATTAAAAAAGATGGTTTAATTTTTCATGATATTAAAATTGATAGAAAGATTAGTCCGTTAAGTAATTTAAAGTCTATATACAAGCTGTATACGTTATTTAAAGCAATTAATCCTGATATTGTTCATGTGCACACTCCTGTTGCTGCTGTTTTAGGTAGAATAGCTGCAAAATTAGCTAGAGTACCAACAATAATATACACAGCTCATGGATTTTATTTTCATGATGATATGAATGAAAAAGATTATAAATTTTATTTTAATATTGAAAAATATATGGGCAGATATTTTACAGATTTTATATTTACTCAAAGTATAGAAGATCATGAAATTGCAAAAAGCAATAACTTTTTAAAAAATAAAAGTAATCATATACACATTAGTAATGGTATTGATTCTTGATAAAAAGTTTAATTACGAAAGTTTATCTCCAAAAGTAAGAGAAGATATTAGAAATCTACATAGTATTAGTGAAGAAGATATTGTAGTAACATTTATAGGTAGGCTAGTAGAGGAAAAAGGAATTTTAGACTTTTTAGAAAGTATAGAACTTTTAGGATTTAATAATATAAAATACATTATTATAGGAAGTCTACCACCTGGAGAAAGAGATACTGAGACTTTTAATAAACTTAAAAATTTTGAAGATAATCCTAATGTAATTTTTACTGGTCAAATAGAAAATGTAAATGAATATCTATATGCAAGTGATGTATTTTGTTTACCATCATACAGAGAAGGTATGCCACGTTCAATAATTGAAGCAATGTCAATGAAAAATGCTGTTTTAGCGACTAACATTAGAGGCTCAAGAGAAGAAGTGGTTAATAACGAGACGGGCTTCTTATTTGAATTAAATGATAGTCAAGCAATCGCTTCATATATTGATAAATTAAATAGCGACAGAGCATTATTAACAAAGATGCAAGAAAACGGTTATGAGCGTGCTCATAAACTCTATAATGAGAACGATGTAGTAGAAAAGCAACTCGAAATATTTAATTTAGTAACTAACAAGTAGGTGTATTTATGAGATTGTTATTAACAGGAGCAACAGGTTTCTCGGGTAAAGAATTTTTGAAAAATCTCGAAGACGAAAAAAACGATTTTGAAGAAATTCATGTTGTTGTTAGAGATAATTCACTTAGATCCTTCATTCAAAAATCATCATTGAATATTATTGAGCATCACGGAGATTTAACAGATCAGAAATTTATTAAAAAAATCACAGAAAATATCGATGTAATACTGCATATAGCTGGGATCCAAATGAGTAAAAATTTATTTAATTCATCGATTGAAAATAAGGTCGATTGGATTATAGCTGTACATACAACAGGTAGATATTCCAAATTTAAGATCGCATCAGAAGAATATATAGCTATTGAAGATGAATTGCTAAAACTAAAAAATAAAATAAATATAACTATATTAAGACCAACAATAATCTATGGTTCTATGAGAGATAGAAATATGTCTAAGTTAATTAAGTTTTTAGACAAATCTCCAGTCTACCCAGTTTTTGGTAATGGAAAGAATCTTATGCAACCTGTAAATGGCAAAGATTTAGCCATTGCATATAAGCAAGTTTTGGATAATGAAGATGTCACCAAAAATAAAGAATATAATTTATCTGGGGAAAAACCTATTGAATATTTAGATTTACTTAAAATCGTTTCTAGGAAACTTGGTAAAAAAACTAGCTTTGTTCGAATTCCTATAAAATTCTCTTATTACACAGCAAAAATCGGTAAAAAAATAACTAGTAAGTTTCCTATTCAGGATGAACAAGTTTTAAGAATGCAAGAAGATAAAGACTTTAGTCATTATGAAGCAACTAAAGACTTTGACTTTAAACCACGCTCTTTTGAAAAAGGAATAGAACAACAAATATTAGAGTATAAGGGAGAATAAGATTTGATTAAAAGACTATTTGATATTATTAGTGCGAGTGCTGTATTAATTGTATTTTCTCCAGTATTATTAGTCACTTCTTATTTAATAAAAAAAGAATCTGAAGGTCCAGCTATCTTTACTCAAAAAAGACCAGGTTTAAATAACGAGTTATTCGATATTTATAAATTTAGGTCAATGAGAATAGATACACCGCATTTAGCGACTGATAAAATTGATGCTAGCAAATACATTACGAAGACGGGAAAATTTATCAGAAAAACTTCAATTGACGAGTTACCTCAATTATATAACATTATTAAAGGTGATATGTCAGTTGTGGGTCCAAGACCAGCACTCTATAACCAATATGAATTAATTGAAGCAAGAACTAAAGAAAATGTACATACTGTTAGACCAGGTTTAACTGGTCTTGCTCAGGTAATGGGAAGAGACGATATATCCGATTATGAAAAAGTTCAATTTGATAAGTATTACGTTGAAAATAGAACTTTTTTAATTGATATGTATATTATATTTAAAACTATTAAAAATACTGTAACTTCGGATGGTGTGAAACATTAGAAAGGATGTCTAATTTTGGAGGAGAGACAAAAAGTAAGAAAACGAAGACGTCGTAAAAAAAGAATGCCTGTATGGCTAAAAGTACTACTTACTTGTTTTCTTTTATTTATTATCGCAGGACTTGCTTTTGCTGTGTTTACTTTTTATAAGTTAAACCAATTGAGTACGAGTATTAATGAAGGTACAGAAGAGAGACAAGCTTCTAAACTTAGAAGAGAAGATGTAAATGTTGATAAAAAAGACCCGATTTCGATCGCGTTATTCGGTATTGACTCTGACGAATCTCGAGATGGACTCGGCGAGCGTTCGGATTCGATTATTCTTTTATCAGTGAACCCAAATACTAATAAAACGGTAATGGTAAGTGTCCCAAGAGATACGCGTGCTGAAATAGTCGGAAATGGTACGGTTGAGAAAATCAACCACGCATATGCTTACGGTGGCCCACAAATGGCAAAAGATTCAATTGAGAATCTAATGAATGTGCCAATTGACCACTATGTGAGTATTAATATGGATGGTTTAAAAGATTTAATAGATATTGTTGGTGGCGTAACTGTTACAAGTAATGCTACGTTTACTGTAAGAGGGAATTCGTATGTTGAAGGATTACCTTATGACATGGATGGTACTGAGGCTCTCGCGTTTACGAGAAGTCGTTATGAAGAAGGTTCTGGTGGTGACTTCGGTCGTCAGGATCGTCAACAACTCGTCGTTGAGGCATTAGGTCAAAAGTTATTATCCGTTGGCTCGATTACAAGAATTAACTCGATTGTAGACACACTTGGCTACAATGTAAAAACAGACTTAACGATGGCGGATATCCAAGATATTGGTACCAAGTATAATGGTGCACGCCGTAATGTTGAACGTATTCAATTAGAGGGTACTGGAGAAACTATGGAAGACGGATTATGGTATTTCTTACCTGACGAAGAAAGTCTAAAAGAAGCAGAGAGAAAGTATAAAGAGAATTTAGAGATAGAATAGAAATAGCTGAGATATTTAATATCTCAGCTATTTCTTTAAATCATTTTGAAAGTCTATCTCAAAGCCTAAGTGATGGAGATCAATATGACTTTCGTACTTTTTAATAAGATTTTTAAATCGTGAAAGAATTTCATTATTCCATGTATTTTTATCAGGATATAGTTCCTTTATAATTACAAATAATGGCCACAAACTTCTATTGCGCGAATTGTTGTTAAACCCTTTTGGTATTTGTGTAAATGTATTATAGTAAATACGATCAGTGTGCGCGCATATATTACGTAGAATAGTTATACAATGGAACCAACTTTTTAACTTTGCATAATTTATTCTATATAAATGAGCGATTTGCTTTTGATCACTTATTTTTAAGTCACTATAAAAAATTGAAGTAGTTGTTAGAGAAAACATTTCTACCATAACCCATATTGGGAAACGAGAATTATAGTTTTTCTTATGGTGTTTAACATACAGTTTATCCTTTTGCTTTCTTTTTAGCTTTTCGATTGTTTCAAGGAATTTTGTATGATTGTGCATAGCATTAAAATTATTCTTATTTAAATAACCTTCTGAACCATATTTATGTGCACAATAATATGCTAACTTAGTCTTCAAGTCTGTTTCAATAGGTTCTATCATTTCGAGGATTAAATTTCTAAGTTCTCTATCGAAAAGGTAAATATTATTAAGTCGATTAAAATCGATATTTTGATATTTATCGTTCTGAGTCTTAAAAGGCAGTAAGTAAGCTGAAATTTTATAGTAGTTAATTTGAGAAAGAATCTTTTTAGTTTGTTCTTTATCAGTAATTGAACAACCTCTTTGTTCTAATTTAGCGATTTGCTCATCATAAGTTATTGGAGGCTTTAAGTCTTTCAAACGTCTTCACCTTTATAAAAAAATGTCTCCCACTGGGACACATCATCATAGATGAGAGGTGCGGGGAGTCCTATTAGATTCATAATATAATAACATTTAATAATAGTCAATAGAAACAAATTATTGTTGATAGAAGGTGTGTTAGATGAATAACATATATAGTACATTTGAAATGTTATATATGCATTTTACTTTTCCTATTTTAATTTTGTTAGTAATATTAATATTTTATAAAGAATTTAAGAAACTTTTCGATGTGTTAATTAATAAAATAAGAGAAGCTGATGATATTAAACTAGAATCTTCAAACATTATTTTAGAGCTAGCTAACAGAGAGAATAGCATTAAGAAGCAATTAGAGCTAATTTATGATAAAAACAGATTATTGCAACAGAAACTTGAAGAAAATAGAGGTGGATTAGATACCGGCGGTGGAGGTGGGGAAGGAAATATATCGTCGCATGAATATGAGCTTATAACAAATCCAAGATATTTGCGCCAAGAACTCAATGTTAGAAGTGCTAAAGAGTTAATCACAGAGCTCTATGATTTATATTATCATAACCGAATGATATATCATGGGCCTGAAGATAATTTAGTCCTTAATACTAAAGAAGAAATCGATGAATTTTACTCATTCTCCAAAAATATAGAAAATGAGAGTCTAATTACTGAGGATTTAGTAATAAATTTCCAAAAAATTATTAAAGCAATTTTAGATTATCAACAATATTTATCTTCAGTAAAATTCTTAGAAGAATATAATTAAAAACCTTAGCAAAACTGATGGTTTTAAATATGGACTATTGTATAAAAAATCATAAGTAATAATGCAATATACAACTATTACTTATGAAATCTTTTATCAACATATAGTGATAAAGTATTTAAAATAAATTAAAATGCATCAATCTAAGAGATAGTATAATAATCGAATTTACGCAGTAAATTCGGTCTATTTAAACCGTCACCGTTATTTTCGTACCTTTTCCTTCTTCAGACTCTACTTCTATTTCACCACCGTACAGGTCGATGATTTCTTTGACAATCGCCATTCCAAGACCGTTTGATGGGATGTTGTCTTCGGCTCGATGGTCTTTGTGAAATCTTTCAAAGAGATGCGCTTTTGTGTCTTCGTTCATCCCGATGCCGTCATCTTCTACGATGATTTCTGCGCGCTCATTGTTTTTTCTGACATAGATATTGATTTCACCGTAATGATTCGTGTATTTAATTGCGTTAGTGAGTAGGTTCGTAATCGCCTGATATAAGAGATGGCTGCTGCCATATATTTCGATATCTTCAACGTGCGTCATTAAAAAGATTTCTTTTTGGTCGAGCATGTATGACTGACTTTGGACGATTTCGTTAATAAATGGTCGTGCACCGAAGTGCGTTTTCTCTAGCTGTGATTCACTCTGTTCAATTGAAGCGAGGAGTAACAGTTGCTTTGTTAACCCGCTCAGTCGCTTCGCTTGGTGTTCCATATTTTGAATCGTGTCTTTATTGTATTCTCGTTTTAATGATTCAAGTTGCATGAGTAAGTTCGAGATCGGGGACTGGATTTCGTGTGAGACGTTAGCAACGAATCGTTCGTTCGTTTTTTGTTGATCACGAATCGCTTGACTCATATGCGCCATCTCACGTTGCAGTGTTCCGATTTCATCGCGTCTAGTGACAATGTTTTCTGTCGTATATTTTCCTAACCTTATGTCACTGGCGAAATTCTTTAACCGAATGACTGGTGCGATTATAAAGTTAGACGATAAAGCAACAAATATAATCGAGAAAACGATTAAAAGACTCAGTAGAATCGCTAAAAATATACGAAACTCTCCCATACTTTCTCCGACGTTTGGTCTCATAAATACGGAATACGTCTCACCGTGAATTGTGACATTTGTACCGACTGTGTTTTTCGTTTCATTGTCAAAGAATCCTGTAATTAAAATGTTGAACGGTCGATTTTTAATTCCGTGATAGATGTCATCTTGCAGTGCATCTTCTGGTAAGTTATCGAGTCGAAACGGATCGCCGTAAAATTGTTTTTCTCCGTTTTTAATCACGACGAGTTGAAAGTCTAAACTCGCGATTTGGTTAAAAATTTCTTCAGCAGGTCTCTTATCATTTTCTATAAACTCTTTTTGTTTTAATAACGTTTCAGTAATGCGCGCGTCGTTTTTTTCTTTCTCATAAAAATGGTAGTAGACGTTTGAGAGTAGGAATGCAAGTATGCTGCTTATTGCCATAACAACGAGTGTAATGACGATAAAACGCGTCGACAAATGTTTAAAGTTCATGGACTTGATATCCAATCCCGCGCACTGTTTTAATCTCAATACGAGAGTTTACAGCACTGAGTCGTTTTCTCACACGTTTAATATGCACGTCTACTGTACGTTCGTCACCTTCAAAGTCATATCCCCAAATTTCTTCAATGAGCATATCTCTACTACATACATTCGGATAATTTATGAAAAGATTCTCGAGCAACTCGAATTCTTTTCTCGGGAAATATAGTGTTTCAGAATCGACTTCAATTAAGTACGCTTTACTATCTAAAGTGACATTCCCAATCGTCGTACTTGATGATTGACCGTATCTTGAAAGGACCGCTTCAATTCTAAATTTTAACTCTTCTGGTTCAAATGGTTTCGTCATATAATCATCCGTTCCAGCTTGATACGCTTCACGTTTATCATATAATTCACTTCTCGCTGTAAGCATAATGACCGGTATATCGTAATCATTTTTTATATGCTTACAAAGCTCAAAGCCGTTCATATACGGCATCATGACGTCGACAACAGCGAGGTGTATATCTTCATCTTGTAAAATATCGAAAGCCTGCATTGCGTCTTCGGCTAGAAACGGCGTGTAGTCAGGCTTTAACTTTGATGCGACCATATCACGAAGGGACGCTTCGTCGTCTACAATTAAAATGTTAACCATAATTTCCTCCTAAAATAATTTGTTCATATTGAGTTCATAGTAGCGGTGTAATATACACAGTGAAGGAAGGGATGGACCAATGAAAATCGCTTTTAAAGAACTCAAATACTATAAATTTAAATATTTAATGATCGGCATAATTTTATTTTTACTCGCATTTTTAGTCATGTTTGTTTCAAGTTTAGCACAAGGGCTTGGAAAAGATAATATTTCAATGATCGAGTCATTATCTGGCGAAGCAATTTTAATTGAAGACGATTCAAACAACGAGATTCAGCAGTCGGTGTTAAGTGAAGATGTCGTAAATGACGCACGCGACAATGGCTATAAAAGTCTATCCATGACACCTCTAAGATTTGAAAACAACGACAGCGTACAGCTCGTTTATACAGATGCTGTGAATTTAAATATTGTTGAAGGAAGTCAGCCAAACGGAAAAGATGAAATACTCGTTGACAGTACGATGGCAGAAAGCTATAACGTTGGCGATACAGTTGAAGTAAAGGACTCAGATATCACGTATAAGATAAGCGGATTTGTGAAACGTCAAATGTACGCGCACACGCCAATCGCTTTTACAACAAAAGAGGGCTTCGAAAAAATTAAAGAAGCAGACGTAAATATTATGGTAGGTAGTGATGAGTTTCAAGCGGAAGGTGTGACGACGATTACGAAAAAAGATTTAATGAACGGCATTCCGAGCTATCAAGCAGAGCAGTTACCACTCAATTTAATGGTCGTGTTTTTATTCGTCATTTCTGCGATTGTGATTAGCGCATTCTTCTACGTTATAACGATACAAAAAACGAAAGAATACGGCATTTTAAAAGCAATCGGCACAAAAAACATGCGCATGGTATCGATGATCGTCACTGAAGTGTTCGTCATCGTTATATTAAGTACACTAATTGCGATTGGCCTCACGTACTTACTGAGTACTTTATTACCAGTAACGATGCCGTTTTTCGTAAACAATAAATTAGTCGTGTTATTATTTGGATCATTTATGGTTGTATCATTAATTGGCGCACTATTATCAGTAATTAAAGTCGTAAAAATCGATCCGTTAACTGCGATAGGAGGAGATTAATGTGTTAAAGCTAGAGAATATATCAAAAACTTACGGTAAAGGTGATACTCAAACTGAAGTGCTAGAAGATATCAACTTAAAAGTCGACAGTGGAGAACTCGTCGTATTATATGGACCGTCCGGTTCAGGGAAAAGTACGCTACTATCGATTATCGGTGCTCTTTTATCCCCAACAGATGGAAAGATTATTATGGATGGAGACGACTGGACGTCTTATAAAGATAGCGAAATGACAGACTTACGGCTCGGAGAAATCGGGTTTATATTTCAAGAGTCGCACCTACTGCCGTACTTAAAAGTCCGAGAGCAACTCGAGTTCGTCGGACGTGAAGCGGGCATGGGTAAGAAAGAAGCAAAAGCACGTGCTGAAGAAATTCTTAAACTATTTGGACTTGAGCACCGACTCGACCATTATCAAAAATCATTATCTGGTGGTGAACAACAACGCGTCGCAATTGCTCGTGCGTTTATGAATAACCCGTCACTTATATTAGCAGATGAACCAACCGCATCACTCGATTTCGAGCGCGCAGTACAAGTCGTCGAAGTTATCCAACAGCGCGTCAAAGAAAACGGCGCAGCATGCATCATGATTACTCACGACCAGCGCATCTTTAAATACGCAGATCGCCTATACGTCTTAAAAGGCGGTAAGTTACAAGAAGAAAAAATACAAGATAAAGAAAGCGCATAGAGATAAATAAACTTTCTCCTTCTGTAGAATTCTCGCGGATTCCCCTGAACTATTCCTAGATTCCCCCTAAAGATATAGGATAGTTTGGGGGAATCTTTTTTTGTGGGGAGGGGGAGTAATTTAACTGAGAATCGTCGGTGGAGTGCCGGATTCGCCGTCGATTCTGGTTATCGCCTGCGAAAATGGTCAAGTCTTAAATATTGTGTAAAATAAAAATCTCTCTGTTATTCTTTAGCTTCCACGAATGCGCTCACTTTTCTATTTGTTTCTTTATAGGCTTCATTCGCATCAAGAAGAAGTGCGCCAATTAAACGAAATGCAGACTCGATATTTGGAAATACTCTAACAACGCGCTCACGACGTCTTAACTCACTATTTAGTCGTTCGAGTGCGTTTGTACTTTTTAAAAACTTTTGTCTAGCCGCTGGACACATTAAACATTGAATCGCATCGTCAAATCCACTTTCTAAAATTTCTACCGCGTGATTAAATCTTGGATCCTCTGATACAAAGTCTAAAAACTTCTCTTTTGCTTCTCGTGCATGTTGGGGTGTTGTCGTATGAAAAATCTCTCTCAATAATTGACGCGCAACAGTTGAACCTTTTTTAGGCATTACATTCGTAATGTTTCTTAAGAAATGGACTGTGCATCTTTGCCAAGGTGTGCCCGGGAACTCTTCTTGAATCGCCTGATTTAACACTAAAGTTAGAAGACCCTTAGTCATTTCATTAAGGTTACTTCCAGAGATATCCTCTAGAATTTTTTTCATATCTACTGTAAAATTAAGTTGAGTCATTTGTATTCTCTCCCTGTTAATTTTTGTTGGTAACTGAATTATAACAGAGAATACGATGGCTCTTTTTTTCTATTTTACACAATTATATGGACGTAACTGCGAAAATGAACTCTCGCCGACGCAGCCAGCATTATCGTCGGCGAGTTTTTATTTCACCGACGGTAACAACAGTATCGTCGGCGAAAAATGGGCTTCTCAATAATTCGCCGACGATTCGGCAATTTCCGACGGCGAATAGAAATTTGGCCGACGATAAGTCCCATAGCGTCGGTGGAAATCTCATTTCACCGACGATTCGGCCGAAATCGGTCAAGTCTTAAATATTGTGTAAAATAAAAATCTCTCTGTTATTCTTTAGCTTCCACGAATGCGCTCACTTTTCTATTTGTTTCTTTATAGGCTTCATTCGCATCAAGAAGAAGTGCGCCAATTAAACGAAATGCAGACTCGATATTTGGAAATACTCTAACAACGCGCTCACGACGTCTTAACTCACTATTTAGTCGTTCGAGTGCGTTTGTACTTTTTAAAAACTTTTGTCTAGCCGCTGGACACATTAAACATTGAATCGCATCGTCAAATCCACTTTCTAAAATTTCTACCGCGTGATTAAATCTTGGATCCTCTGATACAAAGTCTAAAAACTTCTCTTTTGCTTCTCGTGCATGTTGGGGTGTTGTCGTATGAAAAATCTCTCTCAATAATTGACGCGCAACAGTTGAACCTTTTTTAGGCATTACATTCGTAATGTTTCTTAAGAAATGGACTGTGCATCTTTGCCAAGGTGTGCCCGGGAACTCTTCTTGAATCGCCTGCTTTAAACCTTGATGTGAATCTGAAGTAATGAGTTCTGGTTGTGTTAACCCACGATTTTTTAAGTCACGTAAAAAGTGCCCCCAGTGATTCTTACTCTCAGCATCATCCACTTTAAACCCAAGTACTTCACGATGACCATCTACACCAATACCGAGCGCAATATACACAGCTTTAGAGACGATTCTATGATTCTCACGTACTTTAATATACATCGCATCTACTGATACATATTTAAATATATTGTGTGTTAATGAACGCTCCGCGAAGTCTTGGATTTCTGGATCTAATCGTTTCATCACGTTAGATACGAATGATTTCGAGACACTTTCTCCGACTAGTTCTTCCACAATTTTAGTGACTTTACGCGTAGACACACCGCTGACTACCATTTCAATCAAAGAAAGCACGAGCGCCTGGTCCTTTCTTTGCCACTTCTCAAATACCTGTGGTGAAAACTCTCCGGAACGTGTTCGTGGGACTTCGAGTTCAATTTTTCCAACTAACGTTGTGAACCCTCGGCGATAACTGCCATTACGATAGTCTTTTCGACTACTGTTTCTTTCATATGAGCCAATACCCATGTATTCATCTCGTTCTTCTTGCATCACTTGATTTAACACTAAAGTTAGAAGACCCTTAGTCATTTCATTAAGGTTACTTCCAGAGATATCCTCTAGAATTTTTTTCATATCTACTGTAAAATTAAGTTGAGTCATTTGTATTCTCTCCCTGTTAATTTTTGTTGGTAACTGAATTATAACAGAGAATACGATGGCTCTTTTTTTCTATTTTACACAATTATATGGACGTAACTCCGAAATCAAAGAATCGCCGGCGAATAATCCTATTCACCGACGATTCGAACCAATTTCCAGCCGCTAGCCGAGCACTCTCATTCAAATTCACCGTCCGCACGCACCGCTACTTTACAAGATAAAATACTACGGGGCTTTTCTTCTTCATCGTAATGTATAATGCGTACCGCGACCTTTGTTATGACGCACGCATTCTTCAGTTAATACTTTTTGTAAATTGTGTTTTGTGAGTACCCCGCCTGAGAAGTCGATGAGTGCGGGTACAGTAATTTTCTCTGTCGGAAAAATGACAGAGAAGTCCCGAGCGGTTTCAAGAACTATTTCTTTTACTGAGGTTTTCAAATCGCATGTCTCGCAAGAAAAAGAATTTCGCCCAGATAGGTGAAGCGGAGTACCATCGTTATAGCAAAATACATTTTTCTTTAAATGATCGTATTGATAGATTACTTGTGCGGGGCGAGTGTCTTTTATATTATGCGCGAGTAACTTTTCCTTTAACTGAAGAGTGGTATCACTCACAGCATCTCGGTTTCTAGCCAAATTGTCTAGAACGCGCCTCAGTTGTGCACGCGTAATAATCGATAGGTGATCCGGTGCATTATACAAATGGAATTCTTCGTTTATAAACACGACATAATGCCGCACCGATTTTCGTACGCCGATACGCTGCAATAACTCCCGAAATTTACTCGATGCTTCATCGACTTGCCTTACAGGTGACGGGATTTTTTGCATATTATGATATACATAAAACTCATCTTCTTTATAAATAAAATCACCAATGTAGTTTTTCACTTCAAACAGTATACATTCATTATTAGATAAAAAAACAGTATCGATTTGACGTGTAGAGCCATCAATTTCAAACGTAAAATCATGGATACTTGTACACGTATTATACGAAGCTAAAATCTCAGAAAACTCATTTTCACCTTCAAACCCACGCTCTAATCGCTCTAAGTAATATTTAGAATCATCATCTAATGGTAATCGCCACTTTAACGCACGCAACTGCTGATGCGCAAAACTTCTTTCCAACATATAAAACCTCCAGCTGTTTTACGCTTATATTAGCTGATAAAGTACAATCAGTCTAAAAGCAATTTTCTAGTTTCCGTTCTTAAAATACGTAGTATTTAAAAAAACATTCGCGGTTTTTAAGTAATTCCTATAGCAGATTTTTAAAATCTGTATGCAAAATAAAAAAGATGAGTCTCCTCATCTTTACTTTACTTCACTGACGTATGCAATTATTCCACCGTTTAAGTTTTTAAATTCGTAACCGAGTTGTTCTAAGTATTGTGATGCCATTTCACTGCGTTTTCCAGAGCGGCAATATGCATAATATTCGCGGTCTTTCGGTAAATCAAACGTCTCGATTTCGTCAAGAGGGTATAGTATCGCACCTGGTATGTGTACTTCATCGTATTCTTCTTTTGAACGCACATCGATTAACTGCTTGTTGTCCGCGAGTTTTTGTAATTCATCTTTAGTAAAATTTAGCATTTCTAACTGTTCCATTAAAATCCTCCCAACTTTATCTCTAATTTGATTTTATATGAACTCCTCCAAATTGCATACAAAAAAACACCGTATCCGATTCGGATACAATGTTTGAAACTAATCTTATTCTTCGCCGCTAAGTTTGACTAAGATTTTCGCTTGGCTTTTATCTTCAATTAGAGTGTTGAAACCTTTGTCGATAATTTCATCAAGCTCGATTTCACTTGTGATCATTGGGCTTGGGTCGATTTGACCTGATTCAATCATTTTCACAGTTGCTTCAAAAATGTCTGGCTCGTATCCAAGTGTAGAAGAAATTCTTACACCACTTGTTGTGAGTAACATTGGGTTGAAGTCGATTGCTCTTTCAAAGATAGAAACGATTGTTACCATACCTCTTGGACGAGTAGATTGAATCGCTTGTTCTAACGTAATCGGTACACCAGCAACTTCAAATGTACAATCTACGCCGTCTGGATAGAACTGGTGGATATACTCGATAGGGTCTTCTTTACCACTATTTAATGTGTGAGTTGCACCGAATTCTTTCGCCTTTTCTAAACGCTCATCTGATAAGTCGAATACGAAGATATCTCTCGCACCAGCCGCACGTGCAGCAAGTACAGTCACGAGACCAATTGGTCCTGCACCGTAAATCGCAACAGACTCTGCAAATTCCATTTCAGATTCACGAATCGCTTGTAACGCAACAGCTGTTGCGTTACAAGTGCACCGATTTTAAGTGAAGTTGAATCTTGTAATTTAACGATATTCTCTTTTGGAACAACGACATAATCAGCGAACGCACCATCACAACCAAGACCGATGAAAGTACCTTCTTTATAGAAGTCATATAACGGATTCGGGTGTAAGTTATTCGTTAACGCTGGATTTACACATACTTTATCTCCAACGTTTAACCCTTCAACACCTTCACCTAACTCCTCAATGACACCAGAAAACTCGTGCCCCATAACGACCGGACGCTCTTGACCAGTGATTGGGTTCGGTTCATCACCAGGGATGAAGATCGGGCCACCAAGATATTCGTGTAAGTCCGTACCACAAATACCCGTCCAAGCAACCTTAACTTTCACAAGACCATCTTGAACTTTAGGCTCTTCAACCTCTTCAATACGGACGTCTTTCGTGTCATAGTAAACTACTGCTTTCTTCAAAAACACTCCTTTTATATTTATACATCTATTATACCAAGTGAACGTTCATTATTATGCATAATAAGAAGAAAAAATTCGGCGATTTTGTGAGAAGTTAGAATTTTTGAGTGTGTTTAGGCGATTGATGAGTGGGGGAGCGGACTTTTATTCTTTTTAAATCGATGAAAAACTAGGGTTGCATGACAATATGGGACAAACTATCGCAAATCGATGAAAACCTACGGGGCTGGCGCGAATCGTCGGTGAAACGAACTTCCCGCCGACGCTATGAGACTTACCGTCGGCCAAATTTCTATTCGCCGACGGGAATCATCGAATCGTCGGCGAAATCTCGATACATCCATTTTTCGCCGACGATACTCGTTTTACCGTCGGTATTTTAAAAACTCACCGACGATAACCCCGTTAGCGACGGTGAAGGTTTCAGTTCACCGACGATAGGGGGTCATACCAGTTACGTCCATATAATTGTGTAAAATAGAAAAAAGAGCCATCGTATTCTCTGTTATAATTTAGTTACCAACAAAAATTAACAGGGAGAGAATACAAATGACTCAGCTTAATTTTACAGTAGATATGAAAAAAATTCTAGAGGATATCTCTGGAAGTAACCTTAATGAAATGATTAAAAGTCTTCCTTCTCTAGGTTTAAGCTTAGTGATATAATAATAAAAACTATGTACTGTAAGGAGATATTATGGATCATATAACCGCTCATAAATATAGTACTGCCAATAAAACGATGCTAGAAAGTGAAGAACGATGTGGATGTTTCTATTGTGTTAGTATCTTCTCACCGAGAGAAATAACTGAATGGAGCATAGATTATCGAGATAAGACAGCCATTTGTCCATACTGTGGTATCGACGCTGTCATAGGAGAATCGGTTGGATATCCACTTACAAAAGAATCATTAGAGAAAATGCACAATCACTGGTTCTAAACGAAAATATAATGCGAGACGATAGAAATGAAAATTCTATCGTCTTTTTTATTTGAAAAAGTAGAGGGCCGTATATCATTAAACGGGTATTTCATTTTGTGAAAGTAAATCGAAAAAATTAGGATCAATGCTTGATAACTCGATGAAAAACAATTGTCCGTCGCGAATCGTCGGTGAAACAGACTTCCCGCCGACGCTATGAGACTTATCGTCGGCCAAATTTCTATTCACCGACGGGAATCATCGAATCGTCGGCGAATTCTCAGGGAACCACTTTTTCACCGACGATACTCGATTTACCGTCGGTATTTTAAAAACTCGCCGACGATATCCCTGTACGCGACGGTGAAGATTTCAGTTCGCCGACGATAGGGCGCTCGAATATTTTTATAACTAATATCAATCTAAAATAGGTC
Organism: Nosocomiicoccus massiliensis; assembly: GCF_002871345.2. Classification (NCBI taxonomy): domain Bacteria; kingdom Bacillati; phylum Bacillota; class Bacilli; order Caryophanales; family Staphylococcaceae; genus Nosocomiicoccus; species Nosocomiicoccus massiliensis. The sequence goes on along the minus strand of NZ_CP136964.1, from coordinate 953,427 downwards.
AGATTTTTAATATACGTACAACATCATCTAAATTATTGATGTTTGAAGATGGACATATGAATCCCATTTGATTTAAAACTGCTTGGAAATCTATAGTTACTAATTCTTCGCTCAAGTTCATAAATTCTTTGGTAAGTTGATCTGCAAAAGTATTAAAATCTTTTGGTTCTAATAATAATTTCAGAATAAAAGTTAAACTTGCAACAGAAGAGTCAATCTCAGTTAAGTTCAAATACCCATCAAACTTAATGACATAAGGTTTTCCATATCTATTCTTTTTCTTAAAATTATAGAATCTCTCGTCATGCGCTAGTATATTTCTAAAAACACCTAATGTTTTTAAATAATTATCAAAGTTTTTCGGTGAAATTGGATAATTATGATCGAAAGTATCTGATACAAGCTTTCTTTCTCGGTGTTTCATATGCAAGTAAAACTTACTTGTTTCACCAAAAGTCATCGAGTTAACTAGTACCCATAACGGCACATAGTTATGCTCTTCTCTATAATGTTTAATATACGGTTGTACATTCTTAGATTTCCAAATATTATTCGTTAATTTGCTTATTAAATAATTTACATCTGTATTTTTTATACCATCATTATATGATGTGAAGTTATTCCTATGTAAATAATCATAGTCTTTATAACCAAAGCTCATAGAGAAATTATAAGCTATAGATGATTTGACTAGTTCTTCTATTCGTAAGATTTCATTCAAGTATAGACTACGTAGTCTTTTGTCGAACGTATATAATTCGTAAATCTCTTTTAAAGAGCTCCCTTTTATGTAAACTCCACTATTTTTATTTGATAAAAATAAGTCGGAATATCCATTGATTAAATTATAATAATTGCTCTCTTTATAATATTTAAATTATAATAAATCGGAAAAATATCTAATCCTCTTGATTTAAGTATCTTTAATTGTTGAACATGAGTTTTAAAAACCTTGTCTTGTTTAATCAATGCGTCACTCCTGATTTAAAAATTGTAAAATTAAAATCAATAAATTTGACAAAATATATCTATGTTATATAATTAATTTAGCAGACTGACCTTGTCATTTATGGCAAGGCTCTTTTTATATCTATACATAATTAAATATATTATACTAAAAAGTTGATTGAATTTGTTTATTAATTAGCCTTTCTTAAGTAAATAAGACTATTGCTTAGGAGGGGCTATTTTTCTATTAAAATTTAATATAGGGAGATCTTACAATGGCAGAAAAAATAAATACAAAAACGTTGTACCAAACATTATGGAATTCAGCTGATATTTTACGTTCTAGAATGGATGCGAACGAATATAAAGACTATCTTCTAGGACTTGTTTTCTACAAATACTTATCTGACAAAATGTTATATTACATATCTGAATTAATGGAGTCACCAACTCAAGATTTAAATGAAGCACAGCAAATTTATGAAGAAATATACAGTGACGATGAAGACCGTGAAGACTTATTATATGATGTACAAGATACATTCTCATATACAATTAAACCTGAGTTAACTTTCACAAAGCTAATGTCACAAATTAACGATGGTACGTTTGAATTAGAATCACTTGCTAGAGGGTTTAAAGATATCGAGCAGTCATCTGAAGCATTTGAAGATCTGTTTGAAGACATTGATTTATATGCACGTCGACTTGGAACAACAGATCATAAGAAAAACGAATTAATCGCATCAGTGATGAAAGAACTGTCTACATTAAACTTAACAGGTCACGCTGGTGACGTGCTTGGTGATGCTTATGAATACTTAATCGGACAATTTGCATCTGAATCTGGTAAAAAAGCAGGGGAGTTCTATACACCTCAACCTGTATCAGAACTAATGACTCGTATCGCTATTGAAGGTAAGGAAGATAAAGAAGGGCTTACTGTATATGACCCAACGATGGGGTCGGGTTCTTTAATGCTAAACGCGAAAAAATATTCAAATCATCCAGGAAAAATCTCATATTTCGGTCAAGAACTAAACAATACGACATATAACTTAGCACGAATGAATATGATTTTACACGGTGTACCAATTGCGCAGCAACACCTACATAACGCAGATACGTTAGATGCTGACTGGCCAACAGAAGAACCTACAAACTTTGATATGGTACTTATGAACCCACCATATTCAGCAAAATGGTCTGCAGAAAAAGGCTTCCTAATGGATAACAGATATTCTAGATATGGCCGACTTGCGCCAAAATCAAAAGCGGATTTCGCATTTCTATTACACGGATTTTATCACTTAAAAGATACAGGAACGATGGCAATCGTACTCCCGCACGGTGTACTATTCCGTGGTGGTGCAGAAGAAGCAATCCGTAAAAAATTATTAGAAGATGGATCAATAGACGCGGTAATTGGATTACCTTCAAACTTATTCTTTAACACATCTATTCCAACGACAATCGTAATCCTGAAAAAAGACCGTCCGAACCGTGACGTTCTATTCATAGATGCGTCAGCGGAATTCGAGAAAAAGAGAAATCAGAACCATTTAACAGAAGAAAATATCGAAAAAATTCTAGAAACATATAGAAACAGAGAATTCGTAGACAAATATGCTTACGTTGCAGAATTTGAAGAAATAAAAGAAAACGACTTTAACTTAAACATCCCAAGATACGTCGATACATTTGAAGAGCCAGAACCAATCGATATTAAAGCATTGTCAAAAGAAATGCAGGAGATAAATAAAGAGATCGCTGAAGCGGAAAAAGAATTCCTTGCAATGCTTGATGAGTTAGAAGTGACAGATGAATCAAGAGAAATCATCGAGGCGACAAGGGAGATGTTCAAATAATGATAAAACAAGGTGAACAGAGACTAGTGCCGAAGCTAAGATTCAAAGGATTCAGTGAAGATTGGGAGCAGTGTAAGTTGGGAGAACTAGGGAAAGATTATTCAGGTCTAACTGGTAAAACAAAAAAAGATTTTGGACATGGCGAATCTTTATACGTTCCATATAAAAATATATTCAATAATCATATTGTTGATGTAGATAATTTAGAAAAAGTGAATGTTAGCAGTAAACAAAATAAAGTTAAGTATGGAGATATATTTTTTACAATTTCTTCTGAAGTACCAGAAGAAGTTGGTATGTCTTCGGTAATAGGGAAAGATATCAACAATCTCTATTTAAATAGTTTTTCATTTGGTTTAAGGCCCTATGAAAAATCAGAATTAGATATGATTTTTTCTAGTTATTTATTCCGAACTTTAACCTTTAGAAAGAAAATGTATATACTTGCACAAGGAATATCTAGATATAATATTTCTAAAGCTAATGTTATGAAATTAGAGATTGCATTACCGAGTGTTAATGAACAGAAAAAGATTGGCAGATTGCTTTATAAACTAGATTCTATGATTACTCTTCATAATCTAAAAAAGGAAAAAATTGAAAAATTAAAACTTGATTTAGTAAGACGATTAGATTTTTCTTTAATTGAAGAAAGTGATGAGGTGGTTTTAGGGGACTTAATTGAAATAAAATCAGGATACGGCTTTAAAAGTGAAGAGTTTTCTAATAATGGTATTCCATTAGTTAGAATTTCAGATATTGACTCTGGAATCGTTAAGAAGCCAGGCACTTTCATAAAAGAAGACTCTAAGTACATAGATTTTCTTATCAAAAGCGGTGATTATTTAATCGCTATGTCAGGTGCAACTACTGGCAAAATTGGAAGATACACTTTAAATCATGATGCTTATTGTAATCAAAGAATAGGTATTATACGTGGTATAGAAAATAAAATAGATAATAATTATCTTGAATATGTTTTACACAGTTCCAAATTTCAGCACTATATATCTACACAATGGGGTGCTGGGGCTCAACCAAATATCAACTTAAAACAAATAAAGGATTACAAATTAAGACTACCTAAACTTTCAGAACAAAAATTAATAGGTAGCATTTTCGCAAATTTAAACAGACAGAAAGATATCCATAAAGTTGAACAACTTCTATCCCTCAAAGAGTTGTACCTAAACAAATTATTTATCTAGATTATAAATAACAAGCAAAACAATTCTTCAACCTTTACACTAAACCTCTAAAAACTATTTTGGAGGTTTATTTTTATGGTTAGAAAATTAAGTAAGAATCGTTTGTTTCACAGTTATTTTAAGGATTGGGTGGAACTCTATAAAGTTGGAGCAGTTAGGGATGTAACTTTAAATAAGTACAATATCACCTATCGTCGACTTAAAGAGTTAGCGCCTAATTTAAAGATATCTCAGCTGAACAGAATGACGTATCAAAAGTTGATTAATGATTATGCTTTAACCCACGAAAAACAGACGACAATGGATTTTCATCATCAAGTTAAAGCTGCTATTTTAGATGCTGTAGACGAGGGTTTAATTGAAAGAGATCCAACTAGAAAAGCAGTAATTAAAGGGAAGAATCCAGGTGATAAGAAACAAAAGTATTTAAACCAAAGTGAGTTACAAACTCTTATTTCTACTTTAGAACTTAAGAGTGTGATAAATAGAGATTGGTTTATACTACTCGTTGCTAAAACAGGACTTCGATTCTCTGAAGCACTTGCACTTACTCCAAACGATTTTGATTTTAAGAACCAAACATTATCAATAAACAAATCTTGGAACTACAAAAATAAGAGAGGTGGGTTTATACCAACAAAGAATGAGTCATCTAATCGTAAAATACAACTAGATTGGCAAACATGTATGCATTTTTCGAACTTAACTATAGGTCTACCAAAAGATAGACCAATGTTCATCAGGCGAAGAATATTTAACTCAACAATTAATGACTATCTAAAAAGAAAATGCACAGATGCTGGAATACCAGTAATTTCAATCCATGGACTTAGACATACACATGCATCGTTATTATTATTTGCAGGTGTATCGATTGCAAGTGTATCAAGAAGACTTGGGCACTCAAACATAACGACAACTCAGCAAACATATTTACACATTATTAGAGAATTAGAAAATAAAGACAATCATAAAATGATGCAATTCCTAGCGACTATAGTATAAAAAAAGAGTCCCAATGAAAATTGGGACTTTGATTAAATGAATAAATAGTTTAAGTATTCTTTCTTTAAATTTTCATATTTTTCAATAATATCTTTTTCTAACTCTATAAGAGTATTTATTTTAACAAATATGTTTGATATCTTTTCTAACTCATTAATATCGCTAGATATTTTTATAGTAATATCACTCATGACATTATTCATTAATTTTGGATTACCAACTCTAACGACCCATCTAGGAGTCTCTTTTTCTATAATTTTCGCTACTGCTTCACAAGCATAACCATCATCGGATATAAGAACGCCATTTACGTTTGTACTATAAAATTTACCTGATCTGAATTTAACCGTTCCAGCATTTGCACCATCTGTTGTCCACGTAATTGCAGTATCAAATAGGAAATCATGATAATAACCGAGCAGCCCATTATTATGTGTTTGTGATGAATATACAGGAAACTTATTATTATCAGTTTTAAATTTAGAAATTTTATCCACAGAAAGGACCTGCCCTCTTGTAACAGTAAATAAATCTTTTACTTTAAACATTTCCCAGTCATTATTAAAATTTGAAAATCTGACTAAAGGAGCATTACTTTTAAAGGCAAATAAGCACACTGAGTACGCATTCTCAAGCTTCTTAAGGAACTTTAGCTTTTTATTATGAAGAGTAATTAAGCTATCGATTAAATTGAAAAAAACTCCAATTTTATTTTGTTCATTAATAGAAGGTACCTTAGTAGTAACTTTATTAATATCACCTAAATTTATTTTTTTAGGAAAAGCAATATGCAAAGTTTTTCTCCATAACTCATTTTGTACATAAGAACTTTGTATATTTGATACAAGAAAAGAAGAATCAATATTCTTGGGTTTCAACAATGCTAAAGTTACATAATAAGCCATGTCACCATTTTTATCTATTAAACGCGGAGTCCCGACATCTCCAATTCTAGTTAAAAACACATCTCCTTTTTCAGGAAATTTATTTTTATAATTTTTATTATAAAAGTCCTTGGTTACGAACTTATTAGGTATTAAAGTATCTATATTTTCTACGCTTATAAAATTAATTCCTTTATCTACATATTCTGGAGTTTGATGAGTTCCATCAAAAACATCAGCTAAGTCTCCCAACTCTCGCTGCTCCCATGTAACAATGAAATGCTATATAAACATTGATTGTCACTATTCTCATATCATACTTGAATACCACCTATACGGTTTTTTATTCATTGATGTTATTGAATGATGTTTTACACTACTTATTAATAGGAAAATATAATCCCTCTAGTAATACTAAGTTATTAGGATTTCTTAATATTACTAGAGGGTTATTTTTTTAATAATTTTAAAGCATTTTTAAAATTGAAAGCTTAATTCTGAATGAAATAGAGTATTATAACTATGATTATAGAAAGTGGGATTATTACCTTATCTGCATTCATCATAGAATCAGATAATCTTTCAAATTCTTTATCTCCAGATTCATTCTTTTTTAAATTCAAATATTTTTTACCGAAATACAGGGCAGGTAAAATATTAATTAATAATAAGATTATTAAAACTGTTAAAAGCATCTAAAACCTCCTTTTTTTAAGTTTATTAATGATTTTAGTTCGCTTCACAATTACTTTATCGTCATTGATACGTGTTCTATTTTACACATATCCATCTTGCTCTAAGGCACTTATTACTTTTAAAACTGCCGGAGCCATTATGTCTGTGTTATTGATTGAGAAAAATTTAGCATCGGTTATTTCATTGTTAATTTTATAATCAAAATTTTCACCAGAGTAGAGAAAACAATTTAATAATACAGTTTCTTTAGTATTAGGATATGCAGGTCCTTCTATTGACTTCCAAAATGTTATTTCATTTTTCTTAATGTTTAAAGAAAGTTCTTCTTTTAATTCTCTTAGAAGTGTGTCGTCAAAACTTTCATTATCCTCAATTTTTCCGCCAGGTAGATAGTATTTATTATTATCATAAGATCTCACTAAAAATATGCTTTTTTCTTCGATATTTACTAAACATGCACAATTATAATTAACCAATTCACTCACTCACTTTGTTGATGATTTTTGTATACTTTTAACACTCTTTATTGTGATTTATACTCACTAATTCCAGAAAAAAACATGGGAGAAATTCATCTCCCATGTTTTATAAGTTTATATATAAAGTATCTTTAATTACTCATAATTTGGCCTTTGATTGCATATCCGTTTTCATTGAAGAAGAATCTGACGTCTTTCTTTCCAACTTCATAAACATATTCTTCGCCCCATGCTGATGGAGATGTGTAAATAGGTTCTCCATAAGTGCTAACTAACGCTTTTTTACTAACGGATTGACCATCTAATGAGAAGAGAACACCTTTCGCTTTATTTCCAGATACACTGTAAAGTGTTTGGTCATTTAAATCTTTTTGTTTTTTACCATTTTCATTTTTGGAAATTTGATATCCATTGATAGTAAAATTATCGTACTTCAATGATTCTTTAAAATTCTTGTCTAATATAAAATCACTTTGATATTCAGTATGACCTTCATAATTATAATAAGGTTCTACGTACTCTTCTGCTTGTGCTTCAGTTGTATTAAGTAGTTCGGGTGTTACAGAGAAACTCAGGGCAATACCACTCGCTAAAACAATTTTTGAAACTTTCTTCATAAAACCCCTCCTAATTAATTGGAATTACATTTTTATTATTACATACATGTTACAAAAAATCATTTGATATAAATGAACGATTTAATTATTTTTCTGATTAAGATTAAACGGTATGTATAAATCTACATAAACGTTAAATAGATTATATGTAATAATATAGTCACTAGGTATTTTATTTGAGGTGAGTGTATGAGGTTCACGGCTGAAGAGGCGATGGAGCGCAGTTTGATTGATGAATTGACGAAGAATGTGTCTCAGTGGACATATCGTGATGATTTACGGACTGAGGATGATTTGTGGGAGAATTTACGCCATAAGTTGAATATGAACAACAAAGCGGTCTTAGATGATGTGCCGCTTTCTGATAAGGAGTTTGAGCAAGTTAAGAACGAACTGAGTTTCCCGAATTTTTATCGTGCGGCTGAGTTTTTAGCGGGTGAAAATGGGATTGCGAATGTGCGTGTCGTTCGTGATGATCCACGTGTTGGTGAGATTCGTTTAATGGCCATGAATAACCGTGATATCGCAGGTGGTTCGTCTTCTTATGAGATTATTAATCAGTATCAAGCGAGTAAGACGAGTAGTACAGATCGTAATCGTATTTTTGACGTGACATTATTAATTAACGGGTTACCGATGATTCATATCGAACTTAAAAATCGTTCGACGTCTTACATGGATGCATTTAGACAAATTGATAAGTACTCTGGTGAAGGTAAGTTTAAAGGGATATTTTCTTCGATTCAAATGTTTGTTGTGACAAATGGTGTTGATACGCGCTATATTGCGGCAGCACAAAAAGGGAAATTGAACTCTAAGTTTTTAACACGCTGGGTGGATGAGAATAATAAGCCAGTGAATAACTATTTAGATTTTGCGAAAGATGTACTATCGATTCCACAGGCACATAAAATGATCGGACAATATTCTGTATTAGATAGTGAGAGACGCTCGATTATTTTACTAAGACCTTATCAGATCCATGCGATTGAAGCGGTTCAAGAAGCATCTAAACTTCATGAATCTGGATACGTGTGGCATACGACAGGTTCTGGTAAAACATTAACGTCTTATAAAGTCGCAAGAAACTTACTACTCATGAATAGCATTGAAAAAACGATATTCATCGTTGACCGTGTGGACTTAGATCAGCAAACGGGAGACTCGTTTAAATCTTATTCAGCAACTGACGTTGTGTCGATTGATGATACGGATAACGTAAATGATTTAATTAAAAAATTATATTCGAAAGATAAGACCGTCATCGTTACGACGATTCAAAAATTAAATCACGTTATGCGTCGTTATGAAGGTAATGAAGATAGTCCAAAGTGGAAATCGATTCGAGGTAAGAAACTCGCATTTGTTGTGGATGAGTGCCATCGTGCAATATCACCGAAAAGACAAATGGAAATCGAGAAGTTTTTTAGAGAATCATTATGGTATGGATTCACTGGAACGCCAATATTTGAAGAGAATGCTAAAGAGGTGTTTGCCGATCTTCCACGTACAACAGAAGAGCAGTATGGAGATTGTCTGCACAAATATACTGTAAAAGAAGCGATTCATGATAAGGCAGTACTCGGTTTTCAAATTGAATATAAGAGTACATTTACAGAAGACGAATTAAGAGATCATGTGGATCGACAATATAACGGTACTATTACGGACTTTGATGATTTAGAACCAGTAGAACAAGAAGAACTAATTAAAAAAGAAGCATTTGAAACAATCGGTCATAAATTAACAGTTATCGACCAAATTGTTAATAAATCGCGTCATAAATTTGGTATGCATAATGAGATTGGAAAACAATATAGTGCGATATTAACGACTTCATCGATTGCGAGTGCTCAAGATTATTATCGTTTATTTAGAAAAGTGATCAACGATGAATCCGAAGTTAAAATTTCAGAACAAGTGAAGAAACGACTTCCAGATTTCCCGAAAGTTGCGATTACGTATTCTATTTCAGAAAACGAAGAGCATTCGTTTAAAAATCAAGAATACATGAAAGAATCGATGGAAGACTATAACGAAATGTTTGGAACGAACTTCACATTAGACCAAATTGGTGCGTATAACAGAGACGTGAACCATCGTCTTGCAAGAAAACAAGACAAGTATAAGTTCAGAGAAGAGCAGTTAGACTTAGTCATTGTTGTAGACAGATTATTGACAGGATTTGATGCACCGAGTTTAGCTATTCTATTTATGGATTGTTATCCGATGCCACCGCATCATTTAATACAAGCCTTTTCTAGAACAAATCGTTTATATGATGAAGGTAAAAAATACGGTCAAATTATGACGTTTAGAACGCCATATACTTTTGAAGAAAAGGTGAAAGAAGCACTCTTCTTATATTCAAACGGTGGAGAATCATTTGTACAAGCACCGAAATGGGAAGAGGCATTTGATAGTTTTAAAGAAGCGTTCGATGAATTAATGCATATTGCACCGAATCTAGAAAGTATCGATTTATTAACAGAGATTACGAGTAAGAAGATGTTTGCAAAAGCATTCCAAGCGTTTGATAAGAAGTTCCAAGAGCTTCAAGTATACTCTGATTACACCGAGGAAATTGCTGAACAATTTGGAATTACGAATGAGAAGCTGGAAGACTATACTGCGAAATATAATAACATAATCGAGGAAATTAAAGCAGAATCAGGTGAAGACGATGAAGACGACGATATCATCATCGACATTGCATACGAAATAAATTCAGTTTCAAAAGATACAGTCAACCATGAATATATATTAGGGCTTATTCAAAGTGTAATGGAAAGTCGTATTACTCAAGATGAATCAAAAGAACGAGTCGAAGCAAAACAGTCAGAAATTGAATCATACATTTCAGATTTAAAACAGTCGAATGAAAAACTCGGGTATCTCGTTGAAGAACTTTGGAAAAATATTAAACAAAATCCAGAGAAATATGATAAAGAAGACGTTCTGATTCTTTTTGAACAACTGAAAGAAGAAGAAAAAGAGAGTGTTGTAAAAAACTTTGCGTATAAGTACGCTGTAGACGAGAACGATTTAATGTTTGTCGTCGATAACTTTAAAGTCTCTTCAGATAATCAATTAGGAGAAAATGACTTGATTAAATCAAGAGATTATCAAGCATATAAATCAAGAAACGAAGATGCTGTAAAACCTATGAAATATCGTCGTAAGCTGAAAGAAAATTTAAAAGACGTATACATTAAAGAAATCGCACCGCTATATGAAAGGTAAGGAGTGAGTACAATCGATAGAGGGATTATTTACGTGATGTCGACAGCTGTCCCAGGTCTAGTTAAAATCGGTAAGACAGGCGTTGATAACTTCGAAAATCGTATGAACTTTCTTGAACGGAATGGATATTTTAACGTCGTCGCTTTAGACAGAAAGTTCGCTATTGAAGTTGAAGATTATCATGCAAAAGAAGTACTGCTAGATGATATTTTTAAAAAGAGTAAAGTTTCTAATTCAGAACTATATGCTTTGGATATTGATTTAGTCATTCAATTACTTTCATCATTTGAAGGCAGACAAGTATTTCCTATAGAAAAGTCTAAAGAAGAGACATTTGATGATGCAACTAAAGAAGTAGAAATGAAAAGAGATACTTCACTTATCCCTGATGGTGAATACGTATTAAATAGAAGAGTAAGAGGTTTCGGTGAAGTAAGGGGTATAGCTCGTGTTGAAGACGGTGTCTTTACAGTGTTAAAAGGAAGCCTTTGTGCACCGGATGGAGATACCTCACATTTAAATGAAACAAGAAGACTCGCGCATATAGTTGATAATATTTTACAAGAAGATGTCATTTGTACGTCACCATCAACAGCAGGCTTTGTAATTATCGGCAACCAAAATAACGGCTGGATGGAATGGAAAACCCGTGATGGAAAACCATTAGATATATTTAGAACTAAAAAATAATATATTCAGAAGCTAACATCCAGTTAGCTTCTTTTTCATTTCTGTAATTTTATAGCACTTCTTTGCTACACTATCCCTATATACAATTTTGGAGACGATGTTTATGAAAATTGGTGTAATTTCTGATTTACATGTTGATAGATATCATAATGATGAAATTAACGAATCGACGTTTCTACGTGAGGTTTCTAATGAGGTGCGCCGTCTTTCGCTTGATTTACTCATTATCGCGGGCGATATTTCGAATGATCATATAAAGTCACAGCAGTTTACTCAAGCGATTGAAGGTGTGACGGGTGTGAAGGTGATTTTTATCCCCGGGAACCATGATTTTTGGAATGCGAGCGGAGATGATAAGTCGTCGTGGGAGATTTACGATTATTTTAAGCACCAGCCGAATTCTCTCTTGGAGAAACCGTATATTATTAACGATGAGTGGGCAATTGTCGGGAGTCCTGCGTGGTATGATTATTCGTTTGCGAGCGAAAGATTTTCTTATGAGGAGTTAGAGCGTCGCGCGTTTAAAGGTGGTCATTGGCAGGATAAGTTTAATATTGACTTTAAAATCTCAGATGTAGACGTTGCGAACTATTTTGCAGAACTTACAAAGAAAGATCTCGAAAAAGTGAAAGATAAAAAAATCATCCTCGTTACACATGTTGCAACAAATAAAAAGTTCCGTGTGCCGATGCCTCATAAAATATTCGATTATTATAATGCATTTATGGGTACAACAAAATATGATGATTTTTATAATGAATATGATATTCGATATAGCGTTTCAGGCCATATTCATTTTCGTCATAACTTTATAGAGAATGGCGTCACATTTATATGTGCGTGTCTCGGTTATAGAAGAGAATGGAGAACGAAAGTAATCACAAAAGAGATACGTGATGCGATGTATGTCATTCAAATCTAGGACAGAGGAGGACTATTTTCTTTTAAAGAGTGTGTAAACTCGCTTATTCGATTTGTAAAAAATAAAAACGCTTAAAATTTTGAGTATTTTAGAAAGAGGTAAGTAATCATGAAAGCGAAGCTATTATTTTTATCTGCTGCTATAGTGATGTTAACTGCATGTCAGTCACCGACCGATGACAAAGTCGAAGATACTTCAGCTAAAAAAGATGAAAAAACTGAAGAAACGACTCAAGAAAATACGTCAAAAGAAAATGAAACAAAAAAAGATAATGCAAAAGAAAATACAAGTAATCAAACAGATACGCTACAAAAAGACGCTACTAAAGGTGAAGTGACGACAGAACACTACTCAAATGTCGTTGATGGTATTGAAGTAGATATTGAGATTACTGCAGACAAAGAAAATGATATTCTTTTAACTCTACATCAAGTTGAAAAAATCCCGTATGAATACTATGACTTAAAAAATGAAGAAGAAGCCAATCAACTTGTTGATCAAGAAAATGCCTATCATGATCAATTACTATCAGACCTTCCGGATGACGTCGCAAAAGTGACTGCAGAAAACCTTCCAGACGAAAAAGCTTTAAAGTATGATAAGTTCTATAACTACTCTGACCCAGAGAACGTCCAAACATTTATAGCGTATGATATCGTTGAGGGTAATGGAACAGAAGAAACTGTCAGCTATGAGTCATTCATCGAGTCATTAAAAGAGCTTGGAGTGATTGAAGATGATTCTGCTTCAAATTCTAACATAGATAAAAAAGCGCTAGACGAAAAAGTACTACTCGTTGCTGATAAAAAAGATGTTGAGAAATACGACAAGTATTATTATGAAGCAAGTAATGATGTAGAAGATTTTTATAAAATGTATGTCGTAGATACTGAGAAAGATCAAATACTCTATGAAGTACAGATGTCTGAAGTTGCATACAAAGATATAAATGTTGAAAATAAAAAAGATGCAGAACAATTGATAGAAGAAAAGAGTAAAGAGTTTGAAAAAGCATTAAACGGAGTTCCTAAGGATATAGCAAGTGTTGAAATTGTTAACGATGAAGAAAGTGAAATGATAAAAGTTTTCCACATCGTAAACTACGATTCTCCTGAAAATGTTAAAGCATTAGCAGATGCGAATGTAGTAACGGCAGGTTACAATGGTACAGATTTTGTAAGCCATTCACAAACAGTAGAAACTCTTAGTAAATCGGGTGGCTTGAAAGAAGTAAAATAAGATGCGGTAATACTGAAAAAGGATAAGTTCTTCTGGACTTATTCTAATACATAATATTTTATCGTATAATAGATAGAAATGAAAAAGGGAGATTTTAATAATGAAACTAAGAACGATACTATTATCTTTAATGGTTATAGTACTTGTTGCATGTAATAAAGGTCCATCAGATCACGTGTTTACAGGGACGATTGACGACATGGACGTTCAGTCAACAGTAGTCGTTGAAGGTGACGATATACAGTCAGAGCATCTCGTATATGAGTTGTCTTATGAAGCAGGCGGTATCGAAAATGACGATGAAGCAAAAGAAGCAGCAGAGGTTCAAAGAGAAACATATGAAAGACTTGCAAGTAACGCACCCGACGGAGCTGTTAAAGTGAATGTCGAAGTCGATGAAGAAAAACAAGCAATCATCATGACATTTGACTTAGATTATACAACACCTGAAAATGTTCAAGGATTAATCGAAGTTGGTTTCCTTGATGGTGATAAATCAGCGTCAACAGTAAGTTTTAAAGAAACGAAAGAACAATACGAAGCAGACGGTCTAAAAGAACAGGAATAATCGATTGTGTGTGTTTTATCAACAGCGTAATAGCTGTTCGTATATAAGCAATTTATGTTACGATATAACACGTACAATGTTAAAAGGTATGTGCTTATATTGAAGATTATTAAAATAATAACTTTACTCGCTCTAGTACTCGTGCTCACTGCATGTGTGTCTTCTAAAAAGTCCGTATTCACTGGAACATTTGAAGAGTATAATCGTACAGTGACGGTATATCATAAAGACAATGTGGTAACAAAAGAGATTTACGAAACGACCGCACCTTTAAAATACTGGGGCTATGAGACGACAAAAGACGCGAGAGAGTCATTACAAGATGAAAAACAAAAACTAAAAGAAAAATATGAAAAATTACCACGAGGGACTGTGAAGTTTGACTTTACAGTGAATGGTGATGATACAATCACTCAAAAGATGGTCATCCTTTATGATGATAAAAAACTCCGCGCACTTATTAAAGAGGGTATCGTAAATGAACGCGCTGAAATGAGTGACGGGAAAATTAGTTTTAATAAGCATAAATTCATTTTCGAGCGAAATGGTTTAACGCTAGAAGAATAAAACACGTGTGTCTCACCATAGAGACGCACGTGTTTTTATTATTTTACTTTTATTTCTTCGTACTTGTTAAACCATTCTGGGTACGCCTTTTTAAAGTTTACTGGACGAAAACCAGTTTCTGTCTTTTTACCGACGATACATGTCACTTCACCGTCCGCACACGTTTCACGTGCTTCATTGACGATTTCGAATCCGTACGTCACGCGAATTCCGGTGTTCTTTTCTACCCACGTACGTACAAATGCACGGTCGCCGTATATAATCGGATTTTTGTACGTAATATTGACGTTGTGAATCGGTGCAACGAACCCTTCTTTTTCCATTTCAACATAACTAAACCCGAGATCTTCAATTAATTGAATTCTACCAAGCTCTAGCCATTTTATATAATTTCCATGGTACATGACACCCATCATGTCCGTATCTGCATATAATAATTGGATTTCAGTTTCAGCAACGTATGCCATATGTGTTGACCTCTTTTCGGTTATAAAAATAAATTTGGATATTTATAATATTATCATATCGAAATGTAAGGTGTGATGCTTTAAAAAAGAATAAAATAAGAGTTCTTCTTGACTCACCAGATGTTAAATGTCTTATAATAGTATGTTATAAAATTACAAAAGGAGAGAAAATTTTGACAGACAATGAAGGTAAACGGTTAACAAATGTATTTAAAGTCTCTGTAGTAGTCGTCCTTCTGCTTGTATTGATAGGTGTATTTTTCCCAGAGGAGTTTGGAAATATTGCTGGAAAAATAGCGAATGCAATTTCAGTCAATCTCGGCTGGTACTATATGATTATTATGACAGGATTTATCTTTTTCTGTATCTTTTTATCGCTCAGTCCTATCGGAAAATTAAAGCTCGGTAAGCCCGATGAAAAGCCAGAATTCAGGACGATTTCTTGGTTAGCGATGTTATTTAGTGCAGGAATGGGAATTGGTTTAGTGTTCTATGGTGCGTCTGAACCAATTAGTCACATGGTGAATCCTTCAACTGGTGAAGGTGGAAAAGATCAAGCACTCGAAGCAATGCGTGCGACGATCATGCACTGGGGGATTCACGCTTGGGCAGCGTACGGAGTAGTTGCGCTTGCATTAGCTTATGCAGCATTTCGTAAAGAGGAGAATGGTCTAATCTCTAAAACATTACGTCCAATCTTTGGAGATAAGGTGGATGGATGGCTTGGAACGATCATTGATGTTCTCGCAGTCTTCGCCACAGTCGTTGGTGTTGCGGTCTCTCTTGGTGTCGGTACACTTCAAATTAACGGGGGACTCACGTACTTATTTGGAATTCCAAACGGATTCTCCATTCAACTTATCATTATTATTGTTGTTACAATTCTCTTTTTACTCAGTGCATATACAGGGTTATCTAAAGGGATTCAATTGTTAAGTAATACTAATATGGTGCTTGCAGGAATTTTATTTTTAATCGTATTAATTGTAGGTCCTACACTTGCGATTTTCACAATGATGACTACGTCAACGGGGGTCTATTTACAAGAATTTATGTATCAAACTTTAGACTCAGGTTTTAATAACCCTCAGAAATCTCAATGGTTGCAAGACTGGACGATTTACTACTGGGGTTGGTGGTTGAGCTGGACGCCATTTGTAGGTGTATTTATTGCACGTGTGTCTCGAGGGCGTACAATTCGAGAATTCGTCCTAGCAGTTATGCTCGTACCAACATTAATTGCGATTGTTTGGTTTAGTGTATTTGGCACGACAGGAATGAACATCGCATTACAATTCCCAGGGATAGCAGAACTTGCACCAGAAGAGCAACTATTTGCGATATTCGATAAGCTACCACTTGGTACGTTACTATCGGTGATTGCGATTTTCCTAGTTGCAGTATTCTTTATAACGAGTGCAGACTCAGCCACATTCGTTCTTGGTATGCAGACATCTAATGGTTCATTACAACCATCTACAATCATGAAAGTCATATGGGGTATTTCTTTATCTGCAATTGCAGTTGTATTACTACTTGCAGGGGGAGAAGAAGCACTAAGTGCGATTCAGTCTGCTGCGATTATTGTCGCATTACCGTTTAGTGTCGTCATAATTTTAATGGTAATTGCGTTCTTTAAAGATGCAAATAACGAACGTAAATATCTCGGTCTTACAATTCGACCAGACGAGAAGCAGATGAAAGAGTATCTATCAAGAACGCCACAAGAGCATAGTCAAGATATATTAGACTATATCGATGAAACAAGCGACCAAAAAGGTATATAAAAGGAATCACCATACGGTGGTTCTTTTTTCTTTGTCAAAATTTACACACCACCAGTGATGACTTGAAGTAGTTATGGTACTATTGACGTAACTAGGAGTGAGGCAATGCGTACGATTAAAAAGATTTTGCTATCTTTTTTACTCATACCGGCTGTGCTACTGTCACCGATGACAGCAGTCGCAAATGAAACGTCGGTCAGCCCGTACTTAATGGATATGATCGATGTACGATTAAGTGAAAATAGTGAAGAAAATGAAACACATGTAAATAACATCATCAGTCGATTAAATCGAATTGACCAGCGTATTTTAGAAAACGTATCTCAGAGTGGTGTCACGATAATACTATCGGATTTACCGATGACGGAGTTCCCGGAGTTTAGTAATTTAAAAGGTGTCGTACCACGCGGACATACTGATACGTGGGATAACATACCAGGGCTCGGAGGATTCCAGTCGTATGTAAGAGTCGGAGCGAGTGAACCTGGAATTAAAAATAATCACGGTGACGTGAATTTAGAATTACACGAGTTTGGACATATCGTCGACAGCTTTTTAGTCGACGGGATGACGATATCTAATGAAGAAGAATTCGTTCAAATTCATGCTGAAGAATATGAAAAAATGTTCCCAGGGCAACCGTATTTTAAATACGTCGAAGAGTATTTTGCAGAAAGTTTTGCGTATTATTATTTAAGTCAAGATACGCGTAATATACTATCATCACGCGCTCCAAAAACGGCAGCATTTTTAGAAAATATGCACCGTAAAGTGTTTACGATTACTGACGTAAAAAGCGATGGTTTTTCATTATCATGGGATGATTATAGTGGAGAATATTATAACGTGATTGTTAATGGTTCTGTCGTTCACAGGACACAAGATTTAACAGCAGTCGTCGATGGACTTGAGCCGAGCACGCTTTACGAGGTGGCTGTTGAAGTACGTGATAAAAACGATAACGTCATAGACAAAACGTACGTCGAATCGATTTATACGACCGCAAAAGCAAACGTCGAGACAGACCGTTTGAGTGCGTTACTCGTTGAAGTTGGAAAAGTGCCTGAGAGTAATATCACACCAGAGTTAAGAGAAGCGAAAAAAGAAGCGGCGAGTATTTTACAGCGCATAGTAAATGAAGATATTTCGCAAGAAGAAGTCGACGATGCGACGGCTAACTTAAGTGACGCATATCAAATCTTCCAGCCAAGAATTATGGAGAAAAATATTCAAGGTGAAGAAAACACGTTTACAAGTGAAACGTCCCACGTCAAAACAATGCCAAAACATATGACGTGGATCGTAATTTTAAGCGTCTCAGTCGTGCTTATTTTATTAGCAATCGTTTATTTATATTATTCAGGTCGAGAAGAAGATTAAAAACAGTTACGATTTTGATGTGCTACCCAAAAGTTGGACTTTTGGAATTATGCAGATTGTAAGGTATGTTTCCTGAATTCTTCAGGAGACATGCCTTTTAATTTTAGCTTAATTCTATCTTTATTATAGTATCTAATATATTCATGTACTGCGATCTCTAATGCTTCATATGTCTTGAATACTTCTCCATAAAACATTTCCTGCTTTAATAAGCCAAAGAAGTTCTCCATCGGTGAATTATCTAAACAGTTTCCTTTACGTGACATACTCATTGTTGCACCATATTCTGTTATGGTATTTCCCCAACTACTATGCTGATAATGAAATCCTTGATCCGAGTGAACAACTAATTGGTTTAGATTGTGTTGGTGTTCCTCAAGTGCTTTATTTAAAGGATTTATAGCGATTGCTAGGTTTGGTGAACGACTTAATTGATAGGCAATCACTTCAGAGTTATAACAATCCATAATCGTTGATAAATATAGTTTCTTGCCTTTGATAGGTAACGCAAACTCTGTGACATCTGTGACCCATAGTTGATTAAATGTTTTCGGCTTAAAGTTACGCTTTACCTTATTTGGAGCGACTTTTCCAACTTGTCCTTTATATGAACTGTAACGTGTTCTCGATTTGTTTTTGAATTTTTGACATAGTAAATTATAGGTTTTCATAATGCGTAACAAGCGCTTATGATTCACCACAATTTGTTCTCTGTTTTCGAGTATCGCTTTGATTCTTCTGTAACCATATCTACCTTTATGTTTTGATACAATTTCTTTAATTTTATTTACTAGCCATCGATCTTTTTGTTTCTGATCATCCATATGTTTTATCCAGTAGTAATATACAGACTTCGGTAGCTTCAACACTGTTAAAATCTCTTTTAGTGTATAAGTCGTTTCTTGCCTTACCTCAAGCGCTACTTTCGTTTTTTGTCTGTTGGATCTGTCGGTAAGGCATTTAACTTTTTTAGAATGATATTTTCCAGTTCTTTCATTCTTAGTTCTTCTCTTAGACGTTCTAACTCTTCGCGTTCTGTTTCATTCAGTGGTTCACTCTTCGATACTTGTTTTTGGTTATTTTCTTTATTAGGCATATGTTTTATTGGTCTCCCTTGTTTGCCCTCTAGAGCAGCTGGGCCACCTTCTTGAATCTTGCGATTCCAGTTAGCGATTGTTGAAAAATGCTTGATACCAAAGTGTTCCGCTGTTTCTCTATAAGACAATTGATTTTCTTCTCTATATTTTAAAACAGCTCGCTTAAATTCACTAGTATATTGAGTATTACTTAGAGATTTAGTGAGGCCCTGATAGCCATATGTGTTGTATTGTTTTACCCATGTTTGAACAAGCGATCTATCCACATTATGCTTTTCACCTAAAAATTTATATCCTCCTGCTTCATTTAAATATTCATTAACTACTTTTACCTTAAATTCAAAGCTATGCTTTTTATACTTCATACAAAAACACCCCTAAAGTTGGATTTTAGTGTCCAACTTTAGGGGTGCACCTCATTTTCGTAACTGTTTTTTATTTGTGGAGGTATTTCATTGACTTGAAATATACCCATATAGGGTATATAATAGGGTTATAAATGGTAAAGAGGTGACGACGTGGAAAGAGAGAAAACAATTCGACACGATGAAGAAAAGACGAAACTTATCAATCGTTTGAGTCGTATTGAAGGACAAGTACGCGGTGTGGAACGTATGGTAGAAGAAGATAGGTACTGTATGGATATTTTAATACAAATTCGTGCGATTGAATCTGCACTCCATAACGTTGGACTTGAAATTACTGAACGCCACATGAAACACTGCGTGACAGATGCAATTCAAACAGGTGAAGGTGACGATTATATCGAAGAGTTAATGCGTATTTTAAAACAATTTTCAAAAAGTAGGTGAGTGAATGAGTGAGAAAAAAGAAACACTCAAAATTACAGGCATGACGTGTAGTGCGTGTTCTTCACGTATTGAAAAAGTACTAAATAAAATGGACGGCGTAGATGCACAAGTGAACCTCGCGACTGAACTCGCGACAGTTAAATATGATAATGACAAGTTATCGACCAAAGACGTAAAAGATAAGATTAAAAACCTAGGATACGACGTTCAAATGAAGACGTCAGAGTTTAATATTACAGGTATGACGTGTGCGTCTTGTTCATCTCGAATCGAAAAAGTACTAAACAAAATGGATAGTGTCGAAACAGCGACGGTTAACTTAACGACAGAAAAAGCGACAGTAACATATAACGAACAAGAATTATCAGAGTATGACATTATTAAACGTATCCAAAAAATTGGATATGATGCTGAAACAGTAGAAGATGACACAGACAGTGCTACTAAAAAAGATGAAGCAACTGAAAAGTTAAAACGAAAAGTCATTATTAGCGCGATTCTTTCGGCACCACTTTTACTGACGATGCTCGATCACTTACTTGGTGTTCATTTACCAGCAATTTTCATGAATCCTTGGTTTCAACTTGCATTCGCGGCACCCGTACAATTTATAATTGGTTGGCAATTTTATAAGAGTGCCTATAAAAATTTAAAAACATTTAACGCGAATATGGACGTACTCGTCGTTATGGGTACAAGTGCAGCATTCTTATTCAGTTTATATGAGACGTATAAATGGATGAAATTTGGTACAGAACCACATTTATATTTTGAAGCGTCAGCAGTTATTATTACATTAATCTTATTCGGTAAATATTTAGAAGCGCGTGCAAAATCCGAAACGTCTAGTGCAATTTCAAAACTTCTTGATATGCAAGCGCGAGAAGCAAGAGTTATTCGTGACGGAAAAGAAGTAATGATTCCTGTTGAAGAAGTTGTTGTTGACGATATATTAATGATTAAACCTGGTGAAAAGATACCGGTAGATGGTATTGTATTAAAAGGAAATTCATCAATCGATGAGTCAATGTTAACAGGTGAATCTATTCCAGTCGAAAAAAATAAAGGTGACGAGTTAATTGGATCGACTGTAAACGAAAACGGTACATTAGAAATGCGCGCGACGAGAGTGGGTAAAGATACTGCACTTCAATCTATCGTAAAAATCGTTGAAGATGCACAAGGTGTGAAAGCACCTATTCAGCGTATGGCAGACGTTATTTCAAACTACTTTGTGCCAATCGTTATTGGAATTGGAATTGTGACATTTATCCTTTGGTATTTAATTACAGGAAAAGTTGAACCAGCACTTGTTGCGAGTGTGTCAGTATTAGTTATCGCATGTCCATGTGCGTTAGGACTTGCAACACCAACGTCAATTATGGTTGGTACGGGTAAAGGTGCAGAGCAAGGAATTCTCTTTAAAGGTGGAGAACACTTAGAGAAAACTCACCAACTCGACACGATCATTTTAGATAAGACAGGTACAATCACGAACGGCACACCAGAAGTAACGGATTATACTGGTAGTGATGAGACATTACAATTGCTCGCAAGTGCAGAGAATCATTCCGAGCACCCGCTCGCAAATGCAATTGTTAAATACGCTAAAAGTGAAGGACTCGAATTATTATCTGTCGACGATTTTAAAGCAATACCAGGTCATGGTATTGAAGCGACGATTGAAAGTAAAGAAGTGTTAGTTGGTACGAGAAAACTAATGCGTGATCGAGCGGTTAATTTATCAGCAGCAGATGATATGGAAGTCTATGAATATGACGGTAAAACAGCGATGATTGTTGCAGTAAACGGAGAATATAAGGGAACGATTGCTGTACTAGATACTGTAAAAGATACTGCAAAAAAAGCGGTAAAATTACTCCATGAAGACGGATTAGAGGTCGTCATGCTAACTGGAGACAATAAACGTACTGCAGAAGCAATCGCAAGAACAGTCGGAATTGATACAGTCATTGCAGAAGTTTTACCAGAGGAAAAAGCAGAAGTTGTTAAAAAATACCAAAATTCGGGTAAAGTAGTAGGGATGGTTGGTGACGGTGTAAACGACGCGCCAGCTTTAGCACTCGCTGACATTGGTATTGCGATTGGAACAGGGACTGACGTTGCGATTGAAGCAGCGGACTTAACAATACTCGGTGAAGACTTAACACTCATTCATAAAGCAATTTCACTGAGCCATAAAACTATTCGTAATATTAAGCAAAACTTATTCTGGGCGTTTTTCTATAATACACTCGGAATACCAATCGCAGCCTTAGGACTTTTAGCACCATGGGTTGCTGGAGCTGCGATGGCATTTAGTTCAGTGAGTGTAGTATCAAATGCATTACGATTAAAACGTGTAAAATTATAGGAGTGATTATATAATGGAATCAATTATTAAAGTCGAAGGTATGACATGTGGTCATTGTAAACAGGCTGTAGAAACAGCATTAAACAATTTAGATGGTGTACAATCAGCAACAGTTGACTTAGAAAACGGCGACGTTACAGTCAAACATGAAGACAGTGTTACGAAAGAAGCAATGTCAGAAGCAATCGAAGATCAAGGCTACGACGTTGTGTAATTGAGTATACCCCTCGCATCACTCGGTGATGCGGGGGTCTTTTTATGCGAAGAGTCGGTGGAAGAGATTAGAGTGCGTTCGTTATGTAAAGATGGACGAGGTTTTAATTCTTATAAGAAATAAAAATAGACTGTCTGACCGATTTTATTAACAAAAAATAGTCGAATCTGTTAGATATATTGATTTAATTAACAAAATTTCGTGTTTTTCATCAATTTTTGTTATATAAAAAATTATATTTAACAAAATCGTGGTGCGCGGGGCAGAATTTGTTAATTATATCCGGATAACTAACAAAATCGCGATATTTATGTTAAATATATTTAGACGAAGTTGTGCTTTATCTCTTTAAGGATAAAAAAACACCACCCGCCCAATCTTATTCACAAAAAATAGTCGAATCTGTTAGATATATTGATTTAATTAACAAAATTACGCGTGTTTTATCAATTTTTGTTATATAAAAAATTATATTTAACAAAATCGTGGTGCGCGGGGCAGAATTTGTTAATTATATCCGGATAACTAACAAAATCGGGATATTTATGTTAAATATATTTAGACGAAGTTGTGCTTTATCTCTTTAAGGATAAAAAAACACTACCCGCCCAATCTTATTCACAAAAAATAGTCGAATCTGTTAGATATACTGATTTAATTAACAGAATTACGCGTGTTTTATCAATTTTTGTTATATAAAAAATTATATTTAACAAAAACGTGGTGCGCGGGGGAGAATTTGTTAATTATATCCGGATAACTAACAAAATCGGGATATTTATGTTAAATAAAATCCGAACAAATGCACTTATTGCCCTTTACAGATAAAAAGCACCCATCCACACCGGTTTCCACTTGCTTTTCAACCTACTAATCCTCTTTCACCTCAATTATTTTATTTTCTACGCTATGTTTTGTAAAATAATAGTATTACTGATGAACGGAGTCGACGATAATGCTTATCGCCATATTTATATTGTTTTTTGTGTCGCTGTTTTTCTCTGGAAGTGAAACGGCGCTTACTGCAGCGAACCAGTTGAGATTACAAAGTGAAGCGAACGCTGGTGACCTCCAATCAAAGAAATTACATAAATTAGTATCTAAACCAAGTGAGTTTATTACGACGATTTTAATTGGAAATAATATCGCGAACCTCGTGATGCCGGTACTTCTTACGACGATCGCAATCGAGTATGGCTATAACTTAACGGTACTGACGATTATTTTAACTGTGAGTATTATTTTATTTGCTGAAATTTTACCGAAGTCGATCGTAGCAGCGTTTCCTGAACAAGTCGGTAAAATGGTTATGCCGATTATTAATTTATTTATAATTATCTTTAAGCCGATTACAATCGTGCTGAATAAGATTACTGATCTCATTACAAATAAATTATCTAAAGGTGAAAAGGAATCTTGGACTGTCACTAAAGATGAGATTATGTCGATTGTTGATATCGCAGGTGGTGAAGGGGCGCTTGATAGAAAAGAGTCATTACGTCTTCGTGGTGTACTCGACTTTGATACGTTAAATGTTAAAGACGTCCTTCAAACGCCGCGTACAGATATGCATGCGATTCAAATCGATTCGACATTTGAAGAAGTTAGAGATATCGTCATCGAAGGAATGTACACGAGATACCCAGTTTATGGTGAAGATACGGACGATATTATCGGGATTTTCCATACGAAGTATTTACTCAAGTGGTCACTCGATCCAAGCCGACCATTTGTCGATTTTTGTGATACAGATCCGTTACGAGTTAGAGAGTTTAATAATATTGAAGAAGTACTCCTTCTTATGACGAAACACCGTCGCCATATGGTTATCGTAATGGATGAATATGGTGGTACAGAAGGATTACTAACACACGAAGATATTATCGAAACACTTCTCGGTATTGAGATTAAAGACGAACTGGATACGACAGAGAGTGCGATCGTTCGTTATTTACGTGATGACGTTATCGTTTGTGATGGTAAAATCACGCTACACAGGCTAAACGGAATTTTCCAGTCAAATATTCCAGAAGAAGAAAACACGTTATCCGGTTACTTATATTATCTATTCGAAGATATTCCGGAGCGCTTTGATACGATAGAAGACGATGAAAACCGCTATGAAATTTTAGTTATGGAAGAAAACACGATTCGTCTCGTACGTATTACTAAACTAGAGGTTGAAGATGATGAAATCACGAGCTAACATATTCGCTGTTCTAACAGGGTTTTTCATCGCGCTTGGAAGATTTCTATGGGTGCAAAATAAAAATATCTTCACACGTAAAGTGACGCATCAATCATCAAAAATTCCGGCGTCATTTGATGGATTTAAAATCACACAAGTGTCAGATTATCACAACACGTATTTTGGACGAAATGGAAAACATTTACTTCAAGCAGTTAAAGAAACGAACCCGGATATCATTTTAGTCACAGGCGATTTAATCGACAGACGTACTACGAACGAAAAACGTGGGATTCAAATGCTCGCAAGCCTTATGGAGATTGCGCCGTGTTATTATGTAACAGGAAATCATGAGGCATTTTATAAAGACTTCGAAGGCATTTACAAAAAAATTTTAAATACAGGTGTCAATAACGCATCGACGAATAATTTTTTCATCTCGCGCGGCAATGACACGATAGAAATTACAGGAATTCACGATTTAAGAATTTTTGGAGATGAAGAAACCAACCCAAATATTTATAACAAATACGATGAGATGTTAGATGATCGTTTAAATCATGTTGGGGACTATTTCACAATTTTACTAGCGCATCGACCAGAACAGTTTTCGAGATATTCGAAATACCCGGTGGATCTAATATTTAGTGGCCACGCGCACGGCGGTCAAATAAGGCTTCCAATTGTAAAAGGGTTATATGCCCCAGACCAGGGTGCACTACCTAAATTCACTGAAGGTATTCATACAAAAAATAATTCAGCACTCATCATTAGCCGTGGCCTTGGGAATAGTCGCTTCCCGTGGCGCGTGTTTAATCGACCAGAAATTGTATCAGTAACGTTAAAAGCAAAATAATGGGCATCACTGAAATCTGATGTGCACCCCTTAAGTTAGACTTAATATCCAACTTAAGGGGTAGCACATCACATAAAAGATCTTAAATTATATAAAACGAATATATATTTATTATTAGAATATTTAGATAATATCGACCTTTAATTGTATAATAAATTAAAACGTTAGAAGTCTTAAGTTACAACGTATTGTAATCTCAATCACAATATATTCTATAACTTATCTATAAAAAATTTATCTGGCTTAAAATTATGGTACAATTAATGTGATTCTATAAAAATATGTTTATGTGATTTTATTACCAATATATGGAAAGGAGTAAATGTGATATAAAATGCGAAGAAAATCATTTTCAAAAATTGTTCTAATGGTCACCTTATCACTTTTGATTATTGCATCAAGTATGTTTAGTTCAATATCTCCACTCCTGACGGAGAATAATCGAGCATTGGCCGCCGATGGAACTGAACAAGTAGAACCAAATGACTCCGGCGGAGTAATTAACCCTCAAAACCCTCAAGAGTTTGAAGACTCTATCATTTCTAAGACAGCAACCTATACTGGCACTCCAGGTGAATACTTCATAGACTTAAAAGTACAAGGTAAGGAAAAAGTAATAAAAGAGCCGACAGATATCGTAATCGTTTACGATAATTCCAATAGTATGGCGACTAATAATAGAGTTGCAATTGCTAAAGAAGCAGTAACGAACTTTATTAATCAGACTCTAACAGCTGACAATGACAGCATCAGAATAGCACTTGTTACGTTTGGTACAAACGTTTTAGATGGAAGAAAAAACCAAATCTATGCTGGGAATACTGATAACTATTCCTACAAAACACTCACAAAAAGTGCAAGTACATTGATTAATAAAATACCTACAAATACTCCTAGAGATAGAGGCCGTGCGAATGATGGTGGAACAAATATTCAAGAAGGTTTGCAAGTTGCAAAAGAAATCCTAAATTCGAGTAACGCAAAAAATAAAGTCATTATTACAATTACTGATGGTTCCCCAACAATAAGTTATGAGAAAGGTGTACTTAAGGGAAATGGAACAAGTTTCAATTATGAAACTAACAAAAATCATGGTACAAACACTATTACTGAAGCAAAGGCTATTCAAAGTAGTGGCATTAATATGTACTCAATCGGTATTGAGTTAACTGGTGACGCTGGAGCAACTAAAGAACAAGTCACTTATGTAATGCAAAATATCGCCTCATCTCCTGAGCAATTCTATAATGCTGATAAAGCAAATGAGCTAGTTGACATTTTAACTGGTCTTGCAAAAGGTATCACAGGTACAATCAATAACGGTGAAGTAACAGATCCAATGAGTGAATATGTGAACCTCGCTCTGACGGATGGTGAATTTAAACGAGCGTCTAATGATCAACTTACAGATGGATCGTATTATCTTTCTGCTGCAGACCCTAAATTCTTAACAGGAGTTACTGTAGGATATGAAAATAACACGATCACACTTGGCAGCTTGATGCTTGGTAAAGATCAGTATATAAATATTCGATATAAGGTGAATATCAACACTGATAAAGAAAGTTTTAACGGTACGGATTATTTCACTACAAATGATACGACAACGCTTATCCCAAATACTACAGATCCAAATTCTCCAACAAGAGAATTTATAGTACCTAAAGTTCAAGGTAAAACTCTTGATATAAGCGGTACGAAAATTTGGGAAGACAAAGGTGGAGAATCGAATCGGCCACCTGAAATCGAACTAGAATTATACAGAACAACAGGCGACCTTTCTAATGGTACCTTAGTTGACACTGTTAAAGTAACTCCAGATGCTAATGACCAATGGAAATACGATTTTGGAACGAAACCAGCGTATTCATCAACTGGTCAAAACTATAAGTACTATATTAAAGAAACCATAGTCGATGGCTACACTGCGACTTATAATGAAGATAATTTTAACGTTACTAATACGCTAATTTCTGAACCAAAAATTGAACTCACTAAAACAAGTGATGTTGATACAATAACTAAAGTAGGGCAAAAAGTAACATATACGTTTGAAATTAAAAATACCGGTAACATTACTTTAAATAAAATTAAACTAGACGACCCAATGCTCGGTGGAGACATCGACCTTGACAAGACAACATTAGCCCCTGGTAAGTCAATCACAGTTTCTAAAGATTACACTGTGACACAAGATGACCTAGATAAAGGCGAAATCGTCAACGTTGCGACAGTAACTGGTGAAGATCCGAAAGGAAATACTTCAAAAGATGAAGACAATGTAACCGTTACCGGAACACAAGACCCTCAATTAACACTAGAGAAGACAAGCGACACTAAAGAAGTTACAGAAGTCGGTCAAGTGATTCCTTATCATTTTAAAGTGACAAACAACGGTAACGTAACGATTAAAAATATTGTGTTAGACGACCCAATGCTCGGTGGGAATATCGAATTAGATAAAACAACACTAGCCCCAGGTGAGTCAATCACAGTTTCTAAAGAATACAAAGTAACGCAAAGCGATATTGACAAAGGCACTGTTCACAACAGCGCTACTGTTAAAGGTGAAGATCCGAAAGGTAAGACACTTGAACACAAAGATGAAGTGGAAATCCCTGTCACTCAGAAGCCAAGTATCAGTATTGATAAACTCGCTGTTCGTAGTGATTTAAAAGTTAACGAAAATATTAACTATGTATTCCTAGTGACGAATGACGGGAATGTTACATTATCAAATGTTGAAATCACTGATGTTTTAGAAGGCTTAAGCGATATCACATATGTATCCGTAAATGGAGAAGTGATTGAAGATGTTGAAGCAATTACTCTGAAACCTGGTGACATCCTGCTTGCGAACGCAAGTTACACAATTACTCAAGCAGATATAGATAATGGATCAGTGAAGAACGAAGCCACTGTCTCTGGTACACCTCCGAATAGTGATAAACCAGTAGAAGCTAAAGATGAAGTTACAGTTTCAGAAGAGTTTCATGGAAATCTTGAGCTTAAAAAATCTACTTCAACAGAGTCCTATGCAGAGATTGGTCAAACAATTACTTACGATTTTGTCATTACGAACAATAGTAAAGTGACAATGAACAATATCGTACTAATCGACCCAATGCTTGGTGGAAACATTGAACTTGAAAACACAACATTAAAGCCTGGTAAGTCAATCACTGTATCAAAAGATTACACTGTAACTCAAAGCGACATGGATAAGGGGAATATCCCAAATATTGCGGTTGTAACGGGAGAAGATTCAAAAGGTGAAACTTCTACAGCTACGGATGAAAAAGATGTACCTGCAGATCAACAACCTAGTATCTCTTTAGTCAAAGAAGCAGATCACACTGACCTAGTCGTTGGTGAAGATATTACCTACACGTTCACTGCAACGAACACAGGTAACGTGACGCTTAACAAAGTAAATCTTGTAGATGAACTTGAAGGTATTAGCGATATAACTTATGTTTCTGTAAATGGAGAAGCAATTGACGATATCGAAGCAATCACACTAAAACCAGGTGACGTACTTGTTGCGAACGCAAACTACACAATCACTCAAGCTGACGTGGACAATGGGTCAGTGAAGAATGAAGCGACAGTATACGGTACACCACCAAACGTCGATGAGCCAATTCAAGCAAAAGACGATGTAACAATTACCGGAACACAAGACTCTCAATTAACATTAGAGAAAACAAGCGACACTAAAGAGATTACAGAAGTCGGTCAAGTGATCACTTATAACTTTAAAGTGACAAACAACGGTAACGTAACACTTAAAAACATTGTGTTAGATGACCCAATGCTCGGTGGAGACATCGAACTTGAAAAGACAACACTAGCACCAGGTAAGTCAATCACTGTATCTAAAGAGCACACTGTGACACAAGATGACTTAGATAAAGGTGAAATCGTCAACGTCGCGACAGCGACAGGTGAAGATCCAAAAGGAAATACTTCAACAGCTAAAGACGATGTAACAATTACCGGAACACAAGACCCTCAATTAACATTAGAGAAAACAAGCGACACTAAAGAGATTACAGAAGTCGGTCAAGTGATCACTTATAACTTTAAAGTGACAAACAACGGTAACGTCACGATTAAAAACATCGTGTTAGACGACCCAATGCTTGGTGGAAACATTGAACTTGAAAACACAACACTAGCACCAGGTGAATCAATCACAGTTTCTAAAGAATACAAAGTAACTCAAAGCGATATTGACAAGGGTAAAGTTCACAACATCGCTACCGTTAAAGGAGAAGATCCGAAAGGTAAGACACCTGAGAACAAAGATGAAGTGGAAATTCCTGTTACTCAGAAGCCAAGTATCGAACTTGTGAAGACTGCAGATCGCACTGACCTAGTCGTTGGTCAAGATATCAACTACACATTCACTACAACGAACACAGGTAACGTGACATTAACTCAAGTAAATATTAAAGATATTCTTGATGGCTTAAGCGATATCACGTATGTCTCTGTAAATGGAGAAGCAATTGAAGATATCGAAGCAATCACACTGAAACCAGGTGACGTTCTTCTTGCGAACGCAAGTTACACGGTGACTCAAGCTGACGTAGACAATGGATCAGTTTCAAACAAAGCGACAGTAACTGGTGAAGATCCAAAAGGAAATACCTCAACAGATGAAGACGATGTAACAGTTGTTGGAACACAAGACCCTCAGTTAACACTAGAGAAGACAAGCGACACTAAAGAAGTTACAGAAGTCGGTCAAGTAGTCACTTATAACTTTAAAGTGACAAACAACGGTAATGTAACAATGAAGAATATCGTGTTAGACGACCCAATGCTTGGCGGAACTATTGAATTAGAGAAAACAACACTAGCACCTGGTGAGTCAATCACAGTTTCTAAAGAGTACACTGTAACTCAAGATGATATTGATAAAGGCACTGTTCACAACACCGCTACTGTTAAAGGTGAAGATCCGAAAGGTAAGACACCTGAACACAAAGATGAAGTGGAAATTCCTGTCACTCAGAAGCCAAGTATCAGTATTGATAAGCTCGCTGTTCGTAGTGATTTAGTAGTTGACGAAAATATTGACTATATATTCCTAGTAACGAATGACGGGAATGTTACATTATCAAATGTTGAAATCACTGATGTTTTAGAAGGCTTAAGCGATATCACATATGTATCCGTAAATGGAGAAGTGATTGAAGATGTTGAAGCAATTACTCTGAAACCTGGTGACATCCTGCTTGCGAACGCAAGTTACACAATTACTCAAGCAGATATAGATAATGGATCAGTGAAGAACGAAGCCACTGTCTCTGGTACACCTCCGAATAGTGATAAACCAGTAGAAGCTAAAGATGAAGTTACAGTTTCAGAAGAGTTTCATGGAAATCTTGAGCTTAAAAAATCTACTTCAACAGAGTCCTATGCAGAGATTGGTCAAACAATTACTTACGATTTTGTCATTACGAACAATAGTAAAGTGACAATGAACAATATCGTACTAATCGACCCAATGCTTGGTGGAAACATTGAACTTGAAAACACAACATTAAAGCCTGGTAAGTCAATCACTGTATCAAAAGATTACACTGTAACTCAAAGCGACATGGATAAGGGGAATATCCCAAATATTGCGGTTGTAACGGGAGAAGATTCAAAAGGTGAAACTTCTACAGCTACGGATGAAAAAGATGTACCTGCAGATCAACAACCTAGTATCTCTTTAGTCAAAGAAGCAGATCACACTGACCTAGTCGTTGGTGAAGATATTACCTACACGTTCACTGCAACGAACACAGGTAACGTGACGCTTAACAAAGTAAATCTTGTAGATGAACTTGAAGGTATTAGCGATATAACTTATGTTTCTGTAAATGGAGAAGCAATTGACGATATCGAAGCAATCACACTAAAACCAGGTGACGTACTTGTTGCGAACGCAAACTACACAATCACTCAAGCTGACGTGGACAATGGGTCAGTGAAGAATGAAGCGACAGTATACGGTACACCACCAAACGTCGATGAGCCAATTCAAGCAAAAGACGATGTAACAATTACCGGAACACAAGACTCTCAATTAACATTAGAGAAAACAAGCGACACTAAAGAGATTACAGAAGTCGGTCAAGTGATCACTTATAACTTTAAAGTGACAAACAACGGTAACGTAACACTTAAAAACATTGTGTTAGATGACCCAATGCTCGGTGGAGACATCGAACTTGAAAAGACAACACTAGCACCAGGTAAGTCAATCACTGTATCTAAAGAGCACACTGTGACACAAGATGACTTAGATAAAGGTGAAATCGTCAACGTCGCGACAGCGACAGGTGAAGATCCAAAAGGAAATACTTCAACAGCTAAAGACGATGTAACAATTACCGGAACACAAGACCCTCAATTAACATTAGAGAAAACAAGCGACACTAAAGAGATTACAGAAGTCGGTCAAGTGATCACTTATAACTTTAAAGTGACAAACAACGGTAACGTCACGATTAAAAACATCGTGTTAGACGACCCAATGCTTGGTGGAAACATTGAACTTGAAAACACAACACTAGCACCAGGTGAATCAATCACAGTTTCTAAAGAATACAAAGTAACTCAAAGCGATATTGACAAGGGTAAAGTTCACAACATCGCTACCGTTAAAGGAGAAGATCCGAAAGGTAAGACACCTGAGAACAAAGATGAAGTGGAAATTCCTGTTACTCAGAAGCCAAGTATCGAACTTGTGAAGACTGCAGATCGCACTGACCTAGTCGTTGGTCAAGATATCAACTACACATTCACTACAACGAACACAGGTAACGTGACATTAACTCAAGTAAATATTAAAGATATTCTTGATGGCTTAAGCGATATCACGTATGTCTCTGTAAATAGGGAAAATATTGAAGATATCGAAGCAATCACACTGAAACCAGGTGACGTTCTTCTTGCGAACGCAAGTTACACAATTACTCAAACAGATATGGATAATGGATCAGTGAAGAATGAAGCGACTGTCTTTGGTACACCGCCAAACGTCGATGAGCCAATTCAAGCAAAAGACGATGTGACGGTAACGCAAGACATTACAGGTAGTCTAAAACTCGAAAAGACAAGTAAGACTGAAGAGTTTAGAAGAGCTGGTCAAATTGTAACTTATAACTTTAAAGTAACAAACAATAGCAATGTGACAATGAAGAACATTGTGTTAGATGACCCAATGCTTGGTGGGAATATTGAACTTGAAAACACAACATTAGCACCAGGTAAGTCAATCACTGTATCTAAAGAGCACACTGTGACACAAGATGACCTAGATAAAGGTGAAATCGTCAACGTCGCAACAGCGACAGGTGAAGATCCGAAAGGAAATACTTCAACAGCTAAAGACGATGTAACAATTACCGGAACACAAGACCCTCAATTAACATTAGAGAAAACAAGCGACACTAAAGAGATTACAGAAGTCGGTCAAGTGATCACTTATAACTTTAAAGTGACAAACAACGGTAACGTCACGATTAAAAACATCGTGTTAGACGACCCAATGCTTGGTGGAAACATTGAACTTGAAAACACAACACTAGCTCCAAGTGAGTCAATCACAGTTTCTAAAGAGTACACTGTGACACAAGATGACGTAGAGAACGGCAAAATCGTCAACGTTGCGACAGTAACTGGTGAAGATCCAAAAGGAAATACTTCAACAGCTAAAGACGATGTAACAATTACCGGAACACAAAATTCTCAATTAACATTAGAGAAAACAAGCGACACTAAAGAAGTTAAAGAAGTCGGTCAAGTGGTCACTTATAACTTTAAAGTGACAAACAACGGTAACGTCACTCTTAAAAACATCGTGCTAGACGACCCAATGCTCGGCGGTAACGTCGAACTTGAAAAGACAACACTAGCTCCAAATGAGTCAATCACAGTTTCTAAAGAATACAAAGTAACTCAAAGCGATATTGACAAGGGCAATATTCATAACATCGCTACAGTTAAAGGAGAAGATCCGAAAGGTAAGACACCTGAGAACAAAGATGAAGTGGAAATTCCTGTCACACAGAAGCCAAGTATCGAACTTGTGAAGACTGCAGATCGCACTGACCTAGTCGTTGGTGAAGATATTACCTACACGTTCACTGCAACGAACACAGGTAACGTGACACTTAACAAAGTAAATCTTGTAGATGAACTTGAAGGTATTAGCGATATAACTTATGTTTCTGTAAATGGGGAAGCAATTGAAGATATCAAAGCAATCACACTGAAACCAGGTGACGTTCTTCTTGCGAACGCAAGTTACACCGTGACTCAAGATGACGTGGATACTGGAATCGTAGAAAACAAAGCAACAGTATTCGGCACACCAGCGAACTCTGAAGAACCTATCAGTGATACAGATGAAGTATCTGTACCACAAGATGTACAAGGTAACTTAACGCTTGAGAAATCTTCAGACACAACTGAATTTACTGAAGTGGGACAAACAATTGTTTATAAATTCGTAATCACAAACAACAGTAACGTGACAATGAAAAACATTGTGTTAGATGACCCAATGCTTGGTGGGAATATTGAACTTGAAAACACAACATTAGCGCCTGGTAAGTCAATTACTGTATCTAAAGAGTACACTGTGACACAAGATGACGTGGAGAATGGCAAAATCGTCAACGTTGCGACAGTAACTGGTGAAGATCCAAAAGGAAATACTTCAACAGCTAAAGACGATGTAACAATTGTCGGAACACAAGACTCTCAATTAACATTAGAGAAAACAAGCGACACTAAAGAGATTACAGAAGTCGGTCAAGTGATTACTTATAACTTTAAAGTGACAAACAACGGTAACGTCACGATTAAAAACATCGTGCTAGACGACCCAATGCTCGGCGGTAACGTCGAACTTGAAAAGACAACACTAGCTCCAAATGAGTCAATCACAGTTTCTAAAGAATACAAAGTAACTCAAAGCGATATTGACAAGGGCAATATTCATAACATCGCTACAGTTAAAGGAGAAGATCCGAAAGGTAAGACACCTGAACACAAAGATGAAGTGGAAATTCCTGTCACACAGAAGCCAAGTATCGAACTTGTGAAGACTGCAGATCGCACTGACCTAGTCGTTGGTGAAGATATTACCTACACGTTCACTGCAACGAACACAGGTAACGTGACGCTTAACAAAGTAAATCTTGTAGATGAACTAGAAGGCTTAAGCGATATAACTTATGTTTCTGTAAATGGAGAAGCAATTGAAGATATCGAAGCAATCACACTAAAACCTGGTGACGTTCTTCTTGCGAACGCAAGTTACACAATTACTCAAGCGGATGTAGACAATGGATCAGTTTCAAACGAAGCGACAGTCTACGGTACACCATCGAACTCTGAAGAACCTATCAGTGATACAGATGAAGTATCTGTACCACAAGATGTACAAGGTAACTTAACGCTTGAGAAATCTTCAGACACAACTGAATTTACTGAAGTGGGACAAACAATTGTTTATAAATTCGTAATCACAAACAACAGTAACGTGACAATGAAAAACATTGTGTTAGACGACCCAATGCTTGGTGGGAATATTGAACTTGAAAATACAATGCTTAATCCAGGTAAATCAATCACAGTTTCTAAAGAATACACTGTGACACAAGATGACGTAGAGAACGGCAAAATCGTCAACGTTGCGACAGTGACTGGTGAAGATCCGAAAGGAAATACTTCAACACATGAAGACAATGTGACAGTTACCGGAACACAAGACTCTCAATTAACATTAGAGAAAACAAGCGACACTAAAGAGATTACAGAAGTCGGTCAAGTGATTACTTATAACTTTAAAGTGACAAACAACGGTAACGTCACGATTAAAAACATCGTGTTAGACGACCCAATGCTTGGTGGGAATGTTGAACTTGAAAACACAACATTAGCACCAGGTGAGTCAATTACTGTTTCGAAAAATTACACTGTAACACAAGATGATATTGATATAGGAAATGTTCACAACATCGCTACTGTTAAAGGGCAAGATCCGAAAGGTGAAACGCCTGAAAACAAAGATGAAGTGGAAATTCCTGTCACACAGAAGCCAAGTATCGAACTTGTGAAGACTGCAGATCGCACTGACCTAGTCGTTGGTGAAGATATTACCTACACGTTCACTGCAACGAACACAGGTAACGTGACGCTTAACAAAGTAAATCTTGTAGATGAACTAGAAGGCTTAAGCGATATAACTTATGTTTCTGTAAATGGAGAAGCAATTGAAGATATCGAAGCAATCACACTAAAACCTGGTGACGTTCTTCTTGCGAACGCAAGTTACACAATTACTCAAGCGGATGTAGACAATGGATCAGTTTCAAACGAAGCGACAGTCTACGGTACACCATCGAACTCTGAAGAACCTATCAGTGATACAGATGAAGTATCTGTACCACAAGATGTACAAGGTAACTTAACGCTTGAGAAATCTTCAGACACAACTGAATTTACTGAAGTGGGACAAACAATTGTTTATAAATTCGTAATCACAAACAACAGTAACGTGACAATGAAAAACATTGTGTTAGACGACCCAATGCTTGGTGGGAATATTGAACTTGAAAATACAATGCTTAATCCAGGTAAATCAATCACAGTTTCTAAAGAATACACTGTGACACAAGATGACGTAGAGAACGGCAAAATCGTCAACGTTGCGACAGTGACTGGTGAAGATCCGAAAGGAAATACTTCAACACATGAAGACAATGTGACAGTTACCGGAACACAAGACTCTCAATTAACATTAGAGAAAACAAGCGACACTAAAGAAGTTACAGAAGTCGGTCAAGTGATCCCTTATCACTTTAAAGTGACAAACAACGGTAACGTAACACTTAAAAACATCGTGTTAGATGACCCAATGCTCGGTGGTAACATCGAACTTAAAAAGACAACACTAGTACCAGGTGAGTCAATCACAGTTTCTAAAGAATACAAAGTAACGCAAAGCGATATTGATAAAGGCACTGTTCACAACACCGCTACTGTTAAAGGGGAAGATCCGAAAGGTAAGACACTTGAAAACAAAGATGAAGTGGAAATCCCTGTCACTCAGAAGCCAAGTATCGAACTTGTGAAGACTGCAGATTGCACTGACCTAATCGTTGGTGAAGACATTAACTACACATTCACTGCAACGAACACAGGTAACATGACGCTTAACAAAGTAAATCTTGTAGATGAACTTGAAGGTATTAGCGATATAACTTATGTTTCTGTAAATGGGGAAGCAATTGAAGATATCAAAGCAATCACACTGAAACCAGGTGATGTCCTTCTTGCGAACGCAAGCTACACTGTGACTCAAGATGACGTGGATACTGGAATTGTAGAAAACAAAGCAACAGTATTCGGTACACCATCGAACTCTGAAGAACTAATCAGTGATACAGACTCAGTATCTGTACCACAAGATGTAACAGGTAACTTAACACTTGAGAAATCTTCTGAAACAACTGAATTTACTGAAGCTGAACAAAAAATTGTTTATAAATTCGTAATCACAAACAACAGTAACGTGACAATGAAAAACGTCAAGTTAGATGATCCTATGCTTGGCGGAGACATCGAACTTGAAAATACAATGCTGAATCCAGGTAAATCAATCACAGTTTCTAAAGAATACACGGTGACACAAGATGACCTAGATAACGGCGAAATCAAAAACGTTGCGACAGTAACTGGTGAAGACCCAAGAGGAAATACTTCAACAGATGAAGACGATGTGACAATTGTCGGAACACAAAATTCTCAATTAACATTAGAAAAAACAAGCGACGCTAAAGAGATTACAGAAGTCGGTCAAGTAATCACTTATAACTTTAAAGTCACAAACAACGGTAACGTAACACTTAAAAATATTGTGTTAGACGACCCAATGCTTGGTGGAACTATCGAATTAGATAAAACAACACTCGCATCAGGTGAGTCAATCACAGTTACTAAAGATTACACTGTAACTCAAAGCGATATAAACAAAGGCGAAATCATCAACATCGCTACAGTTAACGGTGAGACACCTAAAGGTGAAACACTTAAAGACGAAGATAAGATTATTATTCCAGGTAAAAACTCTCCTAACATCACCCTCAAAAAAGAAAGTGACGTTAAGGAAGTTGAAAAAGTGGGTGACGTAGTAAACTATACATTCACTATCACAAACAACGGAAATGTAGACCTACACAGAGTGATTCTGAATGATCCAATGCTCGGTGGAAACATAGAGCTTGAGTCAACTGATCTAAAAGTTGGAGAAAGCATCAAGGTATCTGTGCAACATAAAGTCACAGAAGAGCAATTAAAATATGCAACAATCACAAACAAAGCGATTGCTTCTGGGTTATCACCTAACAACGAACTTGTGTACGAGGTTGATGATGTAGTAATCAATACTACACTTCCAGTTGTTGAGCCAAAACCAGAAGGTGAAATCACTAAAGAAGTTAACGGTAAAGGCGGATACAGAGTTGCAGACAATGGTGAAACATTTACTTTCGATATCAAAGCACTTCTGAAAGAAGGTCAAAATATTGAAACTCTAACAATCTTAGACGAGATTGATGAGCGTCTAGAAATCGAATCTGTAGATGTGATAATTGGTGAAGATACAGTAATCGAATCATCATCAGACGACATTAAGAAACTCGATTCAGAAAAAGCAGAATTACAATCTAATCTGACAGTCCTTGAAAGTGAACTTGAAGCATTAGAAGCAGCGCTTGCCCAAGCAAAAGAAAAAGAAGCTGAAGAACTAACAGAACCTACTGAAGATGAATCAACTGAAGAATCTAAAGTTACTGAAACATCTGAAGAAGTAGAAGTGACCGAGCCTACTGAAGTAGAAACTGAAGCACCAGTTTCAGAACCTAAAGGTGCTAAGTCAGTAAATACTGAAGCAATCGAAGCAGCAATCGAAGAATTGAAAGTACAAATCAATGAAGTGAAAGCTGAAATCGAAGGCATCGATGTACAAATTAGTGAACTAAAAGCTAACAACATCGATCTCAAAGCTGGAAGTATTTTAGAACAGGGTGAGTTAGTACAAAATGGTCAAACAATTGAATTTAAAGTTATTAACAAAGAAGTACTTAAAGCACTTGAAGGTCAAACAATCAAGATGACAATCAAAGCTAAATTCAAAACAATTGACGATGATGCACTAGCTAATGGAGTAGAAAACACTGCAACTGTTACTTTCGGTGATAAACCAAAAGATACAAATACAGTAGTGGTTTACCCAATCAAGAAAGAAGAGCCAACTCCAGAAGAACCTGAAATTCCTGAAGAACCTGAAATTCCTGAAGAACCAAAAGAGCCAGAAGATCCAGTTAAACCGACTCCTGAGCCTGAAAAACCAGAGGTTCCTAAGAAACCTGAAGTTCCGGTTAAACCGACTCCTGAGCCAACACCGCCACCAACTAAGGAAGTACCTAACGTAACTCCTCCAGTTGAAAAGGCACCAGAAACACCTGCTCAATCAAAAGTTGAAGAGAAAGAAAAATTACCTAAGACTGGTGAAGCGCACAACACGAATTACGCAGGAGTAATTGCATTAGCACTTGCAGGAACATTCATGCTTCTCATCTCTAGAAGAAGAAAATCTGAGAGATAATACTCCACAAAAATGGCCTAGACAATTTGATGTGCACCCCTTAAGTTAGACTTAATATCCAACTTAAGGGGTGCTTTTATATGAAAAATAAAAAACATAGTCATGAATTCAAGGTTAAGGTTGTTAATGAGTATTTGAATAATGAAGGTGAATATACTTATCTAGGTAAAAAACATAATGTTAATCCTTCAATAATTCGAAAATGGGTCATTATGTATGAACAATTTGGTGCCAAAATGAGTATGTCACGAAAAGGAAATTGCTTAGATAACTCACCAATGGAAAACTTCTTTGGTTTATTAAAGCAGGAAATGTTTTACGGAGAATCTTTTAATTCTTACAAGGACCTAGAAGAAGAAATACATGAATATATTAATTATTATAATAAACATAGAATCAAGATAAAATTAAAAGGTATGTCTCCTGAACAATTCAGGAAACATACCCTAGAATTAGCTTAATTCCAAAAGTTCAACTTTTGGGTAGCACATCAATCTATTCAGGGACGCCTATTTTTTAATCGAAAAATACCATATCGAGCTTATCTTCTTTTGTGATTACATCTGTTTCGAGTAAATACTGATTGAGTTTTTCAAAATCAACATCTGAACCGATGCCTGGTTTGTCACTTACTGTGACGACCCCATTTTCTGCAACGACTTCTGGCGAGATAATATCCATATCCCAGTATCGGCTTGAAGATGCTGTGTCACCAGGAAGTGTGAAGTTAGATAATGTTGTAATCGCGATATTTGTTAAACGACCAACACCCGCTTCTAACATTCCACCACACCATAGGGGGATATTGTTTGCTTTCGCGAGATCGTGGATTTTAATTGATTCTGCTAGTCCACCGACGCGTCCGACTTTAACGTTAATAATTTTACAGCTACCGAGCTCAATCGCAGCTTTTGCGTTTTCATAGCTATCGATTGATTCATCTAAACAGACAGGTGTCTCGATTTCTTTTTGAAGTTTTGCGTGATCGACGATATCTGAACTACCGAGTGGTTGTTCAATCATCATTAAGTTAAATTCATCGAGCGCTTTTAACGTTTCGACGTCATCTAACGTATATGCTGAGTTAGCGTCGACCATAAGTGGAATGTCTGGGAAATGTTTACGGATCAGACGAACGTATTCAACATCTCGACCAGGTTTAATTTTTACTTTAATTCGTTTATATCCTTCGTTAACTTTCTCCTCGATTTTCGGAAGAATTGCTTCATCTGTTTCTTCTAACCCTAGAGAAATACCAACTTCGACTTTTGTTTTCTCGCCGCCAAGCACTTTATATAACGGTTCACCGATTTGTTTTGCGTATAAATCCCATACTGCAGTTTCAACACCAGATTTTGCCATGTTATTACGTTTAAATGGCTTAAAAATCTCAGTGACTTCTTTAGGATGACTCAATTCGCTTTGGATGAGTAGTGGACCAAAGTATTTCTTAATTGTAACGACTGCACTATCCATAAATTCTTCAGAATATAATGGGTCCTCTCCAGCCACACATTCTCCAAAACCGCTCAAACCATTTTCGTCGATGACTTCAACGATTGTCATGAAGCGGTCAATTTGCGTTCCAAAACTTGTGGTAAATGGAGTTTTCATTTCCATTTTTAACTTGTGAAGTTTAATTGTTTCGATATTCATAACGCATCTCCTTTAATTTATCGTC
This sequence comes from Nosocomiicoccus massiliensis, assembly GCF_002871345.2. NCBI lineage: Bacteria > Bacillati > Bacillota > Bacilli > Caryophanales > Staphylococcaceae > Nosocomiicoccus > Nosocomiicoccus massiliensis. Next base: position 911,956 of record NZ_CP136964.1, on the reverse strand, counting down.
TAACGACGACAAAACCTTTGTTAAAGTTATAGTGTATACGTTATCATTATATCAAATACACTATTGAAAAGAGGATAAAAATGACTGAACCTGAAATAATTCAAACTGAAATTAATAAAATTTTTAAACACATTCATGCGCATCCTGAACTAAGTTTACAAGAAGTTCAAACAACACAGTATATTTTTAATTATTTACAAAAAAGAGGATTTTCACCGGTTAAATTTGAAGATTTTCCGGGGCTATATTGCGACATTGGGGATTTTAGTGAGAGTAGCGTAAAAATCGGTGTTCGTGCAGATATCGATGCGTTATGGCAAGAAGTAAATGGTGTCGAGCAGGCGAATCACTCGTGCGGACACGATGCACATACAGCGATGGTAATCGGTGCGATGTTAATGCTAAAAGACAACGTTCCTGAAAATAAAGGCGTCCGTTTTGTATTCCAACCGGCAGAAGAAATTGGACTCGGCGCACAAAAGATAAATAAAACAGGTATTATTAATGATTTAGATTACATGTTTGGAATTCACTTACGTCCAATTGAAGAAGCAAAATCAGGATATATTTCACCGAGTATTGAGCATGGTGCCACAGGTTCGATTGCATTTAAAATTATCGGTGAAGATGCGCACGGCGCACGACCACATTTAAACACGAACGCGATTGAAATTGGTTCAACAATCGTAGCGATGCTAGAAAACATCCATGTTAACCCAATGATTCCACACTCGATTAAAGTGACAAAATTCCATGCAGGTGGTCAGTCGTTAAATATTATCCCAGGTAGTGTGTCGATGGGTATTGATTTACGCGCGCAGACAAATAAAGTAATGGATAAAATAATCAATGAAGTGATGGACGTATTAAAAACAATTGAGACGTTATATGAAGTTGAAGTCGACATTGAAGAATCTCAAAAAATGGTCGCAAGCGAAAGCCATGAAGACGCGATTGACGTATTAAGAGAAGCAATTGTAAGCACTGTAGGAGAAGAGTACTTAATCGATCCGATTATTACGAGTGGTGGAGATGATTTTCATAACTATACTGTAGAAAATCCACACTTAAAAGGTGCGATGATCGGTCTAGGTTGTAATTTAACGCCAGGGCTTCACCACCCATATATGAAGTTTGATTATGATATGATGCCAGTAGGTTCACAAGTGATTTACGAAGCAATTATGAAAGTATAAAGGAGAATTTCATGAATTTAACAGGTAAAACAGCAATAGTAACAGGTGGTAACGGAGGTATTGGCCTTGCAATCGCGAAGCGACTCGTTGAAGAAGGTGCGAACGTCACGATTACCGGCCGAAGTGAAGATAAACTACAATCTGCGTTAAAAGAATTAAATAGCGACCACGTACTCGCTCTAAAAACAGACGTTTCAAAATTTGATGAAGTAAAACAATTAGTCGATAAAACGAAAGAAAAATTCGGTGAAATCGATATTTATGTAAACAACGCAGGCCTTATGAAAAGTAGCCGAGTAACTGATGGTGACGTAAAGTCATGGGATAATATGATAGACACGAATATTAAAGGTATTCTATACGGTGTTCACCACGTCGTATCTGATATGAAAGAAAGAGGAAGCGGACATATTATTAATACGACGAGTGTATCTGCACACGAAGTGACAAAACAAAGTACTGTATACTCCGCGACGAAAATCGCAGCACTCACAATTGGGCAAGGGTTAGAAAAAGAACTCGCGCATACTGGAGTGAGAGTGACGAGCATTTCTCCAGGTATGGTCGACACAAGACTTGCTGAAAATGTAAAGTCTGACCGTAAAAAATTAGAAGCAAGAGATATTGCGAACGCAGTCATTTATGCACTCACTCAACCAGATTATGTGAACGTCAACGAAATCATCGTTAGACCAGTATAATAAATAAAGCACTCCGCGAGGAGTGCTTTTAAATTTTAATTATTCACTTCTATCTGCCATAAGTTCAGCTGCATCGAGTGTTCTAATATCGATACCTTTCATAGCTGCACCTAAGTCTTTCGCAAGTTCACCGATGAGTTTGTAGTCTTTATAGTTTTCAGTTGCTTGTACGATTGCTGATGCAAATTTTTCAGGGTCTTCAGATTTAAAGATACCTGAACCGACGAATACACCGTCCGCACCAAGTTCCATCATAAGTGCTGCGTCTTGAGGTGTTGCAACACCACCTGCTGCGAAGTTTAATACAGGTAAACGTCCGTATTCACGAATTGCACGTAATACGTCGATTGGTGCACCAAGTTCTTTACTAGCTGTCATTAATTCCGCTTCGTCTAAGTTTAAAATGTGCTCGACTTCTTTGTTCACTTGTCTCATATGTCTCACTGCTTCAACGATGTTACCAGTTCCTGGTTCACCTTTCGTACGTAGCATCGTAGCACCTTCACCAAGGCGACGTGCAGCTTCGCCTAAGTTTCTACATCCACAAACGAATGGCGTGTCGTATGTCCATTTGTCTAAGTGGTATTCTTCATCTGCAGGAGTTAATACTTCTGACTCATCGATATAGTCGACGTTTAACGCTTCTAACGTACGTGCTTCAGAGATATGTCCGATACGACCTTTCGCCATAACTGGAATAGATACTGCGTTTTGCACTTCTTCGATAATTGAAGGGTTTGCCATACGTGCAACGCCACCCATTTTACGAATGTCGCTTGGTACAGCTTCTAACGCCATTACAGCAACCGCTCCTGCTTTTTCAGCGATTTTTGCTTGTTCAGCGTTAATGACGTCCATAATGACGCCACCTTTCATTTTTTGACTTAATTCCGATTCTAAATGTAAATATGATCGACTCACTGTCATCCACCTCTTTTTTATTGATTAATTTCAGTGTAATTGATAATCTGATGCTTAGGAATACTCAAAACTATAAATACTTTAGGGGTCAGTTATGACATTATATTTAGAATTGTACGAGTCACTAAAATCACAAATTATATCTGGTGATTATGAAACAGACGATAAACTCCCGTCAAAGCGCCAGTTAGAAAAGCATTTAAACGTGTCACAAACGACTATCGAACGGGCGTATGAATTGCTGTTAGATGAGGGGTTTATCTATTCAAAACCGAGAAGCGGATATTATGTCAGTAAGCTAGAAGTGCTACCAGTCGTCAGAAAAACACAAATAGAATCAGATGAAAAAACGATAGAACAAGACTATACATATTCGTTTGAAACGGCTCAAGTAGACTTAGAGCACTTTCCGTTTGATACGTTTCGTAAATTGTCCCGACAAGTGTTTGACGCGCCATATGAACATTTGTTAAATGAAGATTATAACGAAGGGTTATATGAGTTGCGTCAACAAATTGCGAAATACCTGTTTAATAGTCGCGGTGTATCGGCATCTCACGATCAAATTATTATCGGGTCGTCGACAAATCAGTTGATGGAATACGTCGTAAGGTTATTAAACAACCATACGTTTATGATCGAATCACCGAGTTATCCACCAGCGAAAATGGTATTAGAAAAGCATAGAATTGACTACATGACACTACCATTAGAATCAGACGGTATTAACATCGATGACGTTAAAAATAGTCATAGAGATGTGATTTTCATCACGCCAAGTCATCACTTTCCGACCGGTTCAGTGATGACGATTGAAAAGCGCACGCAACTATTAAAATGGGCATATGAAAAAGAAAATCGATATATTATCGAGGATGATTATGATTCAGAATTTCGTTATTTTAAAAAGCCATTACCTGCACTTCAAAGTTTAGATACGGAGTCACGCGTTATTTATATCAGTACGTTTTCTAAAGCATTATTTCCGATGCTTCGTATGGCGTATATGGTACTACCTAAACATTTAGTCGAAGATTTTCATCGGTTAAAATATAAAGAGTCGAATACAGTGCCGGTTCATACGCAGCAAATCGTTGCGCTCTTTTTACGGAGTGGCCATTTCGACCGTCATTTAAATAAAATGCGTAATATTTATGAAAAGAAAATTACGTACATTATGAAGCGTCTAAAACCATATGAGACTGAGTTAACTGTAAGTGGTGAACAAGCGGGCATGCATTTTGTGTTAACAGTAACGAACGGCCGAACGTTAGATGATTGCTTAAAACGTGCGAAGACACGCGATTTAAAAATTGAGCCGATGAAAACATACGATAAAAATCATACAGATGTATCGTTTGTGATTGGCTTTGGTAGTATCCCTTTCAGTCAACTTGAAAGTCATATGGACTTGTTAATTGACGCGTTAACGGGTTAGATTTACTTTTTGTTAGTTTATCTTTAAATGTCATGTTATTATCGAAATAGAGAGTGTATCGGAGGAATTACAAAATGAGATTAACACGTTTTATCGGTTTAGGTTTAAGTTCACTATTAGTACTCAGCGCATGTTCGAATGACGAAAAGGAAGAAAAAGAAGTTGTCGAAGAAGAAACGACAACAACTGCTGAGAACGAAGAGGTAACTGAAGAAGTTAAAATAAATGACGAGACTTTACAAAAAGTCGTCGACAAATCAAACGAGGTTGATTCGTATCATACATCGTTAGCTGTGGATGCGGAATTAGATGAAGAAGTCGAAGAGACAATGAACCTCGAGGTCGATTATGTGGATGGGAACCCACCGGAAATTGCGTTAAAGTCTTCTGACGTTTTAAGAACGATCTCTAAAGATGGTCGTACGTACTTTAATAACGATGAAGAGTGGGTAGAAATTACAGATTCTATCGACGAAGGTTCGTTATTTAGAGTGACGTATCAAAAGCTAGTGAATACGTTAATGACCGTTAAAGATGAGCTTGAAAGAGAAGAAGTCGACGGAAATTATGTATATAAATTTAAAGGTCAAAATCAAAATATATATCATGCGATAGAAAAACTGTTACACATGAACTTAGGAGAAGTCGATGTATCGAATCACGATATCGAATTAGAGTTTGTTGTCGACGAAGAGCATTTCATTCGTTCAATGATTTTTAATATTGCGATTGAAGATGAAGAAGGTACTGTAAACCTTAAAGGTGAAAGCACATTCGATTCGTTTAATGAAATCGATGGAATCGAAGTGCCAGAAGAAATAGAGTAAAAGACTAGCCGAGGCTAGTCTTTTTTAGACTTCAATATCTTTTAAATATAATTCGATAAAGTCTCTATTTTCTTCTAAGAATGGTGGTAGGGATAACTTCTTTCCAAGTGTTTCAATTGGTTCATCGACAGTAAATCCATTCGTATGAACCGCAAGTTCAACGATGATATTTCCAGGTATGTTAATATAGAGTGACGTGAAGTAGTGACGGTCGACAATACCGGAATTAACGTAATGTTCGTCGTTTAAAAGATTTTCTAATTCTTTTAATTCACTTAGACTATCGACATTTACTGCAAAATGATGCACACTCCCGTAACCTTGTTGCTCTATCATCGGTGAGCGGTTTTCTTTAACGTAAATGCGGTCATCACCGATTTTAATGACAGTATCATCTTGATTTTTAAAGTCTTCATCAACTATTCCCCCGAGTAGCTTTAACGTTTCAGTAAATGCTACTTGATACTGCACAGTAACTTCCACACCGTGTATACTCGTAATACGATATTTTTCAACGATTTCACCGTTGTTACCAAAAGGTACTACGTCTTCTTCAACAGGATCCACTATTAACATCATACGTTGGTTTTCAACGTCGTAAAATTTAAGTGCATCTTTACCACTATATTTAGAAATCCCTTCATGACGGATGTTAAAAGAATTGAAGCGGTCTTCAAAAAATTGTAACGCTTCGATTGATTGGACTCTAAAAATAGTCATCGTGATTGCATTTGTCCCATAGCGAACTGGTTGAGAATTTTTAATCTCGAAAAAAGTCATGTCCGTACCGATAGATCCTATTTTGTCTGCATAAAATAAGTGATACATTGATGTATCATCTTGATTGACTGTTTTTTTCACACGACGTAGTCCTAAAATTTTTGTAAAGAAATGGTTGTTGTACTGAATGTCTTTGGTGATTGCAGATACGTGGTGCATTTGATTGATCATATTCATCATCCTTTGGAATTCTTTAAAATAATTATAAGTCATTTATTATGAGTGTTTAGCTTTTTTGTCTTATCATAATAGTATTGGGAGTGAAAATATGAAACACTTATTTATTAAAGGGAAAAACAATTCTGAAGAAACATTAATTCTCCTTCACGGTACCGGTGGACGCGAGACAGATTTGCTCGACATCGCAGCAACGGTAAATAGTTCAGCAAATATTTTAGCATTTCGTGGAGACGTACTTGAAGGTCAACAACTTCGTTACTTTAAACGAATTCATCCTAAAAAATATGATGAAGACAGTTTAAAAAATGAAGGTCAAAAGTTATACGATGAAATTAAAAAATTATTTGAATTATATGACTTAGACTTAAATAAAGGATTTATTATCGGATATTCTAATGGCTCAAATATTGCCAGCCACGTATTATTAAACTATCCGTTACCGATATTTGGTGCATTTTTAATGCATCCAGCTTACTATTCAGAACAAATGCGAGACATAGATTTAAGCCATTTAAATGTGTTAATTACAGCTGGAGCAAGAGACTTTAAGACGTCAGCTGGTGATGCGTTTAAAGTAAAGCAATTATTTGAAGAACGAAATGCAAACGTACAAATTGAACTCACCGATGGTGGTCATGAAATACATTCGGACGAACTGATGCAAGGTCATGTATTTTATATTCAAAAAAGAAGCGCATTATAAGTAATGCGCTTCGAAATATTGTGCGAGACCTTCTTCTGCATTCGTAAATTCTGTTTTGTCATCGCTAAGGTCTTTTAACTCTTCAATCGCATGTTTCATTGCGACAGATTTCCCTGCGACTTTAAACATTGGGATATCGTTCATACTATCTCCGAATACATGAATGTCCGATAAATTTATATTAAAGTGTTCAGCAAGTACAGTGAGACCTGTACCTTTATCTACACCAGGAACCATAATTTCAGAGTTATGCACCGCTGTTTGATAGAGTGCATATTTTGTATTGTTGTCTGAATTTTGATCGAGTGTATTATAAAACTTCTTGATTTTATCTTTATAATTACTAAAGAAATATAGTTTAATAACGTCTGTTAAATCGATCGTATCTACCCACTGATTACTGTCTGTAATACTTCGGCTTGCACCGATTGTTTCGTACGCGAGTACATCTTCTTCAGGTGGATGAAGTAAATCTTCTAACGCGTATTCTTTATCTTGTACAAATGTAAACGGCCCGTCGTTTGTCGTATTGACTTCGTAATAGACATTTTGTTCTCTTGCGATAGAAATGACTTCTTCAATCGTTTCTTTTTTAAATGTCGAACTTCTTAGCACTTGACCTTGAGCAACAACAACAACGCCACTTGCTGCGACGTATCCGTCGACCGGTAAATCCTTAGGTAGCTTGGACGATAATGATTTCATTGAACGACCGGTTGCAATAAAAATGAGTATTCCCTTATCGTGCATTTTTTGTATGGCTTGTTCTAATCTTTTGCTAAATTTACCGTCATTCGTTAGAGCGGTACCGTCTAAATCGATTGCGACTGCCTTCATATTGAAAGCCTCCTATTATTTTAATTCAATGTTTAATTTGTCTAACACATATTGCGGCACGAAGAAACGTGCAGTTTTTAACGGGTCTACAACTTGGTTGATTTCTGTTTGCCCGACTAAACTCATTAGCATTGTCAGTTCTGGTAGTGTTAGTGGCGTTCTTGGCTCTAAAATATTTTGAATCATCACCTGTACGGACTGGTCAACAGCCTCGTCTAAACTTTCGTGAGACACAAATTGATAAATACCTTCATCGTTTACTAAAATTGGATGTTCAGTTTGAACGTTCTCCGCTTTTTCTAAAGTCACTGTAACAGATCCTTCAACTTCTAAACCACTTACAGAAACTTCACCGTCACCCATGGCACCGTGTAAGTCACCTAATCCAAATAATGCACCATCGTGATAGACAGGTAAGTAAAGCGTTGCGCCTGTAGTAACTTTAACAGAGTCCATGTTACCGCCATGGGTATCTGGTGTACCGTTGTTAATCGCCTCATCTTTTGGTGCGACACCAATCACTCCAACCATTTTGTTAATTGGAATTTCAATATCGTTAAAGAGGACAGTATCATCTTTAATATCGAGCACTTTAATCGTTGGTTCGTGTAAATATTTACCCATCACACCAGCATCAGGTACAGTTACCATGACGCCTTTATCGTCAATTTCAATGTCTTGAATCGTAACTTTTAAAACATCTCCAGCTTGAATACCACTGACAAAAATAGGTCCAGAGGCTGGGTTCATTTTATCCCAATCGAGTGTGTCAAACGCGTAATCCTCATCTTGAATTTGATTCGTAAAACAGTCGAGCGTGTCAATTTTAACAGTATCACCAACATCTACAGTTAACTTCGGTTCGTTATCTTTAGACATGTGATAAAAATAATGTTCGTTAGAAAGATGTTTCATCTAAAAATCCTCCTTAAATAATCAGTAATCAACTTCATTGTTACAAATAAACGAGAGCTTGTCTATTTAACTGATAAACAGACAAAGTGAGTGTAGAAAGTATAAATGTTACTATAGAAGTAGCATTAAAAAGGATGGGATACGATGAATTTAGAAATAAGAAAACCGAAAATTGAAGACGCAGAGTCAATCATTGAACATAAAATAAAAGTAACAAAAGAAAATCCAGACACACTCGCAACAGCGATAGAAAATCAGGAACCAGACTTAGAAGATCAAATAAACAAAATAAAAAACATCGGTGAAAACGACTTAAAACTCGTCGCATTAGATGGCGACACAGTCATTGGAATCATCAACATGTTCCACGACAAGCGCCATAAATTCCGTCACATCGCACAATTTGGAATTAGTGTTCAACATAAATACGCAGGACACGGTATCGGAAGCAAACTCATTCAAGAAGTCGTCGATTTCGCGACAGAAAACGATAATATCGAAAAACTAATCCTCACAGTATTTGGTAACAACGACGGCGCGATCAAACTATACGAACGATTCGGATTCGAAAGTGAAGCAACACTAAAAGATCAAGTCAAACTAAACAACGACAGCTACACAGACCTCATTTACATGTCCAAATGGGTGAAGTAGGAGTTTTCTAACAATTTCGAAAAAGTGTTGTAAAATAGCTCTATGTGGTATAAGATTGTTTTAATTGAATATTAAATATCCAGAGAACTCGAGGGATTTGGCCCAGTGACAGTTCAGCAGCGGGCTTTTTAAGTACTGTGCTAATTCCAACGAGCAGATGCTTGACAGATATCATTACAAACCATTTGCTTATTTTAGTAAATGGTTTTTTATTTTGAGGAGGAGTTTCCATGAGTCATATTGAATTGAAGGGCGTTAGTAAGACTTACGATGTCAAAGGTAAGTCTGTTGAAGCGGTTAAAACGACGGATTTATCGATTCGCTCAGGTGAGATTTTTGGACTAATCGGCTTTAGTGGCGCAGGTAAAAGTACGCTACTACGCCTCATTAACTTACTTGAAGTGCCGACAACGGGTGACGTCATTGTCGGTGACGATAATTTAACAAAACTTTCTAAAGATAAACTACGTGTTAAACGTCAAAAGATCGGAATGGTGTTTCAGCATTTTAATTTAATTAACAGTAAGACAGTTGCTGAGAACATTAAGTTTGTTTTAAAAGCAGCGAAATATCCGAAAGAAAGAATGGACGCACGAGTGGATGAGTTGTTAACACTCGTCGGACTTTCAGATAAAAGAGATGCGTTACCTAAAAATTTAAGTGGGGGACAAAAACAGCGTGTCGGTATTGCACGTGCACTTGCAAATGATCCAGAAGTTTTACTATGTGACGAAGCGACGAGTGCGTTAGACCCTGAGATTACAAAAGAAATTTTAAAGTTATTAAAAGAGATTAATAAAACACTCGGTCTCACGATTGTTTTAATTACGCATGAAATGGAAGTCATAAAAGAAATTGCACATCGCGTTGGAGTCATGTCTAACGGAGAAATCATTGAAGTAGACGATGTTTATAACATATTTAGTAATCCGACACATGAAGTGACGAAAGGTTTCGTTCAAGAAATTTATAACTTCCAAGTGCCACCACATATTAAGACAACAAACGAAAACCGAATCATTACGTTAAAATTCGCAAAAGATACAGCAGAAGAAAACCATTTAAATCAGCTGTATAAACTATTTGATTTAAACATTAGTATTTTAAACGGTCGCATCGAATATATTAACGGCGATCCACTCGGTTTACTTATGTTACAAGTGAGTGGTGACGAAGCGGAAATCGGAAGATTTTTTAAACATATCGATGACAGAATCGGATTAGAGAGGGCTGAGATTTATGGATAAGTTAGATATTATACTACCGCTACTGTACCGCTCATTTTTAGAGACGGTATTAATGGTGTCTATTTCAATTTTCTTTGCGGTATTAATCGGTTTACCACTTGGAATTTTACTTTTCATAACGAGCGAACGTCAGTTATTTAAAGTGAAGTCGCTAAACGTCATACTCGGGTTTATTGTAAACGTGATTCGTAGTTTTCCGTTTATCATTTTAATCGTTGCGATTATGCCGTTTGCTACGTGGTTAGTAAATGCGTCACACGGACCAGTATTTGCGTCAGTTGCGTTAAGTATCGCAGCGATTCCATTATTTGCAAGACTCGCAGAGTCGAGTTTTCATAGTATCGATAAAGGTGTCATTGAAGCGTGTATCGCTGGAGGCGCACCGTTATCACAGATTATTTTTGACGTGTTAATACCAGAATCAAAACGAAGTTTAACTCAAGCGATAACGTTAACGATTATTTCAATCATTGCATTTAGTGCGACAGCTGGAGTTGTCGGTGGTGGAGGTATAGGTGACCTCGCAATCCGCTACGGATATTACAGATACGATACGTTCGTCATGTTAATCACTGTCGTATTATTAATCGTTATCGTACAACTCGTTCAATGGATTGGTGACTTTTTAAGTCAGAGGGAGGGGTAAAACTATGCGTGGAATTATTACATTTTTAGCAGGATGTTTAGTCGTCATCGGTATTTCATCTTATTTATTGAGCGACAAACAAGGTGAAGTCATTACGATCGGTGCGACGAGTGGACCATTTACAGATATGGTCGAAAAAGCGATACGACCTGAATTAGAAGAGATGGGGTATACGGTGAAAGTCGTTGAATACTCTGACTGGATTCAACCGAATACAGCACTCGCGAATGGCGATATAGATGCAAACCTGTTTCAAAATATTACGTTTATGAATAACTATAATGAGAAAAACGATAAGAATTTAATTGATTTAATACAAGTGCCAACTGCACCGATGGGATTATATTCTGGTAAATATAAGTCGTTAGACGATATAGAAAACGGTAGTGAAGTTGCGTTACCACCAGACCCAGTAAATATGAGTCGTGCATTTATGGTGTTAGAAGATTCGGGGTTAATCGAACTAAAAGAGGGTTATGATATGTTTGATATCACAGAAAATGATATTATAAGTAATAAGATGAACCTCAAGTTTGTTTATCAAGATGCGGGGCAACTTCCGAGAAGTGTGGATCAAATTGGTTTATCACTCGTACCAGGGAACTTTGCTTTAGCGAGTAACATGAAGTTAGAAGATGCACTTATATTAGAAAATATGTCAGAATACTTTAGAAATAGAATCGTCGTTAACGATGACCTTGCATCAGATAAGATTCGTGAAGATTTAATAAAAGCCGTACAATCGGAAGGATTCAACAAAGTAATCGACGAGGAGTTCAAAGGTTTTGACAAACCGGAGGATGATTAACAAATGGCAAACAAACGTTTAATGCAGTTAGAAGGAGACTTCTTTATGTCTCTACGTAAGCGTCTAGAAAAGATTAAACTGGGCGACAAACCATTACTCAATATGTCAATCGGTGTACCGGATGGTCGTACGCCAGATCACGTACTAGAAAACGTGAAGGAAACGATAGACGACATTCAAAACCACAAATACGCAGGTGTTAACGTTCGCGAAAACTTAATGCAAGCTGTTAAAGACTTTTATAAAAGACATTACGATGTCGAGTTAGAAGATGAAAACATCGCACTATTATACGGTTCAAAAAATGCAATCATTAACTTCCCAAGTCTCTTTATCGAGCCAGGAGAAGGGGTATACGTGCCAAATCCTGGATATATCGATTATGTACCAGGAGTAAAACTAGCGAATGGTGAAGTATATGATTTACCGTTACTAAAAGAAAATGATTTCTTACCGGACTTTGATAATTTAGATGAAAAAGAATTAGACAACGCACGTTTAATCATTTTAAACTATCCATCAAACCCAGTCGGTGCAGTTGCGACAAAAGAGTTTTTCGATGAAACAGTCGAAAGATTTAAAGATACGGACATTATGCTGATCAACGATTTCGCGTATGCTGCATTCGGATTTGAAGGAAAGCCACCGAGCATTCTTGAAAGTGACAAAAACTTTGAAACGTCGATGGAATTTTTCTCATTATCAAAAGCGTTTAACATGTCTGGATTCCGAATAGGATTTGCGGTCGGTAACAAAGATATGGTCGGCGCGCTGAATTTATATCAGTCGTTTGCACATGCAGGAATGTGGGGTGTTCAACAAGAAGCTGCCGCAACGGCGTTAAACGAATCCGATGAATTCTTATTAAAACAAAACGAAATATTTAAACGTCGCCGTGACAAATTCGTGTCAGGACTTCGTGAAGTCGGTATCCCGTTAAATGATATTGACGGTGGTATGTTTGGATGGGTCGAAGTACCAAAAGGCTTTAATAGTGAGTCGTTCTTTGAATATCTATTAGAAGAACAGTCGATTATGGTCATTCCAGGATTCCCGTTCGGATCACTTGGTGAAAACCGAATTCGTGTATCACTCGCAATTGCAGATGAAGAGTTAGATGAAGTCGTCGAGCGATTCCAATCAATCAGTCATTTATGGAAAGAGTAGAAATGTAACGAATTAGTCAAAAATGACTGTTAAATGAAGTAGTAGTCATGTTACAGTGAACGTACGAACAATGAGGGGAATTAGTATTATGATGAAAAATTGGCAAGTCATAATTTATGCATTTGTAGGTGCATTATTTACTGGTGGAATTATATTTTCAATTACGAGCGTAATTACGCAAGAAAATCCACTCAGTTACGTCCTAATATTTGCATTATTGTTAGTACTATTCATTCTATTTACACTGTTACTATTTTCATATAAAAAACACCGTCCGAGTGTAGAAGACATGACAGACGACCGTGAATAATCACGGTCGTTTTTTTATTTCTTTGGTGTAGTTGTTTTAATTGTCAACGTAATGAGATGTCCTTTAATGTAAAAGCGATTTGCGTTAAATAGTTTTTCATCTTTTAATGCAAAATGGATTTGCGTCAAATCAGTTCCGTATATGTTAACGCAAATGCTCTAATCGTTAAATAAAAGTAGCATGCTTTAACAGAAAAGCAATTTGCGTTAAATAGTTTTTCATCTTTTAATATAAAATGGATTTGCGTAAAAGGGATAGTCCGTACGTTGACACAATTCTCGTAATTGTCAACGTAATCAGACACTCGTTTACACAAATGCGTTTTGCGTAAAATAAAGCTATAACGACGCACCCTCACCAAATAAAAAGGCCGTAGTTTCGAACTCTTATGAGTCGTTAACTACGGTCGTTTTTATTAGCTTAAAATTAAATCTGTCAGTTCTTCTTTTGATAAATTACCGAAGTAATAGTTTAAATCGATTTCTGCTAATCGTTCTAATAGATCTTCTCGTTTTACTTTTGTGCCGATTAAGTGCGCGCTCACGTCGTCGATTTGTCCTTGACCGAAGAAGTCACCGTAGATTTGGCATTTGTCGATACGACCTTCGACGATTTCTAAACTGATATCAATCGTTCCAGCTGTCGTACGGCCATCTCTTTGATAACTATAGTTTGGAGAGTTACCATAGTTCCAGTCCCAGTTTTTATATTTCTTTTCGACGAGTTCATCGATTTTCTGCCAGTCTTCGTCAGTTAGTTCGTAGCGTTTTGCTTCATCTACAGATTGAATATTGAGAAGTTCTTTAATGATGAGGTCTTTAAATTCATCTGTCGTAACATTTTGAAGTTCTGGTTTTAAATGTTCGCGAATGCTCGTTACGCGACTTCTTACAGATTTAATACCTTTTGATTCGATTTTCTTTTGATTCGGATTTAATGACTCAAGCATACGTTCAGGGTGAATGTCGAGTAGTAGAGAGAAACCACCATATACGCGTCCGTTTGATTTTGTCATCGCTGCACCAGATACTTTTTTACCGTCTATTAAAAGATCGTTTCTTCCGCTTTGCTCGACATTTTTAACTCCGAGATTTTTCAGGGCTTGAATGACAGGGGCGTACATTTTCTTGTAGTCACCGTATATTCTACTGTCTTCAGGGATTAAGAAACAAACGTTTACTGCACCTTCATCGACGAGTACTGCTCCGCCTCCAGTGTCACGGCGTACGACGATAATGCCGTTTTCGTCTAAATAGTCTTGGTTCACTTCTGCACGAGCGTTTTGGAAACGTCCGATTTCAATTTTAGGTTGGCAATAATACGGAAATATAATTCCTTCATCTAAAAATATATTTTCATTGACATATACTTGCATTGCGAGTGCGTATGCACCGTCGTCTACATATTTTCCGTTACGAAATGGTTCAATTAGATACATGTTGTTGCTCCTTTAAAATGTGATTTGCTTTGACAATCGTCGTTTGAATATCATCTGTTAAAGCGATCGACTGCTCTTTAATATCATCAGGAATTCGGTATGATTTTTGGTTCATCGTAACAAATTTAGCGTCTTTATTTTGACATGTGAATCGCCAAAACGGATGTTTGATAAACTGTGGCGTCGTATAGCCGACACCGATTTCTAAATAGATGACTTTTCCGGATTTATGCTCGTTAAGAAACGCTTCGTATCGCGCTTTTTGCTCGAAGAAGTGTGGACTTTCGACCATGCCTTTTTCGGCGTTACGTTTGTTAATCTCTAACTTTGCGTTACATTTTGGACAAAACGGAATTAGGTCGTATGGTACTTTCATATCTTGTTGTTGTTCGACCATTTTTAACATCATTTCGTCATCTCGGTACGTCTCGTTATGGCAAAACTGACTACACTGCATTAACGCATATTCACCTTGATAGTAGAATACTTTATCCATATCATAGTCTGCTTTATAAAAAGCGTTATCTGCGTTTGTCGTAATGACAAAGTACGGTGTATGTTCGAGCATTTCTTTAAGTGCTACATACGATTTACCGACCGGTTGATCGATATAATTTAGCTTGACGAAGCGACTTTGAAACGCCCAATACTCTTCAGTCGTCGGAAAGTCAAAAAGACTCGCTTGTAACATGTCGAACCATCCGTACTTTTCAATAAAATCTGGAAAGTTCTTTTTAAAACGGTCACCGACATAAGTGAAACCATCTGAAGCAGACATCCCAGCGCCGACACCAACGACGACAGCATCCGCATCTTTTATGAGTGAAGCGAGCGTTTCACTGTCTGAATTTGTGTTGTAGTTCCAAGTAGACATAGTATTTCCTTTCTAACGTAATATGTTCTTATATATCATTTTATCTTCATCGGAGAATACGTTAAAGATGACTTTTATATTAGAGTTTGTTTCTTTTAAATAATCTTTGACTGTTTTTATTGCGATTTCAGCAGCGAGCGGTTTAGGGAAGCGAAACACCCCTGTAGAAATACTACAAAATGCGATGCTCTCTAAATTGTGCTCATCTGCTAATGTAAGAACACTTTTATAACATTGTTTAAGTAAATCTTGCTGCATTTTTGAAGGGCCATCACCTTTAATGTACGGGCCGACTGTGTGAAATACGTATTTTGATGGTAAGTTATAAGCGTCTGTCATTTTCGCGCGACCGACTGCTTCTTTACGACCTTGTGCTTCCATAATTTCGTGACATTCATAGCGTAGCTGAACACCAGCTTTCGTGTGGATGATATTATCAATACACGCGTGGCCTTTTATAAAGCAGCCGAGTAAATCAGCGTTTGCTGCATTCACAATACCATCAACAGCGAGTGTTGTTATATCGCCTTTAAACATATAGATTTGTCTTTCAACTTCTTCTAAATCTTTAAGATGAACAACCGTGTCGTTAATTGACTTTAAAAACTCATCTTGGATGCGTAAATATTTCTCAGGTAAAGGCTTCGGCTTACGCACGTTGACGAGTTCACGGTATAACGTAAATGCATGTTCAAAATCTCTTGCAGATGTGTGCGCGATATTTTGTTCATCTTGTAAATAATGTATTAAATCATTTACTTCGTTTAGTCTCATAACATAAAACCCTCTTTACTAGAAAAAAGCTTACAATTAAAAATTGTAAGCGATCTAACATTATTGTGCGTCGTCTAACGCATTAAATGCATCTTCATCGACGTCTGTCAGTTTTACAACCCAGCTTTCGTTTGCGTCTGAAGCGTTTAAAATTTCTGGTGTGTCGATTGCTTTTGTATTTCGTTCAACGACTGTCCCAGCAAGTGGTGACATTAAGTCTAATACTGTTTTAGAACCTTCTAATTCAAGTAGTGAGTCGCCTTTTTTAACGACGTCCTCTTTACTGAACTGAACGTATCCAACTGTTCCGATATCGTCTTGAAGTTCAGGCGTTAACACTAATGTATAAGTGTCTCCATCTTTATCAATCCATAAGTAGTTTGCTGTTTTTCTCATAAAAAACATCCTTTCTAAATTTTCGAATTTATAAATTAAATGCCTCGTGTATTAACGTGAGTGCATGTTTTCTATTGTTAAATCCTGGCATTAGCGGAATGATGAGTAATTCATCAGCTGAAAGTTCGTTTTGAATATCCAATAGCTTTGCTTTTACCGTTTCTTTTGACCCGACGACCATACGTGTCCGGTTGGCTTTCATACGCTTCAGTTCATCATCTGTATAATCATAGGCTTTCGCTGTTTCTACAGATGGGAAGTATTCGAACTCGTTAAAGTTATTTTTACCGAGTAGCCATACGTCTAAAGCATTCGCGAGTGTCTCGGCTTTTTCATCCGTATCTGAGATGACGACGAAAACTGCTGCAATAGTGACAGGTGTTTCGTTCGTTTTTGACGGTTGAAACATTTCTTTAAATTGCTTTATTGCCCGTCGTCCAGTTGGTATTTTATCGGTAGATGCATACGGAAATAACCCGAAAATATACCCGACACCGAGTTTCGCTGCGAGTTTCGCTGAACGTTCACTCGTACTTAGCATCCACATAGAAGGCGCTGAAGAAGTTTCAGGGTGAACGGTAATGTTTGACGCATTAGTTAAATGTTGTTGCAACGTATCGATATGATGTTCGTAGTCAAAATCAGCTTTTTTCGTATCCATTGCACGTTGTACTTTAGCTGTACCGAACGTATTACCAAAGCCTAAGTTCACACGTCCACAGTGAAAAGCTTCTAACATACGAAAGTTTTCTGCAACTTTTAACGGACTGTAATGCGGCAACATAACACCAGCTGAACCAATTTGAATGTCGTTTGTTTCATCGAGTAGTTTCATCATCAATAGTTCTGGTGAACTGCTTGCAAATGATTTTACATCGTGATGCTCTGCGACGAAGAATCGACTGAAATTTAATGCTTCAGCATGTTGAGCGAGTTCGATTGCTTCTTTCACTGCAGTTACTGCATCTTTCCCTTCATCAATCACTGCGTAATCAAGGACGCTTATTTTAACGATGATTATCAATCCTTTTAAATTAAAATTAATGTATGAAGCATATATAATTATAGTCGCACTGAATTTTATAGTCAAAGAAAGCATATGGTATGCTAGAATGACAAACTTACAATTAAAGGAGTAAGAAAATGAACGAAAAATACGAACCGCTATTTGAACCATTTCAACTGCCGAATGGTGACGTCATTGATAACCGTTTTGTATTGTCTCCAATGATTACAAATTCATCGACTAAAGACGGGGAAGTAACGACTGAAGATGTCTTATATCACGAACGACGCAGCAAGTCTGCGCCGATTCTCGTAACAGGGGCTGCGTATATCGAACCGTACGGTCAACTGTTTGAATACGGGTATAGCGTTGCAGATGATAAAAAAATTGAAGGATTAAAAAAACTCGCACAAGCGATGAAACAGTCTGGTGGAAAAGCGATATTACAACTCACACATGCTGGACGTTTTTCTAACCAAGCAATTTTAGATTTAGGCGTCGTTTATGGACCGAGTTTGATGGAGTTAAATGTGCCAGTAAAACACCAAGTGTTGCCGATGTCTAAACGTAAAATCGACATGGTGATTGATAATTACCGCGAGGCAACTAAGCGCGCAATTGAAGCGGGATTTGATGGTGTTGAAGTATCAGCTGCACAACGATTACTCATTCAAACATTTTTCTCTAAATTTTCAAATGAGCGTGACGACGAATATGGTAGTAAAACGTTAGAAGACCGATCACGATTTGGTTTAGAAGTATATCAAGCTGTTGCAGATGTTATTGAAACTCACGCGCCAAAAGACTTTATGCTCGGCTTTAGAGGGACACCTGAAGAAACAAGGGGTAGTGACGTCGGTTATACAGTTGAAGAGTTTTTACAATTCGTAGATGCACTCGAATCTATTCGACCGCTCGACTATTTAGCAATCGCAAGTTGGGGTCGAAACATTTATAAAGCGACGGTCCGTGCACAAGGTGAAAACGAAGGTGAATACGTCAATAAGATTGTCTATGATCACGTGAAAGGGAAAATCCCACTTATGGTTACTGGAGGTATTAACACGCCAGAAAAAGCACTAGAAGCATTACAATTTGGCGATATGGTCGGAATGTCGAGCCCATTTATTACCGAACCAGATTTCGTAAATAAGTTAAAAGCAGGTCACGAATCAGATATTACACTTCAGTTTGAGATTGACGAGTTAGAAGACTTAAAAATTCCACGTGCAGCTTTTAAAGACATCGTTAGAATGATGGATTACGGCGAAGGGCTACCAAAAGAGACGCGCGATGAGTTAAGACGTATGGCAGAAGATAAAGAATAAGAAATTTCTTGGGAAATATTTAATCTACACGAAAGTAGGAGTCGTATGGAGCTATCCATTGAAAAATTAACCGTTCAATTTAATACGTTTTTGCTCAATATCAATGAACTTCATTTTAATGATGGGTTAAATATCATTATCGGGGGTAACGGTAGTGGGAAAACGACGCTTTTAAATGGTTTAATCGGCTATCAATATAGTGAGAGAGATGTATTGTTTAACGATGCACCGTTTCATTTAAAAGAGCACGTCACATATATCCCGCAACTTTTAAATCGCCCTGACATGACAGTTAAAGACTTCGCCGAGTTAACGAGTCAAAAAAGTAGCGATGATTTACTGAAACGTTTTTCTTTATACGATTTAAAAGATACATCTGTATCTCATATTTCGGGTGGGGAGTTTAAGCGTGCGGTATTTGTCCAAGCAGTGTTAGAAAATAAACCGATACTTATCTTCGATGAACTTGAAGAAGGACTCGACGTCAAATATAAAAAAGAGATGTTTGACTATATAAAAGAATTATCAAAAGAAAAAATCGTTATTATGAACGTGCATGATCTCACGCTCGTATTACAATATGCAGATAAAGTAATCGGAATGAAAAAAGGTGAAGTCGCATTTACGACTTCACCAGAATGTATCACAGAATATAATTTAACGAATATCTTTAACGTACCACTCGAAATTATTGAGTATGGCCGTAAGCGACTTATTGTTTTGTAACTAAAATCGCACCGATTGCACCACTATATTCACCGTTTTCGATGATGTGTGGTTTTATTCCTTTTAGTGAACCGTAGCTATGAATGACACCTTGCATGACATCGTTATCTTTTAATGTCGAACCAATGAGTACTAAATCATTCGTTTTAAATCCTTGAGCGAGCGTCACGCCAAATGAAATCGCACCTTCAGCGACCATTCCGATGACAGATGCAAGTTTATCTGCAGCTGAAGCGGTCGTATGATGGTGTGGTTCTACGCGTGCAAAGTTACTTGCAGTGAGTTCAGGAGTTAACGGTTTTGGTACAGGACCGTCTTTAAATATGTGCTTTACTTTTAAATCTAACGTATCACGGTTTCCTTTTTTTGCTGTTTCTACGATTTCATCAAACGTTTCATAACCTGTAAGTAGTTGTGATAACCCCATTAACGTACCACCACCGATACCAGTACCACCGACGCGGCGCTGAGCGTTATTTTCGACGACGTGAAAACTCGTTCCCGTTCCGATGTTTAAGTATACGAAGCGATCTAAATGGATATTTTGTTGTTCCATTAAATAAGTAAGCCCTGTATACGCTGCGTCGAATTCAATTTGTAAATGCGACTCGTGCTTCACATGTTCTGATATGTATACACTGCCGCCTCCAGTTAAGTATAGTGTGACGTCTTCTTCGTCGTTTAGCTCTTGAATGAGCATATCTACTTCAGTCGTTGGACGGCTACTATATTCATATGTACCATCGTCATACATTTTGACGACTTTCGTTAACGTACCACCCGCATCAATTCCTATTTTCATCGTTATCCTCCATATAAAATAAACTTAGCACCCTCTATTATATGGGTGCTAAGCAATTATTGTAAACTATTAAAATTGTTTATGTTCTTCTTTTGCGTTGTCACTGTGTCGGCGTCTTGCGAGTGCTTTGTTTGGCTCTCTTCGCATACTCTTAATAACACTAAATATCATTAAGATAAGAACGATCGCAAACGGTAGACCAGCGAGTAAGCTTGCTGCTTGTAAACTTGTCAGTCCACCAGCTAAAATCAGTGCGACTGTTAATACTCCGAGTAATACTCCCCATAACACTTTCATGCGTATCGGTGGATTTTCAGTATCACCAAGACTCATTCCAGATACGATAAACGTTGCAGAGTCTGCAGACGTTACTAAGAATAAGAAGATGAGTAAAATCGCAACGATTGACGTTAACGTTGTAAATGGCATCGTATTTAATAACTCAAATAATGCGCGTGTTTCATCTTGTTGAACGATTGACGCGATATCTGTGTTTTTAAATAAGTCAGAGTAAATCGCAGTTCCTCCGAGGGCACCAACCCATAAGAATGATAAAATCGGTGGGACGATTAAAATACCAGCGACGTATTCACGAATCGTACGACCACGTGATACACGTGCGACGAATGAACCGATAAATGGACTCCAAGCAATTACCCATGCCCAGTAGAATACTGTCCATCCTCTTGTCCAATCTCTCGCGTTATATGGTTCGGCACGTAGTGAGTAACCGACATAATTCGATAAATAATCTCCGAGACCTAAAACGATAGATTCCATAATGAAGCTAAACGGACCGAAGATAATCATGAATACTGTTAAGAATAATGCGAGTACCATGTTCATCGTACTAAAGAACTTCATCCCTTTTTCTAGACCGATTACTGTCGATAAGATGAATACCGTTGTCATAAGTACCGTTAAAATAATTTGAGTGACAGGGCCTTGAGGTAATCCAAATGCGTGGTTTAACCCACCATCCATTTGTAAAATACCGAGACCGACTGACGTCGCCATCCCTGTAATTGTCGCGATAATTGCGAGCGTATCGATCGAGTTACGACCGAGTTTACTATAGTTAAATCCAAAAATAGGTTCGAGTGACGTAGAAATTAACCCGTCACGCTTTTTACGATATTGGAAATAACCAATCGCAAGTCCAGCAACTCCGAAAATTGACCACTGTGAAATTCCCCAGTGGAAATACGTATAACCCATTGCGATTCTCGCAGCTTCAGCATCTTGAATTGGGCCACCTAAAAACGGTGCTTCTACGAAGTGTTGCATCGGTTCAGCAACTCCGAAGAATACGAGTCCAACTCCAAGACCACTCGAGAATAACATACCAATCCAAGGCCAAAAGGCAAATTCTGGCTCAGAATCGTCATCACCGAGCTTAATACGACCGTATGGTGAGAGTGCTAAGAATATAAGTAACACACCAAATCCGAATACGAGAAGTAAGAAGAACCAAGTGAAGTTTTGAGAAATAAATTCATAAATTGCTTCAGAAGCTGCCTGGAATCTGCCAGGGATAACCATCGCAATAATTGATGCGACAATGATTATCGTCGCTGAAGTCCAAAAGACTGTTCCGAGTTCAAGTTTAGAGAACCCCTTACGCTTATGTTGATTCGTGTTTTTATTTGACACGATAAAATTTCCTCCTTATTGTCCAATGATTTATTATTACCCTAATCATTATGAAATAAACACTATTTTTTACGGGTTTTATTTTCAAAATATCATATGCTACACTATGAAAAATGCTTGCATTATAATAGTATTGAATGTAATATACTTTTGATTGTGCAATGAATGATATGAAAGGATATCAAATTATGAGATTAGATGAGTTTACAAAAGAAATGATCGACGAACAAGCGTTTATTGATATGGCTTATATTTACTTAGATGATTTAGAAAAAGAAACTGATTTATATTCAATTATCGACAAATTCCAAGAAATCGGTGGATATACTGAGAAAGAAATCGAAAATCGTATTTTACAATTTTATACAGACTTAAATACAGATGGTCGTTTTGTTTCTACTGAAGACGGTGTATGGGGTCTTAGAAAATGGTTCACGGTGGATGACATCAACGACAAAATTGCACCGACGGTTCATAAGTTTGAAGTCGTCGACAATGAACTTGATGAATTCGACGAACTTGACGAAGAACTTGACGATGAAGACATCGAAGATATCGACGAAGAAGACGATGAGGATATCGATGAAGCTATTGATGATGAAGACATCGACACTACGGATTTAAACATCGATGAAGGCGATACGCTCGAAGATGATTACGGTGACGGAGACGACTATTAAATTATTGACAAATTCCGTAATCGTGCTATTATTTTAATTGGGCTCCCTTATTTTAGGGATACAGTGAACGAGCTCCTTTCCAAGCGCATTTGGGAGGGAGATTTTTTTATTTATAGGAGGAATCTTACTTGACTAAGTATATTTTTGTAACAGGTGGCGTTGTATCTTCTCTTGGTAAAGGTATTACGGCTGCATCACTCGGTAGAATTTTAAAAGCACGTGGATTTAAAGTAACAGTTCAAAAGTTTGATCCATACTTAAACGTTGACCCAGGTGAAATGAGCCCGTTTCAACATGGGGAAGTTTTTGTCACAGATGATGGTGCAGAAACGGATTTAGATTTAGGACACTATGAACGATTTATCGACATTACAGTAAACAAATACTCAAGCGCTACAGCAGGTAAGATTTATTCAGAAGTGTTACGAAAAGAGCGTAACGGAGATTACTTTGGAGGAACTGTACAAGTCATTCCTCACATTACAAACGAAATTAAATCGAGAATGTTACGTAACGGTGAAAAGACAGATGCTGAAATCGTCATTACTGAAATTGGCGGAACGACAGGTGACATCGAAGGATTACCGTTTATTGAAGCTATTCGTCAGTTAAGAACACAACTCGGTAGAGAAAATGTCATGTTTATTCATTGTACGTTACTACCATATATTAAAGCAGCAGGCGAAATGAAAACTAAACCGACGCAACATAGTGTTAAAGAATTACGTGGTTTAGGTATTCAACCAGATATGATCGTCGTACGTACAGAGTATGAAATGACAGAAGACTTACGTAACAAGATCGCATTATTCTCAGACGTCAGTGTAGAAAACGTCATCGAAGCAAAAGATGAAGACACAATTTATAACATCGTGTTAAGTATACAAGATCAAAACATGGATGATATCGTCCTTAAAACATTAGGTTTAGAGAGTAAACGTGAAGCAAACTTAGACGACTGGGTACAAGTATTAGAAAACATCCGCAACTTAAATCAAAAAGTGAAAATCGGTATCGTCGGTAAGTATGTCGAACTTCAAGATGCGTATCTTTCAATCGTTGAATCTTTAAACCATGCAGGATTTGAAGAGTTAACAGAAATTGAAATCGACTGGATTTATGCAAAAGACGTAACGGATAAAAATGTCGATGAAATACTCGGTGGATTAGACGGAATCGTCGTTCCAGGAGGATTTGGAGATCAAGGTATTGAAGGTAAACTTGAAACGTTACGTTACGCACGTGAAACAGGTAAACCAGTACTTGGAATTAGTTTAGGAATGCAGTTAATGGCAATTGAAGCGGCGAGAAACATCTTAGGTATGAAAGATGCGAACTCTACAGAAATCGATCCAACAACACATGATCCAATCTTTACTTTAATGAGTGAAGATGCGGAGCTACTTGACCGTGAACATTCATTAAGAATTGGAAGCTATGACTCAGTCGTAGTAGAGGACACACTCGCTTCAAAACTGTATGGTGTGAAAGATATAAGCGAACGTCATCGTCACCGCTTTGAATTCAATAACGAATACGAAGAAAATATTAAAGACGCAGGACTTACATTCAGTGGAATGAGTGAAGATGGTAAATATAAAGAGATTATCGAAATTACAGAACATCCGTTTTATATCGGTGCAGTCTTCCACCCAGAATTTAAATCAAGACCAACAAGACCACATCCATTATTTAAAGGATTAGTTGAAGCGGCTTTAAAAGAAAAAGAAAATAACGAGCAATAATAAAACGGCGTGCAGTGCACGCCGTTTTTTGCTTTGTGGTTGCTTTTTGTTAAAATAACGCCACTGTTGTTAACGCAAAAGCGATTTGCGTAAAATAGTTTTTCATCTTTTAACACAAAAGTGATTTGCATCAAATCAGTTCCGCATACGTTAACGCAAATGCTCTAATCGTTAAATTAATGGGGCAGCCTTTAACGCAAAAGCGATTTGCGTAAAATAGTTTTTCATCTTTTAACACAAAAGCGATTTGCGTAAAAACAGTTCCTCGTACGTTAACGCAAATGCTCTAATCGTTAAATTAAGAGAGCGTGCTTTAACACAAAAGCGATTTGCGTGAAAACAGTTCTGGATTCGTTGACGCAAATGACCCAATCGGATCTAATCGTTAAATTAATGGGGCAGCCTTTAACACAAAACGGATTTGCGTAAAATAGTTTTTCATCTTTTAACACAAAAGCGATTTGCGTCAAATCAGTCCTGCATACGTTAACGCAAATGCTCTAATCGTTAAATTAAGAGAGCGTGCTTTAACACAAAAGTGATTTGCGTGAAATAGTTTTTCATCTTTTAACACAAAAGCAATTTGCGTGAAATCAGTCCGGCATACGTTAACGCAAATGCTCTAATCGTTAAATTAACGAAGCACCTTTTAACGCAAAACGGATTTGCGTCAAATAGTGACTCAAAGCCTAAGTAAAACTATCCTATTCATACTTCGGATTCGTCATTTCTTCGATGAGAATATATAAATGATAATAGATGAATAAAAACGCCGTGCCATATGGGTTTAACACACGATCAAAGTCCGGCATCGGTACGAGTTTTCGCTTCGAAGATAAATCGATGAAGTGATGCTTTTCTTCGAGTTCCGCTTTATTATCTTTATTTGTATTTGAAACTAAGACGTAGTCGATAAACTCGTCGTCGAGTTGATCGACGAATGCTTTTACTTCTTCTGTATATTCTTTTGTGATGATTAATAGACGGTCTGGTGTTGTGATATCTTCGATGGAATGGAACGGTTGAATCGATGGGATACGTTCGTCATTGTGTAAAAAATAATCTTCAAAAAATGTGGCTTCGTTAAATGACTTTAATAATATGTTCCCTTCAGACATCGTTGCTTGAGCGAGTAATCGTGCAGCGATTTCTATTTCTTCTTCTTGATTTTCTATCGTGTTAAACACATTTGTCATTTGTGTATGTAGTATTTTATCCATAGTAACTCCTTTAGTTATATCGTTTAATATATCGTATCATGATGTATTCGTTGAAGAGAGAGAAATACTTATTTATAATGACAGTATATATGTGAAAAGGGGAACATAAAAGAGATGAAATATTTTATTGATACAGCGAATATGAATGAAATAGAAGAAATATATAAATGGGGCGTATTAAGTGGTGTAACGACAAATCCATCACTTGTCGCTAAAGAAAAAGATATATCGTTTCACGATCGTTTAGTTGAGATTTGTGAACTTGTCGATGGGCCTGTGAGCGGTGAAGTTATTTCACTAGAAGCTGAAGGTATGATCGAAGAAGGTCGCGAACTTGCTAAACTACATAAACATATCGTCGTTAAAATTCCGATGTGTGCTGAAGGTATGAAAGCTGTAAAAGTGTTATCTGAAGAAGGCATCAAAACGAACGTGACGTTAATTTTCAATACGGTACAAGCGTTAACAGCAGCGCGTGCTGGTGCGACGTATGTGTCACCGTTTATCGGTCGTTTAGACGACATCGGTTTAGACGGATTACAGCTAATTGAAGATATTCATGATATCTTTTTCATCCACGATATTAACACAGAGATTATCGCCGCTTCGATTCGTAACGAAGGACATGTACACGGTGCTGCATTAAGAGGTGCGGACATCGCAACGATTCCATTTAAAGTGCTTAAAAAGTTAACGAATCATCCTTTAACAGATAAAGGAATCGAGCAATTTTTACAAGACTGGAATAACCAGTAAACCGAAGACACACAGGAGTGGAAGACATGGAACAAGTCATTCAAATAAACGGGGGTCACACACTTTCTGGTGAAGTGTATGTGAGCGGTGCTAAAAACAGTGCCGTCGCACTCATTCCAGCTACATTAATGGCGAGTAGCGGTGAAGTGACGTTAAAAGGACTGCCGGATATTTCTGACGTGAAAACGTTAGTAAGTATACTAGAAGATTTAAATATAAAAACGAAGTTATCAAATCATACACTTACAGTCGATGCTGAAGATGCTGTTAACGTTCCACTAGCAGATGAAAAAGTAGAATTATTACGTGCATCATACTATATGATGGGCGCGATGCTTGGACGCTTTAAAAAAGTAGTCATTGGTCAACCAGGAGGATGCCATTTAGGCCCGAGACCAATCGATCAACATATCAAAGGGTTTGAAGCACTCGGAGCGACAGTTAAAAATGAGCACGGTGCACTGCACATCGAAGCAGAAGAACTCGTCGGTACAAAAATTTTCTTTGATATCGTGAGTGTCGGAGCGACGATTAACGTAATGCTCGCAGCGACGATGGCAAAAGGGCGTACAATTTTAGAAAACGTTGCGAGAGAACCAGAGATTATCGATGTGGCAACACTGTTAAATAAAATGGGCGCAAACATTCGCGGAGCTGGGACAGAGACGATTCGTATCGAAGGTGTTGGGCATTTAAATGGTGCGGCGCATACGATTATCCCG
Source organism: Nosocomiicoccus massiliensis (assembly GCF_002871345.2). NCBI lineage: Bacteria > Bacillati > Bacillota > Bacilli > Caryophanales > Staphylococcaceae > Nosocomiicoccus > Nosocomiicoccus massiliensis. The sequence continues at coordinate 884,506 of NZ_CP136964.1, read as the reverse complement.
GACCGAATCGAAGCAGGATCATATATTTCACTCGCTGCCACAATTGGAGATGAAGTGAAAGTTAGAAACGTGATTCCAGAACATTTAGACGCGTTGTTTTCTAAACTAGAAGAAGCGGGTGTTGAACTTGAAATAGACGATGACGACGTCATCGTGAGACGTCCTAAAGCATATAAAGCTATAGAAATTAAAACTCAAGCATATCCAGGATTTGCGACAGATTTACAACAACCGATTACACCATTATTATTTTTAGCTGAAGATACGAGTAAAATTACTGAAACCATTTATCCAGCACGTTTTAGACACATCGACGAACTACGCCGTATGAATGCGCACGTTGAAAATAGAGGCGGTTCTGTCTTTATTCATCCTTCAAAATTAAATGGTGCAGACGTATATGCATCGGATTTACGTGCAGGATTTTGCTTAGTCGTTGCTGGTCTATTGGCAGAGGGGACGACGAGAATTCATAATGTTCACCATATCATGCGCGGGTATTCAAATATTATCAAAAAATTACAGCAACTAGGTGCACATATTGAATTGATAAATAGAGAGTAAAATTACTCTCTATTTTATTTTAAACTGTTTATAATGGTGTGTTATAATTATCTATGATAAAAACCGAGGGGGAAACTATAGATGGAACGTAGTTTATCAATGGAATTAGTAAGAGTCACAGAAGCCGCAGCACTTGAAAGTGCAAAATGGGTCGGTAAAGGGTTAAAAAACGAAGCGGATGACGCTGCAACGACAGCCATGCGCCACGTATTTGATACGATCCCAATGAACGGAACTGTTGTGATTGGAGAAGGCGAAATGGACGAAGCACCGATGTTATATATTGGTGAAGAGTTAGGAACAAAAGAAGGTCCAGATATTGATATCGCAGTAGACCCTCTCGAAGGTACGACAATCGTTGCTGAAGGTGGCTGGAATGCATTAACAGTTATTGCAATCGCAGACCGAGGTAATTTACTGCACGCACCAGACATGTACATGGACAAAATCGCAGTCGGTCCTGAAGCAAAAGGTCACGTCGATTTAGATGCGTCAGTAACAGAAAACGTTAAAGCAGTCGCAAAAGCAAAAAATAAATCAATCGAAGAAGTAACAGTTACATTACTTAAAAGAGATCGTAACCAACACATTATCGATGAAGTGCGTGAATTAGGTGCGCGTATAAAATTCGTTGAAAACGGAGACGTTGCAGCAGCAATTAATACTTGCTTTGACTACACTGGTGTCGATATTTTATTCGGTTCAGGTGGTGCACCAGAAGGTGTAATTGCAGCAGTTGGTATCAAAGCACTTGGCGGAGACTTCCAAGGACGTCTCATGCCTAAAGACGCTGAAGAAGAAGCACGTTGTAAATCGATGGGTGTCGATCCAAAAGAGAAGCTTCTATTAGAAGACTTAGTAAAAGGAGACGACGCAATCTTCGCTGCAACGGCAGTGACAGATGGTGAGTTAATGAAAGGTGTGCAGTTTAAAGGGGACTACGTAAATACGTCTAGCCTTGTCATGCGCGCTAAATCAGGAACAGTTCGTTTCATCGAAGGTAAACACTCAATGAAGAAAAAACCTAAAATGGTCGTTGAAGATAATTAATCGTTATATTTTTAAAGTCTAGGATATTTTATCTTAGACTTTTTTATTCGTTTTAATTTATGAGAATGTTACTGTATAATAATGACTGACTTAATAGGCAACAGTGAATTTTTAAATAGAAGAGAGTGTAACATATGTCAGAAGAAACTGAAAAAGTACATGAAGGCATGAAATATGAAACGTTTGACGCGTTATATAAAAATAATACGACGAAAGATTTAACAGCGAGAGCGAAAAGTTTAAACGTTCAAAACTATAGTAAATTAAACAAAAAAGAACTTGTTTTAGCAATATTAGAAGCTGAGATGGAACAAGATGGTAACTATTACATGGAAGGTATTTTAGATGATATCCAACCAGACGGTTACGGCTTTTTAAGAACGGTGAACTATTCTAAAGGTGAAAAAGATATTTATATCTCTGCGTCACAAATTCGTCGCTTCGAATTAAAAAAAGGTGACAAAGTTACTGGTAAAGTTAGAAAACCAAAAGACAAAGAAAATTATTACGGATTACTACAAGTCGACTTCGTAAACGATAATAACGCTGAAGAAATTAAAAAACGTCCTCACTTCCAAGCGTTAACTCCACTTTATCCTGATACAAAAATTACGTTAGAAACGAATTCAAAAGATTATTCGACGAGAATTATGGATTTAATTACGCCGATTGGATATGGACAGCGTGGTTTAATCGTCGCGCCACCTAAAGCAGGTAAAACATCGATGTTAAAAGAAATTGCTACTGCGATTACTAAAAATTCTCCAGATGCAAAGCTTTTTATTCTCTTAATTGGTGAACGTCCAGAAGAGGTTACGGATATCGAGCGCTCTGTAGAAGAAGCTGAAGTCGTGTACTCGACGTTTGACGAGCATCCACAACATCACGTTAAAGTTGCAGAACTATTACTTGAGCGTTGTAAGCGTCTCGTTGAAATGGGCGAGGACGTAATCGTATTAATGGACTCTATTACGCGACTTGCACGTGCGTATAACTTAGTCGTGCCGCCTTCAGGGCGTACGTTATCTGGTGGACTAGACCCTGCGTCACTATTTAAACCAAAAGCATTTTTTGGTGCAGCGAGAAATATTGAAGCGGGTGGAAGTTTAACGATATTAGCAACCGCACTTGTTGATACGGGTTCAAGAATGGATGATATGATCTACGAAGAGTTTAAAGGTACAGGTAACATGGAGTTACACTTAGATCGTAATTTAGCAGAACGTAGAATTTATCCGGCGATTGATATTAAACGTTCAAGCACGCGCCGTGAAGACTTATTATTAGAACAAAAAGAGCTTGAAGTTTTATGGCAACTTAGAAACTTATTTACAGATAAGCATGACTTTACAGAGCGTTTTATTAAGACGATTAAAGAAACGAAATCAAACGAAGACTTCTTTGAAGTACTACGTAAAAAGATGATTGAATCTAGCAGAACTGGAAAACCGTTTATGTAAATTGTAGTGTTGATTTTTTGAAACCATCCGTGTATAATATTTTAAGTATTAGAAAAGGGAAAACCCGAAATAACTCTGTTCCAGATGGTTCAGGGCAAAGGAGATGTGTTTTATGAAACAAGATATTCATCCAGCATATCACAGAGTAAATGTTATCTGTGGTTCATGTGGTACTGAATTTGAAACAGGCTCAACTTTAGAAGAAGACATTAAAGTAGAAGTGTGCTCTAACTGTCACCCATTCTACACTGGACGTCAACGTTTCGCAGCTGCGGACGGACGCGTAGAGCGCTTCAACAAGAAATTTGGTTTCAAATCTCAAAACAACGAAGAGTAATCGATATAAGAGCTACACAGATACGTTCTGTGTAGCTTTTTTTGTACCGTAAATAACAAGGTAACGTACATAATTTATGATATAATTAACAAGAATCTAGAAGAAAAGGACGAAGGATATGTTTGATCAACTCGATATATTAGAAGATAGATACGAACAACTCAATGAACTGCTCAGTGATCCAGATGTAACTAGTAATCCGGATAAGTTAAGAGAGTATTCAAAAGAGCAAAGTGATTTATCAGAAAAAGTAGAAGTGTATAGAGAATATAAATCACATAAAGAAACGATTGCCGAGTCTAAAGAAATGTTAGAAGAGTCAGACGACCCGGAAATGAATGAATTACTAAAAGAAGAAATCAAAGAATCTGAAGCGTTACTTCCTGAGCTTGAAGAAAAACTTAAGTTTTTACTCATTCCAAAAGACCCGAACGACGACAAAAACGTTGTTATGGAAATTCGCGGGGCAGCAGGTGGAGACGAAGCACAAATTTTTGCTGGAGATTTATTCCGTATGTATTCACGCTATGCAGAAACGCAAGGTTGGAAAATCGATGTCGTCGATAAAAGTGCTTCTGACCAAGGTGGGTTTAAAGAAATTAGCTTCGTAATTAACGGTCACGGTGCGTATTCAAAACTAAAATTTGAAAACGGCGCACACCGTGTTCAGCGTGTCCCTGAAACAGAATCAGGTGGTCGTATTCATACGTCAACAGCAACAGTTGCGGTTTTACCAGAAGTTGAAGAAGTTGAAGTAGAAATTCGTAACGAAGACTTAAAAATCGATACGTACCGCTCAAGTGGTGCAGGTGGTCAGCACGTTAACACGACAGACTCTGCCGTACGTATTACGCACTTACCGACAGGTTTAGTCGTAACGTCACAAGATGAAAAATCACAAATCAAAAACAGAGAAAGCGCAATGAAAGTTATGCGCTCTAGAATTTACGACATGATGCAACAAGAAGCACAAGATGAATACAGTGAAAAGCGTAAACTCGCAGTTGGTACTGGTGACCGTTCAGAACGTATTCGTACGTATAACTATCCGCAAAACCGTGTGACAGATCACCGTATCGGTTTAACGATTAATAAACTCGATCAAATTATCGATGGTAACTTAGATGAAGTACTAGACTCACTCATGATTGAAGACCAAAAATCTCGATTAGAAGAGTTAAACAATGCCGAGTTTTAATATTGCTCTAAAAGAAGCGAAAAAATTATTGTCTGCAGCACGTAAAGAAACGCGCGCTGCAGACATATTATTAGACGATTTATTTTCAATGGATACGCTCAGTCTAATTTTAAACGGTCATAATGAAATGACGGATGATGATTACAAGCGATATATGAACGGTGTACAACGACTGTTAAACGATGAACCTGTTCAATATATTACGAACATACAATATTTTTACGGTAGAAATTTTTACGTGAACAACGATACGTTAATCCCAAGAAATGAAACAGAAGAGCTCGTCATGCACGTATTAAAAAACGCCGACTCAGGCGTCGTTGCGGACATTGGGACGGGCACCGGAGCAATTGGTATTACACTCAAATTAGAACGTCCTGAATTAGACGTATACATATCTGACATTTCTAAAGATGCTTTAGAAGTCGCGAAGAAGAATAAAGAAAATCTTGAAGCCGACGTTAAAATTTTAAACGGTGATCTATTTGAACCGTTCATCGAACAGGGGATTAAAGTCGACATACTCGTATCAAATCCACCGTACATTAGTGAAAAAGAACTTGAAGATATGTCATTATCTGTAAAGAAATATGAACCAAAGCTCGCGCTCTTCGCTGAAGAACAGGGTCTGTATTTTTATCGTAAAATGATAGAGTCGTTAGACGACATCTTAAATGACGGTGGGAAAGCTTTTTTTGAAATTGGTTGGAAAGAAAAAAAGGACGTGCTTGCTCTTGTTGACACATATTGGCCGAACGCTAAGCGCGAAGTTATTCAAGATATAAATGGTAATGACCGCATTTTATATATAGAGTGGGTGAAGTAATGAATACAAAAGTATGGGAAATCACATCTGAAGACGTTAACGCACCACTTACAGAGGAAACGATTGAAAAGTTGGACGAAATCAAACTAGCATTTGAATACGGAGAAATCATCGCTATTCCAACAGAAACAGTATATGGTCTCGGTGCAAATGCAAAAGATCCAGAAGCGATTATTAAAATTTTCCAAGCGAAAAACCGGCCTGGAGATAATCCATTAATCGTCCATGTACATAGCTACGAGCAAGTTGAATCGTTCACGTCTTATATCGATGATAAAGTAAAAAAACTCATGGATACGTTTTGGCCTGGACCGATTTCTTTTATCTTACCTTTAAAAGATGGGGTCATCGCTTCAAATACAGTCGCTGAAATGGATAGTGTCGCAGTAAGAATGCCGTCTCATCCAGTTGCACGAAAGATTTTAGAGTACACAAATATACCTATCGCTGCACCGAGTGCGAATTTAAGCGGCAAACCATCTCCGACAGATGCAGAACACGTGATTCACGACTTAAACGGTAGAATATTTGGTGTAGTCGTATCTGAAAAATCTGAGATTGGACTAGAAAGTACAGTGTTAGACTGCACACAGTTTCCATATAAAGTCGCACGTCCAGGACACATATCAATCGAAGAGTTACAAGACGTATTAAAAGAAGAGATTTTAGAACATAAAGATACGATGGAACGACCGATTTCTCCTGGCATGAAGTACAAACACTACGCACCACGTCAGCCGATGAGTGTCGTTGAAGGCGGCATTAACTCGAACACGAGACTTCGTGTACCTGAAGGTATAAAAAAGAATAAAGTTGGAGTCATCGCGCCAGAAACTGTCCGCCAATACATCGACAAAGACATGCAGTTTACGAGTCTTTGCAGAGACGAAGAAAGTTACCGTGAAGCGGCTAAAAATTTATATGCCGCACTTAGACATATGGACGCGTCGGATGTTGAAATCATCTATATATACGGATTTAAGCAAAATAGTGAAACTGAAGCGCTGATGAACCGTATTTATAAAGCGACAGGCAGTACTATTATTAAAGGGTGATTGCATGATTATATTTGTATGTACAGGTAATACGTGCCGAAGTCCACTTGCAGAAAGTTACGCTAAAACAGTGACGGACAGAGAAGTTGAGTCGAGAGGTTTATTTGTTACGTCCAATCAAGTCAGTCCGTATAGTGAGGAGATTATACAAAGAGAAAATTATTCGCCTTCTACGCTACCAGAGCAGTTGACTCATGAGGACACGCTCGACAATACGCTACTCGTCATGACAAAAAGTCATTATATACAAGTAAAAATGTTAAATGAGGATGCGGATGTTCATCTTTTAAGTGAGTATGTAGGTGAAAGTGGAGACGTCCTCGATCCATTTGGCGGTAATATGGATGATTACACACGTGTGTTTCATCAGATGAAACATTATATCGATAAAATAAACTGGTAATAACGAATGATTTTGAAACTGCATTTTAAGAATGTATAATAATATTTAGGAGATGATTTCAATGAAAGTGATTATCGGTTCAGACCACGGTGGATTCAACTTAAAATCAGCCATCATACAGCATTTAGAAGATAAAGGAATCGACGTTAAAGACGTTGGGCCATTCGATACAGATTCTGTCGATTACCCAGATTATGCAAAACCGGTTGCTGAAGCTGTTCAAAATAGCGAATACGACCGCGGTATTTTAGTATGTGGAACAGGTATTGGAATGAATATCGCAGCGAATAAACATAAAGGTATTCGGGCAGCACTCGTTCACGACACGTTTTCTGCACACGCTACACGAGAGCACAACAATTCAAATATTTTATGTATGGGTGAACGTGTAATCGGAACTGGATTAGCGTTAGATATCGTTGATATTTGGTTAGAAACTGAATTTGAAGGTGGTAGACATGAGCGTAGAATTGAAAAAATTGAACAGTGAGCTTACAACGATCATTCAAGAGTTAGAAGACGCTGATTTTTTCTTTTCAAATGCCTCACTCGTCATCGGATGTTCAACATCTGAAGTACAAGGAGAACATATCGGTAAACATAGTTCGATGGAAGTTGCGGAAGTGATTTTCAAAGCATTCGAACCCATCGTTGAACGATATGATATGGATGTGTTTTTCCAAGGGTGTGAACATATTAACCGTGCACTGACTACTACTAAAAAAGCAGTCGAAAGAAATCATTTACAATCACAAATTGTAACTGTCGTTCCTGACAGAAGTGCAGGTGGAAGTTTAAGTGAATATGCGTTTAATCATTTAAAGGATAGTGTCGTAGTCGAGCACGTCGATGTCGATTTAGGCATCGATATCGGGCAAACACTAATTGGTATGCATATTAAACACGTACAAGTTCCTGTTCGAGTGAATACGAAAACGCTCGGAGAAGCACAACTTACAATTGCGAAATCTCGTCCGAAATTAATCGGCGGGGAACGCGCGCATTATAACTAAATGAATTAATAAAATTTATATATTAAGGAGAGTTATCAAACATGTCTTACATTAAACAATCAGATGAAGCACTATACGAAGCGATTCAAAAGGAATTCGACCGTCAAAATGAAAATATTGAGCTAATCGCATCAGAAAACTTTGTATCAGAAGCGGTATTAGAAGCTCAAGGAAGCGTGTTAACGAACAAATACGCTGAAGGTTACCCAGGCAAACGTTACTACGGAGGATGTGAGTACGTAGACGTTGCTGAAGATCTAGCACGTGAACGTCTAAAAGAAATCTTCGGTGCAGAACACGCAAACGTACAACCACACTCTGGATCACAAGCGAACATGGCAGTGTACTTCTCGGTGTTAAACCCTGGAGATACGATTTTAGGTATGAACTTATCTGACGGTGGTCACTTAACGCACGGTGCACCGGTAAACTTTAGTGGTAAATTATTTAACATCGTAAGTTACGGTGTATCTAAAGAAGATGAAGCAATTGACTACGATGAGTTACGTGAAATTGCGATTAAAGAACAACCTAAACTTATCATCGCTGGTGGTAGTGCATACGCGTTACAAATCGACTTTAAAAAGTTCAGAGAAATCGCAGATGAAGTCGGTGCGTACTTAATGGTAGACATGGCTCACATTGCTGGTTTAGTTGCAGCTGGTCTACATCCAAACCCAGTTGAGTACGCAGACTTTGTAACTTCAACAACACATAAAACATTACGTGGACCACGTGGTGGAATTATTTTAACTAAAAAAGAACATGCGAGAAAGATTGATTCAAACATCTTCCCTGGTATTCAAGGTGGACCGTTAATGCACGTAATTGCAGCAAAAGCTGTTGCATTTAAAGAAGCATTACAACCTGAATTTAAAGCATACCAAGAGCAAGTGATTAAAAACGCAAAAGTACTTGCAGAAAAATTACAAGAGAACGGTTTAAGAATCGTTTCAGGACGTACTGAAAACCACTTAGTGTTAGTAGATACAAAAGTATTCGGCTTAACAGGTAAACAAGCAGAAGAAGCGTTAGATAAAGTTGGTATTACAACAAATAAAAATACTATCCCATTCGAAACAGAATCACCATTTGTAACGAGTGGTTTACGTATGGGAACACCTGCGATGACAACACGCGGATTTAAAGAAGCGGAAATGGAAGAAGTTGCAGACATTATCATTGAAACATTAACAAAAGAAAAGAACGGAGAAAGCTTAGACGGAATTCACGACAGAGTCGTTCAGTTAACTAGTAAATATCCGTTATATGACCACAAATAGGGAGAGAGACTATGACAAAAGTACGCGTAATGGATCATCCATTAATTCAGCATAAACTCGGATATATCCGAGACAAACACACGTCGACAAAAGAGTTTAGAGAACTCGTCGACGAAGTCGGAATGCTTATGGCATATGAGGTAACGAGAGAATTATCTCTAGAAGACGTTACTGTTGAAACGCCAATCGGTCCGACTACAGCAAAACGTTTAAGCGGGAAAAAGATTTGTCTCGTACCAATTTTACGTGCTGGTTTAGGAATGACTGAAGGAATCCATAAGCTTATTCCATCTGCGCGCGTTGGCCATATCGGTTTATACCGTGACCCAGAAACGCTTGAAGCGGTGGAATACTATGCAAAGTTTCCAAGTGATATTGAGGAAAGAGATATTTTAGTCATTGACCCGATGCTCGCTACAGGTGCAAGTGCTGTTGAAGCAATTACTGCGATTAAAAAACGTGGTGCAACTAAACTGACATTCATCTGTTTAATTGCGGCACCTGAAGGTGTAAAAGCTTTAGAAGAAGCACATCCAGATGTGGATATTTACATCGGTGCATTAGATGACTCACTCGATGAAAATAGTTATATCGTTCCAGGACTTGGAGACGCAGGAGACCGTCTATTCGGAACGAAATAATAAGGGGTAATCGTATGAAAAAGCGAATTATGGTCGTTTTTGGTACTCGACCAGAAGCGATTAAAATGGCTCCACTTGTGAATGCATTAAAAGAGTCAAAGCATCTAGAACCGGTTGTTGTCGTAACCGCACAACACCGCGAAATGTTAGATCAAGTACTCAATGCATTTAACATTACTCCAGACTATGACTTAAATGTGATGAGAGCAGAACAGACGCTCTCTCACATTACAAGTCAAGTATTAAAAGAGATGGAGTCGATTATACAAAAAGAAACTCCTAATATGGTTCTCGTCCACGGTGATACGACGACGACGTTTTCTGCTGCACTGGCAGCTTTTTATCAGAAAGTAAGTATCGGTCATGTCGAAGCAGGTTTACGTACGTATAATAAATTTGCGCCGTACCCTGAAGAGTTAAATCGACAATTGACGACGCGTTTGGCGGATTTGCATTTTGCACCGACTTTACGTGCAAAAGATAATTTACTTAAAGAACAAGTCGATGAAAGTACAATTTTTGTGACGGGTAATACAGTGATAGATGCTTTAAATACAACGGTAGATCCAAATTATAACAGTAAATTATTATCTCAATATAAAGATAAGAGAGTAATTCTACTTACAGCACATCGTAGAGAAAACTTAGGCGAGCCGATGATTCAAATATTTAAAGCGATGAAACATATTGCTGATACACACCGCGACGTTGTGATTGTATACCCTGTTCATAAAAATCCGAAAATACGCGAACTTGCACAACGATATTTAACACACGACCGTATCGAGTTAATTGAACCGTTAGATGTAATGGATTTTCATAACTTTGCTGCGGCAAGTGAAATTATTCTCACAGATTCTGGCGGCATACAAGAAGAAGCACCATCGCTAAATAAACCTGTACTCGTTTTAAGAGATGTCACAGAACGCCCAGAGGGTGTAGAGAGTGGTGTGCTTAAAATTGTTGGGACAGATTTTGAGAAAATCGTCACTGAAACAAATAGATTACTAAATAACCGAGAAATTTATGATGAAATGACTCAGTTAAAAAATCCATATGGTGATGGACAAGCGAGTCATCGAATCGTCGATATTATTTCACATTATTATGGTTTTATATTAGAAAAACCATCAGATTTTATGAACTCATAATATGTTATTAAAATAACAATAAATGCGTTGACACTTAGGCATGTAATAGGTACACTTTATAAGTGTGCAAACAATACATATATGCCTAAATCACACTTGAGGAAAATGTAAAATGACACTTTTTAAAGGATTTATGAACTTTTTTGCGAAGGCTTTTATTATCATCTTTGTTATAGAGTTCTTGTCATTATTCTTTTTTGATCGAATAATTGTCCAAAGTTTAGTCGTTGGAACAATTATCTCTGTATTTATGGCATTAAGTTGGTATTCCAACTACTATAAAGCATTGCACAGTCAGCAACGAATGACTACAACAGGAACTGTTACGCGTGTAATACTCGTGTTATTAGCGTGCATTATCTGGTATAAATTTCAGGCTGAATTAAATATTATTGCGATTACTGTCGGTTTAATGTCGACTTACGTAATTATATTTGTGAATGCAGTAAGACATTTTAGAAAATGAAAGAGGTGAAGAAATGGATCACGGAACTCCGACTTATGAAGTGAACATCGGTGGCATTCCAATCGTTTTTGATTTAGCAACATGCTTTATGATTGTTGTCACGTGTTTAGTCGTGTTTTTCTTAATGTTTTTCCTTACAAGAAACTTAGCGATTAAGCCAACAGGTAAACCTCAACTCTTTGTTGAATGGCTAATGAACTTTGTTAAGGGCATTATTTCAAGTAACATTGCTTGGCGTGAAGGTGCACGCTTTCACTTCTTTGCGCTTACATTAATTTCATTTATTTTCATGGCAAACTTTATCGGTATACCATTTACCTTTGTTTCGCCGGAGAATAACCTTTGGTGGAAATCACCAACAGCAGATCCAACTGTTACGTTAACACTTGCAGGTCTTATGATTGTCTTAACGCACTACTATGGTGTGAAGATGAAAGGTATCAAAGAATATGCTAAAGACTACGCACGTCCAGTTTGGTTCTTAGTACCAATTAAAATTCTTGAGGAATTTACGTATAACTTAACACTTGGTTTACGTTTATACGGGAACATTTACGCCGGAGAAATCCTATTAACATTACTACTTGGTCTCGTAACGACTGGTGGAGTTTTAGGATTCGTTGGTGGTATCGTACCGATGATGGTATGGCAAGGATTTAAAACATTTATAGGTGCTTTACAAGCATTTATTTTCATCATGTTATCAATGGTATATCTCGCACATAAAATGCAAGATGACCATTAATATAAAAAATAAAAAAATAAACAAACATAATTTAGGAGGAAGTTTTTTATGGCTTTATTAGCAGCAGGTATCGCAGCTGGTCTTGCAGGACTTGGCGGTGCGTTAGGAATTGGTTTAGTTGTTTCAAAAACAGTTGAAGGTGTTGCGCGTCAACCAGAATCTCGTAGTTCATTAATGACAATCATGTTCATCGGTGTTGGGGTAGTTGAGGCGACTCCAATTATCGCGATTGTAATTGCATTCTTATTAATGTTCGCACTATAGATAATTAGAGGCGAAGTCTGTCTAGATTTCGCCGTTTCTTTTGTAACCTTAAGTATTGTGAACTTTCTTGAAAGGAGTGTACATAGTGGAACTATTAATATTAGGCGCTGCACCGTCGTCAATCCCAACGGCTTTTGGTACAGGTCTCGTTTTACTCGGGAGCTTCTTAGTACTACTTTTTGCTCTTTCATATTTCGTATGGGAACCAGTTAAAAAAGTAATGGACGACCGTGAAAAGTTAATTCACGACGACATCGAGAGCGCTGAAATTGCAAAACGAGAAGCAGAAGCGCTTCGTAAAAAGAACGAGGAAATTTTATCTCAAACTCAAGCTGAAGTTAGTGAAATGTTTGAAAAATCTCGTGAAGAAGCGAAAGTACAACAGCAGTCAATTATTGACGAAGCAACAATAAATGCGAAAAGACTTATGTCTGATGCACAAAAAGATATTGAGCAAGAAAAAGAAAAAGCAGTACGTGAAATCAACGACCAAGTCGCTGAATTATCTGTTTTAATTGCTCAAAAAGTGATTGAAAAAGAATTGTCTCCACAAGATCAAAAAGATCTCATTGACAAGTACCTACAGGAAGCAGGGGATAGATAATGAGTTTAGCTAAACAGTATGCAAATGCCCTGTTTGACGTAGTAATTAAACATGACCAACTTGAAGAAGCACGCTTAGATTTAAACGAAGTATCTAAAGTGGTTTCAACAGTTGATGATATTAACGAGTTTTTAATCAACCCGAAAATATCTAAAGAAACAAAATTAACGACGATTCGTGACAGCTTCAAAGGAACGAATGAGTATGTATTTAATATGTTACTCGTACTCACTGAGAAGAAACAATTTTCAATTGTGTCACGTATTCACGAAGAATTTACACATCTGTACAATGAACATTACAATCAGGCGAAAGTTATCGTGGAATCTGTTTACGAATTAGAAGATGAACAAGTAGCTAAAATTGAAGAAATCTTCAAAGCGAAAACAGGTTATGACAAATTGCTGATTGAAAACAAAATAAACGAATCTTTAATCGGTGGATTTAGAGTACTCATTGGTTCTAAAGTTTATGATGAATCAGTTGTACTTCAATTAAGAAAAATTAAAGACCGTTTTAAAACAACGAAAAATATTTAAGGAGTGAAATTTCTATGGCAATCAAGGCTGAAGAAATTAGTGCTCTTCTCAGAAGTCAAATAGAAAACTATGAAGCTGACATGGAAGTCTCAGATGTCGGTACAGTTACTGAAGTCGGTGACGGTATCGCAGTTGCTCATGGTTTAAACGATGCGATGGCAGGAGAGTTACTTGAGTTCTCTAACGGTGTGTTAGGATTAGCTCAAAACCTTGAAGAAGACGAAGTTGGTATCGTTATTCTTGGACCATATTATGATATTAAAGAAGGCGACGAAGTTAAACGTACTGGGAAAATCATGGAAGTACCAGTAGGTGAAGAACTTATCGGTCGTGTTGTAAACCCACTTGGACAACCAATCGACGGTAAAGGTCCAATTAGTACAACAAAAACTCGTCCTGTAGAAAGTCCAGCTACAGGAGTTATGGATCGTAAATCAGTATTCGAACCATTACAAACAGGAATTAAAGCGATTGACGCTTTAGTACCAATCGGACGTGGTCAACGTGAGTTAATTATCGGTGACCGTCAAACTGGTAAAACGACACTTGCAATCGACACGATTTTAAACCAAAAAAACGAAGATATGATTTGTATCTACGTAGCAATCGGTCAAAAAGAATCTACAGTACGTTCTACTGTTGAAACATTCCGTAAGCACGGTGCATTAGACTACACAATCGTAGTAAGTGCAGGTGCATCTGACCCAGCTCCATTATTATACATCGCGCCATACGCGGGTGTATCTATGGGTGAGGAGTTCATGTTCAACGGAAAACACGTATTAATCGTATACGATGACTTAACAAAACAAGCACAGGCTTATCGTGAAATGTCATTACTATTACGTCGTCCACCAGGCCGTGAAGCCTTCCCAGGGGACGTATTCTACCTACACAGTCGTTTACTTGAGCGTGCAGCGAAATTAAATGACGATTTAGGTGGCGGTTCGATCACTGCGTTACCATTCGTTGAAACGCAAGCAGGAGACATCTCTGCATTCGTACCGACAAACGTAATCTCGATTACAGACGGTCAGATTTTCTTACAGTCTGACTTATTCTTCTCTGGTGTGCGTCCAGCGATCAACGCGGGGCTTTCAGTATCTCGTGTAGGTGGTTCAGCACAAATTAAAGCGATGAAGAAAGTTGCGGGTACACTTCGTTTAGACTTAGCTGCTTACCGTGAGTTAGAAGCATTCGCTCAGTTCGGTTCTGATTTAGATAAAGCAACAGCTGCTAAATTAGAGCGTGGTAAACGTACAGTTGAAGTACTTAAGCAAGGTGAAAACCAACCACTACCTGTCGAAGAGCAAGTAGTAATTCTCTACGCATTAGTAAACGGTTATTTAGATGATGTTGCAGTACAAGATATTACAAGATTCGAAAGTGAATTCTTAGAGTGGCTAAGTGCAAACAACAAAGAATTATTAAACGGTATCCGTGAAACATCAGAGCTTCCAGATCACGAAGCATTCGATGCAGCAATTAACGGATTCAAAAAGTTATTTAACAGCAGTAAATAATAAATAACACTATTTATATAAAGGATGGTGAAATCATGGCTTCATTAAGGGAGATAAAAGGTCGTATTAACTCAACTGAAAAGATGAGTCAGTTAACGAGTGCGATGAACATGGTCGCGAACTCAAAACTCGGTCGTTCAGAACAAAACACTAAAAACTTCCGTCCGTATATGGACCGAATGGAAGAAACAATCCAAGCAATTGGAGCAGGTGGAAACAACGTTCACCCGATGCTAACTGCACGTCCTGTTAAGCGTGTTGGCTATATCGTAATCTCAAGTGATACAGGTAAAGCAGGTCCATACAACGCAAACGTTATTAAAGCAATAACAACTGAAATCAATGAACGCCATAACGGTAACCAAGACGAAATTTCACTTATGGTTCTCGGTAAAATGGGATACGACGTACTTAGATTACGTGGCTATAAGATAGATGACTACCGTCTAGGGTTACCAGATCAGCCATCATTTTCGGATGTGAAAAAAATAGCGGCGGCAGCAATTCGTCAATATGAAGATGAAGAAATCGATGAGCTTCATATTATCTATAACGAATTCATCTCTATCCTCGAGCAAAAAGTAACTGTAAGACAGTTACTTCCAATGTCAGAAGATGATATAGAAACGAAAAATGAGTACACTCATCTCGCTTCTTATGAATTCGAACCAGATAAAGAAACGATTTTAAAAGAATTATTACCACAATACGCTGAAGCTATTATTTACGGTGCTTTACTTGAAGCAAAAACAAGTGAGCATGCTGCTCGTATGACAGCGATGAAAGCTGCTACGGACAACGCAAACGAATTGATTGGTGAGTTAACATTGTCTTACAACAGACTAAGACAAGCAGCGATTACACAAGAAATCACAGAAATTGTAAGTGGTGCACAAGCACAAGAATAATAATTTATAGGAGGAACTCAAATGGCTTTAGGACACGTGGTCCAAGTTATGGGACCTGTTGTAGATGTGCGTTTTGAAGAAGGTCAATTACCTGAGTTAATGAACGCACTTACAATAGATCATAAAGGTGAAACTGAAGAAGATTCAATTGCACTTACTTTAGAAGTTGCGCTTCACCGTGGAGACAACACAGTAAGAACAATTGCGATGAGTTCTACAGATGGTATTCAGCGTGGTATGGAAGTAGTAAACACTGGTCAACCTATTTCAGTACCTGTAGGTAATGCCACTTTAGGACGTGTATTCAACGTTTTAGGTGAAACGATTGACCTAAAAGGTCAGATTCCTGAATCTGAACTCAGAAACCCAATTCACCGAGACGCTCCAGAATTTGAGGATCTGTCAGTAGCGACAGAGATTTTAGAAACTGGTATTAAAGTAGTAGACTTATTAGCACCTTACACGAAAGGTGGTAAAATCGGGTTATTCGGTGGTGCCGGAGTAGGTAAAACTGTATTAATCCAAGAATTAATTCATAACATCGCTCAAGAGCACGGTGGTATTTCGGTATTCGCTGGTGTTGGTGAGCGTACGCGTGAAGGAAACGACTTATACTTTGAAATGTCTGACTCAGGCGTAATCGATAAAACAGCGATGGTATTCGGACAAATGAACGAGCCACCTGGTGCACGTATGCGTGTTGCATTAACAGGATTAACGATGGCTGAATACTTCCGTGATGTGGAAGGTCAAGACGTATTACTATTCATCGACAACATCTTCCGTTTCACACAAGCAGGTTCAGAGGTATCAGCACTTCTTGGACGTATTCCATCTGCCGTTGGTTACCAACCGACACTTTCAACTGAGATGGGTCAGCTTCAAGAACGTATTACATCAACGAACAAAGGATCAGTAACGTCAATTCAAGCGGTATTCGTACCGGCCGATGACTACACTGACCCAGCGCCAGCTCAAACGTTCGCACACTTAGACGCGACGACAAACTTAGAGCGTAAAATTTCAGAGATGGGTATTTACCCAGCGGTAGACCCACTTGCATCAACGTCACGTGCGTTATCTCCAGCAGTTGTTGGTGAAGAGCACTACAACGTTGCACGTGAAGTTCAAGCAACTTTACAAAAATATAGTGAATTACAAGACATCATTGCAATCTTAGGTATGGATGAGTTATCAGAAGAAGATAAGGAAGTCGTAGCACGTGCACGTCGTATCCAGTTCTTCTTAAGTCAAAACTTCCACGTTGCAGAACAATTCACAGGTCAAAAAGGTTCGTACGTACCAGTTGAACAAACTGTTGAAGACTTCAAAGCAATCTTAGCAGGTAAATACGACCACGTACCAGAAGACGCGTTCAGACTTGTTGGTGATATGACACAAGTTCTTGAAAAAGCGCGTGAGATGGGTGCAGAAGTTTAATAACAGGAGGTTAGTTATATGAGTACAATTGCATTAGATGTAGTTACTCCTAACGGTTCTGTTTTTACTGATGATAACTGCGAAATTGTCATCTTGGAATCAACGCAAGGTGAACTTGGGGTCATGGCAGGTCACGTCCCAACAGTGACACCTTTAAAGATTGGTAGTGTAAAAGCTAAAATCGATGGTCAATTCGAATATTTAGCAATTACTGATGGATTTGCAGAAATCCGTGGCGACAAAGTTACAGTATTAACTCAAGCTGCAGAATTCGCGGATGATATCGATACTGATCGTGCACTAGCTGCACGTAAGAGAGCAGAAGAGCTTCTAAAACGTGCGCATGAAGAAGAAATCGATGAAGTGCGTGCAGAACTTGCATTCCAAAGAGCAATTAACCGTTTGAATATTGCACAATTTAAATAAACAAAAAGTCTAAGGGAAACCTTAGACTTTTTTTAAGGGGTTTTTAAATGTTTTTATCTCAAATCGCATTGATGAAAATTATATTACATATCGCATGTTCTATTTTTGCATTTTATATTTTAGACTGTTTAAAAGTAGATATGATCTTTAAAAAAGGTCATACTGCTAAAATAAGAATGTTTTACATATTGCTCGCGATTCTTCTAGGGACGAGTATGTCGAATTTTATCATTGATATTTTTGTAGAAACACAAAACCTACAACTACTATTTAGCTAAATACTTTACACTATAAATAGAAGTCTATAGAATTAAATTAATGAGAAATATGTGGAGTGAGAATATGGATAGAATTATTGTTAAGGGTGGACGAAAGCTCGCTGGAAGTGTAAAAATAGAAGGCGCTAAAAACGCAGTTCTGCCTATTTTAGCTGCGTCTCTCTTAGCATCAGAAGGAGAATCGGTAATTACTAATGTTCCAAAATTATCAGATTGTAAAACATTAGTTGAACTACTTCGTATTTTAAATGCAGATGTTAAAATCGAAAGAGATAAAGTATACGTAGACGCAAGTTCAGATTTATCGGTATCAGCACCTTATGAATTAGTGAGCAAAATGAGAGCTTCTATGCTCGTTATGGGACCACTACTTGGTCGTTACGGTAAATGTGAAGTTGCGATGCCCGGCGGCTGTGCAATTGGTAGTAGACCAATTGAACAACATTTAAAAGGTTTTGAAAAAATGGGTGCCACGTTTACAACGTTAGATGGTTTCATTGAAGGTAGAGTAGATGGACGTCTTAAAGGTGCTAAAATACATCTAGATTTTCCAAGTGTCGGTGCCACACAAAACTTAATGATGGGTGCAGCACTTGCCGATGGTGTCACTCATATTGAAAATGCTGCAATGGAACCAGAGATTGTCGATTTACAAAACTATATTAACCGTATGGGTGGTAAAGTAACTGGAGCAGGAACTGGACATATTAAAATTACAGGTGTCGATCAGTTATACGGCACAAAGCATCAAGTCATTCCTGACCGTATTGAAGCAGGCACATTTATGATTGCTGCAGCGATAACGAGAAGTGATATTTTAATTCAAAATATCGTCATTGAGCACTTAAGCGCAGTCGTATCTAAATTAGAAGAAATTGGTGTTCAAATTATTGAAGATGGGGATAATGTCCGTGTAAATGCATCGGAACCGTTAAAGCCAACAGACATTAAAACATTACCACATCCCGGATTCCCGACAGATATGCAAAGTCAGATGATGGCATTACTATTAACGATTGACGGTACGAGTATCGTTACTGAAACTATTTTTGAAAATCGCTTCATGCACGTCAGAGAATTTAATACGATGAATGCAGATATTTCACTGCAAGATAATCATGCTGTAATCCACGGTGGTAAAGAACTTCATGGTGCTCGTGTAAAAGCGACAGATCTACGTGCAGCAGCTGCTCTTATATTAGCAGGACTTGTTGCTGAAGGAGAAACGACGGTTACAGAGCTTCGTCATTTAGACAGAGGATATGTAGATTTTCATAAAAAATTAAAAGCTCTCGGGGCAGATATCGAGCGCGTTACAGAAGCTGAACTCGAACACGTTTAATTTAGAGGTGAGTTATGAAAGAGACATCTAAAATTGTACATCGAAAAATTCCGATGATTGTACGTATACTACTCTATTTATACATCGCAATTTTACTCGTCGTCATCGGTCTAATGATTGGATATGGCATATTAGGGAACCCGTTTGAAGTGTTTAGAATTGAAACGTGGCAGCATATAAAAGATCTAATGAGAGGATAAAGATATGTTAACTTATGACCAAATTAAAGCGATTATTCCGCATCGCCCACCATTTTTATTAATCGATCGTATCGTTGAAATTACCCCAGGTGAAAAATGTGTCGGTATTAAACAAGTGTCTGGAAACGAACCATTCTTCCAAGGACACTTCCCTGAATACGCAGTGATGCCTGGAGTGTTAATCGTAGAAGCACTCGCACAAACTGGTGCAGTTGCTTTATTACAAGAAGAACAATTTAAAGGGAAACTTGCATTTTTTGCAGGTATCGATAAGTGTCGCTTTAAACACCAAGTGACACCTGGAGATACTTTAGAATTAACAGTAGAAATTACACGTGTTAAAGGGCCGATTGGTAAAGGTAAAGCTGTTGCCAAAGTCGGAGACAAAGTAGCATGTCAATGTGAAATTACATTTGCAATCGGAGATCCAGCTGAGTAAAGCTGGATCTTTTTTATACTAACTTTGATGAAAAAACGACGTATTTTAAAAAACTGTACGAAATTAAGACTTAAAATTTAAAAATTACAGAGGATCACTCTATAAATTTAAAAAATTGAGATTTGTTGAAAATAATATTTGGTTGTATATTGTGTTTAAGAAAGGAGACACATACATTTCTAGTTCAAATATGAATGGACTAATTCTCTCAAACTTGTCTGATAAAGCTGTAAACTAAATTTTTTAAGATTCTTTTCATACTCACACACACTCACTCGCCTTAAGATTTCTACGCTGCGTAAGAGAAATCTTAAGGCGTTTTTTATGTTATCTGACAACGTTAATGATAGACATCTGATTGTAATGTTTTTGTAAAAATAAAGTAAAAGCTTTATATAGCTGTAACCTATGAAATGCTTTAATTTGTTAGTATTGTATCTAGTTGAAAAAAGAGACAATATTTTGGGGGCATATATATAATGAAACGTACAATTTTTGCATTAGGATCAGTTGCGATATTAGCGAGTGGTATGGGACTTTCAACGCATGCTAAGGCAGATGAACCAACTGCAAAATCAAACGAAATAATTGCTGAAATCGCACAAGAATATAAATCATCAGTTCAATCATTTACAGCTGAGAAAAAAGTAGAAAAAGAAATTGCACTTAAAGAAGAACTAAAAGCAAGCGAATTAAAAGCTGAGAAAAAAGCTAAGAAGAAAGCTAAAGACAAAGCAAAAGAAGAAAAAAGCGTTGAAGTAGCATATGAAGATACTAAAACGAATGAAACAAACTATAACAACGAACAAGAAGAGACATATGAAGAAACATATGATGATACATATGACAATTCTAACGCGCATGCATCAGCACCAGTTCAACAAGCGTCTAACGATGGTTTAAACTGGGCAGGACTTGCAGCGTGTGAATCTGGTGGAAATCCAAACATTGTAGATGCATCAGGAACATATCACGGCCTATATCAATTTGACGCTGGTACATGGCAAGCAATGGGTGGAACAGGTGTTGCATCACAAGCTTCTGCTGAAGAACAAACGATGCGTGCACAAATGTTATACGCTCAACGTGGTGCACAACCTTGGCCAACATGTGGTGCTTACTTATAATTACTTGACCGATTAAGATTATTCTTAATCGGTTTTTTATTTTAAATAAAAACGCTATCAAAAGACGTCAAAAAGTTGTAGTCTTATATATAGAACAAAGTAATGGAGGAATTTAACGATGAACGGTTTATGGCAAACAGAAGAGAGCCGTGTAGAGTTATTAAAAACACTCGTTAAACATGATTCAATCACACATTCAACAGGAGAGAAAAGTTTTCCAGACTTAGTAAAGAGTGAATTACTCAAACTCGATTATTTTAATACACATAGTGATCACATATATTTTGCGCATACTGAAGATGACCGACGTGCTGTCCTTGCACATTACGCTGGTAATGAAAATAATGATACAGTCGTTTTAATTAGTCACTTCGACACAGTCGGTATCGATGACTTTGGAGAGTATAAACAACATGCATTTAGTATGGATAAAATAACAGATATTTTTAAATCTGATCATACGTACTTAAATGATGATGCCGTATCTGATATTAAAACAGGACACTATTATTTTGGTCGTGGTAGTATGGATATGAAACCAGGTCTTATGCTCCATATGTCTTTAATCGAAAAAGCAGCGCTTGAAAACTGGGACGTAAACTTATTACTCGTTACAGTGCCTGATGAAGAAGTAGGATCTAAAGGAATGTTAGCAGCAGTTAAAAAAATCAATGAAATACGAAAAGAAAAAGATTTAAATATCGTACTTCACTTAAATAGTGAACCGACATTCCAACAAGCACCTGGTAACAATACGCACTACG
The DNA here is from genome assembly GCF_002871345.2 of Nosocomiicoccus massiliensis. Lineage (NCBI taxonomy): Bacteria > Bacillati > Bacillota > Bacilli > Caryophanales > Staphylococcaceae > Nosocomiicoccus > Nosocomiicoccus massiliensis. The sequence goes on along the minus strand of NZ_CP136964.1, from coordinate 862,460 downwards.
TATATACTGGAACGATTGGAAAGTTAATGCCTGCAGTGTACGTTTACGGTAAAGAAACGCACGTCGGTAACGCGATGAACGGTTTAAGCTCGAATTACATAATGAGCTTCATCAATAAAAATATGGAATACAACAAATCGTTTATAGAGCGCTATGAGGGTGAAGAAACACCGTTACCTGTTTCGTTGATGATGCGTGATTTAAAGGCGCACTACGACGTTCAAACGCCGTTTAGAACGGTCAGTTTATATAATTTATTTATATTTAAACAAAATGCGAGTGAGATATTTAATACGTTCAACACGATTGTCAAAGAGTCGGTGGATGAGGTAAATGAAGTTATTCAAACGTTTGACGATGGTATTTATAAAGAAGAAAAAGTAAATGTAAACGTCTGTACGTATGAAGAGTTACTTCAACAAGCAATCGATAAATTTGGGGAAGATAAAGTCAGTGAACTACTAGAAAATATTTCAAACAATCAAGACGATCATTTACAATGTATCGAAGCAATCGACAAAATTATGATGTTACTGCGTCATTTAGGACCAACAGTCGTCACGTTTTTCACTCCGCCTTATTATCCAGCAACTAACAGTTCAGAAGATACACTCGTTCAAAATATCGTCGAAACGATAAAAGAAACGAGTAACACATTGAATCGTAACGTTGAACAAGTACATTTCTTTAACGGTATTTGTGACTTAAGTTATGTGAAATACGCGACGAGCTATGAAAGTGATAGAGTATTTAGCTTAAACACTCCGACGTTTAATAAGACGTATATGATACCTTTTGAAGATATTAAAGAAATATCAGCACCGGTATTAAACTGCGGTCCAATCGGTAAAGATGCGCATAAAGTTACAGAGAGATTATTAAAGCCGAGTGCGTTTAAAGAGTTACCTGTCGTATTAGAGACAGTGATTAAACAATATTTTGTAAAGTAAAGGAGGAGCTACAATGACATTACCAATTGTGCTCACTGTGTCGAGCTATGATCCAACAGGAGGGTCTGGCGTGAATGCAGATTTAAAGGCGTTTCAAAATTTAGGTGTATACGGAATGTCTGCAATTACAAGTTTAACGGCACAAAACTCGAGTGGTATTAAAGATGTATTAGAAATACCAGATGATTTTTTAGAAGAGCAGCTTAAAAGTATATTTGATGACACAATTCCATTTGCAATGAAATCCGGAATGATCACGAGCATACCGATGATTGAAATGCTCACGAAATACGTCAAACAGTATCATATACCATTCGTCGTCGATCCGTACATTTTTACACGCGACGGACAGCGTATTATTTCAGAAGAGACGACGAGTGTGTTAAAACAACAATTACTTCATCATGCTGCAGTCGTGACACCGAACATCAACGAAGCAAAATCGTTAACAGGTATTGATATTGAGACTGAAAAAGATATCGAAACAGCAGCGAAAATCTTTTTAAGAGAAATCGGTGTAAAAGCAGTAATTATTAACGATAGTAATATGACTGGTGAAGCGTGTGATTATTTATATACGAAGACGACGTCGTTAAAACTCACTGAAGCAATCGTTCAGACAAAAAATAAGCGTGGAAGTGGCAGTACGTTTTCTGCAGTTATCACGGCAGAGATTGCAAAAGGAAATAGTTTAGAAGACGCGTTTAGAAAAGCGAAGCGATACGTCACTGCTGGTTTAAAAAACAGTCTAGATATCGGTAAAAAGAATGGTCCACTGAATCATTTTATCGACATTACATCATTCGTTTAAGCAAAAAGACGTTAACAATTATAAAACAAAATATTACATTTTCATTAGGGATTAAACTAATTGCATTACTACTCGTGATTCCAGGATGGTTAACTTTATGGATTGCGATATTCTCTGATATCGGAGCGACTTTAATCGTTACTCTGAATAGTATGCGATTAATGAAAAAAGAAGATTAAATATTTCTGAGTAGATTCAAATATATCGCCTATTTTCCTCATGTTTTATCTGTAAATGTGGTTGTAAGTATGGTACAATCACTCTTGTATATAAAATTAGAGGTGAAATTATGGCTAAAAAATGGCTGTTACCGTTAACGATGGGCCTCGTCTTGTTTTTAGCAGGGTGTGACTACTCGAAGCCTGAAAACAGAGATGGTTTTTTCTTTAATACATTTGTTCAACCAATGGACAACTTACTTCATTGGCTTGGAGATCACTTAAACCATAACTATGGTCTTGCGATTATCGTATTAACGTTAATCGTGCGCTTAATCATCTTCCCATTCATGATGAAAACATATAAAAATCAAATGTTGATGCGTGAGAAGATGAAGATTGTTAAACCAGAAATGGAAGACATTCAGCGCCGTATGAAAGTTGCGACGACGCAAGAAGAAAAAATGGCTGTTCAACAAGAGATGATGGCGTTATATAAGAAACACGATATTAACCCATTAAATGTTGGATGTCTACCAATCTTAATTCAAATGCCAATCGTTATGGCGTTATTCTTCGCTTTAAAATATCCATCAGAAGGTGGTATTACTAAATATCCAGAATTCTTATGGATGGACTTAACAGAGCGCAGTTTCATTATGATTGCGATCGCGGTACTCGTATACGCGGTTCAAGCATACGTATCTATGATGTTCTTACCAGAAGAACAACAAAAGCAAATGCGATTATTTATGTTTATTTCGCCACTGATGATTCTGTGGATTTCGGTGATTTCACCATCTGCCTTACCATTATACTGGGCAGTCGGTGGTGCGTTCTTAATCCTTCAAACGATTATCGGTAACTTATATTACCGTAAAAAGGTCGATGAAGAAATGGCGCCGATTTTAGCAGCACACGAAAAAGAACTTGCAGAAAAAGAAAGAAAATCACAAGGTGCAAAAGTATTACCGAATAAAAACAAAAAGAAGAAATAACAAAACTCCGTTTAGCTATAGCTAAACGGAGCTTTTTTTATAGTATCGGTGCAATTAAATTTGCGATTGCTTCTTTAAATTTAATCCACTTACTTCTAGATTGATAGACTTCCGGTGAAAGTATGCGTGAATGTAGCGCATCTTTTTCAAATTGAAGTCTATTTTTTATCGCTTCTTTTTCATCGAATATAAACGCGTTGACTTCGAAGTTTAGTGCGTAACTTCTGTTATCCATATTACATGATCCAATCGATACGACTTCGTCATCGATTATCATTACTTTTTGATGTAGGAAACCACGCTCATAAATGTAGACGCTTGCTCCTATCATCGCAAGCTCTCCAACGTTATGATACGTCCCCCAGTATACGAATGGATGGTCAGGAAATGGTGGGATCATAATGTTAACTTCGACGCCTGACAGGAGTGCGATTTTAATCGCTTCTCTCATCGATTGGTCAGGTATAAAGTACGGTGACTGAATGTATATAGACTTTTTAGCTGAGTAGATCATTTTTAAGTAACCGTATTTAATTTGCTCCCATTCTTCATCTGGACCACTTGCTGCGATTTGCATCGTCGTATCACCAACGACTGGAATTTCTGGGAAGTAACGTGGATGGTGTTTTAAATTGTCACGCGTTGCGTGAGAGTTCCAGTCAAGCATAAAACGTAGTTGTAGAGATTTTACAGCGTTTCCTTGAACTCGAATATGCGTGTCTCTCCAGTAGCCAAATTTTTTACTCAAACCGATATATTCTTCTCCGACATTTGTACCTCCCGTATATGCAATTTTACCGTCTATAACAATGTTTTTACGGTGATTACGGTTATTCATACGAGGGTTTATAAGAGAGAGACGACTTGGGAAGAATGCTTCAACTTTTCCGCCGTAATCACGTAACTCTTTAAAGTTTCTAAGTTTTAAAGTACGTGAGCCCATGTCGTCATATAAAATTTTAACGTCAACCCCTTCTTTTTGCTTTTTAAGTAGGGCGTCGTAAATTCTTTGGCCAAGTGAATCTAATCTAAAAATATAAAATTGAAAGTGAATATGGTCTTTTGCATTTTCTATATCATGTATCATCTGATCAAAAAACTCTGTCGTTTCATAAAATGTCTCTACTTTGTTATTAGACGTTATGAATGACTGATTATTGTTTAATAACATATGGATCAGTTTACGATGTTTTTTAGCTTCTTCTGACGGAAGTGTTAGCTTGTCCATCTTAATATCTTCGAGTTGCTCTGTAACGAGTGATTCAAGACCAATTTTATCTTCTTCGGATATTTTAAAAATTTCTTTATTGTATATCGTACGACCGAATAAGACATATAAAATAAATCCGATAATTGGTATGAAGAAGAGGACAAATAGCCATGCCCAAACACTTTGAGCACTTTTACGCTCCCAAAAGATCATACCAATTGCGAGTACGAAGTTAATGAGTAAGATGATAAATGTAAAAATCGTTGCATACGAAAGTGATGAGAAAAAATCAGCAACGGATTGAGATATATTCATTAATGTACTGAAATAATACAATTTTAAAAATCCTCTCATAATTTTTTAATGTATTCGTGACAAATATGTAAAAAGTTTTTTGAATAACTATAGTAATATTACCACAGTGTCTGTATAATTATAATTAACTCGATAGGAAGGGAGATCATTATGAAACAAAATGACACATCCAAACTAAAAGATGCGGTTCGAGTATTGAAAGAACTTGGCATCAAAGTATCTGTTGCCCCTTCAAGACTAGAAATTATGAATCGTATTTCGAAAGTAGAACAGTTAAGATTAAACGAGAATAATATTTAAAAACGCAAACAGCTCACTGAGCTGCTTGCGTTTTTATTTGTTAAATCGAGCTTCTTTTTTACCAGATAATTCATAAAAATAAATACTAAGTACAATACCAATTCCGACCATGTTTGCCCATAAACCACTACCACCGTAACTTAAAAATGGTAACGGTAATCCAGTGATCGGTACGAGTTGAATCGTCATTCCGATATTTTGGAATATATGGAAAAACAGTAACGATAAAAATCCGATTATAAAGTATCCACCGAAACTGTCGTGTGTTAACAGTGAAATTCTAAACAGTCGTAGTAATAATGAGAGTAATACGATGACTACAAAAGTCGTTCCAATAAAACCGAACTCTTCACCGACGATTGTAAATATAAAGTCCGTGTGGTTTTCAGGAATATAAATTATACCGTCCTTATAGCCACGACCTGTAATTCCACCTGATCCGATTGAAATGAGTGAGTTCATCAGTTGGAAACCACTGTCAGAAATGTATTTTTCTGGTTGTAGCCAAGAGTAAATTCTATCGAATTGATACGCGTGTACTCCGAGTTTATCGATTAAATCTGGTCGATATAAAATACCGAGTATCAGTGACACACCGACTGTCGTAACGACAAATACGACGGGTAAAATAAGCCACCAACTAATCCCAGATATGAGGACCATTCCAAAGAATATCGCAACCATGACGAGTGTCGTTCCTAAGTCGTTTTGTAATAGTACTAACAACATTGGTAATGCGGAAACAACTGCCATTTTACCGAGTAATTTAACGTCTAATGATAAGTCGTCTTCAATCTTATATTTGTTATGTTGGCTGATGACGTATGCAAGTGCCATAATATATATGATTTTCATAAATTCAGAAGGCTGAACACTAAAAAAACCGAACTGATACCAACTTTTTGCACCGTTAATAATTGGAGTAATACTTTCAAATGGAGAAAAGTGTAGAAACACTAAACTCAAAATACCAAAAGCATATATACCCCATATATAATCTTTATAAAAATGGAACGGAATGAGCATTAAAATAAATGCAATTAAAAATCCAAATAAGTAAAATAATAGTTGTCGTTGAGCGAAATTTGTTGAATACTGTTCGCTCGTCATCGCACTGCTAATAATGAGTATGCTGATCGCTGCGAGCATAATAAGTATAAAAATAAGTGTCCAATCAATACGAGCTAATATATTTAAATTTTGACGGGAATACTTTTTTTGATTCAATAGCTTCACCTAAATCTGTGGTAATCTAATATGTAGGACTTATGTCCATCTAATAATTATAACAGTATTTTATTAAAATTATAGGAATGAATATCATGATATCATTAACAATTAAAAAAATCTCCGAACTATGCGGAGGCAAGCTAAACAATCAAGCAAAAGAAATTGAAAATACAAAGATTCACGGAGTTTCAATCGATACGAGAACGATTGATACAAATAATTTGTTTGCACCGTTTGTCGGTGAAAATGTCGATGGACATGATTTTATATTGAATGCGATTGAATCAGGGGCATGTGTTTCTTTATCAGAAAAAGAAGATGTTGATGCACCGCTAATTATAGTAAAGGATGTTCAAAAAGCACTTGGTGACATCGCAAGAGGATATTTAAATACGTTAAATACAAAAGTCATTGCGATTACTGGGTCTAACGGTAAGACGACGACAAAAGATATGGTCGAATGTGTATTAGCACCTCATTTTAACGTTCAAAAAACAATCGGAAACTACAACAATGAAATTGGAATGCCACTGACGATTTTTAATACGAAAGACGATACGGATATTTTGATATTAGAAATGGGAATGGATAATCTTGGTGACATCCATTATCTATCATCTATTGCTCGTCCTGACATTGCGATTTTAACGAACGTTGGAGAATCTCACATTGAAAAGTTAGGGTCTAAAGAAAACATCGCAAAAGGGAAGTATGAAATTGTCGATGATTTAAAAGAGGACGGGTTATTTATCTATTCCAATGACTATGTCGAACTCGAAAATCTTGTTAAAAAAGATACACCTTATGAACAGGTTACAGTCGGTTTAACTGATAAAAATGACCTCGTTGTGACAAACGTTAAAGAAGATAAAAACGGTGTAAGTTTTACACTAAATGGATTTGACTATTCAATTCCGTCACTTGGTAAGCATAACGCCGTTAACGCGAGCTTTGCGATCGCTCTTAGCAAGCATTTTAATATTAGTGAATCGGATGTAAAGAAAAGTTTAGAACAGTTAACGATCACAAATATGCGTATGGAGCAACATATCGATGAGACTGGCGCTTTAATTATTAATGATGCGTATAACGCAAGCCCTTCATCGATGAAAAGTGCAATTGATACAGTACGTCATTTAGATTATAAAAACAAAGTGCTCGTTTTAGGAGATATATTAGAGCTCGGTAGATACAGCGCTCAACTTCATGAATCGGTTGGAGCATATATAAATGAGGATAACAACTTTACACATATCTTCACTTATGGTGAACATGCGAAAACGATTCATGATACGATTCAAAAAGAAAATACACAACATTTCGAGTCGATAGAACAGTTAAAGAATAGTTTAAATTCGTTAAAAGATGAAAATACGGTCATACTATTAAAAGCATCTCGTGGTATGAAACTCGAAAGACTGATCAGTGAATAGTTGTTGTACAATGATCGTGAAAATGATAGCATTAAGTAGTTATGCATTATGAGATAATAGTTAAGAGTCAAAGGAGACTATACATTTGAAATTTTTTGAAGCACTAGGTGTAAGTGATGAAACAATACTTGCACTTGAAGAAATGGGGTTTGAAACTCCAACTCCGATTCAAGAGGAGAGTATTCCTTTCGCATTAGAAGGAAGAGACATATTAGGACAAGCACAAACAGGTACAGGAAAAACAGGAGCGTTTGGTATTCCACTCGTTGAAACAATCCAGCGTGGACAAGGAACGCAAGCGTTAATTTTAGCGCCGACAAGAGAACTTGCGATGCAAGTGAGCGAGCAACTTAAACATTTTTCTAAATATAAAAAGTTAAAAGTATCTGTTATTTTCGGAGGCGTATCAATCGAACGCCAAATTTCAGAGGTAAAAAGACACCCTGAAATTATCGTCGGGACTCCAGGACGAGTCATCGACCATATTAAACGTCGTACGTTAAAACTAAAACACATCACTAAATTCGTATTAGACGAAGCGGATGAAATGATGAACATGGGCTTTATCGACGATGTTAAGTTTATAATGGACCGTCTGCCTGAGGGGAATCGTCAAACGTTACTATTCAGTGCAACGATGCCAAAAGCAATTCAAGAACTCGTCACACGTTTCATGGATGAACCGAAAATCGTAAAAACGATGAACCAAAATCAATCAGATCCACAAATTGAAGAGTATTATACGATTGTGAAAGAGTTAGAAAAACTAGACGTATTCGTCGATTTTTTAGACGTTCATCGCCCGAAACTTGCGATCGTATTCGGTCGTACGAAACGTCGTGTAGACGAACTGACGAGTGCATTAATTGCTAAAGGATATTTAGCAGAAGGCCTTCACGGAGATATTACTCAGTCAAAACGACTCGAAGTATTAAAGAAGTTTAAAAATGACGCACTACAAATTTTAGTTGCAACAGACGTTGCTGCACGTGGGCTCGACATTACAGGTGTTACACACGTGTATAACTTTGATATTCCTCAAGACGCTGAAAGTTACACGCACCGTATCGGCCGTACAGGACGTGCTGGTGAAAGTGGTGTCGCGTTAACATTTGTTAACCCAATCGAAATGGGTTACTTACGTCTAATTGAGGAGACGAAAGGTAAACCGATTCGTCCGCTACGTCCACCATTTAAAGAAGAAGTAAAAGCGGCGCAAGCAGAAGTCATGATCGATAAAGTAAGAAAATACGAAGGAAAAGAAATCGACGAAGAAGTATACGAATTATCGAGAAAATTAGTCGAAACGTTCGATCCTTTAGATATTATTACTGCTTTTGTGAGCGAATATGTCAACGAAAAAGAAGACGATGCGATTCAATTATCATTTGAAAAGCCTCTACCAAGACGTGCAACAGCAAAACAGTCTGGTGGAAAACGTCGAGACTATAATCGCGGTAAAAAAGGTGATAGAAACAACCGTCGTAAACCTCAAAAACGCGACAACCGTGACAGATCGAATCATAAGAAGACATTTAAACAATTTATGAAGTAGTTTAGAGCGCCGTCTGGCGCTTTTTTTAATTTATATTAAAAAATAACTCATGTATAATAGATTAAAAAAGGAGTGTGCGCATGGAATCTGTCGATAAAAATCTACGTCCGTATATGCAACTTAGAGCAGTGCTCGATGGATTAGTTATCTTTTTACTTCCGACGATATATATCTTCGTGTCTTATATATTAGATTTTTATTTTAAATTATCAGTGATTATCTATGCCGTATTAATTGTACTCTATATCGTATTTCGTGTTTTATTACGTCCGATTTTATATACGAGAATTACAAAAATCGGTGTATATGACGATTATTTAATCGTTAAAAAAGGCTTTTTCTTTATAGAAACGGTATTGTATCCGATTGAACGTGTACAAATCGTTAAATTAGAAAAAGGATTTATTGCAAGACGATTTAATCTCGCAAAAATAGAATTAACAAATGCTGCATATACCGTTCGTTTACCAGAAATTGAAACGGTTCGGGCCGAGAAACTAAAAGATACGATTATCACGCGTTTAAAAGAGGTGGATAGTGATGTCTAACGTTCATAAATTACATCCTGTATCTTATGTTTTAACTATAATCGATGTATTTAAAAGATATTGGTACGTATTCATATTGACTATTTACAACCTCGTGACGAGTAAATTACAAGAAGGTGTACTAACAGATAACGCTTTTGGAATCATCTTAATGATCATCAGTATCTTTTTAATTATTACCGGTATCATTGAAAAGTGGACAGTGCGTTATTGGTTTGAAGCAGACAAGGTCATTTATAAATCTGGGCTGTTCGTTAAGAATGAACGTGAGTTAAGTATCGATCGTATTCAAAGTATCGATATTACTCAACCAATACTCGCCCGACTATTTAACGTTGCAGTTGTAAACATTAAAAGTCCAGCTGAAAGTATTTCCCTACCTGGTGTGAAATACGATATGGCAGAGTCGATTCGAACGTATGTGTATCAGCAAAAAGAAGATAAAGACTCTACTCAAGTACATGAGGAAATCGACAATGAATCATATGAAACTAACAAGAGTACAGATTTTAAATTAAATGAAGCAGAAGTCGTCTACGAAATTTCGCCAAAAGAAATGCTATTGCTTATCGCAACGAGTGGAGGACTAGGAATGTTTTTAGCAGCTGTCGCTGGGGGACTCGGGTACTTCGGGTTTGATACGATTATTGTAAATGCGATTGAATCACTCCAAGGACACGCAGGTACGTTATTTGTTCCGATTCTGGTTGCGATAGGAATTGTCATTTTATTTATTGGAATAATTATCGGTGGCATCATCATATTTGTCAGATACTACGGTTACCAAATTAAAAAGCATAAAGATGACTTTATTATTCAGTACGGTTTACTCGAGAGAAAAACAATTACGATTAATAAGAAACGCATTCAAAATATTTCTGTAAGAGAAGACGGATTATTTGAGCGTCTGTTTAAAATTCATGCGTTATATGTCGGAATTACGAGCAACGACTTTTCTGATGAAGACGTTGGAGACGTTGTGCTGACACCTGTTATTAGACAAAGAGAGAGTTATAATTTTTTAAATGAACATTTTAGTGAGTATAATATCAAACGACCTGAACCGAGTGTTCCAATTAGGGCATATAGGAGATATTTCCAAGTGTCGCTCTTGGTCCCGCTTATGATCATTTCAATCACGAGTGGTATTCTTTATTACTATGATCAAATGATTGCATTATATATCGCACTTCTAGTCGGTGTATTTATAATGATTTTAACTATTATTAGTGGCATATATTCTGCTAAAAATAGCGGTGTTCGTATTGAAAATGGAGATTTAAATATGTTAACGACATCTTCATTTAAACGCAGTCATTATATTTTTAAACGCAGTAAAATTATCGACTGCGCGATTCGCCAAACGATATTTACAGAGCATGCAAACCTCGGAACTATTGAAGTGAAAACAGCGTCTGGTCTTATACCTACAACGGTTGACGTAAAACATTTAGAGTATAAAGAAGCAAATGAAATATTCGACTATGTAAGAAAGGGAGTTCAGAATGGAGAAAGTATCTAGAAAAGCGATTAACTACTGGAGAATTCAAGCTGTATTCGGACTTCTAGTCGCACTCGTCGTTATTATAATTTGTGGTGTTCTAGCATATTTCTTTGACTTTCTACACATTCCAGCGATGATTGTCGGAGGAATTGCAGGACTTTTTCTTTTATATGAACTGATCTATAGAATGTGGGTTCACCCAAGTTTATTTTATAAGTATTTTGAATTTAAATTTACAGATGAAGTACTCATCGTTAACGATGGTATATTTAACCGTAAGCACACGGTAATTCCACTTTTTAGAATCCAAAATGTAGACGTGACAGAAGGTCCAATCATGAGTAAATTCGGCTTAAAAGGAATTAGTATATCGACAGCGGGTGGTGGCACGTATATCCCTGAATTAGAAAAGGATCGTGCCGATGAAATTCGTACGATGATTCGAAGTATCGTAAAAGATAACCGAAAAAGAGAAATAGCAATTCTTAAAGAGGATGAAGTACATGATTAATGGTCTCGGCACAGATATTATCGAAATTGAACGTATTCAATCAGTTAATAAAGACGACCGTTTGGCACGTCGTATTTTAAGTGATGAAGAACTCGCAAAGTATATGTCAATTAAAAATACCGAGAGAAAGCTTGAGTATTTAGCCGGGCGCTTTGCAGGGAAAGAAGCATACGCAAAGGCACTTGGAACAGGAATTGGCGCTTTAAACTTTAAACATATTGAGATTTTAAACGACGATGACGGAAAACCGTATATAGTAAATACAAATTCACTGATTTCAATATCCCACTCTAAACAATACGCGACAGCGACTGTCATTATAATGAGTGATAATTAAGGAGAGTATAATTATGGAAGATAGATTTTATCGAGATGCATACGTTGAAGTCGATTTAGACCGAATATACCGTAACTATTTAGAAGTTCAGCGACTACACGAAGATAAGACATTTATTGCTGTTGTGAAATCTAATGCATACGGACATGGCGCCGTAAGAGTAAGTCAATTTTTAGAAGAAAATGGGGTAGACTTTTTTGCGGTTGGAACACTCGATGAAGCGATTGAACTAAGAATGCACGGTATAAAATCTAAAATACTCATTCTTGGAATCATCAATCCAGAACATATAAATAAAGCAATCCAGCATCGCATCGCACTTACAGCTCCAAATTTAGAGTGGCTTGAAGCGGCATTAAAACATAATACCGGTGAATATGACAAAAACGTATGGATTCATATTAAAGTGAATAGCCATATGAATCGCTACGGTACAGATGATGTTGAAGAAATTAAAGAGATGATTGAAAAAATAGAAGCATCAGATCACTTCGTGTACGAAGGTATATTCTCTCATCTTGCACTTTCCGCATCGACGTCGTACGGTGCGCAAAAAGAAATTGACAAATTTAAAACAATTGTTGAATCAGTAAAACGCCCACAATTTGTGCACGTATTAAATTCAGCGGGCTCGTTACTGTTTGACGGTGAATTTACAAATGCAGTTCGAGTAGGGATTTCATTATATGGCTATTACCCAAGTTTAATGGTCAAAGAGAAATCGCAAATTCCACTTAATCCTGCGTTACGACTTATTACACAAGTTGTCGATACGCACGAATTAAAGAAAAACGATTTTGTCGGTTACGATGAGACGTTTATCGTCGATAGCGATACTAAAATCGCGACGATACCGATAGGTTACGGCGACGGCTTATTAAGAAAACATACAGGATATACTGTAAAAGTGAACGGCAACAATCATCCGTTTGTCGGACGTATTTGTATGGACGCTGCGATGATTGAAGTCGATGCTAAAGTTGGCGATGAAGTCATCGTTATTGATAACCATTACGATAGCCCACAATCACTTGAGCGCTTTAGTGAACATGTTGGTACAATACCATATGAATCGACAAATTTACTAACGAGACGACTACCACGCGTATACAAACAATCTGGTGAAATAGACGTATCCAATGAAATCTTAAAATAATTCAGAGAATGTTACTTATTATGTTAAAATATAACTAATGGCATAGAGAATATAGGGAGAGGATTATTGTGAGTTCATATATGTTAGACAAATCAATAGAACAGTCTATGAAAGATGGATATTTAGAGATGTCTGAACTTAACTTAATAATCGCTAGAGAAGGTTTTCATCTTGAATGTGAGGTAGAACGTATCTACTCCCAAAAACTTCAAAATGAACAAAATAAAAACAATAACAAAAAAGATGGTGAGTAGATGAAACGTGGAGAAGTATACCTAGCTGATCTTTCTCCAGTTCAAGGCTCTGAACAGGGCGGTAAACGCCCTGTTGTTATTATTCAAAATGATACGGGGAACAAGTTTTCACCGACGTTAATCGTCGCTGCGATTACTGGAAAAATTGATAAAGCAAAAATACCGACACACGTCGAAGTGAACGCTGAAAAGTATAAGTTTAAGACTAACTCGGTAATACTGCTAGAGCAAATTCGAACGATAGATAAGACTAGGTTACAAGAAAAACTTACATATTTAGATGATGAGAAAATGAAAGAAGTGGACAAGGCGATTCAAATCAGCCTTGGACTAGACGATGATTCAAACAAAAAGCAAAAGAAGAAACATCGTAAATCGAAGTAAGCATTACATACATATTAATGAATAGGAGGAGCACGATTGACCTACATTGATAAACTTGCAAAAGAATACGAAACGATACTACAACTATTCATTTATGAGAATGCAGTGGATGAAGCAATCGCACGATGCCAAACGTTCAGTCAAAATGTTATTGAAATAGACACTTCTCCTGAAGAAATTGTATCCTTACATATTCAAATGCTCAATCATTTACATATTAACGACGGTGAAGAAATAAAAAAGTCGTTAGAAATTCTTGAGGAAGTCATGATATCATTCGGATTTACGTACCGTGATTATCGAGCGATGCTCGATCAAATTAATCATCATGACCAAGAATTAGAAGTCGCTGCAAGTGTTCAGCGTACGATGTTAAAGTCAGAAATTCCAATTATCGATAACTCACAACTCGGTGCAATTAGTGTTGCTGCAGGAAAAGTAAACGGAGACTACTTTAACATATTAAAACAATATGACGATAAAGTAGGTATCGCAGTTGCAGACGTCATCGGTTCAGGTATCCCTGCATCTATTGCGATGGCGATGTTAAAGTTCTCTTTAGAACTTTCACATTTAACGTATAGCCCTCACCGTGTATTAGAGAAAATTAATGACTTAGTAGAAAAAAACATCAATAAAAATATGTTTATTACGATGTTTTATGCCGTTTATGATTATAAAAACTTTGAACTTACATACGCTAGTGCTGGTCACGAGCCCGCATTAGTATATCGATATGAAGACGACATTTTTGAAACTCTCGATACGAGAGATCTTGTCCTCGGTGTGATGCAAGGCGTTTCCTATAAAGAAAGTACAGTTTCACTTAATGATAAAGATATTATTTTCATTTACACTGATGGGGTCTCAGAATTAAGAAAGCACGACGGTACTTTTATAGATATGGAAGACGTTAAAAATATGATTCGCGATAATCGCGACGAACATCCGCAAGATATCGTCCGAAATCTATATCAGCAACTCACTCGTATGCAAGATCAGACTCGAAAAGATGATTTAACGTGTATTTTAATTAAGACGCTACATTAACGTTTATTAAAAAATCAATACGGGTATTGTATTACTATATATTTGTCTGAAATGGAGTAGGATTACTGTTATGAATATTAAGATTGAAGTCAAAGAGGCACAAGAAGTATTTTATGTGAAAGTTGGAGGAGAACTCGACATTTATACAGTGCCGGAATTAAAGAAAGTATTTAACCCGATCGTCTCAGAAGGCACTCATAACTTACACGTCGATTTAAGTGACCTTACATATATGGATTCAACAGGACTTGGTCTTTTTGTTGGGACACTCAAAGATTTAAATCAGTATAATAATGAGTTAAGAATTTCAGGTGCAAACGATCGTGTTATGAAACTATTTGAAATAACAGGACTAAGCGACTTGATTCAAATCACGCAATCGGGAGCGAATGTAGATGAGTAAAAATTATGAATATATAGAAATGAAAATACCTGCAAAACCAAAATACGTAGGGCTCGTTCGCCTAACGTTATCTGGTATTTTAAATAGTGCTGGCGCGACATACGAAGAAATTGAAGATACGAAGATTGCTGTTAGCGAAGCGGTAACGAACGCAGTGAAGCATGCATATTCTGATAGCGATAATGAAATTACTATCGGATTTGCGGTATCAGATGGTCGTGTTGAAATTATCGTTCAAGATTCTGGAAAAAGTTTTGACTATGAAACGGTAAAAAAAGAACTTGGACCGTACAAAGAGTCTGATTCTGTAAGCTTTTTAAGAGAAGGAGGACTTGGGCTTTTCCTAATTGAGACACTAATGGATGATGTGAACGTTAGACGTACACAAGGTGTGACAATTAGTATGGTGAAGTACATTGGTGAAGGTCAGGTGCAAAAAGATGGAGCAATCACAAACTAGAAAAGAACTTTCACGTGATGAAATTAATCGCTTAATTACTGAATATCAAGAAACTGGAAGCGATGAAGCACAAACGCGTTTAGTTTATCACTATGAAAAACTCATCGAGTCACTCGCATATCGATATTCAAAAGGGCAATCACATCACGAAGACCTTGTACAAGTCGGTATGATTGGATTGCTCGGTGCAATTAAACGATTCGATTTATCTTTTGAGCGTAAATTTGAAGCATTTCTAGTACCGACAGTTCTCGGTGAAATCAAACGTTATTTAAGAGATAAAACGTGGAGTGTTCATGTCCCGAGGCGTATTAAAGAGCTTGGTCCAAAAATCAAACGTTCTACAGATGAGTTAACGAATGAGCTAGAGCGATCACCATCTGTTAAAGAAATCGCAGAATATATCGGTGCAACAGAAGAAGAAGTACTCGAAGCGATGGAGATGGGACAAAGCTACAATGCGTTAAGTGTGGATCACTCGATTGACGCAGATAACGAAGGTTCATCTGTGACGTTACTCGACGTAATGGGTGAGGAAGATGATAATTATGCTCAAACCGAGGAACGTTTACTTATAGAAAAGTTATTACCGATTTTATCTGAAAGAGAACAACAGATTATACGATATACATTTTTAGAATCTTTAAGTCAAAAAGAGACTGGAGAAAAAATCGGTTTAAGCCAAATGCATGTATCAAGATTACAACGTGCAGCACTTAAAAAGTTGAGAGATTCTGTTAAAAATACAGATATAGATATTTAAGCCTAATCATAATGATTAGGTTTTATTGTTTAGGAGGACATTATGAACGAAACATTAGTTAAAGAGTTATCGAGTAAATTAAAAATTAAATCAGAGTATGTATTAAACGTACTCAATATGTTAGAGGAAAATGCGACGGTGCCTTTTATCGCACGTTATAGAAAAGAACAAACGGGCGGACTTGATGAAGTTTCAATTAAGCAAATTTCTGATGAGTATAACTATCTAGAAGAATTAGAAAAAAGAAAAGAAGATGTCATTCGCTTAATCGACGAACAAGGGCTACTTACTGAAGATTTAAAAAATCAAATATTACGTCAAACATCTCAAGCACGTGTTGAAGATTTATATCGTCCGTTTAGACAGAAGAAGAAAACACGCGCAACAGAAGCAAAGCGTAAAGGATTAGAGCCGCTCGCTGAAATGATTTATAAACAAGATGTTGACGCTAAAGATATTTATAAAGAGGCAGAACAATATATTAACGAAGAAATCAAAACTATAGAAGACGCAGTTGCAGGTGCAAAAGATATAATTGCAGAAATAATTTCGGATAACCCACAACACCGTATGTACATATTAAGCGTCATTCAAAATCACTCAGAAATTACATCGACTGAGAAAAAGGAACACGATGACAAAACGCAAATTTTTGAAATGTATTATGAGTATAGTGAACGCGTAAAAACAATACCATCGCACCGTATACTTGCAATGAATCGTGGAGAGAAAGAAGATGTGTTACGCATCGGTTTCCAACATGATGACGATAAAATTACGAGTTATTTATACCGTCAAGAATTAAAAGAAAAAAGTAAAACAAAGCAATTGATAGAAGAAACGATCGACGATAGTTTAAAACGTTTAATTTTACCAAGTTTAGAACGTGAAATACGTAATGAGTTAACGAAAAAAGGGGAAACGCATGCGGTAAATATTTTCGAAGAAAACCTAAAGAGTTTACTTTTACAACCACCACTTAAAAATCATACGATTTTAGGTGTCGACCCAGCGTTTCGAACAGGGTGTAAGCTCGCAGTTATCGATTCAAACGGTAAGTTTTTAGAGAAGAATGTTATTTATCCTCACAGCTCTAAAAACACGGATAAAAGCGAAGCGATTTTTAAAGAGATTATTGAAGAAAATAAAGTCACATTAATTGCGATTGGTAACGGAACAGCATCGAGAGAGACTGAAGAATTCGTTGCAAACTTTTTAAAGAAATATAAAATAGAAGTGCCGTTTATTATCGTAAATGAAGCGGGTGCTTCTGTGTATTCAGCGTCGGACGTAGCACGTGAAGAATTCCCAGATTTTGAAGTTGAAGAGAGAAGTGCGGTATCGATTGCCCGTCGTATTCAAGATCCACTTGCTGAACTCGTAAAAATTGACCCGAAATCATTAGGAATCGGACAGTATCAACACGATATTAACCAAAAATTCTTAAATGAGTCATTAGATTTTGTTGTTGAAACAGCAGTAAACCAAGTGGGTGTAGATGTAAACACTGCGTCTTACAAATTACTAGAACACGTTTCAGGATTAAATAAAACAATTTCAAAAAACATTGTAGAGTATAGAGAGACTGAAGGGATTACAAAACAATCAGACCTTAAAAAAGTAAAAAGACTAGGACCGAAAACATTTGAGCAAGCTGTCGGATTTTTAAGAATTGTCGGTGGAGAAGAACCACTCGACCAAACGCCAATTCACCCGGAGCAATATAAAAACACATATGCATTACTAAAATCAGTTGGTGCATCGATAGATGAGCTCGGTGAAGAGAGTATTAAGGAAAAGTTAAATACACTCGATAAACGTAAATATAGTGAAGAAAATGATATCGGACTTCCGACATTAAACGATATTATCGATAGTTTAATTGCGCCTTTAAGAGACATCCGAGATAAGTACGATACACCGATTTTAAAAAGCGACGTGTTAGAACTTTCGGATTTAAAAGAAGGTATGAAGCTATCTGGAACAGTAAGAAATGTTACAGACTTCGGAGCATTCGTTGACATCGGAGTCGGCCAAGATGGACTTGTCCATATTTCACAACTAGCTAATCGATATGTAAAACATCCGCTCGACGTTGTAAGTAGTGGAGATATTGTTGAAGTCTCTGTTTTATCAGTAGACGAAAAGAAAAATAGAATATCATTAACGATGAAAAAGTAATTAAAAAAGAGTGAAGCATTTGCTTCACTCTTTAGTTATTTATTTTAGTCTTTTTTAACTTGCACTGGTTTACCTTCGAATGGGTGATCTCCATTTACTAGGTCAACATCGTTGATGTCAATGCCGAGTGCCTCTGCGACACCTTTACCGTACTCTTCGTCTGCTTGGTAACAGTTGAAGATGTGACGTTTTTTAATGTGCTCTTCAACGCCTGCCATTTCAATTGCAGTGTTTTTGAAGATTGTTTGTTTACCTTCTTCAGATTGAAGACGGAATAATTTACCTGGTTGCTCGTAGTAGTTATCGTCGTCTTCACGGAAGTCGTACTCATATACTTGACCGAGCTCTAAGTTTAATTCAGGTTGTTTTGCATCTTTTTGTGAATTGTGTGCACCGTAACTATTTGGATAATAGTTGATATGTGAACCTAAGTTACCGTCAACTCTCATCGCACCGTCACGGCTGAATGGACATACGTTAGCTGCACCTTTTGGTGAGTTTACCGGAATTTGGTGATGGTTTACACCTAAGCGGTAACGCTGAGTATCTCCATATGAGAATAAACGACCTTGTAACATTTTGTCTGGTGAGAATCCAAGACCAGGAATGATGTTTGTTGGTGCAAACGCTGCTTGTTCTACTTCTGCAAAGTAGTTGTCAGGGTTTTTATTTAACTCGAACTCACCAACTTCGATTAATGGGAATTCACCTTTATACCATACTTTTGTTAAATCGAACGGGTTGTGGTAATGATTTCTTGCTTGCTCTTCAGTCATTATTTGGATGAACATTTTCCATTTAGGGAAGTCTCCATCTTCAATCGCGTTGTATAGGTCACGTTGTGAAGATTCACGGTCTTTACCGACAACATCTACTGCTTCTTCAGCAGTGTAGTTACGAATACCTTGTTGTGTTCTAAAGTGGAATTTCACCCATACACGTTCGTTATCTTCGTTAATCATCGCATAAGTGTGTGATCCGAATCCATGCATATGACGGAAGTCTGACGGGATACCACGGTCAGTCATAAGAATTGTCACTTGGTGTAATGCTTCAGGTAGTGACGTCCAGAAATCCCACTGAGAATTCGGGTTATTCATGTTTGTACGTGGATCACGTTTAACGACGTGGTTTAAGCTTGGGAATAATTTAGGGTCGCGGAAGAAGAATACAGGTGTGTTGTTACCAACTAAGTCCCAGTTACCTTCTTCAGTGTAGAACTTAAGTGCAAATCCACGAATATCACGTTCAGCGTCAGCTGCACCGCGTTCACCAGCTACAGTTGAGAAACGAGCGAACATTTCTGTTTTCTTACCAACTTCTGAGAAAATCTTTGCTTTCGTATATTTAGTAATATCATTTGTTACTGTGAATGTACCGTAAGCACCAGATCCTTTAGCGTGCATACGACGCTCTGGAATTACTTCGCGGTCGAAGTGTGCCATCATATCTAAGAAATAAGGATCTTGCATAACGATTGGACCACGTGGGCCAACAGTCATTGTGTTCTCACGGTCACCTACAGGGTTACCGAATAGAGTCGTTAACTTTTGTTCTTCAGGGTTATAGTGTTTTGACATAATTAACCTCCAAAATTAAATTAGAATAATTCTAAATAAAGTATAGCACATTAAATTTTGACTTGCAAATTCGACAGAATAATAATTCCCTCATTATATAGAAGTAAAACATACATTATTTAAAAGAAGATATTTAGTATGGATGTTGATAAAAATAAAAAGTATTGAGAAATCTAAATAATCGTATTGACAGAGAAATGTAAAGAGAATATAATAGATATCGTTATCTTAATAAGCGGTTGTGGCGGAATCGGCAGACGCGCTAGGTTGAGGGCCTAGTGGGAGTTTATCCCGTGGAGGTTCAAGTCCTCTCAGCCGCATATACATTTTTGTTTGCATTAAGTTAAACGATTGTGTATAATAATTAGGCGTCAACTTAACAACTAGTTGCGCAGATAAAATAAAATAAAAAACTTTAACTTTTCTATTGACTTAGTTTTTCAACTCTGTATAATAGTAAGAGTTGAAACGAAAACGCGGGTGTAGTTTAGTGGTAAAACCTCAGACTTCCAATCTGATGTCGGGAGTTCGATTCTCCTCACCCGCTCCATTAAATTTGAACATTGAAAACTGAATGACAATATGTCAACGTTAATTCCGATAAAAAGAAGTTACTATTAAAGGTAACAAGAACTAGAGCGACTAGTATAAAACGCAATTTAAAAGAGCTAGAAAACTCTAACTATTATGGAGAGTTTGATCCTGGCTCAGGATGAACGCTGGCGGCGTGCCTAATACATGCAAGTCGAGCGCGACTTCTTATACCGAACCTTCGGGTTCACTTTAAGAGTCGAGCGGCGGACGGGTGAGTAACACGTGGGCAACCTGCCCTTAAGACTGGGATAACTACGGGAAACCGTAGCTAATACCGGATAACACTTTTAAACATAAGTTTAGGAGTTAAAAGGTGGATTTATCTATCACTTAAGGATGGGCCTGCGGCGCATTAGCTAGTTGGTGAGGTAACGGCTTACCAAGGCGACGATGCGTAGCCGACCTGAGAGGGTGATCGGCCACACTGGAACTGAGACACGGTCCAGACTCCTACGGGAGGCAGCAGTAGGGAATCTTCCGCAATGGGCGAAAGCCTGACGGAGCAACGCCGCGTGTGCGAAGAAGGTCTTCGGATCGTAAAGCACTGTTGTTAAGGAAGAACGACAGTAAGAGTCACTGCTTACTGTGTGACGGTACTTAACCAGAAAGCCACGGCTAACTACGTGCCAGCAGCCGCGGTAATACGTAGGTGGCAAGCGTTATCCGGAATTATTGGGCGTAAAGCGCGCGTAGGCGGCGAAATAAGTCTGATGTGAAAGCCCTCGGCTCAACCGGGGAAGGTCATTGGAAACTGTATCGCTTGAGTGCAGAAGAGGAGAGTGGAATTCCATGTGTAGCGGTGAAATGCGCAGAGATATGGAGGAACACCAGTGGCGAAGGCGGCTCTCTGGTCTGTAACTGACGCTGATGTGCGAAAGCGTGGGGATCAAACAGGATTAGATACCCTGGTAGTCCACGCCGTAAACGATGAGTGCTAAGTGTTAGGGGGTTTCCGCCCCTTAGTGCTGCAGCAAACGCATTAAGCACTCCGCCTGGGGAGTACGGCCGCAAGGCTGAAACTCAAAGGAATTGACGGGGACCCGCACAAGCGGTGGAGCATGTGGTTTAATTCGAAGCAACGCGAAGAACCTTACCAAATCTTGACATCCTCTGACCGTCATGGAGACATGATTTTCCCTTTGGGACAGAGAGACAGGTGGTGCATGGTTGTCGTCAGCTCGTGTCGTGAGATGTTGGGTTAAGTCCCGCAACGAGCGCAACCCTTAACTTTAGTTGCCATCATTGAGTTGGGCACTTTAGAGTGACTGCCGGTGACAAACCGGAGGAAGGTGGGGATGACGTCAAATCATCATGCCCCTTATGATTTGGGCTACACACGTGCTACAATGGGCAGGAACAAAGGGCAGCGAAACCGTGAGGTCAAGCGAATCCCATAAAACTGTTCTCAGTTCGGATTGGAGTCTGCAACTCGACTCCATGAAGCTGGAATCGCTAGTAATCGTGGATCAGAATGCCACGGTGAATACGTTCCCGGGTCTTGTACACACCGCCCGTCACACCACGAAAGTTGGTAACACCTGAAGCCGGTGGCCTAACCATATGGAGGGAGCCGTCGAAGGTGGGACTGATGATTGGGGTGAAGTCGTAACAAGGTAGCCGTATCGGAAGGTGCGGCTGGATCACCTCCTTTCTAAGGAAATGGAACGGAAAGTTGACATATTGTATTCAGTTTTGAGTGTAATCACTCTAAAGACGTACATTGAAAACCAAATAGAAGCAACAGATTATATATTAATATATGATTTCAAGCGTAGAAACCGAGAACGAAAAAGTTCAAAAATACACGCGCGATAGAGTAGAGATACTCTCTCACAAATTCATTACGATTAAGTAGTGAAGGGCGCACGGTGGATGCCTTGGCACCAAGAGCCGAAGAAGGACGGAACAAACACCGATATGCTTTGGGGAGCTGTAAGTAAGCTGTGATCCGAAGATTTCCGAATGGGGGAACCCGGCATTTTTAATGTCACTCCATTACGAATTAAGTAGTGATGGTAGAGGTAGACCTGGGGAACTGAAACATCTTAGTACCCAGAGGAAGAGAAAGTAAACACGATTCCCGTAGTAGCGGCGAGCGAAGTGGGAAGAGCCCAAACCAGTTTAAACTGGGGTTGTAGGACTTCGAGATGCGAGAAGCAAGTTTAGTGGAAGATTATGGAAAGAATGACCATAGAGGGTAACAGTCCCGTACACGACAAGCGAGCGGACGCTAGAAGTATCCTGAGTACGGCGGAACACGAGGAATTCCGTCGGAATCTGGGAGGACCATCTCCTAAGGCTAAATACTCCTTGGTGACCGATAGTGAACCAGTACCGTGAGGGAAAGGTGAAAAGCACCCCGGGAGGGGAGTGAAATAGAACCTGAAACCGTGTGCCTACAAGTAGTCAGAGCCCTATAAGGGTGATGGCGTGCCTTTTGTATAATGAACCGGCGAGTTACGCATACATGCAAGGTTAAGCAGCGAATGTGGAGCCGAAGCGAAAGCGAGTCTGAAATGGGCGAGTAGTATGTGTGTGTAGACCCGAAACCAGGTGATCTACCCATGACCAGGTTGAAGTCCAGGTAACACTGGATGGAGGACCGAACCGACTTATGTTAAAAAATGACCGGATGAGTTGTGGGTAGGGGTGAAATTCCAATCGAACCTGGAGATAGCTGGTTCTCTCCGAAATATATTTAGGTATAGCCTCATATTATCATCGTGGAGGTAGAGCACTGTTTGGATAAGGGGCCCATCCCGGGTTACCGAGTTCAGACAAACTCCGAATGCCATAGATGAGATGTATGGGAGTCAGACAGTGGGTGATAAGGTCCATTGTCGAAAGGGAAACAGCCCAGACCACCAGTTAAGGTCCCCAAATATATGTTAAGTGGAAAAGGATGTGGCGTTGCACAGACAACTAGGATGTTGGCTTAGAAGCAGCCATCATTTAAAGAGTGCGTAATAGCTCACTAGTCGAGTGACGCTGCGCCGAAAATGTACCGGGGCTAAACATATTACCGAAACTGTGGATCCGAGAGGATGGTAGGAGAGCGTTCTATATGCAGCGAAGCCAAACCGAGAGGGAAAGTGGAGCGTATAGAAGTGAGAATGCCGGTGTGAGTAGCGCAAGACGGGTGAGAATCCCGTCCACCGAACGACTAAGGTTTCCAGAGGAAGGCTCGTCCGCTCTGGGTAAGTCGGGACCTAAGCCGAGGCAAACAGCGTAGGCGATGGACAACAGGTAGAAATTCCTGTACCGGTGTAACATGAATGAGTGAAGTGGTGACGCAGGAGGAGAATCGAATCGCACGACTGGAAGAGTGCGTGCAAGTGACAAGCTGTCATACCAGGCAAATCCGGTATGAGTGTAAGGTAAGTCATGATGCGGAGGGCGAAGCCCGAAGATCGATATTCACACTGCCAAGAAAACCCGCTAGCGAGTGTTATACTGCCCGTACCGCAAACCGACACAGGTAGTTGGGAAGAGAATTCTAAGGTGAGCGAGCGAACTCTCGTTAAGGAACTCGGCAAAATGACCCCGTAACTTCGGGAGAAGGGGTGCTCATGAAAATGAGCCGCAGTGAATAGGCCCAAGCGACTGTTTATCAAAAACATAGGTCTCTGCCAAACCGAAAGGTGACGTATAGGGGCTGACGCCTGCCCGGTGCTGGAAGGTTAAGAGGCGTGCTTAGCGTAAGCGAAGGTACAAATCGAAGCCCCAGTAAACGGCGGCCGTAACTATAACGGTCCTAAGGTAGCGAAATTCCTTGTCAGGTAAGTTCTGACCCGCACGAAAGGCGTAACGATTTGGGCACTGTCTCAACGAGAGGCTCGGTGAAATCATAGTTCCAGTGAAGATGCTGGATACCCGCGACAGGACGGAAAGACCCCGTGGAGCTTTACTGTAGCTTGATATTGAATCTCGAGTACACCTGTACAGGATAGGTGGGAGTTTAAGAAGCATGCACGTCAGTGTATGTGGAGACGCTGGTGGGATACCACCCTGGTGTACTTGCGGTTCTAACCCGGTACCGTGATCCGGTACGGAGACAGTGTCAGGTGGACAGTTTGACTGGGGCGGTCGCCTCCTAAAATGTAACGGAGGCGCTCAAAGGTTCCCTCAGAATGGTTGGAAATCATTCAAAGAGTGTAAAGGTATAAGGGAGCTTGACTGTGAGACCAACAAGTCGAGCAGGGTCGAAAGACGGACTTAGTGATCCGGTGGTTCCGCATGGAAGGGCCATCGCTCAACGGATAAAAGCTACCCCGGGGATAACAGGCTTATCTCCCCCAAGAGTTCACATCGACGGGGAGGTTTGGCACCTCGATGTCGGCTCATCGCATCCTGGAGCTGTAGTCGGTTCCAAGGGTTGGGCTGTTCGCCCATTAAAGCGGTACGCGAGCTGGGTTCAGAACGTCGTGAGACAGTTCGGTCCCTATCCGTCGTGGGCGTAGGAAATTTGAGAGGCGCTGTCCTTAGTACGAGAGGACCGGGATGGACATACCACTGGTGTACCAGTTGTCGTGCCAACGGCATAGCTGGGTAGCTACGTATGGACGGGATAAATACTGAAAGCATCTAAGTATGAAGCCCCCCTCAAGATGAGATTTCCCTATAGATGCCAGAGAGACGATCTGGTTGATAGGTTTGGCGTGTAAGTATGGTGACATACTCAGCGGACAAATACTAATTCATCGATGACTTATTCAATATGATTCAAGCGTGTAACTACGTAATGCTTCTATTTGGTTTTGAGTGTATGTCTAGTGACGATGGCGGAGAGGCCACACCTGTTCCCATGCCGAACACAGAAGTTAAGCTCTCCAGCGCCGATGGTAGTTCGGTTGACCCGTGCTAGAGTAGGACGTCGCTAGGCACTCATTGGAGACCCTATAGGGTCTCCTTTTTTTATATATTTTTATATATTATGAGGTTATTATGGATAAAACTATTTATATAAATGATTTAAATGATACTAAACAACTAGCTGAAACGATTGGTAAATATATAAAACCAGGTTTTGTTATTCTTTTAAGTGGTGATTTAGGGGCAGGTAAAACAAAATTTACTCAATTTTTAGGTAAATCTTTAGGTGTTAAGCGTGCAATTACTTCTCCAACTTTTAATATCATTAAGTCATATAAATTAAATGATAATTATTTACATCATATGGACTGTTATCGATTAGAACAGAGTGATGAGGATTTAGGGTTTGATGAGTACTTCAATGATTTCGATATTACGATTATTGAGTGGTATAATTTTATAAAAGAATATTTGCCGAATGAATTTTTAAAAATTAATATTGAACGTATTGATGAAAATCAAAGGAAGTTTACAATTGTATCAGAAGGTAAACAATACGAGGAGTTAGTAGGTGTGTTATAAGTGAAGTCTTTATATATAGATACTTCAAATCGAGCGTTGTCTGTAGCCGTTTCAGATGACGTATTATTAGCTGAAATTAATATCAATGTTAAACGCACACATTCAGAAACGTTAATGCCAGTTATTAACGAGGTACTTAAACTAGCGAATGTAGATAAGTCTGAGTTAGAACGAATTATTGTAGCAAATGGTCCGGGATCATATACAGGGTTAAGAATAGGAGTAACAGTTGCAAAAACGTTAGCTTTTTCCATAAATATACCGATTTATACAGTATCAAGCTTACTCGTGCTAGCAGCAAGCTATCGTGGTGTAGTTGCACCAATGATGGATGCTAGACGTGGAAACTGTTTTAGTGCGATATATGACGTTGATCAAAATGGATACGATGTTTTAGAAGAGCCAAAGCTTAGAACAGGGAAAGAG
This sequence comes from Nosocomiicoccus massiliensis, assembly GCF_002871345.2. Taxonomy (NCBI): domain Bacteria; kingdom Bacillati; phylum Bacillota; class Bacilli; order Caryophanales; family Staphylococcaceae; genus Nosocomiicoccus; species Nosocomiicoccus massiliensis. The sequence continues at coordinate 835,955 of NZ_CP136964.1, read as the reverse complement.
TATTCAGATCTCGTGTTAAAATACGGTGCTGTTATTGTGCATAATACATTAGAAACACAGTCATTTGAAGTTGACGGTGTCCATACTACACCAAGAATTTCATCTCTTATCGGAATGGATGATGATCTTTTAACTAAAGTTGATGCACATGACGTTGTACCAGACTATTTAAGATTAACTGAGGCGGAGAGAAATTGGAAAAACAATCAATCGTAATCCGTCCGATGAACTCTGATGATGTTCCAGCAGTTCAGAAAATAGAAGTTGTATCTTTTCCTGATTCACCATGGACAGAAGAAACATATGTCCATGAACTGTGTAACAATCATTTTGCACATTATTTTGTCGCAGAAAAGAATGACGTCATTGTCGGTTATATTGGACTATGGATTGTAGTAGATGATGCACAGATTACAACAATTGCGGTCAGTCCAGAGTCGCGAGGAAATGGATATGCGAATACATTGATGGATTTTATTATAGATTATTGTAAACCAACTGTCCGTCAAATATCATTAGAAGTAAATGTTAATAATTATCATGCGATTAAATTATATGAATCTAAAGGATTTGTATATGGTGGTATACGAAAAGATTATTACGGTGCAGGTAAAGATGCACATGTCATGTGGGTGAGATTAGATGGAGAAAAATATTAATATATTGGCGATAGAAACAAGCTGCGATGAGACTGCTGCGAGTGTTATACAAAATGGGAATACTGTTCTTTCAAATATCGTCGTGAGTCAAATAGAGAGTCACAAGCGTTTTGGAGGTGTCGTTCCAGAAGTCGCATCAAGACATCACGTTGAGTCTATTACCCGAGTGATAGAAGAGGCACTTCACGAGGCGAACGTCACACCAAAAGAACTCGATGCGGTTGCAGTAACATATGGACCAGGTTTAATCGGAGCGTTACTCGTCGGTGTAAACGCAGCGAAAGCATTTGCGTTCGCACATGATTTACCACTTATTCCTGTCCACCATATCGCAGGACATATATATGCAAATCAATTAGAGCATGACGTAAAATTCCCACTCATTGCGTTAATCGTGTCAGGTGGGCATACTGAGCTTGTTAAAATGGAAGACCATTTACAGTTTGAAGTGATCGGTGAAACTCTAGACGATGCGGTAGGAGAGGCATATGACAAAGTCGCTCGTGTAATCGGATTACCGTATCCAGGTGGTCCAGAAATAGATAAGTTATCTAAAGAAGGCATCGATACGTACAATTTCCCACGTGCATTGCAAGATGAGGGATATAACTTTAGCTTTAGTGGTTTAAAATCAAACGTAATTAACACACTTCACAATGAAAGACAGAAAAACATCGAAATTAAACCAGCAAATGTTGCGAAAAGCTTCCAGGAAAGCGTCGTAGATGTCTTAACGACAAAAACAATGCGCGCTTTAGACGAAGAAAATATAAAGACATTAATCGTTGCTGGTGGAGTCGCAGCGAATAGTGGACTTAGAGAACGATTCGAAACGTTAACAAAAGAAAACGGAGTAGAATTATATATACCGAGTTTAAAATACTGTACCGACAATGCTGCAATGATTGGGGCCGTTGCGTACGAACAGTATAAACGTGGAGATTTCGCAGATTTAAATTTAAATGGATATAACTATATAGATATAGAAGACGTAATATACTAACACATCAGACTAAATTGATGTGCTACCCAAAAGTTGGACTTTTGGAATTATGCAGATTGTAAGGTATGTTTCCTGAATTCTTCAGGAGACATGCCTTTTAATTTTAGCTTAATTCTATCTTTATTATAGTATCTAATATATTCATGTACTGCAATCTCTAATGCTTCATATGTCTTGAATACTTCTCCATAAAACATTTCCTGCTTTAATAAGCCAAAGAAGTTCTCCATCGGTGAATTATCTAAACAGTTTCCTTTACGTGACATACTCATTGTTGCACCATATTCTGTTATGGTATTTCCCCAACTACTATGCTGATAATGAAATCCTTGATCCGAGTGAACAACTAATTGGTTTAGATTGTGTTGGTGTTCCTCAAGTGCTTTATTTAAAGGATTTATAGCGATTGCTAGGTTTGGTGAACGACTTAATTGATAGGCAATCACTTCAGAGTTATAACAATCCATAATCGTTGATAAATATAGTTTCTTGCCTTTGATAGGTAACGCAAACTCTGTGACATCTGTGACCCATAGTTGATTAAATGTTTTCGGCTTAAAGTTACGCTTTACCTTATTTGGAGCGACTTTTCCAACTTGTCCTTTATATGAACTGTAACGTGTTCTCGATTTGTTTTTGAATTTTTGACATAGTAAATTATAGGTTTTCATAATGCGTAACAAGCGCTTATGATTCACCACAATTTGTTCTCTGTTTTCGAGTATCGCTTTGATTCTTCTGTAACCATATCTACCTTTATGTTTTGATACAATTTCTTTAATTTTATTTACTAGCCATCGATCTTTTTGTTTCTGATCATCCATATGTTTTATCCAGTAGTAATATACAGACTTCGGTAGCTTCAACACTGTTAAAATCTCTTTTAGTGTATAAGTCGTTTCTTGCCTTACCTCAAGCGCTACTTTCGTTTTTTGTCTGTTGGATCTGTCGGTAAGGCATTTAACTTTTTTAGAATGATATTTTCCAGTTCTTTCATTCTTAGTTCTTCTCTTAGACGTTCTAACTCTTCGCGTTCTGTTTCATTCAGTGGTTCACTCTTCGATACTTGTTTTTGGTTATTTTCTTTATTAGGCATATGTTTTATTGGTCTCCCTTGTTTGCCCTCTAGAGCAGCTGGGCCACCTTCTTGAATCTTGCGATTCCAGTTAGCGATTGTTGAAAAATGCTTGATACCAAAGTGTTCCGCTGTTTCTCTATAAGACAATTGATTTTCTTCTCTATATTTTAAAACAGCTCGCTTAAATTCACTAGTATATTGAGTATTACTTAGAGATTTAGTGAGGCCCTGATAGCCATATGTGTTGTATTGTTTTACCCATGTTTGAACAAGCAATCTATCCACATTATGCTTTTCACCTAAAAATTTATATCCTCCTGCTTCATTTAAATATTCATTAACTACTTTTACCTTAAATTCAAAGCTATGCTTTTTATACTTCATACAAAAACACCCCTAAAGTTGGATTTTAGTGTCCAACTTTAGGGGTGCACCTCAAATCTGATGTGTTTTTTAATAAAAATTACGACAGAATAAAAAAAGTTATGCACAGTTGTGGATAACTTTGTGCATAACTTATGGATTATGTGTGTATTGTTGTGGAGAATTATTCGAGTTCTGATTTTTTAATCTCTATTTCTTCCCATTCTAATAGATTATCTTCGAGTTCAGTATTCAGTGACTCGAGCTTCTCATTCAGTTCATTTGTTTTCTCAAAATCGTTGAATACTTCTGGCTGTGTCATTTCTAATTCGACTTTTTCAATTTCTGTCTCGATTATTTCTATTCTTTGTTGAAGTTTGTCGCTTTCTCTCGATAGTTTTTGTATTTGGCTACGAAGTTCTTTTTGTCTTAGGTAATCGTCGTTAGTATATTTCTCCACTGTTTCCTCTACAAATGCACGTTGTGCTTCTTCCTCTTCTTTTTTATGGAGATAGTATTCATAGTCACCATTTATGATTTTCGTTTTTTGCGTATCCATTTCCATAATGCGATTTGCTAGCTTTTTGATGAAGTACCTGTCGTGCGATACGGCGATAATTGTACCTGGGTAATCCATCAATGCTGATTCAAGCATCTCTTTACTTTGAATGTCTAAGTGGTTTGTAGGCTCGTCGAGTAGTAGCAAATTATTTTTTTGTAGCATGAGTTTAGCGAGTTGTATGCGTGCTTTTTCTCCTCCACTTAACTGATAGACATGCTTAAGTACGTCATCTTGTGTGAATAAAAATTGTCCGAGTATTTTACGAATATCTTGTTCTTGAAAATGAGGATACTCTTTCCACAACTCTTCAAGTATCGTGTTTTCAGAATAGAACTCTGCTTGTTTTTGATCATAGTAACCAATCGATACGTTTGTACCGTACTGGATGTCACCACTGATAGGAGGAAGTAATTTTGCGATTGTTTTAATGAGAGTAGATTTACCGATACCATTTGGTCCTAAAACGAGTAAACGATCCTCTTTTTCAACGAAGAAGTTTAAGTCGTTATTGATAACCTCGTCATATCCAATCGCAAGTTCTTTCACACGTAGTACGTCATTTCCGCTTTCCTTTTCAATGGTGAAATGAAACTGTGCTTGCCTTGTATCGCGCGTTGGAGAATCGATTCGGTCCATTTGTTCGAGCATTTTACGTCTACTTTTTGCCATACCACTCGTCGATGCACGTGCGATGTTTTTCTCGACGAACATTTCAAGTCGCTTGATTTCATCTTGTTGTCTCCTATATAGTCCAAGCTCACGATTATAATCTTCTTCTTTTTGTTTTTGATAATTCGTGTAATTACCGTGATATAATTTTCCTTGTTGGAATTCTATTTCATAAATTTTATCGACGATACGGTCTAAGAAAAATCGGTCGTGGGATATAACGACGACAGATCCAGTATAGCGATTTAAATAGTTTTCTAGCCATTCGACAGTTTCTAGGTCAAGGTGGTTCGTAGGCTCATCGAGTAATAAAATGTCCGGGCGGTAAAGAAGCATTTTACCGAGTTGTAATCTCGTTTTTTGACCACCAGAAAATTCATTTATCGGTCGGTCTAAGTCTTCTAAGCTAAAGTTTAGTCCAGTAATGACCGTTTTAATTTCAACGTCGATTGTGTAGCCATTATGAGCTTCAAAAAAGTTTTGAAGATACTCTAAACGTTTCACTTGGTCGTTATAGTCTACGTGTGTATACTCATGATTTGTTAGCCACTCTGTGACGATATCGATTTCATCTTTTACTTTTAATACGTGACTAAATGCTAGATTCATTTCTTCACGTACAGTTTTGTCGGATTCGAGTGACATTTCTTGTGTTAAATAGCCAATAGAAATATCTTTTGGTGTCGAGATATTACCGCCATCATACGATAATTCATCTGCCATAATCTTCATGAGAGTTGTTTTCCCCGCACCATTTCCACCGACAATACCAATTGTTTCTCTCGATTTAACTTCTAAATTTATATTTTTTAAAATTTCTGTTAAACCGTAATTTTTTTCAACGTTTTGCAAGCTCATGATAATCATAAAAATCCCTCTTTCTCAGTAAGTGTAGTGTACCATGTTATGTATGAGAAATACGATAAAAACCTTAAAGTCATTGACTTATATGGTATAATTAAATGACAAAATATTTGAGGTGAGTCTTTTGTTAAAGAAGCAGAAAATACCGAACGCAACATTAGATCGATTGCCTTTATACTTCAAGTATTTCAAACAAAGTGAAGACAACGGAATTGATAGAGTGTCTTCTAGAGAGATTAGCGAAGCACTTGATATAGACTCAGCAACGATTCGACGTGATTTTTCTTATTTTGGAGAGCTTGGCAGAAAAGGGTATGGATATAATGTCCATGCACTCGTTAAGTTTTTTTCAGAACAAGTCCAAGGCACAGGGATGAAGAACGTTATACTAATTGGTGTTGGTAATCTCGGAAGTGCGCTACTAAACTATAATTTTACAAAAATTCATGATAAAATAAAAATAGCGGTAGCCTTTGATATAGATCAACATATTATTGGACAAACAATAAATGGGGTTGAAGTAAAAGATATTTGCGAGTTAGAATCCGTTGTTCAAGATATTCAAGCAGAAGTGGCGATTCTAACAGTTCCTGGTCAAGTCGGAGTTGATCTATCTTCCAAACTTGAGGCCCTTGGGATTAAAGGGATATTAAACTTCACACCAGAAAAACTTGCAGTTTCAAACGAAGTTACTGTACATAATATAGATTTAAGCGTTGAAATGCAGGCGTTATTATTCTATATGAAGCATAACAATTAGGAGGGGAAAAGATGAGCGTATTATTATTTCCTATGACAATCGGCGCTGTAGCACCGGTAAGTTTAATTATCATCGCTGCAGTTGCACTTTTAATCTTCGGACCTACGAAGTTACCACAACTTGGTCGTTCAGTCGGAACTACAGTTAAAGAATTTAAAGAAGGCTTTAACGGTTTAGGAGAAGACGAAAAACCTGAAGAGAAAAAAGAAGAAGTCGTTAAAATTCAAACGAAACAAGAAGACGAAACAATTCAAAGATAGTTGATTAAAGGTGGCGAACGCCACCTTTTTTTCCGTGAGGTGGCTTTATGCAGGAAAAGAAAGAAATAATCGAGCACGTTCAAGAGTTACGTAAGCGCGTTTTATTTGTCACGTATTTCTTTGTCGCAGCGTTACTGATTGGATTTTATTTTGCAAAACCACTTGTTCATTATTTACAAAATGCACCGTGGTTAGAAATGACTGAAATGCATGCGTTTAACGTGACAGATCCGTTAAGAATTTACTTAACGATGATCGTTATTATCGCGTTTATACTAGTGCTCCCAGTAATTTTATATCAGTTTTGGGCGTTTGTTAGTCCAGGTCTATATGAAAAAGAGCGACAAGTAACACTTATATACATACCGATTGCATTCATTCTTATGATTATAGGAATGGTGTTTTCTTATTTTATCGTCGTACCGTATATCGTGAAATTTACGTTTAGTTTATCAGTTGAAATGGGGATTGTGACGACGATTGGTATTAATGATTACTTTGGCTTTTTAGTACGCACGGTACTTCCTTTTGGTATAATATTTCAAATGCCAATTCTCGTCTTATTTATGACACAGCTTGGCATTATTACGCCAATGTTTTTAAAGAAGAATAGAAAATATGCGTACTTCATCTTATTTGTCTTGGCAGCAATCATTGCGCCACCAGACGTTATGACGCATTTTTTACTAACGTTACCAATGATTTTATTATACGAAATTAGTATCACTGTATCTAAAGTAGGGTATAGACGTTATTTAAAAGCAGAAGAACAGGCGTTAAAAGAAACGTTAAAGGGGGACGAGTAGGATGAAACGAATCGAAGACTACAACTCAGAACAAATCGAAACAGCTATTGAGTCATCGATGATGAGTAAATGGCGTTTAAATTATCACGTTCAACCTGTGATGGGAATACTCGGTGCACCTTGTGGATTCTTCTACATTAATGGTCTGTACCATATCTTTTATGAATGGGAACCTGCAACTAACGAAGAAAGTGCAACGTATTTATATCACGTGACGAGTGAAGACTTAATTCATTTTAATAACGAAGGAATTAAATTACGTCCAGATGACTTATATGATAAAGACAATCTATACGGCGGGAATTTAACTTTAATCAACAATGAACTGACGCTATTTTTTACTGGTGAACAGCAAAAATCAGACGGAGTTCATACATATCAACGTGCAGGTGTTATCGATACAGATTTTAAAATCAAAAAATATCCCGCACCGATTTTAAGGGAAGTTGAACCTGGTTACAAACAATATTTTAGGAATCCATACGTATTTACACACGACGGTGAAATCAATATGATGATCGGAACAATGAACGACGAAGAGTTTGGGCGAATCATCATGTACCGTGGTAAATCACTCGAAGATTTAAAGTTTTTAGGTGAAGTCAATACAGGTTACGATATGTTTGGATATTTCTGGGAATCACCGGAGCTATTTACGTTAGATGATGCCGAAGTGTTAATGTTTAACCCGAGAGGGCTCGATAAGTTTAAACATCATTTTTGGAATATTTATCAGTCAGGATACGTCATTAATGACTTTGAATACGGCTCGTTATTTGTTAATCACGATGATTATAGAGAATTTGATGGTGGATTTGATTTTTATCGACCAGTGACGACATTGGATTCTGAAGGACGACGTGTTTTAATCGCTTGGATGTCAGCTGAAGAGAGTAAGTATCCTACGGAGATTGAAGGCTATAAAAACGCACTGACAATTCCTCGAGTGTTAACGGTGAATGGAGACAGACTCATTCAAACTCCGCATCCACATTTAAAAGAGTTAAGAAGAAACGAATTAAAAGCAATTGGATACTTTAACGAACATCGTAAACCACTCACAGATTTTTATGGGGACAGTTATGAGTTAAATATCGATATCAAAGAAAATAATGCACGTGAGTTATTCTTTTTACTGAGAAAGAGTAATCGTGAAGAAACGATTGTATCTTATAACAGTGAGGAACAAAAGATAACGCTTGATCGTACATTTAGCGGCGCACTAATTTCAGGAGTAGACGGGACAACTAGAAGTATAGAGTTAACAAGACCACTCGAACGACTACAAATATTTATGGACCGCTCATCCATTGAGATTTTTATAAATGACGGAGAGCATACGATGACGGCGAGAATTTTCCCGCGTGAAGAATCTATCGGTGTGGAAGTGATGGCAGAAGATGGTGATTGTTACGTCGAAATGACGCATTACACATTAAAAGGATTCAAAGAAGACCCTGTCATTAGTCAGCGCAAGAAGATTTAAACAACTGGAGGTAGCACTCATGTTTTCAGTATTAGAACTTATCCGTAGAAGGTATGAACATTTCACACCAGTTGAGTTAAAAATTGCAGATTTTATATTAGAACACCCAGAAGACGTGACTCATATGACAGTTCAAGAAATATCTAAAGAGAGTCAAACGAGTGACGCTGCGGTGATTCGATTTAGTAAAAGACTTGGCTTATCAGGTATTAAATCATTAAAAGTCGAACTCGCGAAAGAACTTCATTCTATTAATGAAAATCCTTTATCGAGTAATGTGCAAATAGTATCAGATAATGAGTCGACAATTTTCCAAAAAGTATTTCAAAATACGTTAAGGGTGTTACATAGTAATGACACACTAGTTGATAGAAAGATTCTAAGTGACGTTACAAAGGTAATTGCTAAAAAAGAACGTGTGTTACTATTTGGTGCAGGAGAATGTCTTCCAGTAAGTTTAGACTTTCAGAGTAAATTAATCGAATTAGATATACCGGTGTTTGTCGTAAACGATTTAACGACGTTACGAGGTCGTTTATCAAAATTTACGTCAAAAGATTGTATGATTACGATTAGTACGAATGACAATCCGGAAATTATGAAAGCGTTGAGGCTTGCGAATGAACGATCAGTAGAAACAGTATCGATTACAGATGGTAATTCATATCGAGTCGAGCGCTTATCAGATTATACGGTATTTTTCTCTGAAGAAGTGACGAATACGAACTTAATGATGACGAGTCGAATTGGGTTATATATGATACTCGATATTATATTAATATATCTCGCTAAATATAAAAAACATAACATTCTTTCATAAGTATTTATAGATTGTTTCATAAGCATTAAAGTTATGTGACAAATAGTGTTGTCGATAGAAAAACTACCTATATTTATCTATACTAAAGATAACGAATACGAGGGGGCAGGCTTATGAAACTAAAAGAATTATTGTTATTTTCGGTACTGATTATGTTATTAATTGCACCTGTTTCTTCTGCAGATGAAGAAACGAATGCTTCAGATACTGAAAACTCAGCAACTCAAGAAGAAACAAAACAAAATCAAACGAATTATGCGGATAACCCATCAGAAGCCCCTGATGAATCTACTGACTCTGATAATTCAAACGAAACTGAGAAACCACAAGAGCCAGAAACACCAGAAACAAATGAACCAGGTGAAACTGATAATGAAGACACTAAAAATCCGCCGAATAATAATGATATCATCGACACAATTGATGAACAGGTTAAAGAAGCGGATGATAACGTACTCGACGCGATTGGTGTAGAAGAAAAACCTGGAAATAACAACCCAATTGTTTCAGATGATACACTCGTAACGGATAACTCAAATACTGACACAGCTGTTACGTCAGATAAAGAGTCTAATAAAAAGTCGACATCTAAATCATCAAAGGATTCTGAAAAGAAGAAAACACCACATGGTGCAAAAGAGTTACCAGATACAGGTGTTAATGAGAACATTGAATTACTATACGTAATAGAAATTATTTTATTAAGTGCTGGACTCATGCTATTAGTAAGAAAAACTAATAAAATAAAAATCAAAAAATAAATGCCACATCTTTGATGTGGCATTTTTCTATAGACTTTTATCGTCGATATCATTTAAATAATCTTTTACGAAATCTACGACTTCTTCTAACGTTCCGTCCTCAAACGGAGATTTTAAGTTGGCAACTTTTACTAATTCACCAAATGGTAGTGAACCACCGAGTTTACATAGCGTTAAATAGTCGCCAAATGCGGCTACAAAGTCATCCATTACACGTTTAAAGAACTGCAGTGCACACACTTGTGCGAGCGTGTAGTCAATATAATAAAATGGAGACGCAAATAAGTGACCTTGACCATGCCAAAAAGCACCATCTACATATGCAGGGATGTCTTCATAGTCTCTATCTGGTAAGTATACCGCTTCAATTTTCTTCCATTCTGCGCGGCGTTCTTCAGGTGTTAATTCAGGATTATCATATACGACGTGTTGGAATTCATCGATCGCTACACCGTACGGTAAAAATTCTAACGCACCTGAAAGATGAGAGAATTTAAATTTATCTGTATCTTCTTTAAAGAATAATTCCATCCATGGATACGTAAAGAACTCCATACTCATCGAGTGAATCTCACATGCTTCATATGTTGGCATAATGTATTCTGGAACTGAGAAGTGACGTGAAGAGTACATTTGGAATGCGTGTCCTGCTTCGTGAGTAAGCACTTCGATATCACCTTGAGTCCCGTTAAAGTTTGAGAAGATAAACGGCGCTTCATAATCTTCTATGAATGTACAATATCCTCCGCCTTCTTTTCCTTTTTTAGCCTCGACATCGAATAATTCTCGTTCTGTCATAAATGTATAGAACTCATCCGTTTCTTTAGATAATTCTCTATACATTTTTGCACCATTTTCCATAATTGCTTTAGTGCCACCTTTAGGTGTTGGGTTTCCAGATTTAAACTCATAAGCAAGGTCGTAATATTTTAAGTCTGATACACCGATACGTTCTTTTTGTCGCTTTCTTAATTCAGTCACGTAAGGAACGACGTAATCACGCACTTGTTTACGATAATTTTCTACCATCTCACGGTTATAATCGATACGGTTCATATGAACATATCCGAGTTCTGTGTAGTTGTTAAATCCAAGCTCAACAGCCATTTCATGACGTTTTTTGACGAGTTGATCATAAATATCATCGATTTCATCGAGATGTTCTTTCATGAAATTTTGTTTAGCATACATCGCAGACTTTCTCACTTCACGGTCATCGTTAATCATATACGGAGAAAATTCTGTGAGTGCCAGCTTCTTTCCATCGTATTCAATTTCAGCAGATGAAAGTAAAATCGAATATTTCGATGTTAACACGTTAATTTCAGTCATTAAATCTTTAACTTTAGGGTCAAAACCTTTAATTTCATTGTCGATTAACGCAAATAACTGTTTACCGTATTTTTCTTCTAATTCGTCACGAAACGGACTATTTGCCAGCGCTTTATAATAATCGTTTGTTACAGAAGACAGAACCGGCAAGTTGTTATCGTAAAAATCACGCTCACCAAGATAAAACTCATCATTCGTGTCGATAGATGCACGAACAGTTGCGATCGTAATCATCGAATGGATGTGTTTAATTTTCTCATTGTACTGATCGATAACGACTTCTGCATCTTCTACTGTTTCTGCTTTCTCAAATGCGCTTAAGAGTCCATCGACCTGTTCTCTAAATAAATCAAAATCTGGTCGTTTGTACTCAAAATCTTTAAATTTTGTTACCATAAGTTTCTCACTCCTTGATGTGGGGTACTATTATATTACTATATTATATTGGAAATGTTCATGACTTTAAAAGTAGTCGTATATAATATTTCTTTAGTATAATGAATTTATATTTAAAAAAGGAGTTTTCCAATGAAAAAATTATTAGCACCAATCGGTATTGTACTCGGGATTATCATTGTATTGGCAATCCTTATAATGCCAAAATATAACAAGTTTGTTCAGTTAGATGAACAAGTCAATGAAAAAGAATCACAAATCGAAACGCAACTACAGCGTCGTGGAGATTTAATTCCGAACTTAGTTGAAACAGTTAAGGGCTATGCCTCACACGAAAAAGAAGTGTTTCAAGATGTTGCGGATGCACGTGCACGTTTAGCAGGTGCAAACGGAGTAAATGAGTTAAGCGAAGCAAACGATCAAATGACTAGTGCTTTATCTCGTTTATTAGCTGTTGCTGAAAATTATCCTGACTTAAAAGCGAACGAACAATTTACAGGATTACGTGATGAGCTTGCGGGCGCTGAAAACAGAATCGCAGTTGCACGTCAAGATTATAACAAATCAGTAGAAGAATATAATAAACAAACACGTGTGTTCCCAGGGAACATTATCGCTATGATTTTTAATTTTGAGAAGAAAGACTACTTTAAAGCAAGTGAAGGTGCAAAAGAAGTGCCAGGTGTAGATTTTAACACGAACCAAGAGGATAACTCTGGTGATGAGTAATGAAGCGGATCATTCCACTTCTTCTCATCATTATATTAACAACACCAATCGCAACGGCAGCACGCGTTGAAATGCCGAAACTCGATACGTCGCATTATTTTGTTCAAGATAATGCGCACGTATTAGATGAGTCGACAATTTCTGAGTTAAATGAACTAGGGTCCCATTTAGAAAAAGGTACCGGAGTAGAAATGTTACTGATGACGATGGACTCAACAGGGCAAGAGCATCGTCAAGACTTTGCACTACGTGCATTAAGAGAATATGGTGTAGGTAAAAAAGAAAGAGATAACGGTATCGTTATACTATTTAATAACGACAACGACAATGAATTTAATAACCGAGGAATCGATGTCCAAGTTGGATACGAAATTGAAGGGTATTTAAACGATGCAAAAATTGGTAAAATTATCGATGATTATGCACTTGAAGCGGCTAAAAAAGGCGACTATAATACAGCGCTTAAAAACTTATACACAAAACTCTATGAAGAAAGTCTAGAAGCATATGGCTACGATGAAACTACAGGTGAATTTACGAATGAGCAGCCTGAAAAGACATCGAATGACGATTCGTTTTACGATTTCTTATTCCGTACATTTGTCATTGTGTTTATTATTGTGTTATTGCTATACATTATAAGTAACAATGGTGGTGGCGGACCACCAAGAGGAAGACGCCAGCCGTCGTACCGACGTAGTGGCACTCCAATATTCTTCCCACAAAGTGGAAATGGAGGAGGATTCTCCGGTGGTAGCGGTGGATTTGGTGGCTTCGGAGGAGGAAGCGGCGGCGGTGGAGGTGCCGGTCGCGGATTCTAAAAGAACCTTGACATGACATTGTCAAGGTTCTTTACTTTTATTGTCATGTATAGATGTTAGAATTACATTAGGAGTGATTGTTATGTTAACGAATAAAGAAAAAGAACTCATTAAAGCAACAGTTCCATTACTAAAAGCGTATGGTAGTGAAATTACAAGCACATTTTATAAACGTATGTTCCAAGAACATGATGAATTATTAAATATGTTTAACCAGACAAATCAAAAGTTTGGTGATCAACCCAAGGCACTTGCTAATACAGTGCTTGCAGCTGCTGAGCACATCGATGATTTAGAAGCAATTGTACCTGCAGTCATAGGGATTGGTCATAAGCACCGTGCATTAAATGTAAAAAAAGAACATTATCCTATCGTTGGTAAATATTTACTCATAGGTATTAAAGAAGTACTTGGTGACGCGGCAACTGATGATATTATTAATGCATGGGCTAAGTATTATAATCAAATTGCTCAAATATTTATTGAAGTAGAAGAAAAAATGTATGATGAGGCTGCATGGGACGGGTTTAAACCATTCACTGTAAAAAATAAAGAGTATCTAACGGAAGATATCGTTAGGTTTACAGTAGATAACAATGAGAAATTACCAGAGATTCTTCCAGGACAGTACATTACAGTCAAAGTAAAGCCAATCGATTATCCGTATGAAGCGTTAAGACACTATTCGATTTGTTCTACTCATACAGAAAATGGTTTACAATTTGCTGTTAAACGGGAAGGTCAAAATGATGATGCGGGCGTCGTTTCTCATTACTTATTTGATGAGTTAAATAGTGGAGATGTCATTGAACTTTCAGCACCAGCCGGAGACTTCTTATTAAATGATTCTGATGAAAACTTATTATTCATTGCCGGAGGAGTTGGTTTAACACCGATTATGTCTATGGTCGAAAGTGCGGTAGAAAATAATAAAAACATTGATCTAATCATTTCGACTCATGATGAATCTACATTGCCATTTAAAGAGGAACTAGAATCATTAGAAGATAAAGTGAATGTTACGATTAGATATACTAAAGACGAAGGTTATTTAAATGAGAGTGACATTAAAGGTTACGATGATTATTCAATTTATATATCAGGGTCATTAGGATTTAACCAGGCAATGATTAATGCTTGTGGATCCAATAAATATGATATGAGCAAAATTCATTACGAAGCGTTTGGACCAAGAATGAGCTTAGCATTATAGATTATTATAAAAGAAAAGTGTAGAGTGTATATGAAAAAAGTACTAGTTTATGATGGTGAATGTCAGTTATGTAATCGATTTGTGAATTTCGCAGTTAAGATGAATAAAAATAATGACCTATATGTGACAGATTTTAACAGTCAGTGGATAAAAGATTTAACGTTTCAAGTGAATTCAAATCACGTGTCATATATTTCAAAACATAAAGTATATGAAAAATCAGACGCAGTTCTTCATTATTTAGTGGATGCGAATGATTACTTTAAACCGTTACTCGTGACAAAACTAATTCCAAGAAAATTAAGAAATTCTTTATATGATTATGTCGCAAAAAACCGACATAAATACAATAAAAAATGCACAGTAAAATCTGTAAAATTTTATCAAATGTACTTAAAATGAAAACGACTCAAGCGTTGCTTGAGTCTTTTTTTTAGATGATCGACATGATTACTTTGCCGATTAATATAATGTTAGACTGTAATTGTTCGAGATTTTCTATCGCATCTTTAAAGAATACCTGTGCAGCGACAACCGTTCCGTTCATTAACATATGAACGAGAATTGGAACGAGTAGACGATTTGTCATCACATATACAAAACTAAATACATAACTCATTCCTAAATAAACGAGAATATGTGTAAAGTCAAAGTGTGCGACCGCAAATATTAATCCAGAAATCAGTCCTGCGATTAAAAACGAAACGACACGGTTCATCGGTAGTCGTTCATAAATTTCTGCGAAAATCGCACGTCTAAATACGTACTCTTCGATAATTGGGCCAATAATCGCAACGAAGATTGCCATATACGGCATCGCAGTAATCATTTCCATAATAAGCTGTGTGTTTGCACTCTCTTCAGGGTTTCCGAGTAATTTAATATTAATTGTTGCAGTAACAAATTGGGCGACGAATGCTAACACTAATCCTCCGAATACCCAAACAATTGTCATGAGTGGTGTGGACTTTTCACCGAGTTCAAACATGTTTTTATTTTTATGGATATTACCTAAAACTAAAATAACGATAAGTCCGATAATGTAAATAACAAACTGATAGGGCATATATAAGCTTAAAATTTCCTGAACACTCGCACCAGGATTTTTAAGTGCGATATAAATTTGAATTGGAATACCTGCGATTTGAATGACCCCAAACATCACGACAATAAATAAACTATATATAGTTCTATTCATAAACAATCTCCTTAAAATAAGTCTTTAAACAATAGTACCATTTTACAATATAAAACATGAAAACGAAATGCTATAACTTGAAATTTGACTATCTTTGATGTACTATAAAAATCAGTTAGCACATTACAATGATGAGTGCTAAAAGACGATTATTGAGGAGGCTATAACAATGTTACGACCTTTAGAAAATAGAGTGATTTTAGATATTAGTAAATATACAAAAGAAGAAACGACGTCCTCTGGTATTATTTTAACTGGAGATTCTTCAAAAGAAGAACCGGTCTATGGTGTAGTTGTTGCAGTAGGACCTGGACGTACGTTAGATAACGGAGAAATTTTAAAAATAGATGTTAAAGAAGGCGACAAAGTCGTTTACAACTCATTTACAGGAACAGAAGTGGATTACGAAGGTAAAGAGTACATCATCGTACCAGTACAAGATATTTTAGCAGTAGTAGAATAAGGAGAGATATGAATGGCAAAGGAACTTAAATTTTCTGAAGATGCACGTCAATCGATGTTACGTGGAGTTGAAAAACTCGCAAACGCAGTTCGAGTCACACTTGGACCTAAAGGACGTAACGTCGTTTTAGATAAACAATTTACAGCACCTCTCATTACCAATGACGGTGTGACAATCGCAAAAGAAATCGAGTTAGAAGATCGCTTTGAAGATATGGGCGCAAAACTCGTTTCTGAAGTTGCGACTAAAACAAACGACATCGCAGGAGATGGCACAACAACAGCAACAATTCTCGCTCATGCAATGATCGAGGAAGGACTTAAAAACGTTACAGCAGGTGCAAACCCAGTTGGCATTCGCCGTGGTATTACAAAAGCTGTTGAAGAAGCGGTAAAAGCACTAGAAGACATTTCAAAACCAGTACAAGATAAGGAATCGATCGCTCAAGTCGGTGCGATTTCAGCAAACGATAAAGAAGTCGGAGAATTTATCTCTGAAGCGATGGAAAAAGTCGGTAATGATGGTGTCATTACAATCGAAGAATCTCGTGGGTTAAACACGGAGTTAGAAGTCGTTGAAGGGATGCAGTTTGATAGAGGTTATTCATCTCCATATATGGTGACAGACTCTGAAAAGATGATCGCAGAACTCGATAATCCATATATCCTCATTACAGATAAAAAAATCACGAACTTCCAAAACGATTTACTACCTATTTTAGAACAAATCGTTCAACAAGGACGTCCAATTTTAATTATTGCAGATGACGTTGAAGGGGATGCACTTGCGAACCTCGTGCTAAATAAATTACGTGGTACATTTACGGCAATCACTGTAAAAGCACCAGGATTTGGTGACCGTCGTAAAGCAATGCTCGAAGATATCGCAATTTTAACAGGTGGCCAAGTCATCACTGAAGACTTAGGACTCGAGTTAAAAGACGCTAGCTTAGATATGCTCGGTACAGCTTCAAAAGTACATGTCGATAAAGAAAACACGACAATTGTAGAAGGAAGCGGAGACGAAACAACAATTAAAGGTCGCGTCTCTCAAATTAAAGCACAACTTGAAGACACAGATTCAAGTTTTGATAGAGAAAAACTTCAAGAACGCTTAGCAAAACTTTCAGGAGGCGTTGCGGTCATTAAAGTCGGTGCGGCAACAGAAACTGAAATGAAAGAACGTAAACTTCGTATTGAAGACGCGTTAAACTCAACACGCGCTGCGGTGGAAGAAGGAATTGTATCAGGCGGTGGAACTGCACTGATTGAGGTGTATGACAAAGTCGCATCACTAGACGCAGAAGGCGATGAAAAAACAGGTATAAACATCGTACTAAAAGCACTCGAAGCACCAGTAAGACAAATCGCAGAAAACGCAGGACTTGAAGGTTCAGTCATTGTAACGAAACTAAAAGAACAAACAGGTGGCGTTGGCTATAACGCAGAAACGGACGAATGGGTGAATATGATTGAAGCGGGAATCGTCGACCCTAAAAAAGTGACACGTTCAGCACTCCAAAACGCAGGATCAATCGCATCAATGTTCTTAACAACAGAAGCGGTCGTTGCTGATATACCAGAAGAAGACAACATCGGAGACATGGGCATGGGCGGCATGCCAGGAATGATGTAATCCATTTGACCTATCATCTTTTTTGATGATAGGTTTTTTAATTTTATAAATATTTCTTAAATCAATACAAATTTGTTGAACGATAATTTACAATCTGTTTACACCTTTCTAAAAGTAAATTCATTCATTTCCTGTATAATAATAAAATAGGTATCGTGAGGTGTTCTTATGACAAAAAAGAATTATCGTAGGCGAAGATTTGTCGGGTTGACTGTTGGTGTGGTGGCGATACTCGTTGCTATCCCGCTTTTCGTTGGCGTCTATTCGCTCGTTAAGCCCCTCCCTGACGGGATTTCTACGCAGTCTGATTTTGTTAAAACAGATGATTTGGATATTCTTTATGATGTGACTTATGAGGATAAAAACAGTGCTGTCCATCATGAACAGGAAATCGTTGATACAATGTACGAAGTGATTGATAATGCTGAGGATTTTATCGTTTTAGACATGTTTTTATTTAATGATGACTATAATCACGACACATTGGAGTTTCCTACCTTATCAGAGGATTTTGCTGAGCGTTTAGTTCAGAAGAAGAAAGATTCTGATATTCCAATTACCGTCATCACAGATCCCATCAACTCTTTTTATGGTACATATGATACGCATGTATACAAAAAATTACGTGATGCTGGAATTGATGTTGTCGAAACGGACCTGTCTAAATTAAGAGATTCTAACTATCTATACGGTGGTTATTATAGGACGTTTTTTACTTGGATAAAACCAGGTGGTCTGAAAATTTTACCAAACGCACTTCGTCCGATGGATGACAAAGTGGGTATTGGGAGTTATTTAAGACTCTTAAACTTCAAAGCCAATCACCGCAAGACAATCATGAATGAAAAAGAGGCCGTCATTGCGTCACTAAATCCGCATGATGGTTCGAGCTTACATTCAAATATCGCTGTGAAGTTTTCTGGAGATACTTTGAACGACCTATTAAAAAGTGAAACAGCTGTTTTAGATTTTTCAGGATATGATACATTTAAAATTAAGAATTACGAAGTTGAAACTGATAAAAACACGGGGGAATACGAAATTTCTCTCGTCACTGAAGGTAAGATTAGAGAAGCGCTAATAGATACAGTCAATCAAGCTGAAGCGGGGGACTCTCTTAAAATCGGTGTGTTTTATCTTTCAGATCGCGGTTTAATTAAAGCACTGAAGAAGGCGTTAGATCGCGACGTAAAAGTGCAAATTATTTTGGACATTAACCAAGATGCTTTTGGTAATGAGAAGAATGGTATTCCAAACAAGCCGGTTGCGAGTGAGTTAATGAATTATAAAAACCCTCCAGAAATTCGTTGGTATAAATCTCATGGCGAGCAGTATCATGCAAAGTTTATGATGCATGATAATGGTGAAGATTCAACTTTAATCCTCGGTTCATCTAACTTCACAAGACGTAACCTGAAAGACTTAAATTTAGAGACAGATCTCGTTGTTAAGGCAAAATCAGAAAGCGAAGAAATGATTTCTATGAACGACTATTACGATAGACTTTGGAATAATAAAGATGGTGTTTACACACTCGATTATGAGAAAGAATCTGAAGATAATATAATGAAAAGAATTTTATATAGAATTCAAGAAGGACTCGGTCTCTCTACATTTTAACGAAGACATTTGTCTTGGTTTTCATATAAATTGAATTTTTAATTAAGGAAATTATAGATATTCTGTAAAACAGATAAAAAGGTGATGTAGTTATGGATTTAATCATTCGAAAAATGTTAGAGGCTGATATTCCAGACGTTCAATATGTTGCTAAAAAGAGTTGGAATGCTACATATCAAGGTATAATTCCAGAAGATGTACAAAACAGCTTTCTAAAGGTTGCATATAGTGATGAGATGTTGAAAAAACGACTTGATCAAATTATATTCGTGGCAGAACATGATGAAAAAATCATTGGTTTTATAAATTTCAAAGAAACGGAACAACCAAACACATATGATTTATCAGCAATATACATATTACCAGATTACCAAGGAAAAAGAACCGGTAGTCGGCTGATAGCTCATAGTATTGAGCCAATCAAAAATTTTGAAAAAATCTTTCTAGAAGTTGAAAAAGATAATATCAATGCGGTTAATTTTTATAAGAAACTAGGATTTAAAATTGTAGATGAATATGATGATGAATTTGATGGACATGTCTTGAAAACATTAGAAATGTCTTTATCAAATGTTTAATAATAAATATTTCATGAAATGCTTTTGATGATTCACTATAAAAATTTTAAAATTTATGGGGGTAAGTATATGAAAATTAGAAATACGATATTTATATTTTTATTCATTAGCTTCGTCATGATGCTGCTGGCGGCAACAATTCCAGAAAAATTGGGTGGATTTTTATTTTTATTTTACATCATACCAGGGATTTTATTTTTTGTAAGTGCTGGGATGATTGCGTATAAGAAGGATTAGTTTTCAAATTAAAAAGCACGCGCTGAAGGATTTTTCAGCTTGCGTGCTTTTATGTTATTTCTTTGTTTCTACATGTTCTAATCCATTTCCTAGAAGAGCCATCGCGATTTCTGTGTAGTTTCGTGCTTCTTCTTTTGCACTTTCATCTACTTGCTCAATACCCATTAACTGAAGAACTTTATCTAGATCTTTAACTTTTTCATAATCCATGACGCCTTCTACAGTGAATTTATCATCTTCGAATTTCATATCAAAATTCACACCGTCAAGTTTGTTTAACTCTTCATAATTTTTGGCGATATCTTTAAATTGTTCTTCTGCAGCTTTTTTATCTGCTAAGCCAAGCGATTCATATGACTGTTCGTTATAAGTTGTCTGTTTTAAAATTTTGTTGTTTCCGTCTTGTAAAACAGATACTTCATAAATATAGCCTTCTTGTTCAAGAAGGAATACTTCAGTCGATTCTTCACCTTCAAGATAATATCCTTGTTTTTTAAAGTTATCTACACTTAATTCATAGCTTACAAACTGTGATTCTGTACCAGAGTCAGGTAGTGATGACACTACACTGAGATCTGCGACTGTGTAGTCGACCTTGAATGTTTCGATGAAAGTATCATCATTAAATTCTACTGAGTATTCGACACCTTCTTGGTCTTTATATTTTTCTTCATCACCGAATTCTTTAATCTTTTCTTGTGCCTCTTTTTTGTCTTTCACACCAAGTGTGCTGTATTCGCCCTCAGTGACCTGGTTTTGTTCCAGTAATACGTC
Source organism: Nosocomiicoccus massiliensis (assembly GCF_002871345.2). Classification (NCBI taxonomy): domain Bacteria; kingdom Bacillati; phylum Bacillota; class Bacilli; order Caryophanales; family Staphylococcaceae; genus Nosocomiicoccus; species Nosocomiicoccus massiliensis. The sequence goes on along the minus strand of NZ_CP136964.1, from coordinate 814,868 downwards.
ATCTGCATGTTTCATTTCGATTGTACTAAGTAAGCCGTCTGCTTCTTTTTTCATGATGTTAGTCGTAGCTTTCGCCTCATCATATTCAGGTTTCTTAGATGACTCACTATTCTCTTCGCCCTCAGTGTCTGTCGATTCTTCTTTCTCAACTTCCTCTGTCTTTTCGTCCGCTGACTCATTACTAGTATTCGTGTCTTTATCTTCATTAGAAGAACAAGCAACGAGCGTTATAAAAGATAGGGCCAGCAGGACCATCCAAAACTTTTTCATTTAAATTTCTCCTCTCAAATATGTAGTAATTAAAGTAAAATTACTAACGGGTCCCATTTAAGGAACTTAATCAAAAACCGTTACGGCAGTGTTCCTTATTCTTAAAATTACCTAATTGAGATATTTTAAACTTAAAATTATAAAATAATACGCGAGGTTGGACTTATGCCTGACTGAATTCAGTGATTTATAATCTGTTTCAGACTAGAATAGAAAGTAAGTATAGAAAGGATTAGGAGTGTAATTATGCTGACAAATAAAGAAAAAGAATATCTTGAACTCGCTGTTAGTCTTGCAGAAGAGGCGTTAAATAAAGGAGACCAACCGTTTGGTTCAGTTAAAGAATTTGAAGATAGAGTAAAAGCACTTCATAAGGAGTACTATAGAAAATAGAGTTTTAGAGTGGTTTTTCATCTTTTTAGGGGTGGTTCGGACGAATCGTCGGCGAGATGAAAAACTCCCCGTCGCTATGGAGGTTATCGTCGGCGAGTTTTTGGTACACCGACGCAAAATGATGAATCGTCGGTGAAAAACGGAAAATCGCGAAATTCACCGACGATTCGGTGATTACCGTCGGCGTATAGAAATTTCGCCGACGATAGTGCTGTCTGCGTCGGTGGGATTCGAGATTCACCGACGATTCCAAAAATCCAAGAAATCCTCACCAAAATCCAACCAAAACCACAAAAATACGCGCACTTCCACGAGTGCGCGTATTATTATTTTGCGTCATCTTCTGCCGCTTCATATATTTGATCTTTTATTTCATCGCTTGGTTGTAAGTTAAAGTTTAATACGATATTTAAAATGATGGCCGATAAACTACCCATTACAATTCCGCTTTCTGTGATGACTGAAATGCTTGACGGGAGACTACTGAAGACGTCTGGTACCGCAGTAACTCCAAGTCCGAGTGCGAGTGAGATCGCGACGACCATTAAGTTGTTTTGTTTTTCAAAGTTTACTGTGCTAAGCATTTTGATTCCGTATGCACTGACCATCCCGAACATCGCAATCATTGCACCGCCTAAGACGGATTCTGGTATCGCGAGTGTCGCTGCTCCAATTTTTGGCATTAGACCGAGAATCATTAGCATAACTCCAGCGATGTAAATAATTTTTAATTTACGTACACCAGACAGTTGAATGAGTCCGACGTTTTGACTGAATGTCGTATATGGTAGGGAGTTAAATAATCCTCCGAGCATAATCGCAAAACCTTCTGCACGGTATCCTCGTTTTAAATCTGCTTCACGAATTTCTTTATCAGTAATATCTCCGAGCGCGAAATAGACTCCTGTAGATTCTACTAAACTCACCATCGCAACTAATATAAGCGTCAGTATCGGTACTAAGTGGAATTCTGGCGTTCCGAAGTAAAAGACGACCGGTAAGTGTAACCATGATGCCTCTTTTACTGGAGATAAATCGACTTGTCCGAAAAAGGCTGCAATAATCGTCCCGACGATGATTCCAATTAATATCGCGATGGATGCGAAAAATCCGCGTGCAAATTTTAAAACGACGAGTATAATAAGTAACGTTATAAATCCGAGCGAGACATTTTCAATCGATGCGAAATCTTCTGCACCTTGGCCTCCAGCGAAGTTATTTAAAGCAACTGGAATGAGTGTTAAACCGATAATTGTGACGACCGTTCCTGTTACAACTGGAGGGAAGAATTTTATCAGTTTACTAAAGTATCTTGCGACGATAACGACGAATAACCCTGCGGATAAAATTGCCCCGTACACACTTTGGATACTATATGTATTTGCAATGTTGATGATCGGTCCGACGGCGGTAAATGCACATCCTAGTACGACTGGGAGTCCAATTCCCATAAATTTGTTTTTCCATACTTGTAAAATAGTAGCGACACCGCACATCATAATATCAATTGAGATTAAATACGTCAGTTGTGCAGTCGTTAGGCCAATCGAGGAACCAACGATTAACGGCACGATCACGGCACCTGCGTACATCGCAAGTACGTGCTGCAGTCCGAGTGAAGCATCTTTAAGATGCTGTCTTTGCTCCATTAATTGTCACCTACGAATTTGACTTGTTTATCGTACATCGACTCGATGCGTGCAAGTGACTCTACGCGGTATCCTTTATCGCGTAAAATTTTACCGCCACTTTGGAATGCCTTTTCTATGACGATTCCAACACCGACAATTTCTGCACCGGATTGTTCAACGACGTCAATAAGAGCGCCCGCCGCTTCACCGTTTGCTAAGAAGTCATCGATGATGAGTACTTTATCATCTTTACTTAAAAACTTTTTCGCTACTGCGATCGTGTTCGTCTCTTGCTTTGTATATGAAAACACTTGTGACGTGTATAAGTCATCGCTTAACGTTAACGATTGTCTTTTTCGTCCGAAAACAACTGGGATATCTAAAAGTAAACCGACCATCACAGATGGTGCGATCCCTGAAGATTCGAGTGTTAACACTTTATTGAACTCGACGTCTTCAAATCGGTGAATAAACTCTTGTCCCACTTCTTTCATTAGTAGAGGATCGATTTGGTGATTTAAAAATGAATCAACTTTCAGTACATTTTCGTTTAATGCTTCACCGTCATTTAATATGCGCTGTTTTAAAAGGTCCATAGTAATCTCCATTCAATTTATTAGTGTATAAATAATATCAAACTCTTCCCTTTATAACAATATCGTTAACGCTTCTTCGGATGAAAAACTTTCGCGTCTAAGCGTCCGGCGTTCTCAATTTCTAAAGCGAGTTGTAGTAATTTATCTTCTTCACCTTTACGTGCGATAAACATGCTTCCGACAGGTAAGCCTTCGTCTGTATTATATAGCGGAAGACTAATTGCGGGTTGACCGGTTAAGTTGAGCGTCCATGTGTACGGGCTATAAGCGCTGCTCGTTTTAAAGACGTCTTCAAAAATATGGGATACTTCATCGTCTGATAAATTTTCTATATTATTAAGCTTTTCAAAAGCCTCATCTGACGGTTTGAACTGATCGATATCTTTTGTCGGACCATTCATTGTTGGTGTTAAGTAAAAGTCATAGCCGTTATCGTCTAAAAATTGGTGATACTGTTCACTTAACGTATCCCAGTAGCTAAGTGACTGTGTGTACATCCATCCAGGTACTTTTAAGCCTGCATAGTACATACCGTATGAGATAAGTTCGACATCGTCTTTTGTAATCTCACGGCCTAAACTTTGCTCCATAGATTTAAACATCGCAGCAGTTTCTACCATGTTCATAGTGAAGTATGAATGAATTGCTTTTTGCCCGTCGATTGAAACAGTATCTTCGACAACTTCGTGACCGAGTGATTCAAGCACTTCGACTGTATATTTTAAGCTTTTAACAGCTTCATCGTTTACTTCTGAACCAATGGGAGATTCCGCACTATACGCAATTTTTAAGCGTTTCTTAGGTGGTGTAAGTTCACAGAACGTAAGTGGTGGAGCGATATACGGCGCTGCAGGTGGCTGGACGTCCATCATCTTTAGAAGTTCGTACGTTTCTCTCACTGATTTTGTTAAAAAGAAATCAATGGACGCACCTTGCCATTGTCTATAACTTCCCGGACCGCTTGTGACGCGTCCTCTTGTCGGTTTTAGTCCGATTAAACCGTTAAAGCTTGCTGGAATACGAATCGAACCTCCACCGTCACTCCCTGAAGCAGCAGGGACGAGTCCAGCTTTTAACGCAGCTGCCGCGCCACCACTAGATCCACCTGAAGAGAGTGGTCGACCAAATGGTGCGTAAGAATTTCCTAAAAGATCCGAATCAGTGACCATCTTAAACCCGAATTCTGGGACGTTTGTTCGTCCGACGATGACAAATCCGTTTTCAATGAGTCGAGTTACAAAGTTGCTCGAAGTTTTTGCGATGTAGTCTTTAAATAAATAGGAACCATTCGTCGCCGGTAATCCAGCTTCTTCTTGCCCGAGGTCTTTAACGACAATTGGCACTCCGTAAAATGGAGGCAATGCTTTTATTTCTTCTGAAGATAAAGTACTTAACACTTTGTCCATTTCTCGTGCGGTACGGAGTGCTCTATCTTTTTGTATATGAATGACAGCGTTCATGTCGTCGTAATGCTCGATATTATGTAACGCACGCTCGACGAGCTCTGTCACACTGACTTCTTTTTGTTTTACTTTTTCGCTATAGTATAATGAATCGTGATGAAATAATGTCATGAGAATTCTCCTTTACGTCTTTACAGATTAGTATATATAAGAAAATTAGTTTTAAAAAGGAAGGTGCCACGAAATGGACCGTTATGAGTATTTAGGGACTGTGAAGTATCATTTACAATCCCTCTCAACTAAACGACAAGATAAAATAATCGAATCGTTATTGAATCGCTTTCGAGACAGTGAGGATGATGACGCACTAATAAAAGAATTAGGTGCCCCGGAAGCACTTGCTGAAAAGTATTTATATAGTAAAAAAGATTTAACGATTGATGAAGATATTACGCACTTTAGTTTTGAGACGACGTTTGTCCCAGTTTATATGTATGAATCAGACGATGAAGATTTGCATTTTAACGTAACGAAAGATATCGACTTGGAAAACGTTCAATATGAAATTAAAGACGGGGTTTTTCATCTGAATTTAAAGCTGTCTCATGCAAATAAAAACACGCGATTAGACATCTATTTACCAGATAAAGAAATTGAGCGACTTGAAATGACGCAGCATTACAGTTCAATTCATGCGGACAGTATAAAAGCGAAAGATATACAATTTAAAAATGACGTCGGGCAAGTATTAGTGAAGAGAGTAGAAGCGGATACGCTCACGTGTTATCTCCAAACGGGAGAGATGCGAATTGATGACGTCGATACGAACCATTTAAAATTTAACGTCAGTACTGGGAAGCTCGTTTTAAATAATGTCAATCCGGATCAACATATCGACGGGAAAGTTGCGACAGGTAACGCGATGGTTACGTTAAAAGAGATGTTTAAAAATAACGAGTTAACGTTAAAAGAGCAATTTGGATTACTCGATATTGAAGGTTACGACGATACGCTAGATGGAGAGGTCCTCGGAGACGGGGAGTATAAAGTGAAGCTCGTCGTCAGTTACGGTACGTTAATGATAGACACGAATTAAGTCAAATAGACTTAATTCGTGAATCTATTCCAAGGATAGCGGTTTGGCGGTTGTCTAGTTACAGTGATGATTTCATCTTTAGTTGGATGTTTAAATTTGATTTCAGAACTCCATAAAGCGATTTGTTCGCCGACTTTACTAAGCTTGTTATAGCGCTGATCGCCGAAAATCGGAGTGTTTTGATTTGAAAGTTGAACGCGTATTTGATGTGAACGACCGGTATGAAGTTTAACTTCGAGTAGGCTGAGTGCTTCATCTACACCGATAGTTTTATAATCAAGCACCGCGCGCTTTGCGTCCTTTGTATCTTTACTCGTAACATAAGACGTGTTCGTCTTACGGTTTTTAACTAAATAATCTTCTAGCGTACCGCTATTATTTAGATGGCCTTCAATGACCGTTAAGTATTTGCGCTCGAACGTCTGTTTACGAATTTCATTTGAAAGGCGACTCGCACCTTTAGACGTTTTCGCAAACACAATCGCACCACCAACTGGACGGTCGAGACGATGGACAAGACCTAAAAAGACATTGCCCGGTTTATTGTATTTTTCTTTAATATATTCTTTTACGATCGTCAGCATGTCTTTATCATTCGAATCATCCGCCTGAACCGGTATATTATTCGGCTTCGTCACAGCAATGACATGATTGTCTTCGTATAATATTTCTAAAGTCATAGTTTAACCTTCTTTGTAATAGTAATTCAATTCAACGGTATCACAATAATTAGTATAAGACGAATGAAATATAAAAAGTCCTTCACAAGTCATAATATTTTGAGACTATCTCTAAATAGTTATGTAGTGCGAAGGACTTTTAGTTTGATAAAAAACTTTCGTGAATTCAATCATAAACTCCTATTCTAAGTTAAAGGGTTTCCAAACAAGTAAATTAAAATAAATGCAACGAGAAAACCGAGTAAGAATATACCGAGGTACTTCGAGTTTTTCATTATAAATCAACTCCTCATAATTTACTTAAATTATTTGCATTAATTTGACAGTTACCTGATGAATCACAGACGCTCATATTACCTTCTTTTGTAACGATGATATAGTAGCCAGGTGGATAAGTGGTACCAACAAGAGCTTTTTCTACCCACTCTAATCCATTTGCAACCCAATATGATGCATTGTGTCCAGTAGTATATTCTATAACACCATCAACTAAATAACCTACTAACACACCACCGACAAAAATAGCTATAGCAGATGCAGAATTTTGCTCCACTTCACTGTTGGTATTATAATGCATTTCATCATAATTTTTTTCATAATTAGAGGAAGCGGATACAAAAGAATTGTTAAGTGTAAACGATGTAGTTAACATAATAACAATTGCAAATGATGAACAAATTTTTTAGTAAACATTATTATCACCTCCATTCAATATTACTTAAATACCCTTAAATTTTAATTTTAAACATAATATTTAATTTTGAATATTATTAAGAAATATAAAGGTATTATGAAATATAAAATTAAATTATAATAAGTTTAATAAATAAAATTCGTTAAAAATATTTTCTAAAAACACATATATTTGATTTTATAAACTTTTTAAATAATTTTTAGGAGAGGTGTATGAGTTCTTTATCTACTTTTTCTCGAATCGTCGGCGAGATGAAAAACTCACCGTCGCTGTGAGGGTTATCGTCGGCGAGTTTTTGGTACACCGACGCAAAATGCAGTATCGTCGGCGAAAAATGAGAAATCGCGAATTTCACCGACGATTCGATGATTCCCGTCGGCGAATAGAAATTTCGCCGACGAAAGTCCTGTTAGCGTCGGTGGGGAATCGAATTCACCGACGATTCGCCAGAATCATCGTCGAGATTCAACTTTCACCGACGATTCCACCATACCAACTCACCACGCAGCTAAATCTAACCAATCGAACCGATGAAACACCCTGAAAAATAGAAAAAACCGAAATTCGATTAGAATTTCGGTTTTATCATCTTTAATTATTTCTTGTTAACTGAAGCGTCGTAGATTTTTTCTACTGAATCAGCGAGTAGGTTGTTGAATTCTTCATCAGTTTGATCGACTGATAATCCTTCTGTTAACCCGCGTGAGAAACTCGCGATGATTCCTTCGTTTTCTTTTAATAGTTCGTTTGCTGTTGCACGGCTATATCCACCTGATAATGCAACGACACGAATGACGCGTTTGTGGTCGACTAATTCTTTGAAGTTATTTCTTACCGAAGGAATTGTCAGTTTAAGCATGACGTCTTGTCCTTCTTCTAACTTATCTAGCTCTTCTAAAATCGCTACTTTTAAAATGTCCTCGATTTTTTCTTTGTCTTTAGAGTTGATGTCAACTTCAGGCTCGATGATCGGTACTAACCCTTTAGCTAAGATTTTCTTACCGATTTCGAATTGTTGCTCTACAACTTCTTTAATCGGACCTTCGTTTGCTTCGTGGATTACTGAACGCATTTTTGTACCGAAGATGCCGTGTTCGTTTGCACGGTCTAATAACTCATCAAGTTCAGGCATTGGTTTCATTAATTGAACGCCGTTTTCTTCATCAGCAAGTCCTTTATCTACTTTTAAGAATGGCGCGATACCTTTGTCTCTTAAGTATTCCGCAGTGTATTTACCGTCAACTTTACTTTCCATCGTTTGTTCGAAAAGAATTGCACCTAAGATTTTGTCGCTAGTAAATGCTGGTGACGTAACGATACGTGTACGCATTTGGTGTACAAGATCGAACATTTCCTCTTCAGTATCGTAGCTATCTTCAGCGATACCGTATAAACGTAAAGCTTTAGGTGTTGAACCTCCACTTTGGTCTAACGCTGCAATAAATCCATTACCGTTTTTAACTTTGTCTAAATGTGACATGTATGAATTCCCACTCCTAAAATAATATTAAGCATAATCGCTCATCATCTATATTATGCTAGATTTCTCGATTTAGTTCAATATGTAAGCAATTTATGTATAATATAATTATGGATAAAGTACAACTAACTCAAGTGAGTAAGCATTTCGGAGATATGAGTGCATTACGAAACGTAAATATAAATATAAAAGAAGGAGAATGTTTGGCAATTGTCGGTCCGTCAGGATCAGGCAAAAGTACAATTTTACGCATAATTGCTGGACTCCTTGAACCGTCACATGGTGAAGTGTATATCGATGGTCAAAGAATGACCGATGCTAAACCGAAGGACCGTAATTTAACATTTGTGTTTCAAAACCTTGCACTGTACCCGCATTTAACAGTGAAACAAAATATCGAGTTTAGTATAAAGAAAAGTATGAGTAAAGAGGTGCTCAGAACTCACGTTGAAACGATTGCGACTGAACTTGGTATTAAACGACATTTAGAAAAACTTCCGAACGAATTGTCAGGCGGTGAACGCCAGCGTGTCGCGCTCGCTAGAAGTCTCGCGACAAATGCAGATATTATATTAATGGATGAACCACTCGCTAGCCTTGACACGAGTTTAAAACGCGAAATTACTGACTTAATTTTACGCATTAAAACTGAAGAAGAGAAGACGATTATATATATCACGCATGATCATAACGAGGCGATGAAATTAGGCGATAAAATACTCGTTTTAAAAGACGGTGAAGTCGAGCAATTTAGTGACGTTTCTAAAGTGTATCATCATCCAAATAATCCGTTCGTCGCGCAGTTTTTCGGAACGTACCCGATGAACGTTTTTACAGGCGACGGTAAATTATTCGCTGTTAGACGAGAAGATATTAAAATCGTTGACGATGGAATTCCAGTAACCGTCGACGATGTTGAAATCGTCGGAGGGGACGCGTTTGTTTCATTTACATATCGGGACCAACCGATGGTATTACTAACGAGAGACGAGAACGTAAGTGTTCACGACGATATTCAAATACAATTTAAATCACTACACGAATTTCAATAAGGAGAATGGCCAATGAGCGTAATTGAACCAATTTTAAATAGAAAAAGTACGAAGATATTTAAGAAGACAGAACCGATTTCTAAAGAAGCGGTTGAAACGATTATAGAAGCGGCAATCCAAGCGCCGAACCATCACATTACTGAACCTTGGAAGTTCTTTGTTATGCAAGGAGAAAATATGCAGCAGTTTTATGATGCGGCGATGGAATTCCAAAAAAACCGTGACATTAGTGAAGAAGAATTTGAGCGTATGAAAGTTAAAATGATCAGTAAAACGATGGTTGCTCCAACTGTTATCTTAGCGGTCTATAGTAAAAATAAAAATAAGACACGCGGTAAATACGAAGAAGATATTTTAGCAGTCGGTGCAGCAATTCAAAATATGCTTATTCAAGCGACAAGTATGGGTATCGATTCTATTTGGAAGACTGGCCCAGTTTATAATGCTACAGAAGTAAAATCAGCACTAGGCATTGAAGAAGACGAAGAAGTTGTAGGGGCAATTTTCTTTGGAGAAAACGACAACGCAAAAGAACTTCTTAGAAAACGTACTGATAAACAAGAAAAAACAATTTGGCTATAAAAATAACTATCCTTTTATATTAAAAAGGATGGTTATTTTGTGTTTATAATGCTGCAAATTGTGCATCGTGTAACGCTCGGTAAAGACCTTCGCTATTTTCTAGTAATTCTTCGTGTGATCCGGATTCTTCAATACCGTTTGGTGTCACAACTAAAATACGATCTGCGTTTTTAATTGTCGCAAGTCGATGAGCGATAACAAGTGTCGTACGACCGACTGCGAGTCGGTTTAACGCGGATTGTATTTCTCGCTCTGTTTCAGTATCTAATGCACTTGTCGCTTCGTCTAGTATTAGAATCGGTGGATTTTTTAAGAACATACGTGCAATCGAAATTCTTTGTTTTTGACCACCAGATAATTTCACGCCGCGTTCACCGACGACTGTGTCTAAGCCTTTAACATAACTATCGACAAGATCTTTTAACTGTGCTTTTTCAAGCGCATCGTATATTTCTTCATCGGTCGCATCAGGTTTACCATATGCGACGTTTTCTCTTAACGTTCCTGAGAATAGAAATACATCTTGTTGAACGATACCGATATTTTCTCTAAGTGATTTTAATGAGTATTCCTTAATGTTCGTGCCGTCTATCGTAATTGCACCGTCAGATACTTCATAAAATCTCGGAAGTAAACTCGTGATCGTCGTCTTACCCGCACCACTTGGCCCGACAAGTGCGACAGTTTCTCCAGGAGTTACGTTAAACGATAAGTCGTTTAAGATTTTTTTATCCTCATATGAGAATGAGACGTTTTGGTAGACGATTTCGCCTTTAGGATTTTCAATCGCTATTGGATTTTCAACTTCTTTAATTTCTGATTCGACGGCCATCGTCTCAGTAAAGTGTTTAAATCCAGCAATACCATTTGGATATAATTCGATGACGGCGTTAATTTTTTCGAGTGGTTTAAATAATATATTTGAAATTAAAATAAACGCAGCGAAATCCCCGTAAGAGATTTTATCGTTTAATACGAAGTACGCACCCGCAATTAAGATGAATACTGTCACAAAACGCATGAGCATATATGAAATTGAGTTGTTTAACGCCATGATTTTATATGCTTTAAGTTTTGTCGCTCTAAAGCGTGAGTTAATTGCTTTAAATGCTTTAATTTCATCTTCCTCACGAGCGAATGCTTGAACGAGGCGAATTCCACCGATTTTATCTTCAATTAAATGGTTGAATTCAGAGACACGTCCGAATAATTCTCTAAACGCAACTGTCATCTTTTTGTTGAAATAAATAGCGATGATTAAAATCAGCGGTACGATCACAAATGAAATGACAGCAAGTTCAGGGTTAATCCAGAACATAATTCCAAATGCACCGAGTAGTGTCATCACGGCAATAAATAAGTCTTCTGGCCCGTGGTGTGCCATCTCACCGATATTCATGAGGTCGTTTGTTAAACGTGTTAACAACTTACCTGTTTTTGTATTGTCAAAATATCGGTACGATAAATATTGAATGTGACTATATAAGTCGTTACGGATATCTCGTTCAATATTTGTACCGAGTAGATGTCCGTAATACGTCACGACATACTGTAAAAACGTATTGAGTATGTATACAGCGAGTAATCCAACTGTTGCGAGTAATATAATTTTAAAGTTACCTGTCGGCAGTAAATTATCTATAAAACCACTGACGATGAGTGGGAAAAGTAACTCTAATAATCCGACAAACACTGCTGATGAAAAATCAATCATAAACAGCGTCTTGTACGGTTTATAATATGAAAAGAATCGCTTCATATAGCACCAGCCCTTAAATAAGATTATCAAAATTATAACATAATAAAATTACGACACTTAAAAAGAATGATTTATAAATAATGAATATGATAAAATAAAAACGAATTTATAAAAAAGGACGAATCATATGAATAAATTAAACATTGGGTTAATATACGGTGGAAAATCAACGGAGTATGAAGTATCACTTCGCTCAGCGAAGAGTGTTTTAGATGCACTCGATAAAAATAAATATAACGTTCGTTTAATACACGTACTAAAAACCGGCGAGTGGGTCACTACAACAGATTTAACAGAAATCGACTTAACATTAGTCGACGAAAAAGAAACGATGAAAGTGATTCCGGGTAATCAATTTGAGACGGAATCTGGTGAAATTCAACTCGATTCAATCTTCTCAGTACTGCATGGTACATATGGTGAAGATGGCAACGTTCAAGGATTACTTGAATGTGCGAACGTCGCTTATGTCGGCTGTGATACGAAAGGTAGCGCAGTCGCTATGGACAAAGACGTGACAAAAAGGTTACTCGATTACCATCATATTCAAGTGGCAAACGGAATCGTCGTTCATTCTTATGAAAAGGATGTCGTCGATTTTAACTTAATTGAGGAAGCACTCGGTTTACCGATGTTTATAAAACCTGCGAACCAAGGTTCTTCAGTCGGTGTGAGTAAAGTAGAGAATGAAGACGAATTTAATCATGCTTTAAACGACGCATTTAAATTTGACGATAAAGTACTCATTGAAACAGCGATCATCGGTCGTGAAATCGAAGTGTCTGTACTCGGGAATGACGAGTTAATAGTATCGATTCCAGGTGAAATTGTTTCAAACGTTGATTTTTATGACTACGAATCAAAATACTTAACAGATGACGGTGCGACGCTAATCATTCCTGCTAAACTGACAGAGGACGAAACGAAAAAAATTCAAGAAGTCGCAGAAAATACTTACCGCACTTTAGACTCTTTAGGATATGCACGTGTAGACGTATTTTTAACTGAAGATGGAGAAGTGATTGTAAACGAAGTCAACACGTTACCTGGATTTACATCGATTTCAATGTATCCAAAACTAATGGAACAAAGCGGTATACCGTATAGTGAATTACTCGACCGATTAATCGGTTTAAGTATTGAAAGATATAACGAAAAAAATAAGTTAACACGTGATTCTGGATTTTAATTTTCGATAAATTACATGGATAAGGGAGATTACTATGAAAGAACAACTTACAGAAAGACTCATTAGATATGCAAAAGTAGACACTCAGTCCGACGCTTCAAGTAAAACGACGCCTTCTACGAGTAAGCAGTGGGATCTTTTACATATGTTAAAAGAAGAGTTAGAAGAAATTGGTTTATCTGATATTACTCTCGACGATAATGGGTATTTATTTGCAACAATACCTGGTAATGTCGATGCTGAAACAGTTGGTTTTTTAGCACACGTTGATACAGCGACAGACTTTACAGGAACAAACGTTAACCCACAAGTCGTTCAGTATAAAGGTGGCGACATCATTTTAAATAGATCACAAGATATCGTCATGACTGTAAAAGAGTTTCCGAACTTAAACAATTATGTTGGTCATACACTTATTACAACAGACGGTACAACACTTTTAGGAGGAGACGACAAAGCAGGTATTACTGCAATCGTCACTGCCGCTGAAGCGATTTTAAATAGCGATATCGAGCACGGTGATATCCGTATCGCGTTTACGCCAGATGAAGAAATAGGTCGTGGACCTCATAAGTTTGACGTCGAGAAATTTAATGCAGACTTTGCATATACAATTGACGGTGGGCCAGTTGGTGAACTTCAATACGAAAGCTTTAACGCTGCAGGTGCGAAAGTAATTATTAAAGGTAAAAACATTCACCCAGGTACTGCGAAAGATAAAATGATCAATAGTTTAACAATCGCTTCTAAATTTGCTTTAGAGTTCGACCCTGAAGATACTCCAGAATGTAGTGAAGGGTATGAAGGATTTTTCCATTTACTCACAATTAACGGTTCAACAGACGAAACTGAATTAGAGTATATTATTCGTGACTTTGATAGAGATAATTTTGAAAATCGAAAAGAAACGATGAAGAAAATTGTAGAGAAATATCAAGATACGTACGGCTCACAAAACGTAAGATTAGAACTAGAAGATCAATATTACAATATGAAAGAGAAAATTGAGCCTAAGTTTTATATCGTAGAAATTGCTCAAGAAGCAATGAAATCACTCGGTATCTCGCCTGTCATTCAACCAGTACGTGGCGGAACAGACGGTTCTCAGCTATCTTTTATGGGACTTCCAACACCAAACATCTTCACAGGAACTGAAAACATGCATGGTAGATACGAGTTTACGTCAGTCAATGATTTAGAAAAAGCGACAGAAACGATTATAGAAATTGTTAAACGTATCGCCCAAAAATAAAAAATCCGTAAAGAAGATTAATCTTCTTTACGGATTTTTTTTCGTCCATCGTCAACAGGACGTGCAGCGTACGTTGCGTTTTTCATCATATCTTCACTCGTCACACGTTTTAAGAAAAACGCAGTGATGAGCCCTATTCCCATAAATACAGCACCGACGTTAAATGCTAAGTTAATGCCCTCAATTGTAATTTGGTTTTCAATTTCAGGTGTCACAACGTCTAGTTTATTTAAATTAAAATTAACGTATCCTTGCATGATGGAAATAAGTAAGGCGATACCAACAGCTCCAGATACTTGGTTTTGCATAGAGTTTAGAGAAGATCCATCTGGGGTTAAATCACGTGGCAAGTCGTTCATACCATTTGTCATAACTGGTGTGTTAACGAGAGTCATACCAAACGCACGAATGACGTAAATCGTTAAAATGTATGAAAAACTAGTATCTATTGTAAGTCGACCTAAAAACGCTGTTGTTACAGTCGCAAGTGTAAGACCGATAATTGCCATTCCTTTAGGGCCATACATATCAAATAATTTACCAGATACAGGGGACAGAAGTCCTAAAATTAACGCACCGGGTAACATGAGTAACCCTGTTTCAAGTGGCGAACGATGTTGTATATCTTGTAAAAAGATTGGGACTAAAATCATACCTGCAAATAGTCCCATATTCGTTGCAGCACTAATGATCGTTCCGAGTAAATACATACGATATTTATATACTCTAAAGTTTAACATCGGAACGTCTAATTTCATTTGTCGCATCACGTAAAAGTAAATGACAACAACACCAATGATAATTGGACCAAATGTTTGAATAGAAAGTAATTTATGGTCTCCAGCAGATACAAGTCCATATAATAATGCACCGAATCCTATCGTTGACATAATAACGGATGGAACGTCCATGACAGCTTTTTTATTTAGTAAAACGTTAGGTAGTAAAACATAACCAGAAATTAAAAGTAAGATTAAGATCGGTATCATCATTAAAAATAAAACATGCCAGTCATAACGTTGAATGATGACACCTGATAGCGTCGGACCAATTGCAGGGGCGAAGAACATGACTAAACTGAACATCCCCATAGCTGTTCCACGTTTTTCAGGTGGGTAACTTCTAATTAAAGTATTCATTAGAAGCGGCATGAGTATTGAAGAACCTGTCGCTTGGATCATACGTCCTGCGATGAGCATCGGAAATGTCACTGAAAATCCTGCAAGTGAAGTCCCGATTAAAAATAATCCCATTGAACTTAAAAATATTTTCTTCGCGCTAAAGCGGTTCATAAAGTAAGCTGTCATCGGAATGATGATTCCAGCAACGAGCATATAAGACGTCGATACCCACTGAACGCTACTCGTTGAAATGCCAAAGTCATTTTTAATCGATGGTAATGCGACGTTTAAAAATGTATTTGATAAAAATGCGATAAACGCACCACTAATTAAAATGATAATTAAACGATAATCTGGCTTTTCGTTCGTTTGTGTCATAATTTCCCCTCCATATATTTTTAATCGAGATAATTATTATCAATAATAGTATATATGTAGAAACCTGCCACACTTCCTAATATAATAGATAATGCAACGATTCTTGGGAAACCGAAACTCGGTACGACAAATGTCACTCCCCAGTAGAATATTAAAATCATCAACGCTATGAGTGTAATTGCGAGTAATGGCTTAGACATAAAATATTCACTCCATATTAATTAAAAAACAATTATTTATTTATCATACAGTTATTTACGTATAGAATACAATTAAATAGTTTGATAGAAAAGGGCGGATAAAAAATGGATTATAAACTAAAAACGTTTGAAGAAGAATACTTTAAAAGTCGTAACGACATACCAAAGGAATTATTAGATGGCATAAAACAACTCGGTATAGATTTTAAAGGTAAGAAAATTTTAGACCTCGGTGCAGGCCCTGGATTTTTATCTAAAATGCTGTCTGACGAAGGTGCGACAGTAGACGCATTAGAGCCGAGTGAAATATTTAGAAAAATGGGAATCGATTATACGCGTGGTGACAACGTTAAATTCCATGACGGATTTGCAGAAAACACGCATTTAAGAGAAAACGATTATGACATTATTTTTGCATTACGTGCATGGCAGTATTTTGATTCAAATGAAGCGGTTAGAGAGGTAAAGCGACTTTTAAAACCAAACGGCTTGATGATTATTTCAGATTTAGGGTTTAGAGTAAATAACTCGATGATGAAAGAAACGATGAAAATCATTCGTGCAAATGCAAAATATAATCAATTAGAACCTGCAGGGTCAAAGAAATATTCAATACAAATGATTAACAGTTTCCCAGTAGAATGGTTCAGTGACTTTAATTACCATAAATTCGACTTAACAAATCTTTTCAAAAAGGATTATAAAATAAAATTCACGGACGAAGAATGGTTGAAACGTATTGGAACGTCATCATGGCTTTCAAGATTTAGTGATCACCGTAAAGAGTCTGTACTAAAAGAAATTAATGATACGTTAAAAAAGTCCGTTGAAGGAGATATTTACGAAGTACCACACGTCGTCAGTACAGCGATATTTAAAAATAAAAATAAAAACTAAAAGAAATGAATGTGTGAAAGCACATTCATTTTTTATGCAAAAATTAGGAAAACGAATACAATTTACACTAAAATTTCAGTGTAAATTGTAATTTTTATGTGTGTTAATTATCAAAAAACTTATAAAATAGACTGTAAATCGTTATCATTCGTATGTTTATTCATTTGTATGTATAAAACAAGTTGAATCTCAAGTGATTAGAAAAAATATTTCAAAATTAAATAAACAATATTAAAATAACTGAATATTATCAATATATAAACTTTAAAAAATGACAATCAAAAACCTTGATAAACGTTGATATAAAGCCTATACTGTACATAGTAAAGAAAACAAGCACATGAAATAAATTAAAAATTACAGGAGGAAAAAACATTGTATAGCACTCAAATTATTCCAGTTGAACAACGTATCAAGGAGTTTAAAGCAGAAGCTCTGAACAACAAAACAATTAAACAAAGAAGAAATAGTCGTAAATCTACAAATATTTTCTCAAAATTACTTGGTTAATTCGTATTTTTATGAACGTAAATAGATTAAAACCGAAGTCTAAGACTTCGGTTTTTTGTTTTATACTAAATTTATCTGCCAAGATACACCAAATGGATCTGTGACCCATGCAAACTGTCTGCTAAAGCCATAATCTTCTAACGGCATTAATATAGACCCTTTTGACTTTATTTTGTCATAAATCGTAATTAATTCGTCCATAGAGTCACACTCAATAAAGAAACTCATTCTCGGTGTAAATTTTGATGCTTCGGATACATTCGCATCGTTTAAAATGACTGGATTACCATTTATTGTAATCAAGCTTTGCATCACTTTGCCTTTCGTTTCTCCACTTTCAAAATAATTAATGAAAACGACCTCTACATCTTTAAAAACTGATTGATAAAACTGAATTGCTTCTTCTGCTCGACCTTCAAACATTAAAAACGGAGTCATTGATTTCATTCATTTCATCCTTTCTATTGTTGATTGATTGAATCTAATCCTGTTCTGTCATTGAATAAACGTATTAAATCTTATAAAATTAAAGTGTTATATAAAATAAAAGGAGTCGATTAAATGATAGCAAAAAACAGAAAAAAAGTTGAAAACTTTAATAAGCGAAAACTTTCGTTTAATAAAAATTGGACTGTTCAAACGCTAATCAATGCGTTTGTTATCATCGTCGGCTCTTTTGTCTTTGCGATTGGGATTAATACATTCATGATCGGTGGTCACCTTGCTGAAGGTGGGGTTATCGGTATATCAATCATACTTTACTATGCATTTGGTTGGTCTACTGCCCTTACGAACTTACTCATTAACGTTGTGATATTAGCTATCGGCTTTAAGTTTTTATCTCGTAGAGCAATGTATTATACAATATTTACAATACCGATGACGTCAATCATGTTATGGATAACTGAAGATTGGCAAATCAATTTTGAGAATATCATCGTAAACATGGTGTTTGGTGGTATTTTAATCGGTATGGGAATAGGTTTAATATTTAGAGTCGGTTCGACGACTGCTGGAACGACAATTTTAGCGCGTATTGCAAACAAATACTTAGATGTTAACGTGTCATATGCATTACTATTCTTTGATTTAATCATTGTGACGATCGGTTTAACAGTCGTACCGTTAGAACGTGTATTACTGACAGTCATAGCTTTATACATCGCTACGAAAGTGATGGACTTTATCATTGAAGGTATGAACCCGAAAAAAGCAGTGACGATTATTTCAACAAAACCAGAGTTGCTCGCTGAACACGTGGCGAACGATATTAAACGCGGTGTGACAATCATGCATGGTCGCGGGTATTATACACAAGAAAACAAAGATGTATTATACGTAGTTATTAATAAAAACCAGCTCGGACGTTTAAAACGTGTCATTAAAAAACACGATGAATCTGCGTTTGTCGTTGTCCATGATGTAAACGACGTGCTCGGTAACTTTATAATTTAAGGAGGAAATGATGGAACTACAATTATATTTTCATAATAAAGAAGTAGAGTTATTACCAGAAACAGTGTTTGAGTTTTTAAATTCTGATCAGTGGTTTAAAAATAATATTAATGGTCTATCACGTATTTTCTATGAGACAAATAGTGAAAATGTGAGAGATGAAGGAACTCCGTTTGTACTCACATATAATGGAACTGACTATAAAGGAAAGATTGATAAATATGTCGAAAATAGAAGGTTAGAATTTACGATCTTTGGTTACGATTATATTATTAAAACGATGATTAATATCGTTCCAGTGGAGTCGCGTTCAGAAGTCGTTATTTCATCAGTGTTAGAAACACATTCTGTTTCAACACTTTTAAAATTCGGCGCACGTAAATTTTCTATTACAAAACAATTGAATGACGTAATAAAACCAATGTACTAATTAAATGGGCGAATTGAGGTGAAGGTCATGAACGAGAGAAGATTAGAGAGAAATAAAATCTTTAGTGCGGTATTTTTAATGGCCAGTGCTTCAATTGGCCCTTTGTTTTTAATGTCAACGGCGGACTTAACGATTCAATTTTATGAGCGTCTTGCGTTCGTCATTATAATCACTGGAATTATCGAACTCGGCATACAAATGAACATATGGCGAATACTCACTGTCGCAAAAACGCCGGCACATTTAGTCATCAATAAAATTATCCCGAATTTTGGGACGTTTATGTCTGTCGTTGTCTTACTTGGTGGAATCGCGTTTAATATCATTAATATTTCGGGTTTAGGAATTGGAATTAGTTTATTATTTAATGTCGATATAAAACTCGGCGCATCCATTGGGCTTATGATTGCGATTTTATTTTATTTATTAAATAGAAATCGTATTACGTTAGAAACGTTTATCGGAGTGATGTTAAGTTTTATTATCGCAATAATTCTACTTGCGTACGCATTTACAGCAACAGATGTACCGTATGATGTCACACTTGCAAAAACGGTCCTACCGATGATTGATTACGATATTGTGACGACAATTGCGATGATGGTTGCCCTATCGATTGGTGGATATATTAGTTTTGCTGGTGCACATCGCTTAATTGATGTTGAAATTACCGGTGAAAAGTATAAAACAGCAGTCACTCGATCTGCTGCTTATAGTGTGATTATCGTTACAGTGACACGCTTACTATTATTCTTCACAATACTCGGGTTATCTAGAAGTAACGTCATTTTATTTAAAGATAACTTATTAGAAAGTGCTTTTTCAGAAGTGTTTGGTGGTCTTGGTAGCTACGCTTTAGGGATATTATTTATATGTGCATCATTAACGTCTATTGTGAGTGTCGCGTATACGACAGGAACATTTATTAAATCAGTTAATGATATTATTAAAAAATATATCGATGTCGTATTACTCATGCTCGTTTTAACGAGTTGGTTCATCTTTTTACTAAAGGGCGAAGAGGTTGTGTTACTTCAGATTACAACAATTTTAAATGGATTAATATTACCAGTTATTCTCGGTGGGATATTACATGCTTCAAGACGCTCTGATATCGTTGGACATTATCGTCATCCACTATGGTTGTCTATATATGGAGTCTTATCACTAGCAGTATCATTTATACTCGTGTTTATTTTAATTTACGAACTTCTATAGTTATTGTTTTACAGAGAAATTAAAAAAGAATATAATATTAAAATACTTAAAAGTTTTAAAGACACTTAAGTATTGTATGTAAATTTTTTGCATACACTCAGTTTCAATTGGAGGCACAAAATGACAAATTTTAAAGAAATTAAAGCAAATACTTATGAAGACATGAGTAACGAAGCGGCAACAATTATTTTCGACGCATTAAAAGAATCGAAACAATTTTCATTAGGACTTGCGACAGGGTCAACGCCTGAAGGTATGTATGATGCGTTAGCAAAAAAAATTAACGAAGCAAACTTAGATCTATCAGAACTAACAACATTTAACTTAGACGAATATGTCGGTCTAGATGAATCAAATGACCAAAGTTATCATTATTTTATGGAAAAACACTTCTTTAGTAAGTTAGATATCCCACAAGAAAACGTTCATATTTTAGATGGTGTTGCGGAAGATTTACAAAAAGAAGTGGAAGACTATGAAGCGCTTATTGACGAAGTAGGTATCGATATTCAAGTACTCGGTATCGGAAGAAATGGTCATATTGCGTTTAACGAACCAGGAACAGATTTTAATTCACTCACACATAAAGTACAGTTAACAGATGAAACGATCGAAGATAATTCAAGATTCTTTGAATCGATTGAAGACGTTCCAACTGAAGCGGTATCGATGGGGCTTCAAACGATTATGAAAGCTAAAACAATCATTCTTTTAATCTCTGGTGACAATAAGAAAAATGCACGTGATTTATTCATCAGTGGAGAAATTACAGAAGACATCCCGGTATCCATTCTCCACAACCACGACAACGTTATTTTAATTACAGATAGTGCAGCACGTGGCGAATAATTATTATTGAATAATTATTTTAAAAATCGTAATATATAATTAATCATTTAACGGAGGGTAATTACCCTCCGATTTTTGTATCTAAAAATAAAAAAGAAAGGAACAAAAGATGCTTACATTTTTAAAGAAAATCAGATGGTATTTTCGAAAACATAAGCTCAAATTACTCATTATATTAGCATCTGCATTAATTTTAAACATTTTAGAAATTTTACCTCCGCTACTTATCGGTAAAACAATCGACCTCATTACAGAGGGTTCAATGACAATAGATTCGATGAAAATGATTATCGGTATATTCTTCTCTGCGATTCTATTGATTTATATACTGACATACATAAGTACGTATTATATCATGCAGTCTGGTTATGATATTGATGCGATTTTACGTAAGCGTTTAGTCCGTAAGTATTTAGCGATGTCCCCATCATTCTATGAAAGAAATAGTACGGGAGACTTAATGGCGCGCATTACGAATGATTTACGCAGTGTGACGATGGGAACGACATTCGGTATTATCACGATTATCGATACGTTAATTTATGGGACAATAATATTAGTTACAATGATGATTGTCGTTAATCCGGTGTTAACAATTATTGCTTTACTGCCGTTACCACTACTAATTGTGACGGAAGTAAAAATCGGTAAAAAGATTATGGAACACCATATGAAAGCACAAGAATCATTCGGAAAAATGAACAACAACGTATTAGAGGTTGTTGAAGGTGTTAGAGTAACGAGAAGTTATGTACAAGAAAATCCGGAGTATAATCGTTTTAAATCAATGACTTCTAATTATATTGATCGCATTATGAAAGTTGCGAAATTAGAAGCACTTTTTGAGCCAATTACGACGTTAGTCGTTGCAACGTCATTTATCATCTCATTTATTGCCGGTGCGTTTTTTATCAATAACGGAACGATCACACTCGGTGAGTTTATAACGTTTAATATTTATTTAAATATGATGATTTGGCCGATGTTCGCATTCGGAATTATGTTAGACACTACAGAAAGAGGTCGTGCATCACTCAACCGAATTGAAGACTTACTAAACGAAGAAGATGATGTGTTAGTCTCAGGTGAAAGTGTTCAAAACAACAACATCTCATTTGACGACTACTCATTCACATATCCGACATCGAGTCGTGAGAATTTAAAAGGTATTGTTCTCGAACTTAAAAAAGGAGAGACACTCGGTATCGTCGGTAAAACGGGAAGCGGTAAAACGACGTTTATTAAACAGTTCTTAAAGTACTATTCTGAAGGTAATGGTCAATTTATTATCGATGGAAAACCGATTCGAAATATTAATAAAAAAGAACTGAGAGATTTAATTGGCTATGTTCCGCAAGAAAACTTCTTATTTAGTAAAACAGTTCGAGAAAACATTTTATTTGGTAAAGAAAATGCAACAGAAGAAGAACTGCAGCGCGCAATTCAAAATAGTGCGCTAGTCAATGACTTAAACAATATGAAGCACGGCTTAGAAACGAAAGTCGGAGAAAAGGGTATCGCATTATCTGGCGGTCAAAAGCAGCGTATATCGATTGCGAGAAGCTTAATTAAAGATCCGGAGATACTTATTTTAGATGATGCTTTAAGTGCAGTAGACGCAAATACTGAACAACATATTATCGATGCGTTAAAGAAAACACGTAAAGATAAAACAACGATTATCATTACGCATAGATTATCTGCCGTGGAACATGCAGATCAAATTATCGTTATCGATGACGGGGCAATCGTTCAGTCTGGTACTCATAAAGAGTTAATAGAAACAGACGGATGGTACAAAACACAACACGAGTACTTTAAACATGGAGGTGAGAACGTTGAACCAACTTAAAAGATTATATGAATTTACAGCTGGTCACCGTTCGCTCCTTCTCTTCGGAATCGTCCTTAACTTAATCGCGGTTGGGTTAAACTTACTCGGGCCGTTTTTATTAAAAATTATTTTAGATAATTACTTAGTAAAAGAGAATGTCGTTGTTAAAGGCTTAATCATTATGCTTTTCATATACTTAATTGTCCAAGTGACTAACGGACTTATTGGGTATTTCTCGCGTATAATTACGTTAAAAGCAGGAAGTAAAGTAATTCAAGCAATTCGACTTAAAGTCTTTAGACATGTTCAAAAATTACCGGTACGTTACTTTGACAACTTACCAGCAGGGAAAGTTGTAGCAAGAATCACAAACGACACAGAAACGATACTAAATGTATTTACGTCAGTTCTCACTCAAGTCATTACGAGTGTATTTACGATTTTAGGGGTCGTTATTGCATCGTTCTTTGTAAACGTGTATGCAGGATTGTTAATGATACTCGTATTACCGTTTCTATTTTTATGGTTATACTTATACCGAAAAGCGTCTAACAAATTTAACATGACGAAACGCGAACGAAATAGTGAAATGAACGCGTCTATTAATGAATCTATTAGCGGTATGAGTGTCATTCAAGCATTTAATAACGAAGAAAAAGTGTTTAACGAGTTTTCTAAACTAAACGAAGATTACTATAAAAGTTCAGTGCGACTTTCAAGGTTAAACGCACTGACAAATACGAACTTAATCGAGTCGTTACGTAGTGTTGTACTCATGATTTTAATCTTCGTATTCAGTTATATGTTTGTATTCCAAAACACAGCATGGTCTGTCGGTTCGATGTATTTAATGATTGACTACGCCGGGAAAATCATGATGCCTTTATATGCGATTATCGGTGTGTTTGATATCATCGAACAAGCTCGTGTCGCGACAAATAAAGTGTTCGAATTACTCGATGAGGAAGAAGAACGAGAAGACCATCAAGAACTTCAAACGTTTAAAGGAAATATCGAGTTTAATGATGTCACTTTCTCATACAATAAAGGACACCGAGTGTTAAATAACATTAACTTTAAAGTGAAAGAAAATGAAACGCTCGCACTCGTTGGGCATACGGGATCTGGTAAGAGTTCAATTATCAACTTACTGATGAGGTTTTATGATCCGGATAGTGGAGAGATACTGTTTGACGGTGTCGACACAAAAACATTAAACAAACAATCGATGAGAAGTCATATGGCAATCGTTTTACAAGATCCATACATCTATAACGGAACACTTCTTTATAATATTCGTCTTGGTAGTGAAGACATTACAGAAGAAGAAGCCATCGATGCTTTAATTTCTGTCGGTGGAGAAATGATTTTAGAACGCTTTGAAAACGGGATTCATGAAGAACTTATTGAAAGTGGTTCGACATTATCACTTGGAGAACGTCAGCTCATTTCATTTGCGAGAGCATTAGCATTTAAACCGACACTATTAATACTAGACGAAGCAACGTCTAACGTTGATAGTGAAACAGAGCAACTTGTACAAAATGCAATGAAAGTAGTATCTTCAAATCGAACGACTGTAATAATCGCACACCGATTATCAACGATTCAACATGCGAACAATATTCTATTATTAGATAAAGGGAATATCGTAGAATCAGGTAATCACGAGCAATTACTAAAACTCGGCGGTAAATACCAAGAAATGTACCATAAACAAGTAATGAGGAAAGAATGAGATTGAGGTTATTCTCAGAATTTTAGACTGTAGATTAAGTCGGATATCGACTTGATCTACAGTTTTTTGTTAAGAAAGGATTATTGAGTTGACAATTTATAATTTGTCGTGTATTATAATTTTAACGTTCAAATTAAATAGAATGTTAGGTGAAAACATGGATGAAGTACATCGTATTAAAAATATTGAGGATTTAAAAGTTTTAAGTGATCCTTTTAGAGTTAATATTTTGCTAACCCTTGGAAACGTGGCTAAATCAGGACAAGAACTTTCTAAAATATTGAATGAAAAGGGATTGAAGATTTACTACCATCTTAATGAGTTGGAAAAGAGAGGGTTTATTAAAGTAGAAAAAACGGAAGTTGTAAATGGGATTGTTCAAAAATTTTATTTGCCAGTTGCTAAAGCATTTATTCCAGATATTAATATATTTAGCCAATTTACTGATACAACACATGAGAATTTCTCAGTTAAAGCAGATGAATACGACATGTTCATTAAAGAATTTAAACAATTGATAGAAAAGTACGGTAGTAATGATGGAGTGCACCAATTTATCGTATTAGAAAGTTAACCCAATACATGGGTTAATTTTATAGCCTAACATTCAAATAAATTTAAACGTTCAAAATCTTAAAGGAGAGTTTGTTATGATTAAAAATAAAGATTTTAACATTTTACTCGTTGGTCGTCTTATAGCAAATTTTGGAGACAGTCTATATAGCATCGCAACTATGTTATTAGTCTATTCGATGACAGGATCAGCACTTTACACTGGTCTTGCATTATTTATTACTTCATCAGCAGCTATTATACAAGTATTATTTAGTCCTTTACTCGATCAAATTAACTTAAAAAGATACTTAATTGGATCACAATTTATTCAAGCGATATTATTAATACTTATACCATTACTAAATCATCTAGAACTTCTAAAAGTGTCTTATATATTTATTATTATGTTTGTTATAAGTTTGATAAATCAAATTATTTATCCGGCGCAAGTTTCGATTTTACCTAAATTATTGAATGAAGAAGAATTGGTTAAGGCAAACTCTTTATTTACAGCAGCGTATCAGGGTAGTGATGCATTATTTAATGCGATTGCAGGGCTTTTAATTACTATATTTGGAATTTTCACTATGTATTACATCAACAGTGCGACATTCTTAATTAACACGATCGTGTTTATATTGTTAAGTAGCTTGATTTCAAAATTAAATCAAAATATAAAAACTAGTTCTAAAAGCAATCGATTTAAATTAGTGAATCATTTTAAACAATTAAAGAATGGGTTGTCACTCTGGAAAGAAGAAACTTTATTTCCATTGTTAGTAGGTGTAATATTTATTAACTTTGCATCAACAGGTATTTTTGCAAATCTTCCTGTATTTGCTATAAATGAAATTCACTATAGTTTTTTACTATCTACTATGGGGTTTGGGGTGTTAATTGGTGCAATTATTGCCGGAAAAAAGAAATCACAAAGTATTTTGTTAGGTCATTTTTATATTATTGGAATTATGAGCATCGGAATATTATGGTTCGCTATGACATTCATCAGTGGTAATTCTCAAATAAATATAATTACTTCATTGATTCTATTCTTTATTGGATGGTTAATTGTAGGAGTATTAAATGTGTTTTCACAAACCATCGTTCAATTAATTGTAGCACCAGAAAAAGTAGGGGTAGCTATGGGTTCTATGATTGGTATTTCTACGACACTCGCTCCTTTAGGAGCTCTTACTGGTGGAATTATTGGAAATTATTTTGGAGTTAAAATAGCAATGGCTACCTTCTCTATGCTTTTTGTATTAGTAGCGATGTATTGGATATTTAATACATCAATTAGAAAGTTAGAAAGTATCACAAACATGATACAAAAAAGGAGTGAAGTGCTATGATATGCAAATAAACTATGACTTACACACAATGACATTGAGATTTATCTCAATGTCTTTTCTTTTTAAATTGATATACTCATGTCAAAATAATATGGTATAGTCAGTCCATAAATAAAATTGGAGATTTGTTACATTGATTTTAATTAAAGCGTTTTGGCCTGTCATTCCGGTTTTTTTCATTTGTATTGTCATATTGCTTTTATTCGCAATTTATTTCAATGGAAAGTTCAATCACCGGTTAAATGATTATAATAAATTTAAAGATTTTACCGTCTTTATAGGCATAATGATGAGTGTTATTGGTATACTATTAATTACGATGATGCCGACAAGTCTACAGGGACACACGATGAACGTCGTACCGTTTCAGTCGATGAGAGAGCTGTATTATTATGGTACAGATGAGGCGATTTTTAATAATTTAGTTATGAATATCGTATTATTTGTGCCGTTTGGATTTTTCGTCTATTTAATGACGAAAAAGGAATGGTTGACGAGTATATTTGGATGCTTGTTTTCAATGTCGATTGAGACGATTCAATATATTTTACCGCTCGGACGTACGACGAACATCGACGACGTTATTTTAAACGTCACGGGAACGTTAGTCGGAATCATACTCGCATACTTTTTTAGAAAGCTCGAGTACTTTATATTCAATTATATTAGTAGGGATAAATCATGAAAAAAAGATTATTGACGTTATCTGCAACCATACTATTAGCTGGTTGTAGTACATATCAGGAAGTGAGTAGTGACGAAAATACACGTGTCATTACAACTGAACAAGCAGGACACTTAGAACTAAATAAAGAAATTAAGCGACCTGTATTATTTCGTGCAGCAGACCCATTAAATGCTGAACTGCTCGGTGTAGAGCCAGTAGGTGTTAACTCTCAGCTTAAAGGTTCAGAGTTAGTAGAAGAGAAGTTAGATGCGACTTTTATTGAACCTGGTGATTTTGAAACAGTAGAGTCATTAGATCCAGATTTAATCGTCACGTATGCTCCAGATGAGTATTCTGCGACATATAGAGATTACGCACCAACAATTGAAATGCGATATATTACGAGCGCATTTAATCCATATAAAAAGCGAATTTATTTAACGCATTTTTATTATTTAGGTGTCATGTTAAATAAAGAAGAAGAAGCCAAACTTATTGCGGATGAGTTTTTAGAAAAAATGTCTACACTTCGTAGTCAGTTAAATCAACAAGTGCTCGATATGAATGCTGCAGTAATTGTCGATGAAGATGATACGTATTATTTAAGGCCGAAGTTTTCAAGCTTTGGAACTGAAGCAGTATATGATGTACTAGGATTTAGTCAACCAAAGTATATTAAACGTATACTAGAAAGTGATGACTATAAAATATACGAGACTGAAGATTACAGTGCTGCGAAACTCGATTATTTATTTGTCGCGACAGATGACTTAAATAATGATAATAAAAAAGAGGCTCTTGCGAAAGCGTTTGACATAAATGTCGAACAAGTGATATTTATGGATATCGATAATTTTAGACCGAACGATTTACAATCTATCGAGTTTCAGTCTAAAGAGTTAATACAAACGTTAAACAAATTAAATCATTAAAAAGGGACGTGACTTCATGGTAACACCAGATACATTTGTAGAATATTTTAATAGTGAGAAGTTTAAAGAAATCTATGACACAGCATTTGAACCGTTTAAACAAAATACTGAAGAATCAAGATTTGTCGAATCGTTACAAATCTTTCATCGTGAAGCGGGAGATCTTCATCAAAAATATCACAATAAGTTAACGATGAATTTTAATCGATATTTTTATGTCAATGATGATGAAACACATAGTCTTACTGCAGCGTTTACAGATGATAACGAGATCATCGGTATTGAACTTTACTTAAATGAAAAGTACGATACGGATGACGTTTGGACAAAAAATGAGTATGCACTACCACTAGAAGAAGCAGTTGTGTCTGCAGGTGGTACAGACGTGTTTCACAACTATCATTACAGAACAGAGAATCAACGCTATGCGTATGATTTAACGAACATGGTTGAGTTTTATCACCATAACGGTGACCCCGGTGATTTAAATGCGTACTTCGTCTTTGGAAATGATGTACTTGCACCGCTAGACGGAGTAGTCGTTGACGTTAAGCGTGATGTTAAAGATAACCAAATTGGCATCGTGAATCAAGATGAGCCGTCAGGAAACTATGTAATCATCGAGCACGAAAACGGAGAATATAGTTTACTTGCACATTTAAAAAAGGATAGTGTAAAAGTTGACGTAGGAGATAGTGTCGTTACTGGAGAAATCGTTGGACAAGTTGGAAATAGTGGCGCGACGACATTGCCACACTTACATTTTCAAGTAATGAGCGACAAAGAATTAAATAAAGACTCTATACGCATTCGTTTTAAAGACTTTGAGAGTCTTAAACAAGGCGATAGAGTCGAATAATTACTCGTCATTGTTTTTTCGTTCGAACGGGTTTTCATCGTATTCTCGTTTAAATACACTCATAATCGACATTAAAGCGATGAGTACGAATAAAACGAGTACTGCGAATTTAAAAACTCCAGGTAAATAAGGCAAACTGAATCTATAAATAACAGCCAATGCAATAATGATAAGAATCGTATTTAGTGATTTACGTAACTCGATTTTCAATATAAGCACTCCTTAACTATGATACTTATTATATTAGCATAAACAGTGTAAAAAAATGGGGGATTCAAGTGGCAAAAAAAGAGTTTCATACGGCCGTATGTCCGCATTGCCATCATAAATGGACATATAAAGAGAAGTTGCTCGGCTATATGATTAAGCCGAGATCTAGAACGCGTTGTCCAAATTGTAAAGAATATATAGAACCATCGACAAAATCTGTTGTGTTTGAGTATATCGCACTCGCTTTACTTATTATTTCAATCGTTTTTATCGTTCCGAATTTACCGATATTAAATTCGACACGAATCATTATTGTGTTATTTCTGTTTTTTGTTTATACGTTTATCTTCGTACCACTTACAGTCAGGTTCGAAGAAATACATTACAATATAAAGGATAAGTCAAATGAAAAAGGAAATTAACGTCGTTGCAGCAGTAATTGTCGACGATTTAGATCGCATACTCGTCGCAAAAAGACCTCCTGGTAAAACACTCGCGAACCTTTGGGAGTTCCCAGGAGGGAAAGTTGAAGCGGGTGAGGATGAAATTGAAGCGTTAAAGCGCGAATTGTTAGAAGAAATGGATACTGAAATCGAAGTGCTCGATAAAATTACGACGACGCGTTATGAATATGATTTTGGAATCGTCAATTTAACGACGTACTATTCAAAAGTAGTACGTGGAAATTTAACATTAAACGAACATATTGAAAAAAGATGGTTAAAACGTAGTGAACTCGGGAATATAGAACTAGCACCCGCAGACTTACCTGCGATTCGAATCATTCAGGAGGGATAACAAGTGGATTTAATTAAAGGATTAATTGGTTTTTTATTTAAAACATTACTCGTACTGACATTATTTACTGGAATTGGATTAGTCGTCGCATACTTTGTCGTTAAAAAAGACGTAAAAGAAATCCAAGAATTTACAGAACGTATCCGCCTAGAAATGGAACAATAATACGTTTTACACACATAAAAATACCCTTTGTTGATTTTAAAAAGTCAACAAAGGGTGTTTTTTTAATCTTGTAATGCTTTTTTAAGTGTTTCGATATTTTCTTTCATCAGACTTTGATATGTTGAGTCTTCTGGATCGTTATCAGTTAAAGCTTCTAAATTGTGGAACGGTAAGAATTCTACATCTGTCTCTTTTCCGATCATGTCAGTTAGACGTGAAGAAACGTTTTGTTCCCTTAAAATGTATGGTGTTTTCGTTTCTTTAATGTCTTCAATCATATGAGTAAGTTCTTTTTGTGATGGTTCATCGTCGTTTAATCCGTGAATACCAACTTGTTTAAAGTCGTATTTGTGTGCTAAGTAACCGATAGACTCGTGTGAAATATATACTGTATCACGTTTTTTATCTTTCATTGCTTCGTCTAGAGAATTAGATAATTCTTCTAAGTCAGCTTTTAAAGATTCAAAGTTTTTCTCGTAAGTTTCTTTTTCGTCTGGGTTCATTTCAACTAATTTGTCTTTAATGTTTTCTGCCATTTGTGTAGCTAGTTCTGGATCTAACCAAACGTGTGGGTCGAACTCACCGTGGTGGTGATGATCGTGTCCGTGGTCGTGTTCATCTTCATCTTCAGTTGCATCGTGATCGTGATCATGGTCGTGGTCATGATGATGTTCGTCTTCGATGAATGCTTCTTCATTGTTAAATGCTTCTAACACTTCAGTGTCGTTTTCGATTGTCTCATGTATCTTTTTAGCTACAGGGTCTAATTCATGATTTGTATAGATGAAAAGATCGCCTTTTGCATAGTTTAGAATGTCTTTTTGGGACGGTTCATAGTTATGCATGTTGACGTTTTTAGGGTAAATAGATTCGACTTCCATCGTGTCTCCTGCGATTTCTTTAGTCATACTATATAGTGGAAAAACTGTAGTATACACTTTAAGATTTTTGTTGTCGCTATCTGTGTTATCACTTTCTTTGTTGTCAGCTGCGTCGTTACTACAAGCAGCGAGAACAAGTATAGCGACGAATGAAATTAGTAATGCTCTTAATTTCAAAATAATTCCCTCCAATGTTTTTGTTCTAAATTAGTATATCGTAACGCCTACGATTTAGCAAATATAAATTTGTGAAATTTACTTGAATTATTAGGGCGTCTACTGTAATATTAATAAAGTGATTAAAAACCGTAATCATCCGTTGATGATCAACTGGCCAGTTGAAGAGAAATCACACGATAATTTATTTGAAGAGGTGACAATAATGCGCGTACAAGTTATTTTAGAATGTACTGAAACAGGTGACCGTAACTACCACACAGTGAAAAACAAGAAAAACAATCCTGAGCGTATCGAGCTTAAAAAATACAGCCCAAGATTAAACAAAGTTACACTTCACCGTGAAACTAAATAAGTAATTGTTTTCAATAACCATATCTATTTGATATGGTTATTTTTTATTATCGAAATGTCATTATGGTATAATAATCTCAACATAAAATATGGAGGATTACACAATGGCAGAAATTTTAGATGGCAAAAAAGTAGCCGCACATTTATCTGAAGAAATTAAAAACGCAGTTGAAGAATCTATCAATCACGGGATTACACCGACAGTCGCTTTTGTCCGTGTTGGTGATCTTGAAGATTCAATTTCTTACGAAAATGCAGCGGTAAAAAAATTCCAAAAATTAGGTATCGAAACGAAACAATTCCATTTTCCTGAAGACATTTCTGAACAGGAATTTTTAGATAAATTTAAAGAGATTAACTGGGATTTTTCAATCCACGGTATTCTTTTATTACAACCACTTCCAAAACATATTAATATTACGAGAGCTGCGCAGTTAATGCGTTCATTTAAAGATATCGATGGGTTAACAGTTATGAACTTAGGTAAAGTGTTAACGAACGCAGATGACCGTTTAGAACCATGTACGCCAGCAGCGGTGATGGAGTTCTTTGATTACTACAACCTCGATTTAAAAGGTAAAAACGTAACAGTAGTCGGAGCAAGTGCAGTCGTTGGTAAGCCGTTATCGTTACTCATGATGAATAGAGATGCAACAGTAACGACGTGTAACTTATATACAGACGACTTAGTCGACAAATGTAAAAATGCAGATGTTATTGTGAGTGCTGCTGGAGCAGTAGATTTAATTCGTAAAGAGCATGTTAAACCAGGTGCTGTCGTTATCGACGTTGGTATTAACTTTAACGAAGAAGGAAAACTTGTCGGAGATGTTGCGTACGACGAGGTTAAAGAAGTCGCAGGTTACATTACGCCAGTACCAGGTGGAGTGGGTGCAATTACGACGACAAAACTCGCTGAGCATTTAATTAAAGCAATCGAACATCAGAAACAAGCAATATTATTTATCGAGGATAAATTCTAAACCGATGAAAAAACGTACAATAGTTTTATTAATCATTGCAATTATTATTTTATTTATCCCAGTGGTCGATAAGACGAGCCAATCCGAGCGAGTGATTATAGATAATTCAACGAGAGAAATTATTCATCCGGATTGTTTTGATGAAAAAAAACATTCAAATTGGATCGACGAAGTTACATTTAACAATGCGTTAAACAACAAAGAATATTTGGTTAGAGACACATGTTCAAAAGAAAAATTGCCGATTGGAAAGACGTCTATATTTAATCGGATGTTTTTAAAAAAAGATTAAACAAAAATGTCTGGCTCAATTAAGAGTCAGACATTTTTTAGTATAAATCCAATTTCATCTTAGGTTTCGCATCTGTTTGAACGAATATAACGACGTCTCCATCTGTCGTAAAATATACATTCTCTAAATTTCGATTCGTCGTGACAGACGCCTCCTCAATTTCAGTGTGCGATTCAATAATAAAATCGTGTTCTTTTATATCGAACGTAATCGTAAATGTACCTACACTTTGAAACTCTTCGTCTTCATATTGCGGAATATCTCTAAAAGCTAAGTCATATACGATTTCAATTTTATTTTTAGAAACAGTGTTTTCAGAAAAACTCGTATAATAATTTACTCCATCAATTGTCATATACATATTAACGAGCGTATTTTCGATATATTTATATTCGAATTTAATATCTATCTTAGTCCAACTCCTTTACAGTAGGGTCAACGTTACTATACACAGTTACTTTTTCGTCAGATGAATCATAGACATAGCACTGGACTTTTGGCTCGATATACTTAATGCCTTCTATAACATTAGATGGTTTATATGAATTTCCTTTTTGTATGATTGAAGATACATGTTGCATCCCGCGATAAGTTCTAAATGTCGCTTCAAATAACTTTCTATGGTGTTTGTAATGAATAGTTGTCGTCATAGGATAGCTTCCTTCTTCTACTGTTATTTCGTATCTATAAAACAGAATTTCATCTACTTCAACATGAATGTGTTCCATAGGCAACATCTCCGTTTTTTAATTATTTTTATTATAAAACGTTAATTGAAAAATTAAGGAAGATTTTATAATCAACCTAGCCACTTAAAATAAAAAAAGCCATGTGAATTTCATGTTATATTGAATGTACCACCAACCAATATAAGGAGAATTCACATGACCCATGTAGATAATAACACAGAATCACGCAAATCTAAACACCTTACATACGGTGAAATGAAGAAAATTGAAGCGTATAAAGCACTTGATTTATCCAATCGAAAGATTGCGTCTTTGCTTGGACGTAGTCCACAAACCATCAATAATGCCATCAATACAGCGTCTGTCACGCAGAAAAGCCAACAGAAACAGAATGGCAAGACGTATACCTACTATAAAAAGGTCTACTCCGCAGAGCTGCATCATGACATTTATCTGCGAAATCGTGCGAACTGTGGCCGCCGTCCCAAATGGGTGGAAACGGAGCGATTCACTGAATGGGCGGATCGAAAAATGCTTGAAGACAAATGGTCTCCAGATACAGTGGTTAATAAAGCCATGGACCTGTTTGATCCGGCGATCATTCCAAGTACTTCAACCCTCTACAATTGGATCGACAGTGGCATCATGCGCACCAAGAATATCGACTTACTCGAAAAGGTTGGACGGAAACCGCGGTCTACCAAAGGTCGAGTGCGACGAAATGTAAAAGTTTTGGGTACCTCAATCGAAGAACGGCCAAAATCCGTAGAGAATCGCCAAGAATTTGGTCATTGGGAAATTGATACCGTCATTGGAAAAATTGATGCCGATGAACCTGTTCTATTGACGCTCGTAGAGCGAAAGACACGCTTTGAGAAAATTTTCAAAATTGCGGGTCAGAGAGCTGATGCGGTAGACCAAACTCTGCAGAGCTTTATACAGTCCTTAAAAGGATTGGACAGTCAGATTTTTAAAACAGTCACTTCGGATAACGGAAGTGAGTTCGCCAACCTATCCCATCTGTCTGAAGAAACCGATGTGTATTTTTGCCATCCTTTTGCTTCTTTTGAACGTGGAACGAGTGAGAATCAACATAAGATTATCCGGCGTTTCTTGCCGAAACATCAGTCTCTTAAAGAAGTAAGCGACCGCCAGGTCCAGCGGATTCAACAATGGATGAACGATTATCCAAGAAGAATTCTGGACTATAAAACACCCCACCAGGCTTTTGTGCAAGAGTTGAAGCAATTGGATTTAGAACTGGCTGCTTAATCTTTTGCTTGACCTGGGGCCCTTATGGGCATGACTTGCCCTGTGTGTTGTTTGAAGTTGAACGCAAACATCCACCACACATCCCGCTTTGCGGATATCTTGCCCATACCCACGTCAAGCAAAAGACTGTAAGAAAGCGTACAATATAACTTTGTGAAATTTACTGAAATAACTATTTTCAAGTGGCTAACTTAAACTTGAAATTTAAGATTGAAAAATTAATATTAAATATATAAAGTGAAATCAAAATAAAAACCTTCCAGTATTTTTATAATACTAGAAGGTTATGATATTATTTTTACTCATATAATGATTGGAATGCTTTTTCGATGTTTGGAACGACTTGTTTTTTACGAGAAACAACACCTGTGAGTAACGCTTCGTTGTCATCTAGTGCAACGTCAAATGCACGCTCGATGACTTTGTTGTTTTCTCCGATTGCGATGACTCTAGAGTCTGACGCTAAGATGTCTGTTACGACTAAAATGAATAGGTCGTACTTTTCTCTGTCGCTTTCTTTTTTGATTTCATCGACGATTTCTTCTTTTCTTTCGAAAAGTTCATTTAAATCAACGACGTTTACTTGAGCGATTCTTACGCTGTTATCGCCCATTTCAAAAGTTTTCGCGTCTCCAGTGATAAGTGCTTGTGTACTTTTATCTTTCGTTGAAGCACCTGCTTTTAACATTTCTAAACCGTAATGATCATAGTTCACGTCTGCGATTGTTGCGAGTTCGTGAAGTGCTTCTTCGTCTTCAGTAGTCGTCGTTGGTGATTTTAATAATAACGTATCAGAAATGATTGCTGACATCATTAAACCAGCCATTTCTTTTGTTACTGTGACATTGTTTTCTTTACAAATCTTATTTAAAATCGTCGCAGTACAACCGACAGGCTCTGCTCTAAAGTAGAGTGGAGCATTCGTTTCAAAATTTGCTACACGGTGGTGATCGATGACGCTAATAATTGTTGCTTTGTCGATACCGTCTGCAGATTGTTGAAACTCGTTATGGTCAACGAGCATGACTTCGTCGTCACTGTTTACTGAATCTAATAATTCAGGTGTTTCCACATTAAAATAGTTTAACGCGTATTCTGTTTCTTTGTTTAAATCTCCAAGTCGGTAAGCTGTCGCTTCTTTACCGAGTTCACGTTCAATAATTGCTGCTACGATCGCAGATGTGATTGTGTCTGTATCTGGGTTTTTATGTCCAAAAACTTTTACTGTCATTGAATAAACTCCTTATTTATTGTCTAATTAATTTTATTTTATCACGAATTAGAAATTCGTTCTATTTTTGAGTTGATAACGGAAAATTAAGTTTCCGATTAATACGAGAACCATTACAACTGTAAAGAATGAGAAGTATAACGTGCCATTTGATAGGCTGATTAACGATCCACCAAATACTGGTCCGAGTATACTTCCGATAGAAAATATAATACTGATAAGTAAGTTCCCTGCAGCTATATGTGTACGTGGAATGACATCTGTTAAATAGCCAAGTCCAAGACTATACATCGATCCACACGCAACTCCGGTCATTAAAAATAGTGCTGTCAGCATGAAAAATGATTCTTTATTGAGTTCCATTAGTAAAAATCCGATACTTCCGATTGAAACTAGCCACGTGAGTAGTTTGCCACGCCCCATTCAATCTCCGAGTGCACCGATTGGAAGTTGGAATAAAATAGCACCTAAGTTAAACATCGGTAAAATCCAAGTCACTTGGCTAATTTCAAAGCCATTTCGCATTGCAAATACTGGGAAGTTTGAGTTTAAAGAACTCTCATAAAATCCGTATAACATCGGGAACATTAGTGCTGCCCATCCGTATACGATAACTGTTTTAAAGTTCGTTAACGTCGATAATAACGTAATTGGTACGTTATCACTATCTGGTTTTGCTTCACTCGCACCTTTTAATGTGAAAATTAGCGGCCATGCAAGCATTGTAATCACACTCGATAAAACAAACGGAACATGAGTCCCATAAACGACTAAGTCGGCAACTTTTGGTCCAATCATAAATCCTAATGAGAAAAACAGACCATACACAGCGATAACTTTTCCGATTTTATGTTGCGGTGTTGTGGACGTTAGCCACGTTTGTGTTGACATATGTAATACGTTATCTGCAATTCCGATAATTACGCGTAATATAAACCAAAACATAATTGAATCTAAAATGGGGAATAAAAACAACGATACACCGACAAATAGTCCACCGAATACAATGAGTTTTTGATATCCGTATTTTCTCATCGGTGCTTCTATTAAGAAACTAGATATAAACACACCGAGATATAACCCAGCAGTATGGAATCCACTTAACGTCGCACTAATGCCACGCGACTCAAAAATAAACGATATTAAAGGGAGCAACATACCTTGAGAGAACCCGCTAATACAAACGATGATAGATAAAACGATGAAGCGTGCTCTGAAACTAGTAAATCTCATTTAATTCACCCGCCAATTCATATATAATGTATGTAATCTATAAAAAATTTAAAAATAAAAATTCATCTTCTAAGTAAGGGGTTAAACGATGTTTAAAGACGACAGTTATATGTTACACACAGATTTGTATCAAATCAATATGGCAAAGACATATTTTGATAAAGATATTCATAATAAACGTGCAGTGTTCGAAGCATATTTTAGAACGATGCCGTTTAAAAATGGATACGCTGTATTTGCTGGACTTGAGCGTATTATCGACTATATTAAAAATCTTAGATTCTCAAAATCAGATATCGAGTATTTAGAAACACTTGGTTATGACGAAGCATTCATTAACTATTTAAGAGAGTTTCGTTTCACAGGTACAATTCGTGCGTTTAAAGAAGGGGACGTTTGTTTTAATAACGAGCCGATACTCCAAGTGGACGCACCACTTGCAGAGTGTCAACTGATCGAAACGGCTATTTTAAATATCATCAACTTCCAAACACTAATCGCAACGAAAGCAAGCCGTATTCGTGAACTCGTTCCGAATGATCAACTGATGGAATTTGGTACACGTCGTGCACAAGAGTTTGACGCGGCAATTTGGGGCGCACGCGCTGCAGTCATTGGTGGATTTGACGGTACGTCAAACGTTCGCGCTGCTAAAAAGTTCGGTATTAAGCCTACAGGTACACATGCCCATGCGCTCGTTCAAACGTTTGGCGATGACTATTCAGCATTTAAAGCATATGCTGATACGCATAAAGACTGCGTCTTTTTAGTCGATACGTTCGATACGTTAAAGTCTGGTGTTCCAACAGCGATTCGTGTCGCAAAAGAATACGGTGACAAAATTAACTTTATCGGTATTCGTTTAGACTCTGGAGATATTGCGTATTTATCTAAAAAAGCGAGAAAGATGTTAGATGACGCTGGATTTAAAGATGCAAAAATCATCGTATCTAATGACCTCGACGAATACACAATTCAGTCGTTACTCACGCAAGGTGCTAAAGTAGATAGTTACGGTATTGGTACAAAACTAATCACTGCATACGATCAACCTGCACTTGGTGCAGTATATAAATTATCTGCAATTGAAGACGAAAATGGCGAGTTAGTCGACCGTATGAAAATTTCAGGAAACGTCGAAAAGTTAACGACACCGGGTAAAAAAGAAGTGTATCGTATTATTAATAATGAGACGAAAAAATCTGAGGGTGATTATATTACACGTGTCGGTGAAAAAATCGATCATAGTGAACCTTTATTTATGTTCGACCCTGTGCATACAGTTAAACGTAAATACGTTAAGAACTTTACAGCAGTGAAAAAGTTACATGATATTTTTGTCAACGGACAACTCGTATATGAGTCATCATCTATTGAAGAAATGAGTCAATTACGTGAAGCAGCGTTAGATGAATTATGGGAAGAAAATAGACGTCTATTAAACCCACAAATTTATCCAGTCGATTTAAGCTTACAATTATGGGAAGATAAAAAGTCATTAATCGAATCGATTGCTGAGCGTGATATTAATGCATGATATTCAGCGAGAAATTATAGATGCGTTACACGTTAAAGAAAACATCAACCCTGACAGAGAAGTGCGTGAAATCATCGATTTTCTTAAAAACTATAAATACCACCACGACTTTATTGAAAGTTTTGTCTTAGGGATAAGTGGTGGTCAAGACTCAACATTACTCGGGAAACTCGCGCAAATGGCGGTCGAAGAGTTACGTGAAGAGGGTCATACGATTCATTTTTACGGAGTACGTTTACCGTACGGTACACAGCTCGATATGAATGACGTCGACGACGCTATTGCTTATATAAATCCAGATTTTGACGTTACTATTAATATAAAAAATGCCGTCGATGCGAGTGTAAAAGCACTAAATAATGCATCGTTTCATATTAGTGACTTCGTAATCGGTAATGAAAAAGCACGTGAACGCATGAAGGCGCAATATGCGATCGCAGCAGACCGTAAAGGTGTAGTACTCGGTTCAGATCACGCAGCAGAAGCGTTAACTGGGTTTTATACGAAGTTTGGTGACGGTGCAGCAGACGTCATGCCGTTAACCGGTTTAAACAAACGTCAAGGTCAACAGATTTTAAAATATTTAAATTGTCCAGAACATTTATATTTAAAAGTCCCTACTGCAGATTTAGAATCTGACCGCCCACTGTTAAGCGATGAAGATGCACTTCAAGTGAGTTATAAAGATATCGATGACTTTTTAGAAGGGAAAACAGTACCTGTAGCGGCGTTTAATCGTATCATTCATTTATATAAAGTGAGTCAGCATAAAAGAGACAAACCGTATCATCGTTATCTTAAGCCGAAATACATGGAGGAATAATTATTGTTACAATTAATTAGCGAAAACGCATGGCTGATGGTACTTACAATTTTTTTAATCAACATATGTTACGTCTCGTTTTTAACGATGCGTACGATTTCGACATTAAAAGGATATAAGTATGTCGCTGCGTTAGTGAGTATTTTTGAAACGCTCATTTATATTATCGGACTTGGTCTTGTTTTAGATAACTTAGATAAGCCGATTAACATACTTGCGTATGCGTTTGGTTTTGGTACAGGGATACTCGTTGGTATCCGCATCGAAGAAAAGCTTGCTTTAGGATATCAAGTCGTCAATGCAATTACTGCAGAAAAAGATAAAGATTTACCGATGCAGTTAAGAGAACTTGGCTACGGTGTTACGCACGGGTACAGTTATGGACGTGACGGTGAACGTACGACGATGCAAATTTTAACGCCGAGACGCCACGAGAAAAAACTTATAAACACGATCATCGAGCTCGATCCGAATGCATTTATCGTGTCATATGAGCCAAAATCTATTCACGGTGGGTTCTGGACAAAAGGTGTACGAAATCGTGAAGTCGCGTCATATGACGTTGAAGATGTAGAAGAAATTTTAGAAGAAGTCGGTACTAATGAAAAATAAAAAACAACTAAAAAAGAAGAAGTTTGAAGTTACAAAGAACGATACGATTGAATCCGTGTTACAACAAATGAGAAGTGAAGGGTATACGCCCGTGAGACGTATGGAAAAACCTGTCTTTAAGGAAACTGAAAACGGGATTGAAGTGAGTCACCAAGAAATAGTATTTGAAGGTAAATTAATCGATTAACGATAAAAGGAGACGTATAGATATGATTCCTCGTTATACTAGAGAAGAAATGGCCAATATTTGGACAGAAGAAAACAAATTTCGTGCATGGTTAGAAGTTGAAATTTTAGCAGCAGAAGCTTGGGCAGAGCTTGGAGAAATTCCAATGGATGAAGTAAAACAACTCCGTCCAAATGCTAAAATCGACATCGACCGAATTAAAGAGATTGAAGCAGAAACACGCCACGACGTCGTCGCGTTTACGCGTCAAATCTCTGAAACGTTAGGGCCTGAGAAAAAGTGGGTCCACTACGGTCTTACGTCAACAGACGTCGTCGATACGGCACAAGGGTACTTAATTAAACAAGCAAACGAAATTATCGAAAAAGATTTAAATGCATTTTTAGACGTCTTAAAAGATAAAGCGCAAGCACATAAATACACGTTAATGATGGGTAGAACACATGGTATTCATGCAGAGCCTACATCGTTCGGTATTAAACTTGCATTATGGTATGAAGAGATGAAACGCAACTTAGAGCGTTTTAAATATGCGAGAAAAGATATTGAAGTTGGTAAAATGAGTGGAGCAGTCGGCAACTTTGCGAATATTCCACCTGAAATTGAAGAGTACGTGTGTAAACATCTCGGTTTAGACTATGCACGTGTATCGACACAAACGTTACAGCGCGACCGCCATGCATTTTATATTTCGACACTTGCGTTAATCGCAACATCTATTGAAAAGATGGCAGTAGAAGTCCGTCATTTACAACGTAGTGAAGTGCGTGAAGTTGAAGAAGCGTTTAGAAAAGGACAAAAAGGTTCGAGTGCGATGCCACATAAACGTAACCCGATTGGCTCAGAAAACGTTACAGGGATCGCTAGAATTATTCGTGGGTATATGACGCCAGCGTTTGAAAATGTACCGTTATGGCATGAAAGAGATATCTCTCACTCAAGTGCAGAGCGTATTATGCTGCCAGACGTTACGATTTTAACAAATTATATGTTAAATCGATTTAAAAATATTATTCAAAACTTAGTCGTTTTTGAAGACAATATGAAAGCAAATATTAACGCGTCATATGGACTTGT
The DNA here is from genome assembly GCF_002871345.2 of Nosocomiicoccus massiliensis. Classification (NCBI taxonomy): domain Bacteria; kingdom Bacillati; phylum Bacillota; class Bacilli; order Caryophanales; family Staphylococcaceae; genus Nosocomiicoccus; species Nosocomiicoccus massiliensis. The sequence goes on along the minus strand of NZ_CP136964.1, from coordinate 773,275 downwards.
GAACTCTCAGCGCGTCATGCTCGGTTTAATCGATAAAGGACTATCACGTGAAGCAGCATATGACCTCGTTCAACCACGTGCGATGGAAGCATGGGAGGGTAAACAAGCTCTACAACCGTTAATAGAAAACGACGCAGAAATCACGAAATATTTATCACAAGAAGATATTGATGATGCGTTTGATAATAGACATTATTTACAATCAGTAGACCGTATATTTGAACGCGTCGGATTAGATGAATAAACCTAGACATTGTCTAGGTTTTTTTCGTGGATGACTATCGTACGTTTAGAATGCATAGTAAAAAAATGCTATAATTATAATATTGATTTTATGGAGGAAACGAATGTTAAGCGACGTAAAACATATATTTAAATTAGATCCAGCGAAAGAGATTAGCGATGAGCATTTAGAACGGTTAGCTGAAAGTAAAACAGATTTAATCGTCGTCGGAGGAACAGATAATGTCACTGAAGACAACGTTTTAGATTTACTCGCACGCGTGAGACGTTTTAGTATTCCACTCGCACTTGAAATATCTAACACTGAATCTGTCATTGGTGGATTCGATCATTATTTCATCCCAGTTGTGTTTAATACGACGAATATTAAGTATCATAACGGACTACTCGTTGAAGCGTTACAAGAATTTCACGATATTATCGATTACGACGAAGTCTCGATATTGCCATATATAATTTTAAATGAAGAGTGTAAAGCGTTTAACAAGGCGGAGTGCTATTTACCAGATGAAGAAACACTCACAAGCCTTGTAAATATGATTGATAAGCTATATGAGTCAAAGTATTTATACATCGAATGCAGCGGGACACTGATCGACGTAGACACGTTAAAACATATACATTCACAACTTAAAAATAGCCATCTTATTTACGGTGGTGGAATTAAAAATCGTGAAGAGTTTAAAGAAAGAAAACCTTTCGCAAATACGTTAGTCGTCGGTAATTCAATTTACGATGACTTTACTCAAGCATTAAAAACGACAAATGAGGTAGAGTAATGGATTTATCTTTAATGAACCGAGCGCAATATGAAGCAATTACGACAACAGAAGGCCCTGTCCTCGTTATGGCGGGAGCTGGAAGTGGAAAAACACGTGTGTTAACGCATCGTATCGCATATTTAATTGAAGAAAAAGATGTGCCAAGCTATAACATTTTAGCGATCACATTTACAAATAAAGCAGCGAAAGAAATGAAAGAGCGTGTCGACAAACTAATCGACGACGACACATCTAAAATGTGGATTTCAACGTTCCACGCGATGTGCGTTAGAATTTTAAGACGAGATATCGACAAACTCGGCTACGATAGAAGTTTTTCAATCTTAGACACGACAGATCAGCTCAATGTCGTAAAAGATGTTTTAAAATCGATGAATATAGACCAAAAACAATATCCACCCCGCCAGTTTTTAAATGCTATTTCAAACTTTAAAAACGCATTAATTACTGAAAAAGAAGCGAAAGAAAACGCATATGATTTTAGAGAAAAACTAAATGCGGATATATATACGTCATACCAAGAAATTTTATATCGTAACAGTGCGCTAGATTTTGACGATTTAATTATGCTGACGATACAACTGTTTCAAAAAGATGAAGCAATCTTAAATTATTACCAAACAAAATTTCAATATATTCATGTCGATGAATATCAAGATACGAACCATGCACAATATCAGCTCGTCTATATGCTTAGTCAAAAATATGAAAATATTTGCGTCGTTGGGGATAGCGATCAGTCAATTTACAAATTCCGCGGTGCAGATATTATGAATATTTTAAACTTCGAAAAAGACTACGATAACGTAAAGACGATTTTACTCGAAGAAAACTACCGCTCGCATCAGCGTATATTAGACGCAGCGAATAACGTCATCGAAAACAATACGAGCCGCGTACCGAAAAATTTAGTGACAAGTCGTGGTAAAGGTGAAAAAATTACATCAATCGTCTCTCAAAACGAACGAGAAGAAGGCCAGCGTGTCGTTAAACAGATTCAAAAACTCAAAAATGAAGGATACAGATTTAACGACATGGCTGTATTATACCGCGCAAACTCACAGTCACGTGCAATCGAAGATGCACTCGTAAAATCATCCCTACCATATAATATGGTTGGTGGTATGAAGTTCTATCAACGTAAAGAAATTAAAGACTTAATGAGTTATATGAAAGTCGTTTTAAATATCCACGATGATATCGCAATGGAACGTATTATTAATACACCAAAGCGTGGAATCGGACCGAAGACGATCGACACGTTAAAGCAACACGCGAACGCGTTAAATTCGAGCATATACGACGCAATTAAAGACGCGGATTTCATCGGTCTATCAAAGAAAAACGCTGAAAACTTAGCACAATTATTAAGTGTACTTGAAAACTTAAAAGAAAAGTCTAAGTTTATGTCGATTACAGACTTAGTCGATGAAATACTCCACGACACTGGATATTTAAATATGCTTATCCGTGAAAACACACTTGAAAGTAATTCACGAATAGAAAACTTAGAAGAGTTTAAAACAGTAACGAAAGAATTTGACGAAACACATACGATTGGAGACGAACTGCTCTTTGACTTTTTAAGTGATATGGCACTCGTTAGTGATCAAGATAGTGTTGACGACACAGATGCTGTCACACTTATGACAATCCACGCCTCTAAAGGACTCGAGTTTAAAGTGATTTTCATCGTCGGTCTTGAAGAAGGGCTATTTCCTTCATATAGATCGATGGATACTGAAGAAGAACTCGAAGAAGAGCGCAGACTTATGTACGTCGCGATTACACGTGCGATGGAGCGCTTAATCATTTCACGTGCGACGTCACGTACTATATTTGGTCGAACAAATAACGCAATGGAAAGCCAATTCTGGTCAGAAATACCAGCAGATTTAGTTGAAGGTGAATCCCTCATTTCTGTATACGACGGACGTAGTAGTAACAGTAAGAAACGTCCACGTAGTAAAAGCCAAGTGTTTACAGATAATAGTGGCGTAACATTTAACGTCGGCGATAAAGTAACGCATAAAACGTTTGGTGACGGGATGATTACAGCAATTAACGGTTCAGGTGACAGTGAAGAGCTCGATATCGTATTTTCAAAAGTCGGTCCGAAACGGTTACTTGCGAAATTTGCGCCAATTGAAAAGAAAGGGTGATAAGAAATGGAAAAACGCATGCGAGAATTAGAAAAACTTCTGACGCAGTACAATTATGAATATCATGTTTTAGATCACCCTTCGGTTCCAGACGAAACGTATGACAAATTATTCCATGAGTTACTTCATCTTGAAGAACAATATCCTGAGTTAAAAAGTGACACGTCTCCAACTTCTAGAGTCGGAGGAGTGGTGCTTGATAAGTTTGAAAAAGTCACGCATGAGACGCCGATGTTATCTTTATCTAATGCGTTTAACGAAGCAGATTTACGTGCATTTAACGATAGAGTAGAACGCGCAGTCGGAAAAGTAGAGTATATGTGTGAATTAAAAATCGACGGTCTTGCAGTATCGCTTTTATATCAAGACGGTAAATTCTCTCAAGGTGCCACACGTGGCGACGGTACTGTTGGTGAAAATATTACTGATAACTTAAGAACGATTCGAGCGATTCCACTGTCAACAGATTTAAATGCACAATTTGAAGTACGCGGTGAAGCGTATATGCCAAAAAAAGCATTTGAAACGTTAAATAAACGTCGCGAAGAAAATAATGAACAAGTATTCCAAAATCCGAGAAACGCTGCAGCAGGTAGTTTACGTCAACTCAATACGAAACTGACGAGTGAACGTAATTTATCTATATTTTTATACGGGACACCACGCGCGGACATATTAGGGGTAACGTCTCAAAGTGAGGCGCTCGATCAGCTCGATAAGTTAGGATTTAAAACAAACAAAGAACGCGCAGTGAAAGAAGATATCGACGGGGTGATTGAATACGTCAACTACTGGCAAGAGCACCGTAATGAGTTACCGTATGAAATCGACGGAATTGTTATTAAAGTGAACAACATAGACCTACAAGAAGAAATTGGTTATACTGTCCGCTCGCCAAAATGGGCAATTGCGTATAAGTTTCCAGCTGAAGAAGCAAAAACGAAAATTATAGACATTGAACTGACAGTCGGTCGTACAGGTGTCATTACACCGACGGCAATTTTAGAACCTGTTCGTGTCGCTGGGACGACTGTTGCACGTGCGTCACTTCATAATCATGAGCTAATCGAGGAAAAAGATATTCGTATTAACGACACGGTAATTATCCATAAAGCCGGAGATATTATCCCGGAAGTTGTGCGTGTCGTGTACGAAGAACGTACAAACCAAGAAGTGTATAAAGCACCGACACAGTGCCCGTCATGTGGTCATGAAGCGGTTAAGTTAGACGAAGAAGTTGCGATTCGTTGTATTAACCCGAAATGTCCGGCTCAAATCGTAGAAGATATTATTCACTTTGCTTCTCGAGGGGCAATGAATATCGACGGACTCGGTGAGAAATTTGTTCATCAGTTATACGATGCGAAACTCATTTCAGACGTTGCAGATCTATACACACTTAAAAAAGAGGAACTTATAGAGTTAGACCGTGTGGGAGATAAAAAAGCTGAGAACCTCTTAAACGCAATCGAAGCGAGTAAAGAAGCACCACTTCAAAAGTTATTATTTGGTCTTGGTATTCGTTTTCTCGGCCAAAAAGCATCACGTTTAATTGCTGAGAGATTTATAACGATGGATAATATTTTATCTGCTGAAAAAGACGAGTTGATGGAAGTTCCTGAAATCGGTGAAGTGATCGCAGATTCTGTTGTAACGTATACGTCAAACGAAGATTTTATTCATCTTATAGAAAAACTAAAATCAGCAGGTTTAAATATGACTGAAGAGGTTGAAGAGCAAGAGAGTACACAGTTTGACGGGATGACGTTTGTGTTAACAGGTAAACTCGAAGAGTTAACACGTAAGGAAGCGAAAGAAAAAATTGAGTTAAATGGCGGGAAAGTGACAGGTAGTGTGTCTAAAAACACAGATGTCGTCGTCGCTGGAAGTGATGCGGGGTCTAAATTAGACCGTGCGAGAGAGTTAGAAATTACTGTATGGAGTGAAGCGGATTTACTCGAAAGGTTGGGCGAATAGCAGATGAAAAAACTTGTAATGAGTACGTTGTTTGGTACAGCGATATTAACGGCATGTTCGAATACGTCTGTCGACGTTGAGAATGCGTCAGAAAATAACGATGAAAATAACAATAACGTTCAAACAGTACGAAATGAAGATGTACAAGATAGTGTCACACAAAGTATTTCAAGCGATTATTACCAATCTGTCTTACCATACGAACTCTCTCCAGCACGCGGGTTAACAAGTTCTAACATGGTTTCAACGTATAATATGGAAGCATTTGAAAAAGGCCTTTTTGAGCAGTCGAAAAGATTCTTTCCGACAAATGAATACGTGTTTCGAGAAGGACAAATTATGTCTGATAAAATGACTCGCGAGTATTTAAAACGTCAATATACGAAAGAGCAAATCGATGAGATGGATGAAGCAACACTTAAAAGGACAGGTGCATTTAGTAACTTAGGGTTAAACCCATCAAACAACGGAGAAGAAGATCCAGAAAAACTTGCAGAGAACGCGCCACTTTACTTATCTCATATACTTGAACAAGATTACTTAAAAATTGACGAAGAAGGTAATCAGACGTTCGAAGGGATTACGTTCGGACTTGCAATGAACAGTGAGTACTTATATCAAAAAGAGCAGTATGGTACGACATATCAAAAAGATTTAGATTTAGAAGTCGTTCAAAAAGAGGGCGAAGATATGGCGCGTGAAATTTTAGAGAGACTTCGAGAAAACAGTGATTATGTCGATAAAAAAGTCGTATTTGCAATCTTTATCCAATCAAAAGGAACCGATATTATACCTGGTAACTTCGTATCCTACGCGGTTGTTGAACCAGGTGTAAAAGAAATTCCTAAGTTTGAAACGATCGATGAACAGAACGTTTTACTACCATCAAATAATGAATCAGTACCAGAAGAAGTAAATAGCGAATATCGTGCATTTAACCGAGAACTCGAAAGTTACTTTAAATCATTTTCTACAAGTGTCGGACGCGGTGTGATTCGTGACGGTAAACTCGACGAGTTATCGATTGAAATACCATTTGAATACGAGTCACGTGGTGAAATGGTCGGTTTAAGCCAATTCGTGTATGAACTTGTCGAAAAACATTTTAAAGGCACAAAAGTTCAAGCAAAGATTCAAGATAAGTCAAAAGTGTATTCGATTATTACGTCTGACGGTGAAGAGAATACGGAACTTTATATTACAGAATAACAAACAATAGAATTGAGACGTATATTTTGATAAAATAATACGTGTTTTAAAAAGGAGGATATTTATGCCAACAGTATCAAAAGAAGAAGTACTAAAGATGGCAGACGTTGCGAAAGTTGCATTAACTGAAGATGAAGCAACGCGTTATGCCGAGTCTATTACAGACATCGTACAACGTGCAGAGGATTTAAAAAACATGGACTTATCTGACGTTGAACCAGCAACACATGCGTTAGAGATTTATGACGTCGTACGTGAAGACGATCCAAACAATCAAGTGTCGATTGAAGACGCGTTATTAAACTCAGAATCAACAGAAGACGGACAATTTAAAGTACCAAAAATGATTTCCTAGGAGGGACATTGGTGACTAACATTCATCATTTAACGGTTGAAGAAATCGTATCAAAAATTAAGCAAAAAGAACTCACACCTTCAGAAGTCGTTGAAGGATTATATAAACATATTGAAGCGCATGATAATAGCGTTCAGTCATTCATCAAATTAACGAAAGAAGACGCATTAAAAGAAGCAAAGCATCTTGATGAATTGCAAGCAAAAGATGAAATGACAGGTGAACTATTTGGATTACCGGTCGGTATTAAAAATAACATTTTAACAAAAGGGATCACGACAACAGCAGCATCTAAAATGCTTGAAAACTTTATACCAATTAACGACGCGACGGTCGTTAAAAAGTTAAAAGACGCAGAAACAATTAGTCTCGGTAAAATTAACTTAGACGAGTTTGCGATGGGATCTACAACTGAAACGTCCTATTATAAAAAGACGACAAACGCTTGGAGCACAAAACTCGTTCCAGGTGGATCTTCAGGTGGCTCTGCAGCTGCAGTTGCGGCAGGATTTGTGCCAGCAGCGCTCGGAACTGATACTGGTGGATCAATTCGTCAACCTGCAAGCTTTAACGGTGTCGTTGGTATGAAACCAACGTATGGAAGAGTATCACGTTTTGGTGGCATTGCATTCGGTTCATCATTTGACACAATTGGCCCAATTACAAAGACGGTAAAAGATAATGCGATACTTTTAAACGTTTTAAGTGGACTCGATGAGTTTGACGGTACAACTGCGGACAAAGAAGCGGATTTCTTAACAAACATCGATAACGATATTAAGGGTATGAAAATCGCAGTCGTTAAAGAATTAATGACAGAAGATGTTAACGCTGAAGTACGTGAAAGCATTGAAAAAGCAGTTGAAACGTTTAAATCACTCGGTGCTGAAGTTGAAGAAGTCAGTATCGATCATTTAGACAAAGTCATTTCAATTTATGAAATCGTAAGTTCAAGTGAAGCATTTTCTAACTTAGCACGCTTTGACGGAATTCGTTACGGTTACCGTGCTGAAGCAGAAAACTTAGAAGACTTATATAAGAAAACACGTGGAGAAGGTTTCGGTGACGAAGTAAAACGCCGTATCATTTTAGGTACGTATATGTTACAAGCAGGTCATTTTGAAGATTACTTCGAACAAGCGCAAAAAGTACGCCGATTAGTAATGGAAGAATTTGCGGAAGTTTTATCGAAATTCGATCTCATATTAACACCAACAACAGCTGCACCAGCACATGAATTTGGTAAACCAGACGAGAATGTATGGATGACAGACATCTTAACAATCCCTGCAAACTTAACAGGATTACCAGCATTATCAGTACCGTGTGGCTTAACTGAAGATAATCGTCCAATCGGATTACAAATCATTGGAAATCACTACGAAGAAAGTAAGATTTACAATGCTGCGTATAAATTCGAACAACAATTTAATCTTCACGATGAATTAAAAAATCTCACATTGGAGGTTAAATAAATGCATTTTGAAACAGTAATCGGACTCGAAGTACACGTCGAGCTAAATACAAAATCAAAAGTATTCTCAGGTGCACCTTCACACTTTGGTGCAGAACCAAATACAAACCTTTCTGTTATGGAGCTTGCACATCCTGGTGCGTTACCAGTCGTTAACAAAACAGCAATCGAGTACGCAATGAAAGCAGCTCTTGCTTTAAATATGGAAATTCCATCTGTTACTCGATTTGACAGAAAGCATTACTTCTATCCAGATAACCCGAGTGCGTACCAAATTACGCAGGATAAAGAACCAATCGGTCAGCACGGACATATCGAAATTGAAGTGGATGGTAAAAAGAAAAAAATCGGTATCACGCGTCTACACTTAGAAGCGGATGCTGGTAAATCAGTCCATAAAGACGACCATTCACTCGTCGACTTAAACCGTCATGGTTCAGCACTTGTAGAAATCGTATCTGAACCAGATATTCGTACACCTGAAGAGGCATACAAATATTTAGAAAAACTAAAATCGATCATCCAATATACAGGTGTTTCTGACGTTAAAATGGAAGAAGGATCATTACGTGCGGATGCGAACATCTCAATTCGTCCATACGGACAAGATGAATTCGGTACGAAAACAGAGTTAAAGAACTTAAACTCATTTAACCACGTACGTAAAGGTTTAGAATTCGAAGAAAAACGCCAACAACAAGTCCTAATGTCAGGTGGAGAAATCAAACAAGAAACGAGACGTTTTGACGAAAAAACTGGCGAAACAATTTTAATGCGTGTTAAAGAAACAGCAGATGATTACCGTTACTTTAGAGATCCAGACCTTGGACCTGTAAGAATTAGTGACGAGTGGAGAGAATCTGTAAAAGCAAGTATTCCAGTACTCCCAGACGAGTTAAAAACACGCTACTTAGAAGAGTACGGTTTACCAGAATATGACGCAGATATTTTAACACTCACAAAAGAACACTCAGACTTCTTTAACGAGATGGTCGAAACACATAAAGCAGATCCAAAACTTGCATCAAACTGGATCATGACAAGTGTGAACGAGTACTTAAACAAACAACAAGTAGAACTTCACGACACAGAAATTACACCGAAAAACTTAGCTGAAATGATCGGACTTATTGAAGACGGTACAATTTCAGGTAAACAAGCGAAAAAATTATTCTCTGAATTAATTAAAAACGGTGGAGAAGCAAAAGCAACAGCTAAAAAGCTCGGTATGGAACAAATTTCAGACCCAGCAGTACTTGGTGAAATGGTCGAAGAAGTACTCAATGAGAACCCTCAATCAATCGCAGACTTTAAAGATGGTAAAGACCGTGCGATTGGATTCTTAGTAGGACAAATTATGAAAAAATCACGTGGACAAGCAAACCCACAAATGGTTAACAAGATTCTTTTAGAAGAAATTAATAAGAGATAATATTTAAAAAAAGACTTTGCACCTAAACTTTAGGTGCAAAGTCTTTTATTATTGTAAGAAGAAGTCTCTAATATTTTTAGCAACTTCTTTTTCAGCTTCACGAGTTAATACGTTTTGATTGTAATCATACATGTCATCGAGCTCTATTCTACTATTATCAACGTAGAAATAATCGTTCTCTCTCATAAATGCTTGATCATCTTCTAATACGTTTTGTAAGTTAACATGCGCATGTGCGTTTGGTTCACTTAAAATGACAGCTGTCTTATTTGCTTCAAGTAGCGACATATACATACGTAATACGTTTGGTAAGTCGTGACTTGGAAGGACCTCTTCGTTATAGTCTTGAATTTGGAGTGCGCTTAACAGCACGACATCAGCACTGTCATTAATGTTTAACTGTGCAAGTTGACCAGAATTAACATCGATATCGATACGATTAAATCCAATCGTCGTATTGTTAAATGCTTCTTTTAAATCGTTCATGAATGCATCGCTATAATACGTCGGTAATACAACATCGACCGTTAACGGTTCGTTGTTTTGAATGTTTGCATCATACTTATCTTGGATGACATCTTCATTAAATATAAGTGGTTCACTTGAAACATTATTTTCTGATGTAGAAGCTTCTTCTTTTCCATCATCTTCTTTGTTCGTGTGATCGTTTTTATCTTTTTGGTTATCGCTGTTACTGGAATTTTCTACTTGACTAGTATTGTTATTATTATCTACGTTACTCTTATTTTCGTGTAAAAAATTTAAGTATAATAAAAATAAAAATACTAGTGAAAGTAGGACAATAATTAGTTTTTTCATCAAATCTCCTCGTAATTTTTTAATGTCTATATTATATATGATACAATTATCTAGATTAGATAATACCATATTTAAAAATATTTTTCATTAACATGAGCAAATATTGTTAGTACGATCAAATATGCGTAGGTGATAGCTTATGAAAACAGCACGTATTATATATAATCCGACGGCAGGGCGAGAAGTGTTTGAGCAACAACTTCCTCAAATTCTCGAACGTTTAGAGCGTGCAGGGTACATTGCGAGTGCACATAGAACGACTGGTATTGGTGATGCGATTGTTGCTGCGAAACGTGCATGTGAACTCGAGTTTGATTTAGTCATTGCGGTTGGTGGAGACGGTACGGTAAATGAAGTCATTAACGGCCTACTTCAGCATGATACACCACCTGAGTTTGGGATTATCCCAATGGGGACAGTAAATGATTTTACACGAGCGCTAGGTATACCGAGTGATATTTTTGAAGCGCTCGACTATATTATTGAAGGTGAACCATTTGCGATAGACCTCGGTCTAATGAACGGTAAATACTTTATGAATATCGGTGGGGGCGGTAAGATTACAGAGGTGTCTTACGAAGCACCGAGTCGCTTAAAGGCAGTTATCGGATCTCTTGCATATTACGTAAAAGGAATTGAACTTATCCCGCAAATTACATCATTCCCAATACGAATTGAACACGATGATGATGTTTACACAGGACGTGTTATGTTGTTTTTAATCGGTTTAACAAACTCGATTGGCGGATTTGAACAACTCGTACCAGATGCTGAGTTAGACGACGGATATTTTTCGGTTTTAATATTAGAAGAGGTCAATTTAGCAGAGCTTGCACACGTTTTAACGCTTGCGATGCGTGGGGAGCATTTAAAGCACGATAAAGTAAAATACTTTAAATCAAGAGAGCTATATGTCTCGAGTTTCGAAGAAGTACAGTTAAATTTAGACGGAGAACTCGGTGGTGTGTTACCTGCACATTTTAAAAATTTACAACAAGCCATTAAAGTAAGAATTAAAAAAGAATAACCGCTTTGGTTATTCTTCGTTTTTTTGTTCATTTTTAATCGACTCGATTTCTTCATCGAACGTCGTTTTATGTTTTTCGTTAAATGCTTCAATATGCGTATTTCTTACGAGGGTAAAATTTAACGCAATAAAAAATGAGACACCAGTCATAATGATTGCTGGTAAGCCAAGTTCAAATGCAGTAAAAAGAATATATGCAAATAGAACCCATAACATCAAACCACTCGCTCTCACAACATACCCTCCCAAATCTTAATATAAATATTATAATTAATTTCATCTATTTTTAAAAGAGAAAACAGGGGATCACATGGACAATACATATAAAAGTAAAGTGTCAGGATATACACATGACGGTAGAGGTGTTGTAAAAGAAAATCACCTCGCGTTTATAGATGGCGCTATAAGAAATGAAACAATTACATATACACTCACTCAGACTGGTAATAAGTTTAGTCAGGGGAAAGTAGTAGATGTTTTATCGAGAAGTGAAAATCGTGTAAATCCACCGTGTAAATATTATGACATCTGTGGTGGATGCCACGTTCAACATATGAATGAAACCGAGGAACGAGACTTTAAAAAAGAAGCGGTTTTAAATACGTTAAGACGTCATATTAAAGATATAGAAGTGAACGATACAGTTGAACTTGACGAACTATATTATTACCGAAATAAAACAGTGTTTGCAGTGAGAGAACAGCGTGGTAAAGTGGTCATCGGTCAATTTCAAAAAAATGGTAAAGACGTCGTCGATATCGATCATTGTATGATTCAAAAAAGAAGTCATAACGAGATCATCGAAGTGTTAAGAAAACTGATAGTAAAATACGACATTTCAATTTACAATGAAGAGAAACATACTGGGTTTTTAAGGCACTTAATCATCCGTTCTAATCACGATGACAGTGAAATACAAATCGTGTTTGTTACGAATGGTAAATCATATACATTTAAACCATTAGTCGATGAACTCGTTCAAGACGCTAGAATTACAAGTGTCATTCAAAACATTCACACTGAAAGAACAAATCTCGTCACGAGTTACAACTCAGTCGTACGATACGGTAAGTCATATATAGTGGATGAGTTATTAAATAAACAATTTAAAGTGAAAGACTTATCGTTTTATCAAGTAAATCATGAAATTACAGAAAAGATGTATAGTGAAGCAATCGAACGGGCTGCACTAACAAAAACAGACGTCGTCATCGATGCGTATTCAGGTATTGGTACGATCGGTCAATTATTAGCAGACAAAGTGGATGAAGTAATCGGTGTAGAAATCGTCGAAAGTGCAGTCGAGGATGCAAGAGACAATGCAAAGTTAAACGACATAAAAAATGCGACGTATATAAATGGTAAAGCTGAAGAGAAAATTAAAGAGATTGTAAACGAAAAACATATCGATGTACTATTTATAGATCCACCGAGGAAAGGGTGCGACCGTACATTTTTAGATACAGTTTTACAAGTGGAACCAGAGAGAATTGTGTATATCTCATGTAATCCAGCAACACTTGGAAGAGATTTAAAAATATTAAGTGAAAAATATACAATCGGTTCAGTCACGCCGTACAATATGTTTTCAAAGACGTATCATGTGGAGGCTCTAGTGCCACTGACAAGGAAAAATGATTAAATTTGAATTGATATGATTTCTATTTATTACTTCCTTTTGTGCTTTGTTTTATATATAATAAAGCACAAAAGGAAGTTTTTTTATGAACAAGAAAAAAATAAATAATATTATTAAAAAAAATAATGGAATAATTACAGCATCAGAAGCTACAGAAAAAAGTATAGATTCTTGGTATCTTACAGATATGGTTCGAAATGGTGAACTTGAAAGAGTAGCAAGAGGTGTTTATCTTCATCCTTCCTATGATAATTATGATGAACTATATATTTTCCAACTTCAACATAAGGTATGCATTTATTCTTATCAAACCGCGCTTTATTTACATGGTCTGACGGAAAGACTACCTTTTACTAACGAGGTTACGGTATATCAGGGATATAATACTTGGAGAGTAAAAGATATGGTTATACCTCATCATGTAAAAAAAGAATGGTACGAAGTGGGAATTACTGAGGTTAAAACGGAGATAGGTAATATAGTTTCGGTATATGATATGGAAAGAACACTTTGTGATATTGTTAGAGATTGAAAAAATCAAAATCCTGAAATATTTTCAAAAGCTTGGAATTTTTATCTGAAGAGAGATAGTAAAGATATATGGAAATTAAGAAAATATGCGAATATATTTGGAATATCCGAACAGATTGAAAATATTTTAGAGGTTATTGTATATGAATAAAGATAGTATAACTGCAAAAATTAGAAATAAAGCTATGGAATTAAAGATTAACTATAATTTAGCGCTAAATCAATTTTTCTTTGATGAATTCCTAAAACTTTTGTCACAAAGTAAGTATAAAGATAATTTCATGCTTAAGGGAGGTATTCTACTGACATATAAGTTAGGAGTTCAAAATAGAGCTACTCAAGATATAGACTTTTTAGCAAAGGGAATTAACATCGACTCTGACAATATTAAATCTATTTTAATATCAATAATTTCAGAAATTAATCAATCAGACGTTTGGTTTGAAATTGACGGGCATGGTGAAAGAATACGCTCTGATGATGAATATGGTGGACATAGATTTAAATTAATTGGCCATCTATCAAACATAAGGATTCCTTTTGCTGTAGATATTGCAACAGGAGATCCAGTTTATCCTAGTCCAGTTGATGAGGAATATCAGACAATCTTAGGAGATAGATATGACCTTAAATGTTATCCAATTGAGTCTGTTTTGTCGGAAAAACTCCATACGATATTAACTAGAGCTGAAAATAATAGTAGGAGTAAGGACTATTATGATATTTATATAATTTTTAGCACACAAATAGAAAAAATAAATTTTGAAGATTTGAAAAGAGCTGTATCACTTACTTTGAAATATAGAAAAACAAATATTTCCAAAGATAGAGCTATTGAAATTATAAATCTTATAAAAAATAATGAATCAATTAGGGATAGATGGAGTAGATATCAGAATAAAAACCCATATGCTAAAGGAATAGATTTTGCTCAGGTTATTGCTACAATTTATAATTTAATTGAAGAGGTAATGTAAACAATTAATTCAGATAATTATGATGGAGACGGTAATGTCTATTACTTTAATTAGTTTAGAAACTAACGAAGAAATGTAGAAGGTGAAAATTATGTCAAAGTCACGTACATATGATGTGACAATAAAAAGTTTTAATAAAAAAGGTCAAGGAGTTACGAAGTATCGTAGAGATGATTGGGAAGGTAAAGGTAAAAATTTACGTTTAACAATCCCTCGCACTATTCCGGGAGAAGTGGTTCGTGTTGAAGTGCCAAATGCTATGAACCGTAAAAGTGCATTTACGCGTCCAATTGAAATTATAAAAAAAGATGAAAACAGAATCGACGCACCGTGTAAATATTTTGATATTTGTGGTGGATGTCAGTGGCAACATTTTGATTATAATGCGCAACTAAAAGTAAAAGAAAATGCGGTTAAAATGTACATCGAAAACAATGGTTTCGACCCTTCAGTGATTCGTCCAATTATCGGTGCAGAAAATATGTGGCGTTATCGTAACAAAATGGAGTTTACGTTCGGTAGTAACGGTGAACTAGGTCTCCATGAAATGGATAACTTTAGAAATATTATTGACCTTGATTCATGTTTAATTGCTGGAGAAGAAACGGAAAAAGTCATGAATATCGTTTCAGAATGGGCAAAACAAAGTGGCATTAAAACATATAACAAAGATACAAAAGAAGGGATTTTACGTTACTTAATGGTGCGAGAGTCTCAACATACTGGAGAAGTGATGTGTGCGATATTTGCTGCAGATGATCCAGAAGCGTATGAAGAAGAAATTAATCAATTATTAAAAACGTTAGTATCTGAAGTCGAAAATATCGAAAGTATTACGTGGTCAAAAAACACAGATCTAGCAGATATGACGCAATCAGAACGTACTGTCGTTCTTCACGGTAGAGATTATATTCACGACGAAATGTATGGATTTAACTATCGTCTATGGTTTGACACGTTTTTCCAAACAAATCCAAGACAAGCTGAAAAATTAGTAGACCTCGCAATAGAATTTGCAAAACCGACGAAAGATCAGTCGATGATTGACTTATTCTGCGGAGTAGGAACATTCTCATTACCATTTGCAACGCGCGTCAAAAGACTCGCTGGTATTGAAATTGTCGAAACCTCAATAGAATCAGCAAAACAAAACGCTGAAGAAAATGATATAGCGAATACATATTTCCTCGCAAAGGACGCTAGACGCGGTATTGACGAAGTACTAGAAAACTGGGGCAGACCAGACGTCATCATGCTCGACCCACCACGATCTGGCGCAGGTGGAAAAGTAATGCGTAGAATCGGACGCCTTCAAACAGATAGAGTAGTATACGTTTCATGTAACCCAGAAACATTCGCAAAAGATATCACATGGCTCAGAGATTTTGGCTATGAACTAAAAATCGTACAACCTGTAGATCTATTTCCGCATACAGTGCATGTGGAGTTGGTGGCGCTGTTGTCAAGGGTGGAAAAGTAAAAGGTTGAAGTGTTAAAAATGTGGGTAAGCAACAATTAAAAGCAATGAAAGCTGGATTTAAAGATGTGTTTGTGAAATATGAGTAAATAAAAACAACCGAGGAGCAGTTAAACTCTTCGGTTGTAACTTAAATGACTATTTAATCTTCCACAATCGCGCCCGATTGTGGAATTATTCAATTTAATTATAACACTTCAAACAATTCTCTCTTTGAGCTTTTTTATAAAATTTCAAAAGAAATTTATTTGTAATTTTTAAACAGGGTGTTAAAAACCAACCTTTTAAAAACGATTAAATATTTTGCCTTTTAATATCTAATTCATCTTGTTCAATTAGATATTTCTGTTCTTCAATATCCAACTTCTCTGGTTTAGCATTATTTAAATTAAACATCTCAATCATCCCTCCAATAAAACTGCCCGTTTGTTGAATAATTTTCTTTCATTATATCTAGAACTTCAATTACATATCAACTATTAATAAACATATTACCGAAATAAGGGGTTCGATTCACTCTTTCTTCGCATATAGGTAGAAGACTATTTAGGAGGAAACCTATATGCGAATGACACAACTCTCACCTAATCATCAAACATCAAATCATAAACAATCAAAACCAACTGAAGATCAACTTCAAAATGAACTTTATTTCCATCTTGCTGAAAATATGCTCATGAAACTACGTGAAGAGGAGCTTATTTCCCATGAAGAACTCAATCAAATAAGTAAATTAATTCGTCAAAAATTCAATCCCTTATTAGGCTCTTTAATGTGCGATAAACCTTGATATAACAGTGTTCTAACGCTAATATGTCACATGCAAGAAAGGAGGCTGAGTGGATGAGAAAGATAACAACACTTGATATGACAACATTTTCAGTAGTAAAACCGAAACAAAAGGTTGCTGCCTATATACGTGTATCAACATCAAATGAGGATTAACTTATTAGCTTGGAAGCACAGAGAAGACACTACAAAACTTTAATTGAAAAGAATGATGAATGGCAGCCAGCTTGTTGATATTTACAGCGATGAAGGTATCACAGGTACGAAAAAAGATAGACGACCAGAACTGCTTCGCTTAATATCCGACTGCGAAAAAGGAAAGATCGACTTCATTTTAACAAAATCAATTAGTTGATTTGCGAGAAACACAATTGACTGTTTAGAACTGGTTAGAAAATTAATGGACTTAGGTGTACACATTTATTTTGAAAAAGAAAACATCAATACAAATTCGATGGAAAGTGAACTCATGCTTTCAATCTTAAGTAGCCTTGCTGAAAACGAATCAGTGTCACTTTCAGAAAACAGTAAGTGGTCGATTAGGCAACGATTCAAACGTGGAACGTACAAATTATCGTATCCGCCTTACGGTTACGATTATATCGATGAACAGGTTGTTGTAAATGAAGAACAAACACAGGTCGTCAAGCGAATATTCAATAGTGTACTTGAAGGAGTGGGAACTGAACGCATTGCTAGGCAGCTAAACGAAGAAAGAATTCCAACAAAACGAAATGGTAATTGGACAGGTTCTACGATACGTGGAATTGTTAAGAACGAAAAATACACTGGAGATGTGCTACTTCAAAAGACTTTTACTGATGAGCATTTTAATCGAAAAGTAAATCAAGGTGAACTGGATCAATACTTAATTGAAAATCATCATGAAGCAATCATCACACATACTGATTTTGAAGCGGCTAATCGAATGCTAGAATATCAAGCAAGCCAAAAGAATGTAGCTGCTGGAAGTAGAAAGTATTTAAACCGTTATCCTTTTTCAGGGAAAATTGAATGCGCGGAATGTGGCGATACATTTAAAAGGAGAATTCACACTTCTACGCATAGAAAATATATTGCTTGGTGCTGTTCAACACACATTAAAAACAGAGATGAATGTTCGATGCTTTTCATTAAGGAAGAACGCATTCATCAAGCTTTTATTACAATGATGAACAAACTCGTTTTTGCTCGAAAAGAAATACTACATCCACTTTTTGAAACAATGAAAAATGGCTTTAAACATGATACAGAAGAACAGCTCGATCATATTGAATTGCAATTGACTGAGTGCTATGCGAAGAGTCAAATGTTGAAAAAGCTAATGGATGATAAGTTTTTAGAACAGAAATTGTATGAAGAACAACGGGCGAAAATGGACAACCAAATTAATGAGTTGTTGGAGGATAAAGAACGGTTGCTACGACTTATTCGCAACGAAGAAGAACAAGTCTACGAACTGAAAAGACTGATGAGTTTCACCAATAAACAGCAGAAAGTTGCATCATTTGAAGAAACGATATTTAACGAATATATTGAAAAGGTTTATATACACTCGTCAACAAAAATAGGTTTTTTATTAAAAAGTGGCTTGTTGCTAAAGGAAGAGGTGAATAGGTGATGGCACATACACCATTTGGCTATCAAATTGAAAACGGTAAAGTAGTCATAAATAAAGAAGAGCTGAAACAACTGCAGCATCTTTTTCAAGCGTATTTATCAGGATTGTCATTAGCAAATGCCGCTAAGGAAGCGGGAATAAAGCGAAATCATGGCGGTATTACCCGAATATTAACGGATGAAAGATACTTAGGAACGGATATTTTTCCTACCTTAATATCAAAAGAATTATTTGAAAAAGTGAAGATAGAAAGATATAAACGGGCAAAAAAATTAGGAAGACTAAATAAAAAACAAGAAGAAACCCCGTTTGAAATTCCCACATTCACTTTACCATCTATCGATATCAAACATGACAACCCATATAAACAAGCAGAATATGTTTACAGTTTAATAGAAAGTGTGGTGACCTAGAGTATGGAAAGTTCAAGAAATGTTACAGTCATCCCGGCAAGACCAAGAAGAACGAGGGAAGTAAGTGATAAGCAAAAGCTGAGGGTAGCTGCTTATTGCCGAGTATCAACTGACAGTGATGAACAGGCAACGAGTTATGAAGTGCAAATCGAACATTACACGTCATACATTCAAGCTAATCCCGAGTGGAAACTTGCAGGAGTTTATGCAGACGATGGCATTACAGGAACGAACACAAAAATGCGAGAACAGTTTAATAAAATGATAGCTGATTGTATGGATGGAAAAATCGATATGATCATTACAAAGTCCATTAGCCGATTTGCAAGGAACACGTTAGATTGCTTGAAATATATAAGAAAGCTGAAAGAACAAGATATACCCGTATTCTTTGAAAAAGAAAATATCAATTCGATGGATGCGAAAGGGGAAGTGATGTTGACGATTATGGCGTCACTTGCTCAGCAAGAAAGTCAGTCGCTTAGCCAAAACGTAAAACTTGGTATTCAATATCGATACCAACAAGGCGAAGTGCAAGTAAACCATAATCGATTTCTCGGCTACACAAAAGATGAAAATAAACGCTTAGTCATTGTGCCAGAAGAGGCGGAAATCATCAAGCGAATTTACCGAGAATACCTGGAAGGATTTAGCTTAAATAAAATTGCAAAAGGACTTGAAGCGGACGGCATATTAACAGGTGCGGGAAGAAAGAAATGGTACAGTAGTTCACTGCATAAAATTCTGACGAACGAAAAATATATGGGAGATGCACTCCTTCAAAAAACATATACAGTCGATTTCTTATCGAAAAAGCGAGTGAACAACGATGGGGTTGTTCCACAATATTATGTAGAAAACAATCATGAAGCTATCATACCAAAGCACCTTTTCATGTTAGTACAAGAAGAATTGAAAAAACGAAAAATCGCTCATATTAGTAAAAATGGACAAAGGCGAAATTACAGCAGTAACCACAGTTTGGCTCAGATTGTATTTTGTGAAAACTGTGGAGAAATATTTAGAAGAGTCCATTGGAATAACCGAGGGAAGAGGTCAATCGTTTGGCGATGCGTCAGCAGGCTTGAAAATACAGGAGTGTTTTGTGATGCGCGAACTGTTAGAGAAGATGACTTAAAGCAAGCCGTTATCCAAGCGATAAATGAACTGTTTAAAAATCGGAGCAACTTTCTAAAAGTCTTAGAACAAAATATTGCACATACGTTATCAAGTCATTTACACGATAAACTGGTGAAAGTTGAAAAAGAACTGGAAGCCTTGCAACATTCTTTAATCGGCCTAGCGAATTCGAACAAAGACTATAATGACGTTGTCGATAATATTTACAAACGTAGAGAAGAAAAACAACAACTTCAACTAGAGATTGCAGAACAAGATAATGGAAGAGAACGATTGGAACAAATATCAGCGTTATTAAAAGAGCAAACATGCGAACTAGAAACGTATGATGAGCAGCTAGTTAAGCGGATGGTTGAGAGAATTGTAGTTCATCCTGAAAAGTTGGAGATTGAATTTAAGTCTGAAATGATTGTTGAAATTGATGTATAGATTAATTGCATGACCCTGTGAAATCGGAGGTAACTTTTCATCGGCTTTTCAATTCTTTATTATCAAGATATCGATAGTCTAGTTGATTGGATAATAGGGACAACTTACAAGTGGAAGTTTCAGAGTATTGCCATTTGGTCAGTAGGTCAGGAAGATATGCGAATTTGGGGAGCATTACCGAAACAAATATTAATAATTCAAGAATGTCTACTAGATGTAGGCATTTTTTTATAACAGTATCATTTTATCACTAGCGTTGCATTAATATTATTGTAATTTTCAGTTTTTGTTTATTTTCTGAGAGAGCCAAAAAACTGAATACCCAACTAAAGGTGGCTCCATCCATTTTTTTAAATATACAGTTAAACATGAGTGACAGCGACGTTTTCTTTATTAAGAGGCGCCTTTCCCTTCTATTTTTAGAAGCCAGATGTAAGCTGGTTTCCATAGAGATGCCCTTAATAAACGGCTGATTTGTAAAATAGTTCTTTTGCTTTCTGTATTGATTTGAACCAGCACATTTAAACAGAAGACAATCATCGCAATATATACTTGATTGTGAATGGCGAACTCACTCTGACCATAGAACTTTTTAATGTTTAAATGTTGTTTAATCCACTTGAAAAAGAGTTCAATCGCCCATCGCGATTTATACATCTCAGAGACTTCTTCTGGACTTAAATCAAAACGATTAGTTATTAAATGGAGTACATTCCCTTTTGAATCGACAACTTTTAATAGGCGAAAGTAATTTTCAGCACGGTTTTGCGTTGTACCAATCAAGACCATTTGGTCCGATAGAACCGGCGAATCCTCTTCTAGCTTAAAGTCGTAAATTTCCCGAATGACGGCATTTTTACGAAGCCTAGAAAGGAAAAAGTAGCCATCGTCTGTCATACGATCGAAACGATCATAATCTAAGTAGCCGCGGTCAAACACATACATGCACTCTTTGTCATCGACCATAACTTCAAGCTGATTTCGATCATGTTCTTTTGCGTTAGTTAGCACGGCTTTTTCAGGATAGGATATTCCTTTCTCCATAAATACCAAGCGGAGATGTAGCTTGACACCTGCTTTTGTTTTACGGAATTCGGCCCACCGATGATTAGCTAGGCTGAGTGGTAGCGTGCTTGAATCAATAATTTTTAACGGCATGACTAGCTTAGAATAATGAGTTTTATCATGAATTTGAGCTACTAAGTCCAAAAATATACTTTGAAATAGTTGCGGTGGCATACCGTTTAATCGCCGTGATAATTGAGATACACTTATCGAATTCAGCTCGGTTTCATGTTGAAGTTGGTCATTGAAAAGCCAGTCGCTTATGGCATGTAAACTCTCCACCTCTTTTAGTTGTGAAAAAAGTAATAATTTCAGGAATGACTCTGTCGTTAGCTTTTTTGTATAGTGGTCTAATTTCAATGTTTTTACGTTTTCTTCAAATAGTTGAAGATTTATAGGTGAAAACCATTGCTCAAATGATGTTTTTCGTGTAATCTTGTCCATGAGTTTGGTCCTTTATTAATGGATTTGGACGGGTTACCACCTGGTTATATCCATTATAAAGGACTTTTTCTTTGGATAATAGTAAATTAGTGAATATTCGATATGTTGTTAATATTTTGTGTTAATTAATGCAATGCTAGTGTCATTTTATATAAAATCAATAATTGACAATTTAAAAATGATTTGCTAATATTACTGTACTGAACGTTCAGTACAGTAATATAGATAACTGGAGTGATGTATGTTGAGTAAAAAAGAAGAACTTCTTACAAATGCGGCTAAGATTATAAATGAGGAAGGTATCCAAAAATTAACCATGCAGTACCTTGCCGAGAAGTCTGGAATTACAAAAGGTGGTGTTCTCTATCACTTTGATAGTAAAGAAATATTATTATTAAATATGAATAAAATGGTGATAGAACAATTCGAGGGAAAAATTAACAAATATAAATCTAAACTGTCTGGAGCTTATCAATTTACACGGGCATATGCATTAGCAACCATTGACTATTTAGATGATACTGAAAATGTTTTGCTTCCATCGGTTTTTATTTCTTCTCTAGAAGATGGAAAGAGTATAGAACTGTGGGAATCCGTATCTGAACACTGGATCAAACTATTCAATCAAGACAAAGGAAATCCTGATAAGATTTTAGAACTGCGTTTGATTTGTGACGGAATTTGGTTTTCTATCATGTATAGCTATGTGGATATTTTTAAAGAAAGAATGGAAAAAATAGTGCTTCATTATTGTGATTTAATGGAAAGAGATGTGATTTAAATGGCATATGTATTTTTAGTAAGTGCGATTCTTGCGGAAGTATTTGGTACAAGCATGATGAAACTAACTTCAATAAGTAGCAATAAAAAAGTACTTTCAATCCTTGGGGTAATTATTGGGTATGCGTTAGCCTTTTATTTACTCTCATTGTCATTAATTTCCATACCGTTAAGTTTCGCTTATGCAGCTTGGAGTGGGACAGGAACAGCATTAACAGCACTCGTAGGTTTTTTAATTTTTAAGGAAAAAATAACTATACA
This sequence comes from Nosocomiicoccus massiliensis, assembly GCF_002871345.2. NCBI lineage: Bacteria > Bacillati > Bacillota > Bacilli > Caryophanales > Staphylococcaceae > Nosocomiicoccus > Nosocomiicoccus massiliensis. The sequence goes on along the minus strand of NZ_CP136964.1, from coordinate 750,229 downwards.
AGGCGCTGTAGGTATTCTTTTACTGATTGTTGGCGTTGTATTAATGAGAATTTAAAAAGGAGTTATTATGGTATGAAATATTATTTGATTTTATTTACTTCCATTTTATTTGAAATTTTTGCTACATCGATGCTTAAACTATCTGATGGGTTTACGAATTTAATTCCTAGTATTGCTCTTGTCATTGGCTTTGGAATTTCTTTTACTTTGTTAATTATTTCTCTAAAGTTTATTCCACTAAGTGTCGCATATAGCATATGGGCTGGACTTGGGACTGCAGGAACAGCTTTAGTTGGAATGTTTCTTTTTAATGAAATCCTCTCAGGCTTAAACGTTTTCGGTCTTATGATCATTATTGTTGGTGTCGTCATCATGAATCTCGAAAAAAAGTCTGATAATCTAAGTAGTTCAAATGCTCTATGAAGTTTATTGACAAATTATTTACTTAAGAAATTATATGTAATTGTTATTTCTAAAATCAAGGTAAGAATAAATTTTCACGTCAATATCATTAATATAAACCCAATTTTATCCAACTGACACGATGTTCAGTTGGAATTCTATTTTCTAGAATGAAATTATTCGAGAAAAACGTAATCTAAAAGAAGTTGAAGCAACAAATTCCCGGCTGAATGGGAGTCTTTTTGTGTATTGATTAGAACTATTTCAGGTTCCGAATTTGAGTAAATTCATTGATATGTTCCCACGTACGTACACCTTTAGTCGATATGTTCCCGCAAACGTACTCACCCATAAAAAAGCGCTAGACATCAAGCTTGGTGGCTCGTCCCACTGTGAAATTGTGGCGTTATTGTCTAGGGTGGATGAATAGGAAGAGTTGAAGTGTTGATAGAATAAGGTTTATAGGGTTTCGCTGAAGTTTATTTTGGATGGATAAACGAGCGAAACCCTTTTCTATTAGCTTTAGATGCCCTGAAAATCAGGGTTGACATGGAGATTCCGGGTTGGTTAAGCCACCCGGAATCATTCAGAAGTAAATTATGAAAGGATTGAAAAGATCGGAAAATTATATATTGTCTACGGATCAAATTTAAATTTAGAACCAATGGCAAACAAATGTCCAACTGCAAAATTAGTAGGAACAAGTGAAATAAAGGACCACAAACTCGTTTTTAGGGGGCCACACGCGCATGCTGTTGCAACGGTTGAACCATGCAAGGGAGAAAGCGTTCCGGTCCTTGTGTGGCAGATTACCTCTAGTGACGAAAAGGCACTTGATCGTTATGAAGGATGGCCACATCTGTATAGAAAAGAAATGATGAAAGTTAAAGTAGATAAAAAGACAGTAAATGCGATGGTCTATATTATGAATGAAGGCAGACCACTTGAGCAGCCGAGTTGTTACTATTACTCAATCATTTTAGAAGGTTATCAAAGCGCAGGATTTGATGTCGAATATTTACGTAGAGCAGTTGAGAATTCATATAAAAAAGACGGTGTTACTTTAGAAAACGAATCTAATGGAGGGAAATTAGTGTAGTCCGAATAATATGATAATATATAAGCAAAGTTGAACACACTAGGTGAATGGAAAATACCAAAAAAGGACTGCCTAGATGGCAATCCTTTTTATTAAATGCTAAGGAATTTGTCACTTAGTTATTAAACAATTTATAGCTATTAAATACTGATAAAAATTGTTCGAAGTTAATGTTCCTTAAATCCTTTATTTTTGCATAACTTAAGGCTTTATTAAACTGGTTTTTAGTAAATAGTTCTCTGTATTCTTGGTTAACCCATTTCATAACAAAATTATTATATATTTTTTTATCTTTGTGTGATATTTTTGATGGGTGTCTTTTTAACATAATTAAAGAACTATTAATTTTAGGTTTTGGATGAAAGTATTCTTTAGGGATTTTACTTAATATGGATATATCTACTTCAGTCATTAAAAGTAACGCTAGAGAACGATTTGTATTGAGTAGCCTTTTAGCAAATCCTTCCTCGACTATTAAGTAACTAACTGTTGCATTACTTTCAAAGACAATTTTTCGTACTATATCCGTACTTATATAATAAGGTATATTACCATAGATTTTATATGTTCTGTTGTTTGGGAACTTGAACTGTAATATATCCTTATTTATAATTCGAAAATTATCGTAATTTGTAACTTTATTTTGTGTTTGAATACATAAATTTGAATCTATCTCGATAGCTGTTACATAATTACATTTTTGAACCAGTTCTAGTGTGAAATGGCCTTTTCCTGAACCAATTTCAAAAACATTATCATCGCTATTTAATTCTAAATTACTCATAATTTTATTTATATGTCGTTTCGAGGTAATAAAGTTTTGACTAAATTTTATCTCTTTTTTGTTCATTATAACCCACTCCAATGTGGTTATAATGAATTTTCTATATTAACAATTCATTATAACCTTAAATTTCAAGTTTAAGTTAGCCACTTGAAAATAGTTATTTCAGTAAATTTCACAAAGTTATATTGTACGCTTTCTTACAGTCTTTTGCTTGACGTGGGTATGGGCAAGATATCCGCAAAGCGGGATGTGTGGTGGATGTTTGCGTTCAACTTCAAACAACACACAGGGCAAGTCATGCCCATAAGGGCCCCAGGTCAAGCAAAAGATTAAGCAGCCAGTTCTAAATCCAATTGCTTCAACTCTTGCACAAAAGCCTGGTGGGGTGTTTTATAGTCCAGAATTCTTCTTGGATAATCGTTCATCCATTGTTGAATCCGCTGGACCTGGCGGTCGCTTACTTCTTTAAGAGACTGATGTTTCGGCAAGAAACGCCGGATAATCTTATGTTGATTCTCACTCGTTCCACGTTCAAAAGAAGCAAAAGGATGGCAAAAATACACATCGGTTTCTTCAGACAGATGGGATAGGTTGGCGAACTCACTTCCGTTATCCGAAGTGACTGTTTTAAAAATCTGACTGTCCAATCCTTTTAAGGACTGTATAAAGCTCTGCAGAGTTTGGTCTACCGCATCAGCTCTCTGACCCGCAATTTTGAAAATTTTCTCAAAGCGTGTCTTTCGCTCTACGAGCGTCAATAGAACAGGTTCATCGGCATCAATTTTTCCAATGACGGTATCAATTTCCCAATGACCAAATTCTTGGCGATTCTCTACGGATTTTGGCCGTTCTTCGATTGAGGTACCCAAAACTTTTACATTTCGTCGCACTCGACCTTTGGTAGACCGCGGTTTCCGTCCAACCTTTTCGAGTAAGTCGATATTCTTGGTGCGCATGATGCCACTGTCGATCCAATTGTAGAGGGTTGAAGTACTTGGAATGATCGCCGGATCAAACAGGTCCATGGCTTTATTAACCACTGTATCTGGAGACCATTTGTCTTCAAGCATTTTTCGATCCGCCCATTCAGTGAATCGCTCCGTTTCCACCCATTTGGGACGGCGGCCACAGTTCGCACGATTTCGCAGATAAATGTCATGATGCAGCTCTGCGGAGTAGACCTTTTTATAGTAGGTATACGTCTTGCCATTCTGTTTCTGTTGGCTTTTCTGCGTGACAGACGCTGTATTGATGGCATTATTGATGGTTTGTGGACTACGTCCAAGCAAAGACGCAATCTTTCGATTGGATAAATCAAGTGCTTTATACGCTTCAATTTTCTTCATTTCACCGTATGTAAGGTGTTTAGATTTGCGTGATTCTGTGTTATTATCTACATGGGTCATGTGAATTCTCCTTATATTGGTTGGTGGTACATTCAATATAACATGAAATTCACATGGCTTTTTTTATTTTAAGTGGCTAGGTTGATTATAAAATCTTCCAATTCATTATAACCAATTATTTTTCATTTGGTTGATAATGAACTGTATTTATTACAAAAATGCTAAAAATACCCAAGTGCTAATTCTCCTTCCGTTTTAAGTGTTAAAACTTAGACGAAAATGGAGAAGTCAATTACAAATAATGAACAATTACCCATTTAAATTCCTCCTTGTTAAACCTAAAGTTATTTTAACACATAAATTGTGAATTAAACAGTGAATATTGTTCTGCAAAAGGGTACAGATTGTGGAACAATTAAATAGATGTCTTAAGCTCAGATAGCAATCTGGGCTTTTTTGTCGTGCAAAACTTTATAAATTCATTTAGTTTTTTTATTTGCTAAGGGGGTGGTTATAATTAGAAAGCTAGAAATTTATAAACCAACAATCTTTAAAGCTGAACAATCTTACTACGATAAGGATGCTGCTGATATGGCAGTAAACTTTATAAGTTATTTAAAACATACAAAAGGTGAATGGTTTGGAAAAAACTTTGACTTGATAGATTGGCAGGAGCAGATTATTCGAGATGTATTTGGGACGATGAAGCCTAATGGCTATCGACAGTTTAATACTGCCTATATTGAGATAGCTAAGAAACAAGGAAAGTCAGAACTTGCCGCTGCGGTTGCCTTACTTTTAACATGTGGTGACTTTGAACATGGTGGAGAAGTATATGGATGTGCTGCGGATAGGCAACAAGCATCGATTGTATTTGACGTTGCAGTTGATATGGTGGAACAATCACCCGCACTTAAGGCACGATTTAAACCCGTCCTTTCACAAAAACGATTGATTTATAAACCATTGGGTGGTTTCTATCAAGTGTTATCTGCGGAAGCTTATACAAAACATGGATTGAACGTCCATGGGGTAGTTTTTGATGAGTTACATGCACAACCGAACCGAAGGCTATACGATGTTATGACTCATGGTTCAGGGGACGCAAGGAAACAACCATTGTATTTCTTAATCACAACTGCAGGAAATGACCAGTATTCAATATGTTACGAAGTACATCAGAAAGCAAAAGATGTACTTGAGGGAAGAAAAATAGAATCCTACTTTTTATCCTGTTATCTATGGTGCAGAGGAAGATGATGATTGGACAGACCCTGAAGTTTGGAAGAAGGCAAATCCATCACTAGGAATTACAGTTGATATTGAGAAAGTCGAACAAGCATGTGAAAGTGCCAAACAAAACCCTGCTGAGGAGAACTTGTTTAGGCAGTTACGACTGAATCAATGGGTAAAGCAATCTGTCAGATGGATGCCAATGGAAAAGTGGGACAGATGTGGTTTGCCAGTTGACCCTGAAAGTTTAATTGGTAGAGAGTGCTATGCGGGTTTAGACTTATCATCGACAACAGATATAACCGCATTTGTTTTAATCTTTCCACCAGAATATGAAGGTGATAAATATGTTGTTTTGCCTTACTTTTGGATACCTGAAGAAAACATTAGACAGCGTGTGGATCGGGACAGAGTACCTTACGAAGAAATATATCGATTGCGGGAACTGAAGCAGGAAGTCATGATGAAAAACGTAGCGCGAGAAGGACTTAGACAGCGGATTGTAGAAATGACAAAGTATTTAAAAGAGCAACCGCAGCAACTTGAAACATACGATGACCTGCTTGTAAGGCAGTTAATTGAAAGAGTGACGATTCATAAAAGGAATTTAACGATTGAGTTTAAATCGGGTATTGAAAAGGAAATAGCAATATAAAATAAAAACTAACGCAGCGTATTTTCAGAATATGCTACGTTAGTTTAAATTAACAATATAGGATTAAACTGTTTCTTTGAATGTAGAATGATAATTAACTTTCAAGATATCTATATAAGGTAGATTTACTAATACCAGTTTCATTTCTTATTTCAGATAGGCTATATTTTTTACTTTGATACATATTAATAGCGCGTTTTACATTTTCATCAGGTAATCGTGGTCTTCCGGCAGTAACTCCTCTTTGTTTTGCCTTATTTAATCCCTTCTTGGTCTTTTCGCTAATTACATCACTTTGAAATTCAACTAGATGTTTTACAATATAACTAAATTGATACCCACTTTCATTGCTCGTATCAATATCTTCTCTAATTGATTTTATGTAGGCACCTTTGTCTTCAATCATCTGTAATAGCTCGACTAAATGTAGTGTAGAGTCCGCTAGCGAATATAATTTAGTGATTATTATTTTGTCACCTTGTTCAAGTGTATGGATCATTTCGTTAAGTTTAGTTCGATTCTTTGCGGAAGAATGATTTTCGATAATTATTTTATCGCAATTTATTTCACGAAGTGTTGTTATTTGTTTATTATAATTATCATCATCACTTTCAGGTCTTATATAACCAATCAACATATTAAACACCCCTTTATTTTAAAAAAGAAGCCCTAATAATTATATCATAAAATATAATATGTTATTTCCCATAATGGTTCCATTTTGGGACGAAAGGTGTTAAACTATTTTTATTAAGGTCAGTTTGGATTTTTCGAGGGATAAAAAATAAATTTAAACAGAAGAGGTGTAGATTTAAGTGTTAGAGAAAATAAAAAGAGAATGGTTTTCAAATGTGAGAGGGGATATACTTGCTGGAATTGTTGTTGCATTAGCACTAATACCTGAAGCAATTGCATTTTCCATCATAGCAGGTGTAGATCCCATGGTTGGTTTATATGCCTCCTTTTGTATCGCTGTAATTATAGCATTTGTCGGAGGACGACCGGGAATGATTTCAGGAGCAACTGGTGCAATGGCATTACTTATGGTTCCTTTAGTAAAAGAACATGGACTTGATTATTTACTGGTTGCAACTATCCTAACAGGTGTAATCCAAATATTATTTGGTATATTTAAAGTAGCTAAAGTGATGAAATTCATACCAAGAGCTGTCATGATAGGTTTTGTAAATGCATTAGCGATTCTAATTTTTATGGCTCAGGTACCTCACTTTATTGGGATTTCTAATTTGACGTATGTATTTGTAGCAATTACATTAGCAATCGTGTATATACTTCCGAGATTTTTCAAAGCTGTTCCAGCTCCATTAATCGCAATTATTGTATTGACAGCCGTAGCACTTTATACCAATGTTGATTTACGCACTGTCGGTGATTTAGGAGCTATCACAAGAACATTGCCAGAGTTTTTTATTCCAAACGTTCCATTTACGTTGGAAACATTAGTAATTGTATTTCTTTTTTCCCTAGCGTTAGCTATTGTTGGATTACTGGAGTCTTTACTTACAGCTTCCATTGTAGATGATATGACAGACACAGAAAGTGATAAAAACAGAGAGTCAAGAGGACAAGGTATTGCAAATATTGTTACAGGGTTCTTTGGTGGGATGGCTGGATGTGCAATGATTGGTCAATCTGTTATAAATGTGAAGTCTGGTGGACGTGGAAGGTTATCTACCTTTATTGCCGGGATATTCTTGATGTTTTTAATTATAGTATTAGGGGACTTAGTCATACAAATCCCAATGCCTGTATTAGTAGGAATAATGATTATGGTTTCAATAGGGACATTTGATTGGTCATCGTTTACTTATCTTAGAAAAGCTCCCAAAACTGATTCTATTGTTATGTTGGTAACCGTAGGAATAGTTGTAGCTACCAATGATTTATCAAAGGGTGTTATTGCGGGTGTTATACTTAGTGCGATCTTCTTTGTAGCTAAAATATCAAAGTTAAAAGTGAAAAATAAACATCAAGATAATAAAGTAATTTATGAAGTGGAAGGTCAGTTGTTTTTTGCATCAACTGAAGACTTTTTAAAGTCATTTGATTTCAATTTGGAGAATAAAAATATAACAATTGATTTTTCAGATTCACATATTTGGGATGACTCTGCTGTAGGGGCAGTTGATAAAGCAGTGATTAAATTTCAAGAAAAAGATAATAAGGTAACTATCATTGGTTTAGATACATCAAGCAGAGAGATATTCCATAAACTCGCTGTGAATAATAATGTAAATTAAACAATTAATAAAATGGGAGGTTAGAAAATGTATAAAAGGTTATTACTAGCTGTTGATGGATCAGAAAACTCATTACGAGCAACTGATGAAGCGGTGAAAATCGCTTCGTTAATTTCCGATTGTAGAATTGAAATTATTTATGTTGCTGATTATTCAAAATCTAAAAATGAAATTCTTCATTCACAGGGAAAAGAAGAACTTGAATATACTCGTCGCAAAAAACTTTCCCCAATAGAAGAAAAAGTGAAGTCGAAAAATATAGAATATAAAATTGAAATACTACATGGATATCCTGGTCCTACTATTATCGAATATGCAAATAAGGAAAAGGTTGACATGGTTGTTATAGGTAGTCGGGGACTCAATTCATTGCAAGAAATGGTATTAGGTAGCGTAAGTCATAAAGTAATGAAAAGAGTAAATTGCCCAGCTCTAATAGTCAAATAAAAATATTAAAACCAAAAATTTTTATCATAAAAAATCAGTTGATATGTTCCCACAAACCTACAAATTAGTCGACATGTTCCCGAATACGAACATTTCATTAAAAATAGCAAATTCATCAATTCTATCAACTCGTACCATGTGGAGGTGGTGGCGTTATTAGAACGAAAATTGATATAGAAATAAAAAATGCCCGTTAGATTTTAGTCTAACAGGCATTTTTTATGAAATGAGTTTTAAGCCAATTGCACTTCTAAGAATCAGTGCAATAAATAATATTCTATAAATACTTTTTGATTCTCCAAAGTAAAACATACCAATAAGTGAACTACATACAACGCTTATTCCTGTCCATATTGCGTAAGCTGTTCCCATAGTAATATAAATCAACGAATAGTGAAGGAACAATAGTGACATACCTATACCAATGATAATGTAAATGACAGTCTGCCAATCCTTTTTTATAGTTAAGCGGTTGATCATTGAAACCGCAAATGTTTCAAACATGCCTGAAATAACTAAGCTTATCCATGCCATCAGCTCTCATACCTCGCTTCACTTTGCTGTTTTTCATAATCTGTGACAATCATTAACCCAATCACGCTAGTTAGAAGTATTAAAATTAAAAAAATCTTCATCCAATTGAAAGGTTCTCCAAAGAATAATATTTCTGCAACTACAGTACCACCAGCTCCTAATCCAACAAACATAGTATATACGGTAGTAGTAGGTAGTACCTGTGCAACTTTGATCATTAAAGTGTTACTTAATATGATTAAAATGACAGTAAGTGTCCATGTTAAAAAGTTATACGAATGAGCAAGTCCAATCACCCATAAAACTTCAAAAAAAGATGCTAAAAATAAAGTGAACCAATATTTTTTCATAGTTACCCCCAATAAAATTAAAAAGCCTGAGAAAACTGATATCAGTTTCTCCCAGGCTTTTATCCTTCCGTGACACAGAAAAATCTGTGAGTTTTCTCTCGGACCAGGCTAACTTAAAAGTTACGGAACCCTAGAAAACATTTTATATTTACTTATTATTCAATAAGATTATAGATGATTTTAATATCATTTTCAAATCAACAAGAATTAATTAATAACAGTATTTCCCTTTTAATTATTATATAACTAGAAAAAGTCGTAAAAGTAGAGAATGGAGAAGTGACCATAAATAAGATTAAACCAACAAAAGATAATCTTAAAAATTTGAAATCTGACGCGTGTCAGAATATACTAAATGGTGTAGTACGACGCATGTGAAGTTAGACGAAATTATAAATTATATATAGAGGAGCATGCTTAATGCAAATATATTGGACTAAAATAAATAAGATTAAAGATGAGAATTCAGAAGTCAAAACATACTTCTTAGACTGTCCTGAGGACTTCACTTGGGAAGAGGGCGCACATACGCATTTTGCACTGAAAGGTTTCCAAGATGAAAATGTTGGCAAGAAAATGGTACGCCATATGTCTATCTCAACAACGAATGATGAAAGTGTAATAGGAATTACAACACGTATCAGAGATTTGCCTTCTGAATTTAAAAAAGCATTAAAGGAACATTCAGTTGGAGATGATGTTGCATTATTTAAAACTCATTCCAACGTGCCGCTAAAAAGAGAAAACAAGAATATTTACTTACTATCATCAGGTGTTGGTTTAGCAACATTTAGACCACTTGTTCTTGAATATTTAAAACGTGCGGATGACGTAAATCAAATTCATTCACTAAATATTGATTCATCAAAAGAATTTTTATTCTCTGATGTATTCGAGAGTTCGACAGAGAAGAAATTTACTTCTGAGTTTGTGGATAACCGTCAAAGTTATTATGAGAGAGTAAAAGAACTTGCTGAAGACAAAGGCGGTCTATTTTATGTTGTAGGTAGCGACGAGTTCATTGTACAAAACATAGAATTATTACGCGAACAAGGTATTCTAAAAGAGCAGATTTTACTTGATAAGCATGCACTACAATTACCTAAATATTTTACTGCTTAAGTAGTTAGGAGTAGTTAAATTGAGTAGAGATAAAATTAAAGAAGTCGCAATTCAACATTTTAATCATTATGGCTACGCAGGGACAAGTCTTTCTAAAATTGCAGCAGAAGTCGGTATTCGTAAACAGTCACTAGCATATCATTTTCCAAATAAATGTGAGCTATTTCAAAATGTATATAAAGAGGTAGTGGAGAAAGAAATTAATTTTGTCCGAAATTATTTTCAGGAAAATAAAGATAAACAACTAGATGAGCAGCTATATAATTTTTTGTCTCTACACAAAGAACGATTTCTATCAGATCATAATGCAACACTTATGTTAACGACAACGCTTCAGACACCTGAAGGTATACCAAAAGATATCTTAGAAGCGCCCTATAGATTTATCAGAATATTAACTGAAACACTAAAAAGTTGTTTCCAAAAAGAATCATTCCGACTAAGTGCAGAAGACTGCGCACTCGCTTTTGTTACGTTAATCGATGGTCTAAATATCCAGCTAGTTTATGAAGACAAAGAGAGATATGAACGACTACAAAAGATAACATGGGATATATTTTGGTCAGGGATTCAAAAATAAAATGGTTAAGACCTATCACAGTCCGAATTTAAAACGTTACGTTGGGCCAGATAATGGTTTGTTAGGGAAAAACCAATGTAAGAATCACTAGGATCATCAAAACAAAATGCCGAAGATAACGATGTTACAAATAATTATTTGCTCCCAAAAGATATCATATGGCTCAGAGACTTTGGCTAAGACTAAAAATGGTATAACCAGTGGACCTAATCCCCTATACGGTTCATGTAGAGACGGTGGTATTACTTGTGAAAAGCACAAAATAAATTACAAAGACCTTTACAATAGCTATCGAATAAGGATGAATGAAGTGAGGAAATGATTAGAGACAATGAACCGCTAAGTGTGTGGTAAAGATTCAAAAGGTTGAAAAATGAATCGTATAAGGAGACAGGGTTCTTGGGCGCTTACCAGATGTCTGAGGGTCCTGTTTTTAACTTTTAAGTGCATGCCGAACTATGTTACAGAATGGGGGATTGCATAGTTCCGTGTCTCTCTTTTTGGTATAATGATTTAGAAGTAAATAATCGTGAGTGAATCGTGCGAAAATCGTGCGAACAAAATCGGAAAATCTTGTTTTGATGCGGTTTGTTATGAAAATAATCGTGAGTGAATCGTGCGAAAATCGTGTAAGATTCTAACCAATATAAGTGCAGTAATGGAGGGTTTAGGTGAAACAATCTGAAATACTAGGAATTGTTGAAGGGAAATATGTAGAGTTAAAAAGAGCTAAAAACAAAATTCCCGATTCTTTTTGGGAAACATACTCCGCATTTGCAAATACAGATGGTGGTATTGTTATTTTTGGTGTGGATGAAAAAACAAAGCAAGTTGTAGGTATAGATCAACCAGAAAAAATGAGAGATGATTTATTTAATATGGTGAATAATCCCCAAAAAGTAAGCATCAATCTCATCAACGATAATGATGTGAAAATTATAGATAGTGATAATGGTGTTCAAATTATGATGATAAAAATATCGGAAGCACCTTATCAATCGAAGCCAGTTTATTTAAAGGGAAATCCTCAATTAGCTTTTGAACGACTTGGAGAAGGTGATAGACGATTAACTCCGGATAAATATAAAGAGTTAGTTGTGGGATCTCAACCTGAGACAGATAATGAGCTATTAAGCAATTATGATTTGTCGGATTTATCCGTTGATGATTTAGAAGTTTATCGAACGGCCTTATATGAGCAAACAAAAAATGAACGATATAGAAGTATGGATTTCAAAGATTTATTAATCGAAATCGGAGCGTTTAGAAAGGATAGACAAGGTGACGGTCAGTATCACTTAACAGTGGGAGGGTTGTTGTTTTTTGGGAAGTACACAGCAATTACAGATAGGTTCCCAGGGTTTCAGTTAGATTATTTTGAAAAAGAATCCTCATTGGACGTTGATTGGAAAGACCGGATTTCATCAGGAGATGCAGGGTATCCCCAATTAAATGTGTATAGTTTTTATCGAATGGTAATGGCTAAATTGAGTACCACATTAAAAGATGAATTTATTTTGGATGAAGATACAAAATCTAGACTTCCATTTAGAACAGTCCTACAGCATGAAAAGAATTTTAAGGATTGTTGAAGATAGGATTACTAAGACATCATAGAATAAATATGTAATTTCCATCCTAACTACCTAATCACACACTCTAAATCACTTTGTAACTTAAGGTCGACACATGGTAGAGTTAGTAGCATTAGTGTTAAGAGTGGTTGAATAAAATGACTTTAAGTGTTGATGTAATAAGGAATATAGGGTTTCACCTAAGTTTGTTTTATGAAAATAAATTGGTGAAACTCTTTTTGTTATTGGTGTTGTAAGAACTAGAATTTGGGGTTAAGTTGACGGATTAGATTTTGAGTAGGACAGTTGATAGACTAGATAAGATTACTATGCGAATTGAAAATATAAGAATGGTAGGTGGTTTATATGCAAAAAGAATTAGATTACTATCCAACAAATGCAAAAAACTATACTGCCGATGAGTGGATTCTGATGTTACAGGAGAAAGACTGTTTTACACCTTTCTTACAGGAAGCAATCTATGTTTTAGTGTTCGAAATGGATGGTAAAGGATCAGCCAAACAAATATCGGAAATTACTGGACGCCCATATCAAGTATATAATACATCTATGGCTCAAACAGTTAAACGGCTAAGAAAAAAAGGCTATACTTTTGAAACTGATTTAAGGAATAAAAGTAAAAAAGAAAGGTACTGGAGTCATTTTTTTAATGGGTATTATGAGAAGGAATTATTTATTTGGGAAGTGAAAGATTCTTTACAAGAAGCATTTATGAAATATATTGGAAAGTTTGATAGAGACGATGTCCTCACTTATGATAATGAATTAGCGAATGAATATGAAACTATAGAAGGAATGAAACGCCATCGTACTCATTATCAAATTGAACGTAATTCAAAAATCATAAATATTGCAAAGAAAGAATTTATTAAAAAGCATGGGGAACTTTTTTGTGAAGCTTGTAACTTTTCATTCGAAAAAACATATGAAATTGAATTTATTGAAGCACATCATATTTTACCACTATATATGGGAAAAAGGAGAACTAGAAAGATAGACTTAATTATGCTGTGTGCAAATTGTCATCGTGCAGTACATAATAAGAAGTGGAATGATAAGCCGATAGATGAATTTTTGGAATATATGAAAAATAAATCGATTAAATATTAATTCATATTAAATTAACTAAACGAAAAAGATACGTTGAGATGATGGCATTACTTGAAAGAATTGAAATTTAAACAATGTCACAACTAAATTTAATTTCTAAAGAACCAATTAATAAAGGTTGATCGTGCGATAAAAAATATTGTGTTACAGCGGACGATGGTGTTAAATACTTTTTGAGGATAGCCCCCGAAGAAGAAAGTGCTAATCGTGCAGAGATGTTTCGAATGATGCAACAGCTAGCCGCTCTTGATATTTCTATGTGTAAACCAGTTGAGTTTGGAAAGTGTGATCAGGGTGTTTATATCATTGAGAGTTAGGTTGAGGGTAGAAATTCTGGAGAAGTCATTCCTAACCTAACTAACAGTGAGAAGTATGTTTTTGGTCTTGAGGCAGGAAGAATGCTCAAAGCCATCCATTCTATTTCAGCTCCGGAGAATCAATCTGATTGGGAAACTCGATTCAATGAGAAGATGGATTCTAAAATCAAGATGTATAAGGATTGTCCCATTAAATTTGACGGAGCAGAAGATATTATAGACTATATAGAATCCAACCGTCAATTGCTTGTAAACAAACCACAAACCTTTCATCACGGAGATTTTCATATTGGCAATATGATGATTGAAAATAATAAGATAGTAATCATTGATTTCAATCGTTTCGATTTTGGTGATCCTTGGGAAGAGTTTAATCGTATTGTATGGTGTGTTCAAGCTTCTCCAATATTTGCTTCAGGCATAATAGATGGATATTTTGATAATGAAGTACCGATGGAATTTTGGAAGTTACTTGCCCTGTATATTTGCAGTAATATTCCGTCCTCCATACCGTGGGCTATTTCATATGGGGGAAGTGAAGTACAAACGATGCTTAACCAAGCAGAAGATGTATTGAATTGGTATGACAATATGCGTAATCCTATTCCAACTTGGTATATTAAAGAAAAAATTTAATAGATGTCTTAAGACCGGATTGATATCCGGGCTTTTTTGTCGTGTAAATTAAATGTATAAATAGCGCGTCTTAATTAGCTTCGATTTAATAGTGACAATCATTCATTATGTTATAAAAGAATAAATAATGGATATAAGTAAATTGAACTTAATTAAAAAATATAGGAGTTTAATTATGAGAAAATTAAAGAAAAGAACTGAGCTATTTATTGTCATCATTCCGCTTGTGTTAATAGTAAGTGCTTTTTGTATTTTTTCAATATTCATATACAATCAGAACATCAATCAGCGATTTGAAAGTTATCCACCACTTATGCTAAAAGTTTCAGACTTTGAAGGCTTGAATTCTAAACAGTATGAATTTCCATCTGATAAGGGACAAATACTAACAGGATCACTGTATAGTGTAGGGGACGACCAAAAAGGAATTATTGTATTATCACATGGTTTTGGCGATGGAGGACATAATTTTTATTTAGAATATATTAATTATTTTGCACAAAATGGATACTATGTATTTGCCTATGATGCGACGGGTACTGATGATAGTGAGGGAGACGGAGTAGGTGGGTTTCCTCAAGGCGCAATTGACCTAGACTATGCGATATCATTTGTTAAAGAAAGTGGGAACTTCCCGGATTTACCAATAGGACTGTTTGGACATAGCTTAGGTGCTTATAATGTTTATAGTGTACTTACATATCACCCTGAAGTAGAAGCGGTTATTGCTTGCTGTGGTGCTAATAAATCTTCAGATTATTTTGAGGCAGTAGGAAAACAAGAAGCGGGTAGTTTTATTTATACAATGATGCCTTTTGTAAAAATTCATGAATGGATGAAGTTTGGTAAATATGCGACTAACACATCGATGGATGGATTTGAGTCGAGTGATGCAGCTATTTTACTTGCCCATAGTGAAGATGATGAAATGATTCCTATACAATACGGCTACGATTTATTTCATGAAAAATATAACGATAACTCGAGATTTACCTTCCTTCACTTTGAAGATAGAGGACATGATCATTTCTTTGATGATCCGAACAACACATATAAAGACGAGTTAGATGAAGCAATAAAAGAGTGGACGGATTCTCTCGACTATAATTATGAGAAAGAAGAAAATGAACAAAGATTTGAGAAAGACAAGGCAGGGTTCATTGAAGAAAATCTTGATAGAGAACGTTGGAGTAACCGTATAGATACTGAATTATTTGAACAGTTTGTTGAGTTTTATGATGCGAATTTAAGTGCGAAGTAAATAATGATTTCAAGGTTTTATAGACTACTTAAGCTCCTGAGAAGGAGCTTTTAATTTTCAGAAATAATAAGAGAGTGTATAGAAGTGTGGACAAAGAGTGACTATCATCTATGTTTGAGTCTTATGTAGCATTTGCAGTGTAATCATCTTTGGCACGAAGAAAGAATACTTTATCGATAATTTGGTATAATGATTTAAAACTATTTAATCGTGAGAGAATCGTGCGAAATGAAGTAAGGATTGTTGATATAAAAGTATTCGATTTAAAGATCATATGCTTATCTTTATATAGGAGTGATTAAATGCTTGAGGAATTAATTAAAAATTGGAAGTTGTACTGTAAAGAGGAAAATTTTGTGGGGTTAGGCTCTACAAGAAAAGTTTATAGAGTTTCAGACTATGTAATAAAAGTCAATTTACATCCAATTGGATATCATCAATCAAAAAATGAATTTGAAATTTACACTACAATGGCTTATAAATATTTAGATCCTTTACTCGCTCAGACATATTACTACGATGAACTTATTTCTATACAAAAATACTACGCTCCCTTAGAACTTATAGATAATCAATCGTATGAAATAAACCTTGAGAATCACTCGCATTTAATACCTGATTCATTTGAAAAAGTTTTAAATGAGCTGGATAAAAACTTCGATTGCTTTGATTTGAGAGACAGTAGCAACTATGGGTTAGATAATGAAGGTAAGCTCGTTTTTATTGATTATGGTATGACAAAATCTTTGTATGAATCGAAATGGGTACCACTAGCTGAAGAAGGTATACTTCCACAAATATACTTTGATATTTGTAACAGCTGTCGAGTAGAGAAAGAGCTACGTATGTATGGAGATAATGATAAAGATAAACGTTGCTATGAATGTGGAAAGGAATAAGGTGATTTAGAAGTATTTAAGTAGATTTCTTAAGCTCGGGATAACAATCCGGGCTTTTTTTCGTGTAAAAAATATAACAGTACAATTATAAATACAAATGGTAAACTATAAATTAACTATAGATCACAATTTTGTTTTTCGTTTAATATATTGGAGGTGAAGTGTTGAACTTTAAATCTAAAAAAGATATTTGGCTTGCTGTGTCCATTTGGGGAGTAATTATTTTAATGTTTTTTATGATGATAACTGAGCGAAATATAGTGGTATATATTGTCGGAATATTAAACAATGCACTACTATTATGGCTATGGTTTGGTACAAGTTATAAAATTGACGATGAGAATCTTATAGTTAAAAACGGACCTTTTAAAAGTACGATAGATATTAAAAGTATTAAAAAATTACGAGCTACAAAAACATTATTAGCAGGACCAGCATTATCTATCGATAGAATAGAGATTCAGTATAAGAGATATGATTCCGTAATTGTATCTCCTAAAGAAAAGAACAAGTTTATTGAGTCTTTATTAAGCAAAAATAAATCAATTAAAGTTGATGATAAACTTTATCCAGATAATTAATAAAGCTAAACGAATATACTTCATGTGGAAGGATTGAGATGATGACTAAATATTATATTGCATATGGTTCCAATTTACACCTTGAACAAATGGCGAAAAGATGTCCAACTGCTAAAGTGGTTGGTAAGAGTGAAATTAAAGATCACACACTTACTTTTAGAGGGACAGATAACCGATCTTTTGCAACAGTTGAACCGTGCAAGGGTGAAAGTGTTCCGATTCTCGTGTGGCAGATTACACCGAATGACGAAAAGGAACTTGATATTTATGAAGAGTACCCAGATTTATATAGAAAAGAAGTAATGGAAGTTATTGTTGATAATCAACCAGTAAACGCGATGGTCTATATTATGAACGAAGGCAGACCACTAAATCTGCCGAGTAAAGAGTACTACTTAACAATTCTAGAAGGGTACAATAGTGCAGGGTTTGATGTTGAATATTTAAATATTGCAATGGAAAACTCAGTTGAAAAAAATAAATAATATTAAAAAGAATACAGGGTTAGATTATGCTGTATATGAATTTCCATTTGGCTTATTAAAAATAGGCTATAAGAAAAGTGTTCTAACAATGGTGAAGAAGATTGATGAAACAAGCGATTACGGCAGAAAGACAGAGTTTACTGAACGTGTATACCGTGAAATTATGGAATATTTGAATGGTGAACGAATATCTTTTGATATTACTTATAATCTTGAGGGAACGGATTTTCAAAAGAGAGTTTGGAACGAACTCGCGCGTATACCTTACGGTGAAACACGTACATACAAAGAAATTGCAACTAGAGTAGGTAATGTGAATGCAAGTCGTGCTGTAGGAATGGCTAATAATAAAAATCCACTCATGATAATCGTTCCGTGCCATAGAGTTGTTGGAACAAATGGAAGACTCATCGGTTATGCAGGTGGAATCGAAATGAAAAAAGAACTGCTAGATATGGAAGAGAAGGTTATAATGGAAGTCGTAAGGAAACATTAAATAATATTATACTTTTTTAAATTGTTTAAATGAGAGGAGGATTATTTTGAACCTAAAGGATTACATTGGTGAGACCAATTTCTATGATAAAAAAGAAAGGTTAGAAGTAAAAAGGCCTAAATCATGGCTAAAATCTGTATCTTCTTTTGCAAATGGAAAAGGTGGTAAGTTAATATTTGGAGTTCAAGAGGATAATACAGTTCTTGGTCTCGAGGATTACAAAATGGATTCAGAAACTATTAGTGAGATCATAAAAAATAAGATGGAGCCAAATCCAGAATTTGATATGGAAATAATCGAAATTGAAAACAAGTTTATATTAATTTTAAGTATTTCATCAGGGAAAAACACACCTTACTTCGTAGTTGATAATGGCTCAAGAATAGCTTATAAAAGAATAGGTAATCAGAGCGTTCCAGCGAATAACTTAGATTTATTTAACCTAACACTAGAAGGAGAACACCTTAGCTATGATTTACTTAGGACAAGTAAGAAATTAGAAGATGTTACGTTTCATGATTTAAGTTTAGAATACAAAAATAGGACGAGAACAGAATTTCATAGTACAGATTTAAAATCGTTTGGACTTGTTAATGATGATAACACTATAACAAATGCAGGATTGTTGTTTGCAGATGGTTATCAAGTTTATCAATCTAGAGTGTTTTGTACAAGGTGGAATGGTTTAACAAAAGCCAACGGTAGAATAGATGCTATAGATGATGTTGAGTTTGAAGGAAACTTAATATATCTCTTAAAAGCAAGTTTAGACTTTGTAAAAAGAAATATCAAAAAAATGTGGATAAAAGGACCTACTTTTAGAGAAGAATATCCAGAGTATCCCGAAAGAGCGATACAAGAAGCACTTGTAAATGCTTTGATTCATAGAGATTATTTAGTAACAGGAAGCGAAGTACACATAAGCATCTATGATAATAGAGTGGAAATATTTTCACCGGGTGGAATGTGTGATGGTACTTTTGTTCAAGATCTTAATCCTTTAAACATTTCTTCGACAAGAAGGAATCCAATTATAGCGGATGTATTTGCAAGACTAGGTCTAATGGAAAGACGTGGATCAGGTCTTAGAAAAATAATTGAATCTTATAAAATAGCGGGAAATTATGACGAAAGACTTCATCCAGAATTTACATCTACAGAAACATCTTTTACAACCATACTTTGGAATATGAATTACAATAATGAGAATGTCACCCAAAATGTCACCCAAAATGTCACCCAAAATGTCACCCAAAATGTCACCCAAAACAATCAACGAAAATTAAAACCAAATGATAGGCGTAAAAGTATTTTAGAAATATTAAAAAACAATCCAAAAGTAACTGCTTTAGATTTGTCGATTCAATTTAAAGTGACAGAAAGAACAATAAAAAGAGATTTGAAGATTCTAACGGATAAAGAAATAATAAAGTATGTTGGCAGTGCTAAGGATGGACACTGGAAGTTAATAAATGAATAATAAATAATATAGATATAAAATTACCATGAGATTTAACATTTCTATGAGAGGAATGTTGGGTCTTTTTCTTTAAGATAGCCAACTTGAAATGAAGCAGCTACATATTTAATTAGCTAAAATTAATCTTATTTAATTAAAAGTAAAATAAAAATTTAACTTTATTAAAGATTTATTTTACAAAATTAAACATACATGATAAGATTTAATTAGAAATAAGGAGGTCGAGTGCTGTGGAAAGAGATAACATACCAAATTGGATTTTATCGTTAGAGCAAGAAGACTTGGAGTTTATAAAAAAGTTTATGTTGCTCTCGGGCTCTTTGAAAGAAGTCGCTAAAATGTATGGTGTATCATATCCGACAGTTCGCATTAAGCTAGACCGTTTAATTGAAAAAATTAAATTGCACGATGAAATTGAAAATGAAGATTTCATCAGTTTTATTAAACAGTTGTCAATTGATGATCGAATTGAATTAGAAGAAGCAAAGTTAATTATTGAAAAGTATAAAAAAGAAAGGAAGAATTCATAGTGTTTGGTTTAGGGTCAATTTATGATGTGTTAATTATAGCAGCCTTTTTAGGATTACAGTTCTTTTTAAGTACGAGACATAGTAAGTTTTGGGGGTTAATATTACCAGTTGTTTTCTTAGTTTGGAGAGGGACTATTATATTTACAACAGATGTAAATGTTTTAGCGGAGGTATTAATTACAGCAGTCGGACTTCTGTTTCTATTTGGTCAGTTTAGCGCTGGTCGAAAACAAGTAAAAGAAAGACAAAAGAAAGAGTTAGAAAAAATGACGTCGCATGATCTAAATTAATTTAGATCATGCTTTTTTAATATATAAAAGTATACATGGTCTCTTCAAAAATCTTTGTAAAAAATATGTAAATATAAAGTTTAATTGACTGAAAACAGATAAAATAAACGATAACTATCGATGTTAATTTAAATAAATCTTAAAAGGAGAGAGTGATGAATAAAGATAAACGTAGTAGTGTGAAGGCACTTTTAGAAATTTTGTTCGTATCTACGCGTCTCGGTTTAACTTCATTTGGTGGGCCGACTGCACATCTCGGTTATTTTCACGAAGAGTATGTCCGTAGAAGAAAATGGATGGACGAAAAGAGCTACGCGGATTTAGTTGCATTATCTCAGTTTTTACCAGGTCCTGCGAGTAGTCAGGTTGGAATTGGTATCGGTGTGATGCGTGGAGGTGTTCTCGGTGGAATCGTATCTTTTATTGGGTTTACACTCCCGTCCGTACTTTTACTGATTTTATTCGCTTTATTTTTAACAGAGTTTGACGTTGCAAACGCAGGATGGATTCACGGATTAAAAATTGTAGCAGTTGCAGTCGTTTTACATGCAATTATCGGTATGGCAAAAAGTTTAACACCAGACTTAAATCGAAAAGCACTCGCTTTATTTGCGTTAATTATTACACTGCTTTGGCCGGCTGCTTTTACGCAAGTCGGTGTGATTATAATTGCTGGTGTAATCGGGTTTTTAATTTATAAAAACCATAACAAAGATGAAGCACTAAGCACCAGTTTCCCAATTAGTAAAAGATTTTCAGCGACTTGTCTTATTCTGTTTTTCGTATTGCTCGTATTGCTACCGGTTATAAGAGAAACGACCGGATCATACTGGATTGCGATGTTCGATAGCTTTTACCGGTCAGGCGCATTAGTGTTCGGTGGTGGGCACGTCGTGTTACCGCTATTAGAACAAGAATTTGTTCCAACAGGATGGTTAAGTGAAGCGGAATTTTTAGCAGGTTACGGTGCCACTCAAGCAGTTCCTGGTCCCTTATTTACTTTTGCTGCGTATATCGGTGCAGTAATGAATGGATGGCTAGGCGGACTCATCGCAACGATTGCGATTTTCCTACCTGCATTTCTACTCATCCTTGGCACGTTACCGTTTTGGAATCAATTACGAAATAACCCGAACATTAAAGGCGCAGTCATGGGTGTGAATGCCGCGGTTGTCGGGATTTTAATTTCTGCGTTATATCATCCGATTTGGACGAGTTCGATTTTAAAACCAATTGACTTTGCATTAGGCGCAATATTATTTAGTATGCTTACATACTGGAAATTACCACCATGGGTCGTCGTGTTGACTGGAGCATTCGGAGGTATAGTTATTCATCTTCTATGAATTGAACCATGAATATATCCGTATCACGGGGAAGGTAGATGATTTCTGCCTTTCCTTTTTTAAGTTCATGTAGTTCTGTTAAACTGATGACATTTTTAATCCGCTTCGTTAGTTTTTTGCCTTCGTCTGTTACATACTGGATGCTAAAAAGCACTTGAGGTTGTTCGTTTACGTGAAGTCCAGTTTGAGAGTAACTGAGAATTTCACCTTCGACAGTTTTTCCATATAATAACAATTCTCCAAACTCTTCTTCAGAATTAAAAGAAATGAGTGGGTGGTATCTCATGACGATATCAAAACTACTCGATAGCTTTAGTAATATTCTTAAAAGGATAATCCCAGAAATCGGTGCCCATATCCAAGACGTTACTGGGCTTAAAAACCTCCAGCCGTATCCGTCATTTTGAACGTAATACGTCACTATAAAAAATCCAATCATATAGACGATGTTAAAAATAATCCACACCGAAGCAAAAGGACTCGTCTTTGTTTCGTATTCTCCGTCATTAAGAGTAAACGGAGGCTGAAAACCGTTTTTATTTAACTTTAAATCAATCGTTTTACCTCTTTCAAAACGGTGTTCGTGTGGCTTTGAATCGACAACTTTAACATATGACTTTACAGGATTTCCTGCTAAATTTAAAAATTTTACGAGTAACCTTTTAGAAATTTCATTACTGTTTTCTTGTATAACCTCTTCATTTAATATTTCAGCGTGTACGAGTTGGCCTGAGTACCTAATATCCTCATGTTGCGTCAATAGTTTTTGTGGTCTCGTTACCAATTTATAAATCATAAATGTTTGTACGAGATAAAGTACAACCCCGACAACTAAAAGAATCGTCGCAACGATTGGTGTAGTTCGAATAGCTGGTATATATAAGAAAAATATTGGAAACACGTACATAAAAAAGAATATGAGTAGTATAAACATCATGTTAAATCCTCTCTTTCTTTATAAGATTGCCCTTATGATCAAAAGTTAAATGGTAATCTTCTCTCGTTCCTTTAAGTAGAGTGTTAAAAGACACGTCATTTCCATCAAATCGCGACTGGATCGTTGCGATATTATTATCGTTAATAATTGTGGTTGATTCATCGTATTCGCCCATATCTTTTAAAATTTCTATCGCCGTATCTACAATTTTTTCATAGCTATCAAAATTAAATTGAGACACTTGAATCGATGCAGTGACGGGATCGACATCTTCCTTTAGTTTTTCAGGGATGATACTCCATGATCCGATTGACATATTATAATAATATAGGTCGACATGTTTTGTATTATTTGGATCGACAACATACACGTATAGATTAGTAGAATTCAGCATGATACGCCCTTCATACACGTAAAATTCACGTGTACCGACAAGTTCGAAAAGAGATTCCATAATCTCATCGCGTTTGTCACGATTTGTCAAAAGATTATTTGATTTGAAAACATTGATAATTTCCATGATTTCTTCTTCAGACAAATAACGATTGATATTCTCTTCTTTTAAGTACAAATCAAATTGTCGATTGATTTCGACATCAAACTCAGTACCATACTTTTCTTCTGCATCTTTAATAATGTCTGAAGAAGTAATGACTTCATTGCTCTCGTCTAAAAACAATCCTTTAACTGTATCGGTTAACGATTGTTCACTGTCTTCTTTGTTCAATTTTTCAGGACTTTTTCTGAACGTGTCTTCAATCGCCTGTTCGACCGCTTGACAAGAAGTTAAAAACAGAGCAACTACAATGTTCAGCAAAATGAATCGTGTTTTATTCATTCCTTATCTCCTTGAGAATGTTTATTTAAAATATGTATATTATTTACTTACTTATAATTTTAGTACCCTGAAACCATTGAAATAAAGCGATTTATAGAACATTTACAAAATCTTTACAATATGAAACGAATTGATGTAAAGATGAAATCAAAGTGTTTGAAATGTATAATGAATAGTAAGTAGAAGAGTGTTAAGGAAGTGTAAAGATGAATGTTAAAAAGTTCTTCGTCATTTTATTTATAGCATCACTCGCAATATTTTTAGGCGGTTTTGTAGTAAGTCATTATGAAACTCTACTACCGTTTAAACCGTTTTATTATGTATTTACATTTGCAGTGACGATCGTCATACTCGTATTTGGATTTAGAGGGTTATATAATGCTTTTGATGAGGAATGATAATATGAAATTTAAATGGCTATTCGTTTTATTGTTTGTCGCATTCGGTGGAACGTTTCTATTTTCGAATATTGATATGTTAATTCCATACAGAAAAATATTTTTATTTGTAGTATTGCTTTTGTTCATAGTAGCATTTATTACAAGTATTTTTAAGTTAAAGAATGAAGCCTGAACTTTTTTGAGTTCAGGCTTTTATTATGGAAACAATAAATTATCATTATTGCCACTTTTAAAATATGGCTAGGTTTTTAATCGATTTATAAAAAATAGATGATTAAATGATTCAGATTTTAAAGAATGTAATGATTTACGTGAATTTATGGAGTTTTTGTATTTGCCTGATATGAGTTAATGTATGTCTAAAAAGGAGTTTTTACTATGAAATCACTCGTACATAGACAACTTGATGCGCTGAAATGGAGAATGGATTTAACGAATGAGCAGTTATATTATTTGGAAAATTTAACAAGAGGCTACAGCGGGGAAGAGGAGTTTAAAGGTTTCTTGATGAATTTAGTTGGTGAGAGTGCCTGTATACTCACAGATTTTACATTTTCAGTCGATGGAGTAGTTAGACAAATTGATGCACTGGTTGTGTTTCGAAACGCAATTTTTATATTCGAAGTAAAGAATTATCATGGAGACTATCTGTTTAGAGATGGTGATTTTTACAACACAAAATTCACTAGTAAAGTGAGATCACCACTAGAGCAACTGGATAATACAGTAATATTATTCAATCGTCTGACTCAAAAGGTGGGGAATACTCTTCCAATAAAAAGTTACGTCGTATTCATTGGTAAAGATTTTCATCTATATGAATCACCGCGTGGTCTTAATATAATCATGCGCGGTCAACTTAAAAAGTTTTTAAATGAATTGCGGTTAAAATATCAGCACGCAGATCAAGGTACAAAAAAGCTTGTCGAGAGTATATATCAGTTTAGACATTTAGAAGAACGAAGGTTAGACATCAACTATTACTATGAAAGTTTAAAGAAATCTTTGTTTTGTAGTGATGATGGAGGAGAAATTATATTAAACAATCGAACGTATTATGAATGTCAGAAATGTAACGGGAAAACTCCAATAGAAGCGGTCGTCCTACAAGCAATTAAAGATTTCCAAACACTATTTCCAGAGATGAAAATAACAATTTCTAATCTCTATAATTTCACAGGAGAGAAAATCTCAAGATATCACTATAGAAAAGTGTTAAATTCGCATTATCAGCGAGTAGGTAATGGTCGCGGTGTTCAATATATAGAGAAATAGCTGATTAACAGTAGCTCGGTTTTTCATCTTGTTAAATTAACGAGGGTGCCTTTAACGGAAACGCCCTTTGTGTAAACGAAATAAAATTAATTTTACACAACTGCGGAATACGTCAAAGGGTACCTAGTTAATTGCACACAAAAGCTCTAATTGTCAACGAACGTGCAACGCTTTTAACACAAATCGGATTTGCGTAAAATTAATCCGAAAACGGTCCTGCTGACATCGGTTGTCCAGAATAAAAACCGTTAAACAGCGGATCGGTTTTTCATCTTGTTAAATTAACGAAGGTACCTTTAACGGAAACGCCCTTTGTGTAAACGAAATAAAATTAATTTTACACAACTGCGAAATAAGTTAAAGGGTACCCAGTTAATTGCACACAAAAGCACTAATTGTCAACGAACGCGCAACGCTTTTAACACAAATCGGATTTGCGTAAAATTAAACTGAAAACGGTCCTGCTGCCACTAATTTTTAAGATGAAAAACAGTTAAACAGCGGATCGGTTTTTCATCTTGTTAAATTAACGAAGGTACCTTTAACGGAAACGCCCTTTGTGTAAACGAAATAAAATTAATTTTACACAACTGCGAAATAAGTTAAAGGGTACCCAGTTAATTGCACACAAAAGCTCTAATTGTCAACGAACGCGCAACGCTTTTAACACAAATCGGATTTGCGTAAAATTAATCCGAAAACGGTCCTGCTGACATCGGTTGTCCAGAATAAAAACCGTTAAACAGCGGATCGGTTTTTCATCTTGTAAAATTAAACGACCCAAAACCTAAACTCAACCAAAAATCATAGAACAATTCACCGACTCTTAGTGGTATACTTAAATTAATTCTATTGTATAGGGTGTGTTGGCATGAAAAAAGATGTTATTCGTTATGAAGAGATTTTAAACCGTAGTGCAGATCTTAAGGATGAAATGCAAAACCTCCTTCAAAAGTTCGAAGAGAACTTAGATGAATATAATGCACTGAAAAATTATTATGGTAGCCAGGAATATTTAAATGACCTCGAGGTGTCGAATACGACTGACGAATACGATGATATTAACCAAGGTGTACTGTCTGAAGATGCGGTGTTTAACCTAATTGGTGAGATGTATCACTTAAATGTTGATATGTTAGAAATCGCTGCAAAATATTTAAGAACTCATTAATATAACCGAATTGAAATAAATTGAGGAGGGACGTTCATGAAGCATTATTATTTTGAAGTGGAGAGACGACACCGTGAAAGTCATGTCTATATTACGAACGAAGCGAGTCAGAAGATTGGTGAAATCATCTTGAACCCGCGTGAAAAGTTCGATAAGGAACATAGCTTTTTGTTTCGTTATAGAGACGGTGAAAGTTACTTTTTAGGATTACGTCAGCGCCGCTTTAAAGATATGAACGTCGCTCGTTATGAATTATTTACGGATGATGAGAAGTTTAAATTTAAAGAAAGAAAAATACATAATATAATGAATTTTCGAGTCGATGGGGTGATTGACGATTCGAACTATTCATTTACAGAACGCGTGGCGAATACGCTAGAGATGGTAAAAGAAGGTGTGACGATTGGTCGTATTACTGAAGATGAAATCGTCGTAAACGATCACACACTACGCGTTGAAGAAAGTGTATTATTTTTAATGTATTTCATGTTTAAATTATATAAACGTGAACCTGTAAGCTTTAAAAAGTACCTTTATAATATGGGGTGACATCATGTCTTTATTAGTGTTAAGTTTTATAATCCCGTTAGTTGGTGTCTTTTTACCGATTTTTATGGAAAATGATTTCGGATGGACACTGACGATTTTATTTTCAGTGCTCGGCGTACTGTTTAGTGCGACAAGCGTCAAAGAACGAAAAGATAAATGGGCGATTATTGCCTTATTATTAAACGTCGTAGCTGTTGTTTACGCAGCATATGTGACGACTCAATTTTTTATGAGCTGATAAAGTATCAGCTCATTTTTTATTTATAAATAACTATACTTATTAATATCGAGTTCAGCATCGTTAAAAATAATAGTGTCAGCAATTACTTTTCCTAAAAATGGAGCAGCTGTTAATCCGCTTGATCCGAGACCATTCGCGACGAATGTTCTTTCATCGACAAATCCAATGAACGGTAGGAAGTCTCTCGTATATGGACGGAGACCAACTTTCATAAACTGTTCCACAATTTCTATATTAGGATAAAACTCCTGAAATACGTTCAATAAATACTCCTCATTTTCTTTTGTCGGAGTGACGTCAAAGCTTTCCGTATCAATATGTGTCGTACCGATAGCAAAGTGGTTTTTACTTAAGTTAACGATGTAGTGACTTCTATGCATGACGACCGGTAGATGTTCAAAGTGACCAGAAGTTTTCACGTGTAAAATCTCAGCTTTTTGGTGGCTGACTTTTGGTTCAAAAGGTTGTTCAGCGCCGTATGCACCGGTTGCGTAAATTTTAAAATCATCATCGTTTGGAATGTATGATTCATTTTTAATCGTGCCACCGGATTTTAAATACGCATCTTTTAATGCGTTTAAAAGTGCATCGCCTTTTACTTGCATCACACCTTCAACGAATATGTTATAGTACTTGTTGTTTAAATATTCTACAGGCGCATCTTCTGACACAGAAATCATTTCTTCGTATACGTCATTATTTTTTTGAATACGTTTCAGCGCTTTACTATATTTCTTTTCGTCGTCGAATAAGATGTACGCACCGTTACGTTCAAATGATGGATTAATTGGTGAAGTTTTAGCGAGTGTTTCAATAAACTCTGGATAATACTTCGCACTTTTAGTGACCATATCGAGCCATAACTTGTTGCGTCTTTGACTGACCCATGGACAGATGATACCAGCTGAAGCTTTAGTCGCTTGTCCTTCATCTTGTCGGTCGTACACAATTGTATCTGTATGTTGTTGTAAGTGGTAGGCGATTGACAAGCCCATAATACCGCCGCCGATAATAATCATAATGATTCCTCCTAATCATATTATAACGATAAACGTTTAGATTTAAATTTAGAACAAATGTTCGATTTTTGGTATACTATTGTTGGTGAGGATAATGGAGCGACGGATTATTCATATAGATATGGACGCTTTTTATGCACAAGTTGAACAAAACGATAATCCTAAATTAAGAGGGAAACCGGTCATCGTTGGTGGGCGGTCTTTTAGCCGTGGCGTCGTTTCGACCGCGAGTTACGAAGCGCGTAAATACGGTGTGCATAGTGCAATGGCAATGAGTCGTGCGCATCAGTTATGCCCGGACGGAATCTTTTTACGTGCGCGATTTAACAGATATCGTGAAGTGTCGAGTCAAATTATGGATATCTTTTTATCGTACACAGAGATCGTTGAGCCATTAAGTTTAGACGAAGCATACCTCGATATTACGCATTTAGTGAGTAAAACTAGACCTGCGAAATCAATTGCGTTACAAATTCAACACGATATTTTTGAGAAAACGGGACTCACGTCTAGTAGTGGGATTTCATACAATAAATACCTCGCAAAACTCGCTTCAGGTATGAATAAACCAAGCGGTACAACGGTAATCGATTACGACAACGTCGACGAAATTTTAATGCACCTGGATATCGGTGATTTCCCAGGAGTCGGTAAAGTAACGAAAGAAAAGATGCACCGACTTAAAATATTTAACGGGCAAGATTTATACGACAAAGACGAAAATTTTTTAATCTTTCATTTTGGCAAAAGAGGAAGAAGTCTATATGAAAAGGCACGAGGGATTGGAACGAATCAACTCGATTACGACCGTGAACGTAAATCTGTAGGTAAAGAAACGACATTTAGTTACGATAGAAATGACGATGAAGAAATGGTACGTGTTTTAAAAGATTTGTCAGAACAAGTATCCGTAAGACTTGAAGATAAAAAACTATGTGGACGCGTCGTCACAGTAAAAATTCGTCACGACGATTTTACAGTGCATACAAAACAAACAGGGACGAGTAATCCAATATTTCGTACAGAAGACATATATGAAGTCGCGCATCATTTGTATTACGAGTTAAAAGATCCGACGATACCGATTCGTTTAATCGGTGTCACTGTTTCGGACCTAGAAAAACGATCGTATCGGAACATGACAATATACGACTTTTTAAAATAAAATATGATTTGTTATACTATATAAATATAGAAAAAAGCGAGGGTTTAAAGTGATAGTTGAAACAGATAAAGAACTAGAAGGATTAAAAGAAATCGGTCAAATTTGTGGACGCGTATTAAAAGAGACAATCGAGTACACAAAAGTAGGGATGACGACAAAAGAAGTCGACGACTATGCAGGTGCTTTACTCGAAAAGTACGGTGCAAAAAGTGCACCGATTACTGAATATGACTTCCCGGGATATACGTGCATTAGTATTAACGAAGAAGTAGCACATGGTATTCCAGGAAAACGAGTCATTAAAGATGGAGATCTTGTGAATATTGACGTCTCTGCAATGAAGGACGGTTTTTATGCAGATACAGGTTTATCATTTGTCGCTGGAGAAGTGGATGATGAACAAAAGCAAAGAGTTATCGACGTTGCTGAACTGGCATTTGACGAAGCGATGAAAAAAGTAAGACCAGGAGCGAAGCTATCTCAAATTGGGCGTGCAGTGCATAATACAGCACGTAAACATAATATGACAGTCATTAAAAACTTAACAGGGCACGGAGTTGGATATAGTTTACACGATGAACCACAGCACGTTTTAAATTATTATGATGCATCGGATAAGACGATTCTTAAAGAAGGTATGGTGCTTGCGGTTGAACCGTTTATTTCAACGAAAGCAACTCTCGTTTATGACGGAAAAGACGACTGGGCATTTGAAACAAAAGACGGTAGTTATGTCGCTCAAAAAGAGCATACAATTATGGTCACTAAAGATGGCCCAGTATTACTCACTGAAGTAGAGTAACAAAAAGACGATCAAACTTTAAGTTTGATCGTCTTTTTCTTTTAGTAATCGTTATGAATAACTTCTACAGCACCTGTACCAGGGTCCATGACAAGACCGTGAACAGGAACATTTTTATCCATTAAAGGATGTTGTTTAACAATTTTGATGTTTTCCGCTACACTTTCTTCTACGCTATCAAAGCCTTGTAACCAGTCGACGACGTCGATTCCTGAATGCATTAACGTGTTAATCACTTCTTCACTGACTCCGCGCGCGTGCATTTCTTTTAAAATCGGTTCTGGCTTTAACGCACCAAATCCGCAGTCATTATGACCCATAATGATAACCTCTTCAACACCGAGCATATATACAGCGACGAGTATACTTCTCATCGTACTGCCGTATGGGTGTGTAATCATAGCGCCAGCGTTTTTGACTTGTTTAATATCGCCATTTTTAAGACCGAGTGCTTTATAAGTTAGTTCCGTTAGCCTAGAATCCATACATGAAACGATTAGCACTTTTTTATCTGGCGTTTTTGACGTTTGATAGTTTAAATAATCTTTGTTTTCAACAAATTTTTCATTGTTTTCTAATAACGTATCGAGTAATCTCATGCTTTTTCTACCTTATCTCTATTCCCGTCTTCATTGACGTTTAAGTATTCTTTATGTTTAATTGCGTTAATTTGAGCACCTAAAATTAAAATGATACTCGTAATATATAGCCATAAAATTAAAATGATAACCCCTGCGATACTACCGTATGTTGCAGAGTAGTTACTAAAGTTAGAAACATAAAAACTAAATCCGAGTGATGCGACGATGAATAGCACTGTTGCAGTAATCGTACCTGGTAGTACAGATTTAATTTTCACTTTAATATTAGGTGCAAAAATATAAACGATTAAGAATGAAACGAAAACGAGTAATACAGGAAGTAAATTACTCACTAAGTTCCATACAAATTTTAACTGTTCTGCATCAACAAAACCAAAAACGAAACTACCGATTTGGTTACCGAGAATCATTAACACGAACGTACCGACAATACCGAGAGCAAGTATCAGTGTAAATACTACAGATAAAATACGAGAGACAATTCCGTTACGATTGTCTTCAACATCATAAGCGACGTTAAATGCACTCATTAACTGGTTCATACCGTTCGAGGCAGACCATAGCGTTAAGAGTAAACCGATAGACAGTAATCCGCCAGAACTACTCGATAGCACGTCGTCTAAAATACCTGTCAGCATACCAGAAATCTCTGATGGTGCGTATTCATTGATCAGATCTGTAAATTGAGACTGATCGACATTAAATAACGGTATGATAGTCAGTAAAAAGATTAACGCAGGGAAGATTGAAAGTAATAAATAGTACGCAAGCTGAGCTGCCATACCTGTCGTATTGTCTTTACTAAACTGGAATAACAACTTACCTAAAAATCCAGCGTCGTCTTTTACTTGAACGGGTTTATTCACTTTTGAGACGTATACAGATGATCCAGGTTTAGGAACGACTGATTGGAACGTCTGATACCCGACGAAATACTCGTGCTTTTTGTTATCTTCTTTTTGTTTTTCATTTAACTCTTTCATGAGTTTTTTCTCTTTTTTCTTTTCGTCAGCTTCGTCTTCTTTTTTTTGTTCTTTATATTCAGCCTCGGCCTTTTCTTGCTCTGTTAACGCATCTTCTTTAGCCTGTGCTGTTTCGCCTTTGTTGCCTTGAGCTTTATGTTCTTTGTTGTAATCATCACCGTGCTTTAACTCATTTAAAAAATCGGTGTTACGTTCACGGTTCGTTTCTTTACTCATACACATACCTCCTATAAAAAAGAGCGCCATTCGACGCTCTATATTGTATTATTGCAGATGCTTTTGATCTTTATTTTTATCGAAAATTGCTTTTGCGTTTTTAAGTGATTCTTCAAGCTCTGGGTTGTTACGGCGAATTTCTTCGAACGTATCTTTCCAGAATAGAACCTCTTCTTTAATTTGCTCAAATTTTGATGGTTCACTTGAATTTGACGCAAATTGATTTTTTAATTCGTCTGGATGTTTTGCATAGTCAATTGCTTTTTTAGAACCTTGAATGACAGATTCTCGTGTGTTTTTATCTATTAGACTAACGAGTCCTCCGACTGCTGCACCTAATAAAACGGCAGGTAATAGTTTGTTTTTCATAATCCATCGTCTCCTTTAAATCTCTCAATACTTAGATATAACCATTTTAGCGAACATTTAAACGAAAGAAAATATAAATCGACAGTAAACGCTATTATTTGGTAAACTTAACTTTATGATAGTACGATTCGGGAGGCCTTATACGAAATGGATAAAGTACAAATGTTAAAAGAAATCGAAGAAGCTTTGAATGTCGTCAGTAAAGGAATTTTAAGTGACGAAGAATTCCCTGACGATAAAATTGATGAATTAAGAGATTACCATCGCTACATCAAAAATCAAAAACAAATTTCACCAAAAGAACAAACGATGATCATCGACGAAATTGGTAAACTTAAAAAGTAAAGGGGTACTACATATGACAAACAACAAGTTAACAAAATACGCAGAGTTACTCGTAGATGTAGGTGTAAATATTAACGAAGGTAAACGTCTATTTATTTCAGCGACGACAGATGCGTTACCACTCGTTCGTGAAGTGACGCGTGTTGCGTACGAACGCGGAGCAGCTGAAGTCGTTACGAAACTTTCTGACGATACGTTATCACGCCTTCACGCTGAAAAACGTTCAGCTGAAGAACTCGCAACAGTTCACCCGTGGATTGTAGAAGAGCGTATGCATTATAGCGACGAGCATGCTGGATTCTTAAGCATTATCTCAAGTTCGCCAGAACTACTAAAAGGGATCGACCCGATGAAACTTAGAGAAATGCAAATCGCTTCAGGTAAAGCGATGAAAGATTTCTCTGCACGTGTACAATCAGATTTCCACTCATGGTGTGTCGCAGGGTATCCGTCTGTAGAATGGGCAAAACTCGTTTACCCAGATGAGACTGAAGAAGTGGCATTTGAAAAGTTATTAGAACTAATTCTTTATACAGTTCGTGCTGATCAAGACAATCCAGTAGAAGCATGGGATACGCACGATAAAACATTGCGTGAGAAAGTTGATATTTTAAACGATGCGAACTTAAAATCGATTCGTTTTGTGTCTGAAGGTACAGATTTAACGATCGGTTTACCGGAAGGATATCTTTTTGCAGGGGCTTCAAGCGTTGACGCGACAGGTCGTAGCTTTATGGCAAATATGCCAACTGAAGAAGTATTCACTGCTCCAGATAGAAATAACGTAAACGGATATGTAAGTAATACGTTACCGTTATCGCACGGTGGAAACATCGTCGATAACTTTAAATTAACGTTTAAAGACGGAAAAGTAGTCGACTTTGAAGCAGAAGTTGGTTACGAAATTTTAGAAAACATTTTAGAAACAGATGAAGGTGCACGTTACTTAGGTGAAGTGGCACTCGTACCGTATGATTCTCCAATCAGTAACACGAATACGTTATTCTACAACACGTTATTTGATGAAAACGCGTCATGTCATATTGCGCTCGGAAGTGCGTATGCATTTAACGTGAAAGACGGAAAAGAAAAATCACGTGAAGAATTAAGCGAAATCGGTATTAACGATTCAATTACGCACGTTGACTTTATGATCGGCGCTAGTGACACAGATATTATCGGTTTAACAAAAGATGGAGAAGAAATTCAAATCTTCAAAGATGGAGACTGGAGTATTTAAAAAGTCTATCCCACACTATTTAAAGTATGGTATTATAGTAGTAGTATAGGTAAGTAATGATTCGGAGGTAAAAACTATGTTCTCATTCGGATTTTTTGGAATGACGTTAAGTATTTTAATTGCTGTTTCGATTACTCTCGTCGCTGTATTAGGTTTCGGCGGTGTAGTTTTCTATTTCTTAGCACAAGCGTTCAACAGTGAAGACGCACTTGTTGTTGATACGAGAGAAGAAGCATTAAACCGTAAAATTTAACACATAATTTTAGAGGAGACGATGATCTCCTCTTTTTTTACTTAAAACAAATCGAGGTGACAACATGATTAAGAAAATGTCAGAATCATATTCAGTAAAATCAGCAATTGTTTTCCCGCAACATACGAACAATTACAATACGATGTTTGGTGGCGTGTTACTCTCTCAAATTGATGATATCGCAGCAATCACTGCAAGACGCCATTCAGGAACGCAAGTGTTGACTGCATCGATTGACTCGATGGACTTTTTAAAACCGATAGAGCTCGGTGATATCGTCGTGTTAGAAGGTGTTGTGACACATACAGGTACTTCATCGATGGAAATTATGGTAAAAGTATCTCGTGAAAGTCACGGGAGTAATGAAAAGAAACTCGCAGGCTTTTGTTTTATGACATTTGTTGGTGTCGATGAAAACGGTAAGCCGGTACCTGTTCCTAAAATTGAATGCGACTCAAACACGCTACAATTTTTAGTCGATAGTGCAGACGTGAGAGTAAAACGACGTAAAGAACGATTAACACATACAAAAGAGCTCGCAACATATATTGAACAAGAACTTTTTTAGGAGGACGTTATGAAAGTAGAAAGAGTCGTGCAGTTAAAAAATAACTTTTACGACGTATACTTTAGCGATCAGTCTAAATTAAAAGTACACGAAGAATCACTCGTAAAATACGAGCTATTGCCTGGCCGAATAATTTCTAAAGATATGCTAGACGATATAAAAACATCAATTGAATTCGACCGAGCATATATTAAAGCAATTCAATATATATCGTATAAAATTCGTTCCACTCAAGAAGTGATCGACTATTTAAAAGACGAGTATGCGGTGGATATTATTAATCAAACGATTATTCGTCTAAAAGAAGAACGATATATTGACGACTCACATTATGCGACGAGTTTAAGTAATACGATTTTTAATACGACAGATAAAGGACCAAAACACCTTGAACGTAAGTTGTTCGAAAAAAACATCGATGAAAATATAATCGTCGAAGAAGTTGAACGATTTAACGACAAAGTCGACGAAGGACGTATTGAACGAATCACTCAAAAAGAGTTAAAAAAATATAAAAGTTCGTCAAATCATTTCGAAATGAAGTTACGTCAAAAACTGATGCGTGATGGTTATACGAACGCACATTTTGATTTTATTCCGTCAGATATTCAGTTTGACGACACTGATTATTTTGAGAAAGAATTTGAAAAATATTATAATAGATTGAAACGTAAATATGAAGGATTTCAACTAAGACAAAAACTAACGGCGTCACTGATGCGCCGTGGGTTTAGTTACGATCAAATTAACGAGAAGTTAGAGGGAATTGAAGATGAGTTTTAGTACGATGACGAGAGTTGAATTAGAGCGATACATTCAAGAGACGCGTGAAAAAATGCGTAAAGCTGAAATGATGGGTGTCGAAAATGAATACCGCGTATTAGAGCGTCAAGCACTAATTGCGGAGTGTTATATGATCGACTTATCACTCATTCAACCAGGGAAAATATATAAAGTGATTGCAAACGAAGATCACTACTTTAAAGTCGAATATTTAAAAGGTGTGTTTGCGTGGGGCTTTTACATCGGTGGAGACGAACCAGAAACAGCAATACCTGTAAGCTTACTTCAGTTGGATAAAAAGTAATGCAAGATATTATTCTTCATAAAGCGACAGGAATCGTCTACTATCATAAAGAGCGCACGAAAGATACGCGTTTCTTTTTAAAGCCGACGTATCTCATATTACGAGACATTAATACTACATTATACCGAGGAGAAGTTCTCGGTATACTCGGTGATTATTCAACTTTAAAGTATTTAAAAAATGTGTTTTCTGGACATTTAAAACCTGAAGAAGGTCGCGTGAAATACGACGTCTCATTTTTAAGTTTAGACGTTGAAGATCATCTTTTAAACGATAAACCTCTAAATACGTTTATAGCTGAAATATTAGAAGAGTATATGACAGAGCGAAAAGTGAAAGAGTCGCTCGAATCGTTAAAACGTCATCCACTCTTTTTTGACTACTGGGAAAACTCAGTGAGTCAATTATCGCGTCAAGATATCGCAGTCATTTTGATGGAACTATCGTCAGAGATAAAAGCCGATATTACGTTATATAATAACTTTTATCGTTATTTAAACGACGATGGTTTTAAACGATTAAAATTCATCATTAATACGTTAGAATCTCGCGAGCTCGGTGTGTTTTTACTCGAGTCGAATTTCATACCGATTGAAAAACTTGCCAACCACTTCGTATGGCTCAGTTATGGCCAAATGCGTTTTGAAGGCACCGTTCAAAATGGTCGTAAAGTGTATAACGATTATATGAAACTACGTTCTCAAATTCGTAGTACGGATGAAGAAGCGCTTTTTGATTTAGATTGGAAAGAGCGTATGTATGAACCGATGAACTTTAAGCACGGTTTAAAACGACGAAACCGAAAAGGTGAATCGGTCATCGATACGTTAAACATACAAAGACTTATTATCGCGTTTGTCGTTTTCTTTACGATGGTACTCTCATACTTTTTAGTCGTTATGGATTTTGAATTCACAAAAGAAGAGCATCCATTTGTAGAAGTTGCTGAAGAAGAAGAGGAAGAGACACAAGTCGAAAGGCTGCGTTATGCGTTTATAATTAGTGATGACGTCACTGTCAATGATACGTCTATACCTAAATACGCCTTAATCGCTATCGATGAATCTAATAAAAAGAATGTGACGACAACGATAGATAATGAAACAGTAAAAATACCGATAGACAACGTCGTATTATTTAACCCGTCGAGTATGTATGAGACGATTGATTACGACACGATGCTTCAGTATATGAATGATCAATTTTTAGACAATCATCTTTTTTATGCAAACTACTTAAACGTAGACGTTAGTCATATTGAGTCAGACTTTAGATTATCGCGTTTAGATTCATATGAAGCAGAAGTTGAAGGTGTCGATATAACATTTTTATTAGACCGTGATACTTCAATTGGTTTAATGACGAGTGGAAAAGAAAGTGACAAAATAAAAAGTGAGTTTAACATTACAGAAGATTATAAAATTTTTAGAACAGATGGTGGATTTGTATTATATGATGCACCAAATAACAAATGGATTTATTTAAGTAGATAGGTGAAACTATGAATCATACATTTCAATATTTATGGAAAAAGACATTTACGTTCCGTGGGCGTCACGTCTTAGCGAGCTTAATTCCGACGTTCATTTATATCTTCTTTATGATTATATTAATTGCAGGACTCACATTTTTATCAGCGGACCAAATGACACGACTCACTTATTTTGTAATCGGTATAACAGCAGTCGTTTGGTTATACCACTCAGCGATGTTGAACTATTATGAAATATTTAGAAAAGACTCGATTATACGGATGAATTACATTCCGTTATATTTAAGAGTATTACCGACAATTGTATTCCAAACAGTGCTTTATATATTGTTTACAATTCTTTATAGTGCGATACTTTCACTAAGAACGGCTGATTTTATGTTGAAATTATTCTCGCTTGGATATTACGTCATACTCGGTATGATTTTAATCGTTCCGTTTACGATATTTTATATTCAACTTCGTCAGCATATAAAATGGAAGCATACAGATAAAGCACTACTCGTTATTTTATTAATTACGACACCTGTATTTTACATCGGAGATAATTTATCGACGATTTTACAAAATATATTAACGTTGAACCCATTTTACTACATCATTTACGGGATTGAATTATCTGCAATAAATGTTTCGTGGTCGACGAATAGGATTCCGACAGATCTATTATTTTTATCTGAGATGACATTAATATATATGGCGTTATATGCAGTGTACACAAAGACAAATATATATATGAAAAAATAATTCCCATTGAATTGATATTCAATGGGAATATTTTTAAGTGACTTTACTTTGGAGTTTTTCTTCAGAAAATACCCAACCTGTAAAGCTCGATTTAATGTCGTTTGTGTCTTGATTTATAATGATAATACATACGAACGGGTAGTGTCCATTTTGTAAATATCTTAAATCGATGTACCTTACCTCGATATGTGACCGATCGACTTGTGTGACTTCATATCGGTAAATACTTGAAAAGTAGGTAAACGCATTAAAGTCTTTGTTTGATTTTACGATTTCGTATAACTCTTCTTCAAGTGGACCGACTTTGTCGAACTCATCATATATAACGACTTGTGTTTTAAACGCTCGACCGACGACAAACTTGTCTTTTGTGACGAGCGCGATACGCCACTCGAAAAATTTAATCGTCGGCATAACAAATAGTCTTAGAATTTCAGAATTTGGTAACAGTCGACTGACTTTTTTCATCAGCATGCGTTTATACATTGCACGCATGACATAATAAATAGCGAGTATACTATAAATGATGAAAAATAGTATGACTGGGTTAAATCCAAATGCCCATAAAACTAAATATAGTGAAAGTAATATTAATATTGGAATATCGATCGTGTTGATAATACCGAGTTGAATCCAACGGTTATCAAAAAATCGCAACGCTTGCGTACCGTACATATTAAATATGTCAACAAACACATGTAAGAACACAGCAAGCAACGACCATAAATACATATGGAAAAAATCTAGGCCGAATATTACGTTTGATACAGTCGCGAGTAGAAGCGGCCAAATGACAAACGTAAATGGTAAACTATGTGTTAACCCGCGGTGGTTTTTAATGTACGTCGCATTATCTTTTGCTTTTAATACCGTATCGATATCCGGGATTAAACTTGCGGCAACCATCGTTGAAGCGAACCCAACAGTGACAGCGTCAACGTGTGGGTCGATTGTTGCGAGTCCAACGAGCGTACCACCCATTAATCCGTGTGTTACAGTATCCATATATAAAACCTCATTTAATATATTAGAATAGGTGAAAAATTTGAACTATAAATTGTTTAACGAATCACTTTTAGATTGGTATTATGAAGTGCGCCGTGATTTACCGTGGAGAGAAACTTCAGATCCATATAAAATCTGGCTATCTGAAGTGATGCTCCAACAAACTCAAGTGAAAACCGTCATCCCTTATTATAATAAGTTTATCAAAAAATACCCAACACTTGATTCGATTGCGAACGAAAATAGTGAATCGCTACTGAAAGAGTGGGAAGGGCTAGGTTATTATAATCGTATTCGTAATTTCCATGAAGCGGTCAAAGAAGTCCAATCAACTTATCAATCCGAAGTTCCAAATCAACCTGAAACGTTCTTCACATTAAAAGGTGTCGGACCGTATATCGGCGGTGCGGTTCAGTCGATCGCATTTAATCATAAAATTGCCGCAGTGGACGGGAATGTCCTTCGTGTTATGACAAGACTCACTGAAGACTCTAGAGACATTTCAAAACAAAAGACGATTTCCTCAATTAAAGCACATATAGAAACGTTTATGCCAGACGATGCGGGTAATTTTAACCAAGCGATGATGGAACTCGGTGCAACTGTTTGTACACCACGCGCACCAAAATGTATTACGTGTCCAGTTCAAGCACACTGTGAATCATTTAAAAACAATACTGTTAATCTATACCCGTTTAAGAAGAAAGCTAAAGCTAAAAAAGAGTTGTACTTTAATGTCTATCTTATCCTAAATGATCAGAATGAAATTTATCTCTATAAAGAAACGAAAGACTTACTCCAAGGCATGTACAAATTTCCAAAATTTGACGTCGACACGAATGTAGAAACGATAGAGGATAAATTACACATTGAATTATCTCAACCTCAATTTTTAGGAGAAGAAAAGCATATATTTACTCACAAAGTATGGTATATGAATATATACGTCGTTCATACGACGTCTACAAATGACCATTTTGTACCACTAAATGAGGTACGAGAACTTCCGATGAGTGTTGCGATGCAAAAAGTATATAAATATATCGATGAAACGATTTAGTAAAGTTCGTATGTTGAATGTGATATACTAACAAAGTAAAAAGAGGTGTGGCGAATGATTAAAGAAACCATACCGAAAACGGGTGAAACCGTCAGAATACAAAGTTATAAACACGACGGTAACATTCATAGAGTGTGGAAAGAAACGACAATTTTAAAAGCGACAGATAGTATTATCATCGGTGGTAATAATCATACACTCGTCACTGAAAGTGATAATAGAAAATGGGTGACGAGAGAACCTGCGTTAGTATATTTTCATAAAGAAGCATGGTTTAACGTCATTGCGATGTTTAGAGAAGACGGCGTATATTATTATTGCAATTTAGCTTCTCCATACGTTTATGATGGTGAAGCAATTAAATACATCGACTACGATTTAGATATTAAATTATTTCCAGATGGGAAATACTTTTTACTCGATGAAGATGAATACATCCAGCATAAAAAAGAGATGAGATATAGTAAAGACATCGATGATATACTGCATTATCAAGTTGACACACTCCAAGAATGGATTGAAGAAAAAAGAGGCCCGTTTGCGGAAGATTTTGTACACATATGGTATAAACGTTATCAAGAATTAAACCAATCGTAAGATTGGTTTTATTAGTGTAGGGGGGATTTCTTGGTTAAACGGTATTTAAAATTTGTTAAACCGTATACGTGGCACGTGATTTTAACGATTATTATCGGGATTATTAAATTCGGTATTCCATTACTCATTCCGTTACTCATCGCGTACACAATCGACGACGTGATTCTCGTCGACAATTTAACAAATGATGAAAAACTCGATAAAATGTGGCGCGTACTTATGCTGTTTGGTGTCATATTCGTCTTAATTCGTCCGCCGGTTGAGTATTTAAGACAATATTTAGCACAGTGGACGAGTAACAAGATTTTATATGACATTCGTCATTATTTATATGCGCATTTACAGCGTTTAAGTTCGAAATATTACGCGAACAATAAAGTCGGCGAAGTAATTTCACGCGTCATTAACGACGTAGAACAAACGAAAAACTTTATCGTCACTGGACTTATGAATTTATGGTTAGACTTAGTCACGATTTTAATCGCGTTAGGTATTATGTTTACGATGAACGTTCAACTGACGCTCGTATCGATGATTATATTTCCGTTTTATATTTTCGGCGTATGGTATTTCTTTTCTAGACTACGCCATTATACGCGTGAACGTTCACAAGCAGTAGCAGAATTACAAGGATTTTTACATGAAAGAATTTCAGGTATTAACGTGATCCGTAGTTTTGCGATTGAGAATTACGAACAACAACGATTCGATAAAGTAAACGATAACTTTTTAAATAAAGCGACAACGCATGCAAAATGGACAGCGTATAGCTTTATGACGGTCAATTCGATTACAGATATCGGTCCGTTACTCGTTATCGGCTTTGGTGCATATCAAGTTATAGAAGGAAGCTTAACGGTCGGGGTACTTGCAGCGTTTATCGCGTATTTAGACCGGTTATATGGACCGCTTCGTCGACTCGTTTCTTCATCTACAACGTTAACACAAAGTATCGCATCGATGGACCGTGTGTTCCAGTTGATCGATGAAGAATACGACATCGTCAATAAAGAAAATGCGTATGAATTAAAAAATGTAAAAGGTGAAATCGAATTTAACGACGTATCATTTAAATATAATGAAGATACACCACTCGTTTTAAATGATGTTAATGCAAATATTGGTGTCGGAAAAACTGTCGCGTTTGTTGGAATGAGTGGTGGGGGTAAATCTTCACTCGTATCACTTATACCTAGATTCTATGAAGTGTCAGACGGACAAGTTCTAATTGACGGACACGATATTAGAGACATCACGTTACATTCGTTAAGAGATAATATCGGCATGGTTATGCAAGATAACATTCTCTTTTCTGATTCGATTAAAAATAACATTTTACTCGCAAAACCAGATGCGACTGACGAAGAAGTGTACCGTGCAGCAGAGCGTGCGAATGCTTCGACGTTCATAGAGAATTTACCAAATGGTTACGATACAGAAGTCGGTGAGCGCGGTGTGAAATTATCTGGTGGTCAAAAGCAAAGAATCGCAATTGCTAGAGTCTTCTTAAAAAATCCACCGATTTTAATATTAGATGAAGCGACAAGTGCTTTAGACTTAGAAAGTGAAGCGATTATACAAGAGACACTAAAAGAACTTGCACACGACAGAACGACAATTGTCGTTGCACACCGACTCTCTACGATTACACATGCCGACACGATTTACGTCATCGAAAACGGTCAAATTGTAGAAAGTGGAACGCATGAAGAGTTACTTGCAAAAAATGGTGCGTATTTTAGACTTTATAGTATTCAGGACGTTGAAGTATGAGTTATTTAGATCTTGAGTTTTTATCAGAAGATACGTTAAAAGCAGCAAAAGAGTTACTCGGTAAAAAAATCGTAACGTATACAAATGGAGTAACAACGAGTGGGTATATTACTGAAGTCGAGGCGTATTTAGGTACGAAAGACCGTGCGGCACATACGTTTAGTGGTGTAAAAAATAAAAAGAACAGAACGATGTTTGAACCATACGGTCATATATACGTCTATACGATGCATGGACATCACTGCATGAATTTTGTCACAACAAAAGACTTACCTGAAGGGATTTTAATTCGAGGAATAGAACCTGCTGAAGGTATTGAAGAGATGATTTTAAGGCGCGGTCGAGAAGTGAATCTTACAGATGGACCGGGTAAATTAACTGAGGCACTTGGTGTTAAAAGAGACACGCATAACGGTAAGATATTAAATACAGGGTACGTCGATATTTACGACGGTAAAATCCCTAAGGAGATCGTTGCGACACCACGTATCGGAATCGATAATAAAAAAGAAGCGGTCGATTATTTATACCGCTTCATCGTAAAAGGCAATAAACATGTTAGTCGTTTTAAAGGAAAACAAGATGACAATAACGGCTGGCAGTAAAAAACGTTCGATGAAATTCATCGAACGTTTTTTTAATCTAAAGTTTCTTCAGTAATTGATAAATCTTCGTCATTTGCGTGATATTTAAAATAGCTATTAGTAATACGGTCCGCATTTTCTATAGACGTATGGTACTCGTTAATTGCGGTAATACTGTTTAAAATGTTTTCGTATCGTAATCGAACGTCTTCACTAATGAGTTTATGATAATCATCTAAAAAGTGTTCGATTAGCGTGTTTTCATAATGGTATAGATTATCTTGGTAATACTCTGACGTTTCTGGTGGGATTTTCTCAGAAATTTTGAGTAAGACTTGTTCATGATACGCAATCAGTAAGTCCATTTCATAGCGAATTCGGTTAATAAAGTCTTCAGTTAAATATTTATAGTCATTTTCAAGTTTGTTTAAACTTTCTAACACATACCACGCGTTACGCGTCATCTGAACGACTTGTCTAAATAATATTTTACTACGTAAGTCACCAAGTTTCGTTTTTCTGAGGTATGGTTTTTCTTCTTCGTACCAGGCGTATAATGTTTCTAATTTAGTGACGCGTTTATCGAGTGATTTCACATCTTTACGAATAGTGATTGCGTCACTCGCACCGTTTAACTCTAATCGAATGAGTTTAAATATGTCGTTACTGATGACGACAGAGTGATTATATAGCCGGTCTTCATATTTAGGAGGAATTATAAATAAGTTAATGACTAACGCACATAATACACCAATCATAACGAGTGAAAATCGAATAATTGCTGTTTGTAAAAAGTCTCCAGTCGTCATGTCAGCACCGAGTGGTTCATCCATAATTGCGATTACTGTAACGACAGCTAAACTCGACACACTTTGTAAATTGAAAAACATGAGTATTGAAAGAACGAGTATAATCGTTAAACCGATGACGATTAAGTTACTTTCAAATAAAAGAACCATGACGATCGCTGAAATTGCACCGATAATGTTTCCTCTAAACTGGTTCCACGTTTGAGAAATACTGCGGTGCACGTTTGGTTGTAGTGCGTTCACTGCAGCGATACCAGCGATTAACCCTGGTGTTAAACCGAGCAATTGCACGACGAGTAATGTTAAAACGACCGCGATTCCCGTTTTTAATATTCGGGCGCCAAACTTCATAGCACCATCTCCTAAAAGTCTTCTTTAAAGACCGCTTCAATAATGTTAAGCGTATCTTCGATATCTTGATCCGTATGTTCAGTTGTAATAAACCAAGCTTCATATTTAGAAGGTGCGATGTTAATACCACGGCGAATTAGCCCGTTAAAGAACGTGCTAAATGCTTCACCGTCAGTATCTTCTGCACCGATATAATCCGTCACTGTTTTATCTGTAAAGTAAATTGAAAAAGCCCCAACTTTACGGTTTACAACTGCTTTAATATTATATTGTTCGATTAATGATTGAATACCTTCAACTAATCGTTTACCTTTACGATCTAATTCTTCATAAACACCGTCTTGTTCTAATACTTCTAAACATGCGATTCCGGCAGCCATCGATAACGGGTTACCCGCCATCGTACCTGCTTGATATGCAGGGCCAAGTGGAGCGACTGATTCCATA
The DNA here is from genome assembly GCF_002871345.2 of Nosocomiicoccus massiliensis. Lineage (NCBI taxonomy): Bacteria > Bacillati > Bacillota > Bacilli > Caryophanales > Staphylococcaceae > Nosocomiicoccus > Nosocomiicoccus massiliensis. The sequence continues at coordinate 705,461 of NZ_CP136964.1, read as the reverse complement.
ATATCTTTACGTCCACCGTATGCACCAATCGGAGTACCACCACCAATAATTTTACCGAGCGCTGTTAAGTCTGGTTTTACACCGAGTAAATCTTGTGCGCCTCCGTACATAAATCTAAACGCTGTAATGACTTCGTCATAGATGACGAGTGCACCGTGTTGATGCGTAATTTCATTGACTGCTTCTAAGAATCCTTCTTTTGGCTCGACGATACCAAAGTTACCGACAATTGGTTCAACTAACACACCGGCAATTTCATCTCCAAAACGTTCAAACGCTTGTTTTAAACCTTCAATATCGTTAAATGGAACGGTGATCATATCTTTCGCAACAGCTTCCGGTACACCAGCAGAGTCTGGTGTACCGAGTTGAGCTGGTCCACTTCCTGCTGCGACTAATACTAAATCGGAATGTCCGTGATAACAACCTTCAAATTTAACGATTTTGTTACGTTTCGTATAGGCGCGCGCGACACGGATCGTTGTCATAACTGCTTCGGTTCCTGAGTTTACAAAACGAATGCGTTCTAAGTTTGGCATTGCACTTTGAATTTTTTCAGCAAAGAATACTTCTTCTTTTGTCGTCGTACCATATAGAATCCCTTTTTGGCTTTGTTCGACGATCGCTTTATGAATATGAGGGTGTGCGTGTCCTGTAATAATTGGTCCGTAAGCTGCTAAATAATCGATGTACTTGTTACCATCGATATCATAAAAGTACGCACCTTCCGCGCGGTCCATTACAATCGGTGCACCGCCACCTACTGCTTTATATGATCGTGACGGAGAGTTTACTCCGCCTAATATAATGTTTTCTGCACGATTTCTAAATTGTTCTGAATTTTTATGACTATACATATATGTGTCATCCTTTAATATGAGATTATTATTTATATAGTAACATATTTACACGCACTCTTTAATTAAGAAGATAGACGTTTAAAATGTTTATATATAAGGTATATTATAAGAAACAATTTATTTTAGGAGCGATAGAGATGGAACAGTTTCCACAATTTAAATTAGAAAATCAAAATGGAGATATTATTACAAACGACGATTTAAAAGGGTTAACAGTCATTTACTTTTATCCAAAAGATAATACACCTGGATGTACGACTCAGGCGTGTGATTTACGCGATAATATAGAAGCGTTTAACGACTTAGATGTTACGGTATATGGTGTCAGTGGAGATACTAAAGAGTCTCACCAAAAATTTATCGAGAAAAAAGACTTAAACTTCGATTTATTAGTCGATGAAAATAATGAGCTTGCGAGTGCAGCGGGAGTTATCGGAGACAAAACAGTTTTCGGTAAAAAGGTTCGAGGTATTGTCCGTACGACATTTATCGTGAATGAAAATAATGAAATCGTAAAACGTTTTGACAAAGTGAGTCCTAAAAAACACGTCGAACAACTACTAGAATTCTTAAAAGAGGGATAATATGGTAAAAATTTTATCAAATGCAGAACTAGATGAAAGTAAATTAAAACAACTAGAAGAAAAAGGCGTTGAATTTAAATACGTTTCTAATAAAGAAGACTTAACTGAAGACTTACTTAAAGACGTTGACGTTTTTAATACGTACGGCGGGAATTTAAAAGAAGATATGGTTGAACTCTTACAATCAGTTAAATGGATAAACGTCATGAGTGCTGGTGTCGATAATATTCCAGAATCATTATATAAAAATAAAATCATTACAAATGTGAGTGGTATTCATAAAATACCGATGGCGGAATATACGATTGGATTACTATTAGCCCATTATAAGAAGTTATATGAGGCGTATGATAATCAAAAGAACAAAAAGTGGGATTATAAATTAACAGGCGGAGAACTCTACGGTAAAACAGCGATTATACTTGGAACAGGTGAAATTGGTAAAGAGCTCGCGCGACTGTTAAAAGCGTTCCATGTAAAAGTAATCGGATTTAATACGAGTGGTAGAGATGTCGAGTATTTCGACGAAACTGAAAGCATTGATAATGTAAAGAATAGACTGAGTGAAGCGGATTTTGTTGTCAGCATTTTACCGAGTACGAAAAAGACGAGAGGATCTGTAGATATAGATTTCTTTAAACATATGAACGATGAAGCGGTATTCGTAAATATTGGGCGCGGTGATCTTATCGAAGACGAGACATTAAAACACGTGTTAGATAAAAAACTCATATCACATTTAATACTCGACGTATTCAATGACGAACCTTTAGACAAAGATGCGTTCATTTATGAATATGATAACGTCACAATTACACCTCACGGAAGCGCACGGACAAACCGATATACTGAACGTGCACTCGATATGTTTTTAGATAACCTAGAGAATTATTTAAACGATGAAGAACTATTTAATCTCGTTTCCTATGAGAAAGGATACTAACATATTTGACATTGTGAATGGGTTATTTGTAAACTGTAATTATATAGATGTAACGAAAGTAGGTTAAACCCTATGACAATTATCGATTGCGATACAATGTTTAATGAGTCGATTGAAAAGTTAAAAGAGACAGGAGTTAGAATTACTCCACAACGTAAAGCAGTGCTAGAGTATTTAATTGAAACAGAAACTCACCCGACTGCAGATGAAATTTTTAAAGCATTGTCACATAACCATAAAAATATGAGTGTTGCGACAGTTTACAATAACTTAAAACTATTTAAGGAAGTCGGTTTAGTAACAGAGTTAACATATGGTGATGCATCAAGCCGATTTGATTTTAAAACTTCACCACATTATCACGTCATTTGTAAAGACTGTGGTAAGATTATGGACTTTCAATATCCAGCACTTGAAGAAGTGGAAGAACTCGCAAGTCTTTTAACAGGTATGGAAGTCGACGGGCATAGACTAGAACTATATGGTCGATGCCGAACATGTAACAAAAAAGAAGATTAGAAGGTTTAACTTCTAATCTTCTTTTTTTAATTGTGATTTAAGTTTTTCGCGTCGATGTTTTACGTTGTAGTCGATGTTAAATTCTTCGCCCTCTAAATCTTTATCTAAAGTTAGTGGTTCTTTACAATGTTGACAATAATCGACTGTGCCTAAAATTTTTGTATGTTTACCGCAGTTTGGACATTGTACTCTCACTGCACGTGCACTAATCATGCCGACGTAAAAGTAAATAACAAAACTTAAAAGAATCGGTATTACACCGAGTATTAAAAAGATCAGCATTAACCACGGCGTCGATCTAAAGAACATTCCCGCATACATAATAATCATACCGATAAAAATTAATGCGAGTGCCCATCCACGTATACGTAATATCTTATTACCTGGAAGTCTCATATTTTCACCTCAAAACTTATTATATACAAAAATCATTTTATATTGTATTATAGAGAAAGTCTTTCTTGAGACGAATTAATTTTTAAAAAAACTTATAAAAACTCTTGACTATATTTTCCAAGGTGTTATTATAGAGTAGTCGCTTCAGTAACGGCGACAAAAATCAAGTAACATATCATCAAATCAAAAAGTTTTAAAAATAATTTTTAAAAACTGTTGACAAGATAAAAACTACTTGATATAGTTAAGAAGTGTTCGCTTCACAGCGACGCAAAAACAATGAACATTGAAAACTGAATGACAATATGTCAACGTTAATTCCGATAAAAAGAAGTTACTATTAAAGGTAACAAGAACTAGAGCGACTAGTATAAAACGCAATTTAAAAGAGCTAGAAAACTCTAACTATTATGGAGAGTTTGATCCTGGCTCAGGATGAACGCTGGCGGCGTGCCTAATACATGCAAGTCGAGCGCGACTTCTTATACCGAACCTTCGGGTTCACTTTAAGAGTCGAGCGGCGGACGGGTGAGTAACACGTGGGCAACCTGCCCTTAAGACTGGGATAACTACGGGAAACCGTAGCTAATACCGGATAACACTTTTAAACATAAGTTTAGGAGTTAAAAGGTGGATTTATCTATCACTTAAGGATGGGCCTGCGGCGCATTAGCTAGTTGGTGAGGTAACGGCTTACCAAGGCGACGATGCGTAGCCGACCTGAGAGGGTGATCGGCCACACTGGAACTGAGACACGGTCCAGACTCCTACGGGAGGCAGCAGTAGGGAATCTTCCGCAATGGGCGAAAGCCTGACGGAGCAACGCCGCGTGTGCGAAGAAGGTCTTCGGATCGTAAAGCACTGTTGTTAAGGAAGAACGACAGTAAGAGTCACTGCTTACTGTGTGACGGTACTTAACCAGAAAGCCACGGCTAACTACGTGCCAGCAGCCGCGGTAATACGTAGGTGGCAAGCGTTATCCGGAATTATTGGGCGTAAAGCGCGCGTAGGCGGCGAAATAAGTCTGATGTGAAAGCCCCCGGCTCAACCGGGGAAGGTCATTGGAAACTGTATCGCTTGAGTGCAGAAGAGGAGAGTGGAATTCCATGTGTAGCGGTGAAATGCGCAGAGATATGGAGGAACACCAGTGGCGAAGGCGGCTCTCTGGTCTGTAACTGACGCTGATGTGCGAAAGCGTGGGGATCAAACAGGATTAGATACCCTGGTAGTCCACGCCGTAAACGATGAGTGCTAAGTGTTAGGGGGTTTCCGCCCCTTAGTGCTGCAGCAAACGCATTAAGCACTCCGCCTGGGGAGTACGGCCGCAAGGCTGAAACTCAAAGGAATTGACGGGGACCCGCACAAGCGGTGGAGCATGTGGTTTAATTCGAAGCAACGCGAAGAACCTTACCAAATCTTGACATCCTCTGACCGTCATGGAGACATGATTTTCCCTTTGGGACAGAGAGACAGGTGGTGCATGGTTGTCGTCAGCTCGTGTCGTGAGATGTTGGGTTAAGTCCCGCAACGAGCGCAACCCTTAACTTTAGTTGCCATCATTCAGTTGGGCACTTTAGAGTGACTGCCGGTGACAAACCGGAGGAAGGTGGGGATGACGTCAAATCATCATGCCCCTTATGATTTGGGCTACACACGTGCTACAATGGGCAGGAACAAAGGGCAGCGAAACCGTGAGGTCAAGCGAATCCCATAAAACTGTTCTCAGTTCGGATTGGAGTCTGCAACTCGACTCCATGAAGCTGGAATCGCTAGTAATCGTGGATCAGAATGCCACGGTGAATACGTTCCCGGGTCTTGTACACACCGCCCGTCACACCACGAAAGTTGGTAACACCTGAAGCCGGTGGCCTAACCATTAGGAGGGAGCCGTCGAAGGTGGGACTGATGATTGGGGTGAAGTCGTAACAAGGTAGCCGTATCGGAAGGTGCGGCTGGATCACCTCCTTTCTAAGGAAATGGAACGGAAAGTTGACATATTGTATTCAGTTTTGAGTGATTGTTATATTGCTCTTGACAAAATGTATCTCTATTCATTAATATAGAATACATTCAATAAAATATGGGCCTATAGCTCAGTTGGTTAGAGCGCACGCCTGATAAGCGTGAGGTCGGTAGTTCGAATCTACCTAGGCCCACTTTATATATGTGGGGGGTTAGCTCAGCTGGGAGAGCGCCTGCTTTGCACGCAGGAGGTCAGCGGTTCGATCCCGCTACTCTCCACCATTTATATAAAACACGTACATTGAAAACCAAATAGAAGCAACAGATTATATATTAATATATGATTTCAAGCGTAGAAACCGAGAACGAAAAAGTTCAAAAATACACGCGCGATAGAGTAGAGATACTCTCTCACAAATTCATTACGATTAAGTAGTGAAGGGCGCACGGTGGATGCCTTGGCACCAAGAGCCGAAGAAGGACGGAACAAACACCGATATGCTTTGGGGAGCTGTAAGTAAGCTGTGATCCGAAGATTTCCGAATGGGGGAACCCGGCATTTTTAATGTCACTCCATTACGAATTAAGTAGTGATGGTAGAGGTAGACCTGGGGAACTGAAACATCTTAGTACCCAGAGGAAGAGAAAGTAAACACGATTCCCGTAGTAGCGGCGAGCGAAGTGGGAAGAGCCCAAACCAGTTTAAACTGGGGTTGTAGGACTTCGAGATGCGAGAAGCAAGTTTAGTGGAAGATTATGGAAAGAATGACCATAGAGGGTAACAGTCCCGTACACGACAAGCGAGCGGACGCTAGAAGTATCCTGAGTACGGCGGAACACGAGGAATTCCGTCGGAATCTGGGAGGACCATCTCCTAAGGCTAAATACTCCTTGGTGACCGATAGTGAACCAGTACCGTGAGGGAAAGGTGAAAAGCACCCCGGGAGGGGAGTGAAATAGAACCTGAAACCGTGTGCCTACAAGTAGTCAGAGCCCTATAAGGGTGATGGCGTGCCTTTTGTATAATGAACCGGCGAGTTACGCATACATGCAAGGTTAAGCAGCGAATGTGGAGCCGAAGCGAAAGCGAGTCTGAAATGGGCGAGTAGTATGTGTGTGTAGACCCGAAACCAGGTGATCTACCCATGACCAGGTTGAAGTCCAGGTAACACTGGATGGAGGACCGAACCGACTTATGTTAAAAAATGACCGGATGAGTTGTGGGTAGGGGTGAAATTCCAATCGAACCTGGAGATAGCTGGTTCTCTCCGAAATATATTTAGGTATAGCCTCATATTATCATCGTGGAGGTAGAGCACTGTTTGGATAAGGGGCCCATCCCGGGTTACCGAGTTCAGACAAACTCCGAATGCCATAGATGAGATGTATGGGAGTCAGACAGTGGGTGATAAGGTCCATTGTCGAAAGGGAAACAGCCCAGACCACCAGTTAAGGTCCCCAAATATATGTTAAGTGGAAAAGGATGTGGCGTTGCACAGACAACTAGGATGTTGGCTTAGAAGCAGCCATCATTTAAAGAGTGCGTAATAGCTCACTAGTCGAGTGACGCTGCGCCGAAAATGTACCGGGGCTAAACATATTACCGAAACTGTGGATCCGCAAGGATGGTAGGAGAGCGTTCTATATGCAGCGAAGCCAAACCGAGAGGGAAAGTGGAGCGTATAGAAGTGAGAATGCCGGTGTGAGTAGCGCAAGACGGGTGAGAATCCCGTCCACCGAACGACTAAGGTTTCCAGAGGAAGGCTCGTCCGCTCTGGGTAAGTCGGGACCTAAGCCGAGGCAAACAGCGTAGGCGATGGACAACAGGTAGAAATTCCTGTACCGGTGTAACATGAATGAGTGAAGTGGTGACGCAGGAGGAGAATCGAATCGCACGACTGGAAGAGTGCGTGCAAGTGACAAGCTGTCATACCAGGCAAATCCGGTATGAGTGTAAGGTAAGTCATGATGCGGAGGGCGAAGCCCGAAGATCGATATTCACACTGCCAAGAAAACCCGCTAGCGAGTGTTATACTGCCCGTACCGCAAACCGACACAGGTAGTTGGGAAGAGAATTCTAAGGTGAGCGAGCGAACTCTCGTTAAGGAACTCGGCAAAATGACCCCGTAACTTCGGGAGAAGGGGTGCTCATGAAAATGAGCCGCAGTGAATAGGCCCAAGCGACTGTTTATCAAAAACATAGGTCTCTGCCAAACCGAAAGGTGACGTATAGGGGCTGACGCCTGCCCGGTGCTGGAAGGTTAAGAGGCGTGCTTAGCGTAAGCGAAGGTACAAATCGAAGCCCCAGTAAACGGCGGCCGTAACTATAACGGTCCTAAGGTAGCGAAATTCCTTGTCAGGTAAGTTCTGACCCGCACGAAAGGCGTAACGATTTGGGCACTGTCTCAACGAGAGGCTCGGTGAAATCATAGTTCCAGTGAAGATGCTGGATACCCGCGACAGGACGGAAAGACCCCGTGGAGCTTTACTGTAGCTTGATATTGAATCTCGAGTACACCTGTACAGGATAGGTGGGAGTTTAAGAAGCATGCACGTCAGTGTATGTGGAGACGCTGGTGGGATACCACCCTGGTGTACTTGCGGTTCTAACCCGGTACCGTGATCCGGTACGGAGACAGTGTCAGGTGGACAGTTTGACTGGGGCGGTCGCCTCCTAAAATGTAACGGAGGCGCTCAAAGGTTCCCTCAGAATGGTTGGAAATCATTCAAAGAGTGTAAAGGTATAAGGGAGCTTGACTGTGAGACCAACAAGTCGAGCAGGGTCGAAAGACGGACTTAGTGATCCGGTGGTTCCGCATGGAAGGGCCATCGCTCAACGGATAAAAGCTACCCCGGGGATAACAGGCTTATCTCCCCCAAGAGTTCACATCGACGGGGAGGTTTGGCACCTCGATGTCGGCTCATCGCATCCTGGAGCTGTAGTCGGTTCCAAGGGTTGGGCTGTTCGCCCATTAAAGCGGTACGCGAGCTGGGTTCAGAACGTCGTGAGACAGTTCGGTCCCTATCCGTCGTGGGCGTAGGAAATTTGAGAGGCGCTGTCCTTAGTACGAGAGGACCGGGATGGACATACCACTGGTGTACCAGTTGTCGTGCCAACGGCATAGCTGGGTAGCTACGTATGGACGGGATAAATACTGAAAGCATCTAAGTATGAAGCCCCCCTCAAGATGAGATTTCCCTATAGATGCCAGAGAGACGATCTGGTTGATAGGTTTGGCGTGTAAGTATGGTGACATACTCAGCGGACAAATACTAATTCATCGATGACTTATTCAATATGATTCAAGCGTGTAACTACGAATTGCTTCTATTTGGTTTTGAGTGTATGTCTAGTGACGATGGCGGAGAGGCCACACCTGTTCCCATGCCGAACACAGAAGTTAAGCTCTCCAGCGCCGATGGTAGTTCGGTTGACCCGTGCTAGAGTAGGACGTCGCTAGGCAAACATTTATTTTAAAAAAAGTATTGCATACATACAAGAAATATGTAATAATAATACGTGCGGAGAATTAGCTCAGCTGGGAGAGCACCTGCCTTACAAGCAGGGGGTCGGTGGTTCGAGCCCGCCATTCTCCACCATTTATGCCGGCCTAGCTCAATTGGTAGAGCAACTGACTTGTAATCAGTAGGTTGGGGGTTCAAGTCCTCTGGCCGGCACCATCTAGAGCCGTTAGCTCAGTCGGTAGAGCATCTGACTTTTAATCAGAGGGTCACAGGTTCGATTCCTGTACGGCTCACTCTTTAAGCGGGTATGGCGGAATTGGCAGACGCACTAGACTTAGGATCTAGCGCCTTCGGGCGTGGGGGTTCGACTCCCTTTACCCGCACCATAAAAAATTAAATATCGCGGAAGTAGTTCAGTGGTAGAACACCACCTTGCCAAGGTGGGGGTCGCGGGTTCGAATCCCGTCTTCCGCTCCATTAAATGGTTGCGCCGGGGTGGCGGAACAGGCAGACGCACAGGACTTAAAATCCTGCGGTAAGTGATTACCGTACCGGTTCGATTCCGGTCCTCGGCACCATTTTTAAGCGCCCATAGCTCAATTGGATAGAGCGTCTGACTACGGATCAGAAGGTTAGGGGTTCGACTCCTCTTGGGCGCGTATATAAAAGTGACGGGAATTAGCTCAGCTTGGTAGAGCACTTGGTTTGGGACCAAGGAGTCGTAGGTTCGAATCCTATATTCCCGATATAATGGGGGGTTAGCTCAGCTGGGAGAGCGCCTGCTTTGCACGCAGGAGGTCAGCGGTTCGATCCCGCTACTCTCCACCATTAGTTTTATATATAAGTTTGATGAGTATACCAGGCGGTGTAGCTCAGCTGGCTAGAGCGTTCGGTTCATACCCGAAAGGTCGGGGGTTCGATCCCCTCCACCGCCACTTAAAGTGGACCTTTAGCTCAGTTGGTTAGAGCAAACGGCTCATAACCGTTTGGTCGCAGGTTCGAGTCCTGCAAGGTCCATCGAATTTTAATTTAATATTATAATGGAGGAATACCCAAGCCTGGCTGAAGGGATCGGTCTTGAAAACCGACAGGGGCGTAACAGCTCGCGGGGGTTCGAATCCCTCTTCCTCCGTTTTCTTTTTATTATCGCGGGATGGAGCAGTTGGTAGCTCGTCGGGCTCATAACCCGGAGGTCAGTGGTTCAAATCCACTTCCCGCAATTTTTTTATATCAATTAATGGTCCCGTGGTGTAGCGGTTAACATGCCTGCCTGTCACGCAGGAGATCGCGGGTTCGATTCCCGTCGGGACCGCCATTTAATTTAATACTTGGTTCTGTAGCTCAGTTGGTAGAGCATCTGACTGAAGATCAGAGTGTCGGCGGTTCGATTCCGTCCAGAACCACCATTTTGCCGGCCTAGCTCAACTGGTAGAGCAACTGACTTGTAATCAGTAGGTTGGGGGTTCAAGTCCTCTGGCCGGCATATTTTGGAAGGGTAGCGAAGTGGCTAAACGCGGCGGACTGTAAATCCGCTCCTTCGGGTTCGGCAGTTCGAATCTGCCCCCTTCCATTTATAGGGGTATCGTATAATGGTAATATAGAGGTCTCCAAAACCTTTGATGTGGGTTCGATTCCTACTACCCCTGTACGACGGCGATTGTGGCGAAGTGGTTAACGCACTGGATTGTGGCTCCGGCATGCGTGGGTTCGAATCCCATCAGTCGCCCCATATTGGGCTGTAGCCAAGCGGTAAGGCAACGGATTTTGGCTCCGTCATGCAAAGGTTCGAATCCTTTCAGCCCAGTAGTTTGGCGCCTTAGCCAAGTGGTAAGGCCGAGGACTGCAAATCCTCTACCACCGGTTCAAATCCGGTAGGCGCCTTTTTTCAATTTTATATATGCGGAGATAGTTAAGTTGTTTATAACATACTTCTTCCTGAAGTAAGTCGTTGGTTTAAATCCAGCTCTCCGCTCCATATTTTTGGTAAGACTATATTAAGTCTTATTTTTTTTATTTAAATTAAGCTCCCGTGGCGGAATAGGCAGACGCGTCGGACTCAAAATCCGATTCTTAGGAGTGCCGGTTCGATCCCGGCCGGGAGTATACAACTAGTATCTACTTGAAGACGTAAAGAAAACGAAGAAAAATAATTGAATAAGTAATTATTGATTGATGTTTACACCACACAGCAATGTGTGGTGTTTTTTTGTATAGAAAAAGCCCTACATAATGTAGGACTTATAGTAATGACTGAATCATCTCTTCAGTTGTGAGTCTCGATAAGTAGCTTGGTGGAACGTCGAATAATGATTTTGCACCGAAGTTTTTATCTTTTAAAAATCTATATGCCGCACGTGCAGAGGCAACTGCGACAGATGCTGTAAATTCTGGGTTACTGTCTAAGTTTAATTCTATTTTATAGGTTGCTTGATTGTTGTTCGTAAACCCACGTCTTAATACATATCCACCATGATTTAAGTTTTGATGATTTTCTTTAAATTCATCTTCAGAGATGAAGTAGACGTTTGTTTCATAGCCTTTAAAGTAGTCTGGCATGTTAATAATATCATTTTTAATATCTTCATCATTTCTAGAATTATCACTCACGATATATACGTCACGAATATGTGCAGATTCTTTTGTATAATTGACATCTTTACCGTCTTCGATTTCTTTGACGAGGTGATCATTTGGAAGTGTATACTGTGCACCGTATTTTACACCGTTGACTTGTCTTACTGCATCGCTATGTCCTTGAGATAGACCCGGACCATAAAATGTATATGACTCACCATTTGGTAAAAAGGATTCGCTATATAGTTTTTGTACAGAGAACACTCCAGGGTCCCAACCTGTACCAATAATCGATACGTTTTCATTGTCCTTTGTGATTTTATCTAAAATATTATAATGGTTGAGTAAATCTTGGTGATTATCATAGCAATCGACTGTAGAGAAGTGAGTACTGTAAAATTCTCTCGTTTCTGGGATGTCATTTTTAGATCCACCACATAATATAAGAACATCGATATTTTCTTTAAAGTCTAATATATCGTCAACATGATACGCTTTCGTATTTAAAGACTTTGGATCACGACGCGTAAACACTCCGACTAAATTAAAGTCGTCATTATAAGAAAGACTCGTCTCTACACCTTGACCTAAATTCCCGTATCCAACGATACCAACATTAATTTTACTCATTATAATTCACCTCTAAAATGTCGTTTACATCATATAATCCTTGAGTTTTTGTTACGATAAACTCTGCAGCTTTTAAACTACCCTCAGCAAATATTCGTTTAGAATATGCGGTATGTGTCAGTTCTAATACTTCATCTTCACCGAAGAAACTAACAGTATGTGTTCCGACAACTGTACCACCTCTTAGGGCGTGGATACCGACTTCATTACTTTCTCTTTTTGCCATACCCTCTCTACCGTAGTTTGCCGATAAAGTATCATCTCTACCATTATTTACCGCATCAAATAACATGTGAGCTGTACCACTTGGTGCATCTTTCTTTTTATTATGGTGCGTTTCAGTAATTTCAATATCAAAATTTTGTAAAGCTCGTGACACTGTTTCAGCAAGTTTTTCTAATATGTTAATACCGAGACTATAGTTACCAGCATAAACGATAGGAATTTTTTTCGATGCTTTATTGATCTCTTCAATACTGTCAATTCCAGTCGTTGCAATAACGACTGGAATCTCTTTAGTTGTTGCATAATCAAGTAGAGGAGAGAGTAAATCAGGCGATGAAAAATCAATAATTACATCGATATTTTCCTTCACATCGTTAAAATTATCGTATATATGATCTTCATTACTATGACCGATACCAGCAGCAACTGTATGATTTGAATCTTCAATTGTTTTAACTAATACTTGTCCCATTTGACCGGTAATTCCAGCAATTAGTATATTCATAGACTTCACCCTTATAATCTATTTAAATTCTTTAGTGTTTGACGGATGCTTTGTTGTACGTTTTCTTCAGCGACTGTCAGAGGTAATCTTAACTCTGGTGTACCAAACCCGAGTAAGTGAGTCGCATATTTAATAGGTACTGGACTGACTTCAGAAAACGCAGCTTCAATAAATGGTAATAATTTTAACTGTAACTCTTTTGATTTTTTAGAGTCACCGTTTAAGAAACTATGGACCATCTCACTCGTTTCTTTCGGGAAGACATTTGCAACGACTGAGATTACTCCTTCAGCACCGACAGCTAGCATCGGTACAGTTAGATCATCATTTCCTGAAATAATCTGAAATTCATCAGGTGTATTATTTCTAATATTCATCGTATACGATAAATCACCGGATGCATCTTTAATACCACAAATATTTTTATGTTTAGATAATTCAACAACAACGTTTAGTGGAATATTATGACCCGTACGTCCTGGAACTGAGTAGAGCATTACAGGGACCTTGCTGACGTTTGCGATCTCAGTAAAGTGTTCAATTAAACCAGTGTCTGTCCCTTTATTATAGAAAGGGGAGACGACGAGAAGGCCGTCTATGTCTAATTCTGACACTTCTTTACTAAATGAGACTGCGTCTTTGGTGTTATTGTTTCCTGTTCCAACAATAATCGGCACACGGCGATTTACTTTGTCGATTGTAAAATTAATGATTTCAAGTTTTTCATCAATAGACAATGTTGCTGCTTCACCAGTAGTACCGATTGAAATAATTGCATCGATTCCTTCTTTAATTTGAAATTCAATAAGTTCACCGAGTGCTTCAAAATCAATGTCACCTGAATTTGTAAATGGTGTAACAATCGCTACACCTGAACCTTTAAATAACATACTAATCTCTCCTTAATTTAAAATTTCTGCAATTTGAACAGAATTTGTCGCTGCACCTTTACGGATATTGTCCGCAGTGACGAACATATGAATACCGTTATCTGTACTATAGTCTCTACGGATTCTACCGACATATACGTCATCTGTACCATTTGCGTCTTCAGTAATCGGGTAGACTAAATTTTCAATATCGTCTTTAATAACAACACCTTCAGCTTCTTCTAGTGCTTTATAAATATCTTTAATATCAAAATCTTGTTCAAATTCGATGTCGATATTGACTGCGTGACCATTTTCAATAGGGACACGCACCGTTGTTGCGGTTACTTTTAACTGATCATCATTTAAAATTTTCTTCGTTTCTTCAATCATTTTCATTTCTTCTTTTGTATAGCCGTTATCTAAAAATACATCAATGTGTGGTAAAACACTTTGTTGAATGTTATACGGATACGTATTCGTCGTACCGTTTTTTAAGTCCTCAATACCACCGACACCAGATCCTGATACGGCTTGATACGTCGTATATGTGATGCGTTTAATACCAAATTTTTGAAGCGGCTTTAACGCAACGACTGATTGAATTGTTGAGCAGTTCGGATTTGCAATGAGTGTTTCATCATTTAAATCATCTCTATTCACTTCGGGGACGATTAACGGCACGTTTTCATCCATTCGGTACACGCTACTATTATCAATCGCAACAATACCTTTTTCTTTTGCAAGGGGGATAAATTTCTCTGAAACCGCGCCACCTGCAGCAAAGAATAGTACGTCGATGTCTCTATCAAATACTGATTCTTCTAGTTCTTCTAACGTATAATCTTTACCATTAAAAGTAATTGTTTCTCCTGCGGATTTTTTAGAACTAAATAGATAAAGTTCATCGACATTAAAATTTCTTTCTTCTAACACTTGTAAAATTGTTCGTCCAACTGTGCCACTTGCACCAACGACTGCAATATTCATAACTATTCCTCCTAAAGTTCAAAATGCTTTCCGAGTTTTATTACGACGTCATCTGCGATTTTGCTATCGACGACATATGAAATACTAATTTCTGACGTTGAAATTTCATAGAAGAAAATATCTTCTTTAACGAACAATTCAAACACTTGTGCAGCGATACCGACTTGACTACGCATCGCAGTACCGACGATTGAGACTTTGGATAGGTTATCTTTAATTTCATAATCTAGGTTAAGCTCTGTAAGCACTCGTTTCGTATCTTCTATCGATGATTTTTCACTCGTAAACGTCACTTCTTTTCTATCGTTTAACCGTGTATGACTAATAATATCTACGTTGACGTTTTCTTTAGCGAGTTCTAAAAAGATATTTGAAATATTGACGTCTTTTGTATCGTGAATAATAACGAGTACAACGTCATCTAATTTTGAGACACTTGTTAGTTTTGTATCTTCCATATCATAAGCCTCCAGTACTTTTGTGCCTTTTGTTTTACCGTCGTTTAATAAAATTTCCATCGGGACATTAAATTTATACGCAAGTTCAACACTTCTTGGTTCAATGACTTTTGTGCCGAGATGCGCCATTTCCATGAGTTCCTCGTATGTGACGACGTTTAACTTTTTTGCGTCACTATAAATTCTCGGGTCAATAGAGTAAATGCCGGAAACATCCGTATAAATTGCACATTTCGCATTTAATTTTACAGCGAGGGCAACAGCTGACGTATCTGATCCTCCGCGACCAAACGTTGTAATATCTCCTAGAGGATTTATTCCTTGGAATCCAGTCACGACGACGATTTCATTTTGTCTTAAATGATTTTCTATACGTTCGATATTAACGTCAGTAATTTTATTTTTACCGTGAACACCGTCGCTTTGAAATCCAGCTTGAAATCCAGTTAACGCGACAGCTTTATGCCCGGCTTCATTTAAGTGAATCGCGAGGAGTGCAGCACTTTTGTTTTCTCCAGTTGAAACGAGCATATCGAGTTCACGTTTAGAAGGTGTCGTGGACAATGCATGTGCCATATCTAATAACTCATTCGTCGAGTCTCCCATTGCTGAAACGACGACAACGACTTCTTCTGTTTTACTTTTTTCTAGTATGATGTCACTCGCACTTTTAATCTTTTCTAAATCTTTTAAAGACGAGCCTCCAAATTTCATGACGAGTCGTTCCATTTTAAAAGACCTCATTTCTTATTAAATCTTCGTAAGTTTCTCTTTTTACCGCAAGATGCGTGTCACCATCTTTAACAAATACGACCGCGCCTCGCGGGATTTTGTTGTAGTTTGACGCCATCGACTCTGTATACGCACCAGTTGATGGTACTGCTAACGTATCTTTAATGTTAGCTTTTGGTAACTTAATATTTTCTATTAAGACGTCGCCACTTTCACATAACTTACCGGCAATTCGGTAATTAGTTATTTTATTAGCAGTCATATTATTAGCGATTGCCGCAGTGTATTTTGCTTCGTATAAAGAAGGACGTAAGTTGTCGTTCATACCACCATCGATCAGTAAAAAGTCAATGTGACTTGACGGCTTAATATGAGAGACGTTATATAAGGTAGTTCCAAAATCATTAATTAATGATCGACCAGGTTCAATAGAAATCGTTTCAACATCAATATCATATTCACGGATATAATTTTCGAGTACGTCTATATATTCATTTAAAAAATTTTCGAGTTGAAGCGGCTGATCACCTTTAGTGTAGTAAACACCAAATCCGCCACCTAAGTTTAATTCATCGAGTTTTAAATTGAACTCTTTTTGAACGTCGCTATAAAATTCAATCATACGTTTTGCTTCAGTAAAATAAGATTTAGAGTCAAAAATTTGTGATCCGATATGACAATGAAACCCTTTAAAATCTAAATGACTTAAATGATTAAGTTCTTCCAAAAACTGTAAAGCTTCTTGAAATGTCAATCCAAATTTAGAATCATCGTTAGACGTTTGAATATATTTATGTGTATCTGTTTCAATCGTTGGGTTGACTCTTAACAAGACACGTTGTGTTTTATTTAAGTTACTTAAAATATTGTTTAATATAGTTGCTTCACTTAAATTGTCTAAAACAATCGTACCGACATTTTCTCTTACTGCAAATTCGAGTTCTTCATTGGTTTTTGCGTTACCGTGAAAGTAAATATTTTTACTATCAAATCCTGAATGTTTCGCTACGAACAGTTCACCACCACTCACAACGTCAAGTGACAGTTGATGAGATTTTAATTGCTTAACTAAATAACTGCATAGGAAAGCTTTTCCAGCGTATATAATATTTGTGTTAAAAATACTTGATTTAAAATGATTTTTAAATATATTAATTTTTTCATCGATTCCTGCTTCATCAAACACGTAAAGTGGAGTACCGAACTCTTCTTTTAGCGTAGAAGTTGCTACGCCACCAATTACTAATTCGTTATCAATTACTTCTGAAGTACCAAATAATCTCATCATTATCCTCCTTACAAATAAAAAACTCATGAGTACAAATGGCACTCATGAGTTCGGTGCCCTCAATGCAACTGCTCACCACTATAAGATTGGGCGTCTTATAGTGACAGTACTATTCTTATTCAGAAATAGTCCCAACGATCATATCGTTTCGGCGATGGCTCCTTTCGAAAATTCTACTCTTAGCGCACCGCGGCCTCTTGTTACATTGAATATTAAATTGTATTTAAAATCTGAAAATTTAGATTAGACAAAATATATCATACAAAAATGAAAGGGTCAAATTTGCTTTAAAAATTAATAGAAAAATATATATCGTCATGATAAAATAAGTGAGCAGTAGCAATGCGTTATTTTTCACAAAGTTATACTGCTAAAATTTGATTGATGTGCTGTATAATAATAGATAGAAATCGTTTGAGAGGAGATAGGCTGTTGGATCAAAGAGAGACTGAAGTATTAAATCTCATAAAAGAGAACCCGTTTATTTCTCAGTCGGAGCTGTCTAAAAAGCTTGGTTTAACTGCTTCGAGTGTATCGAGAATTATAGCAGATCTCGTGCATAAAGAGTTTATTCAGGGACAAGCTTATGTTTTAAATGAAGAGTTCCCGATTGTCTGTGTCGGTGCAGCGAATATTGATAAGAAGTTTTTTGTTCATGAAAAGTTGATTCATGGAACGTCGAATCCGATTGATTCTGCGCATTCTGTCGGTGGAGTCGTGCGTAATATCGCTGAGAACTTGGGTCGTTTAGGCCAAAATGTGGCGCTCATTACGACAAGAGGTGATGACGCAGAGTGGCTGAAGGTAAAAGAAGCTTCTGAAGCGTATATTAATTTAGATTTTACTGAAATCATCGAAGGGAAAAATACAGGCGCATATACCGCATTAATAAACCGTGAAGGCGAAATGGAGTACGGTTTTGCGGATATGAGTATTTACGATGAATTCACACCTGAAGTACTAATTCGTCAGACGTATATTTTAAAGCGTGCAAAATGTATTGTAGCGGATTTAAACGTTCCGAAAGTAACGCTTGAATTTTTAGTGGCATATGCAGAAAAACACGATATTAAGCTCGTATTTATTCCTGTATCTGGACCGAAAATGGAGCGTCTGCCGGATTATTTAGAGCCAGTGGACTGGTTGATTGTAAACCGCGATGAGACCGAAGCGCAGTTTAATATGGTCATTCAGACGGATGAAGATTTAATGGAAGGTGCGAAGCTTTGGAACGCACGCGGTGTGTCTAACGTCATCGTAACGAACGGATCTAAATCTTTAGCGTATGCGTCTAAAGATTATGAAAAGATTTACCCAATTAAAAAATCGAACCGCGTCGTCGACGTAACAGGAGCTGGCGATAGTTTTTCTAGCGCAGTGATTTACGGTTGGCTAAATGGGTATAGTATAGATGACTGTATTGAACTTGGTATGGTCAACTCAACAAAAACGATTGAAACAGATTTTACAGTACGTCAAGATTTAACAGAAAAGCAGTTAAAATTAGATTTGGAGGCTTATAGGAATGAATCATTTAATTGATCTTACAAAAGAAGTACAAGAAGCATTAGAAAATAATAAACCAGTGGTTGCATTAGAGTCGACTATTATTTCTCACGGAATGCCGTATCCCCAAAACGTAGAGATGGCGAAAAAGACTGAAGAAATCATTAGAGAAAACGGTGCAGTACCAGCGACAATCGCAATTATGGACGGCCGTATTAAAGTTGGACTTACTGAAGACGATTTAGAACTACTTGCTAAAGAAGGACGTAACGTTACTAAAGTATCTCGTCGTGACTTAGCAGAAGTTATCGCAATGAAAACACTCGGTGCGACGACTGTAGCATCTACAATGATTTGTGCGAACCTAGCAGGAATCAAATTCTTCGTTACAGGTGGAATCGGTGGTGTACACCGCGGATATGAAGAGCATATGGACGTATCAGCAGACTTAGACGAACTTGGTAAAACAGACGTCGTCGTAATTTCTGCAGGTGCGAAATCTATTTTAGACTTACCAAGAACATTAGAATACCTTGAAACAAAAGGTGTACCAGTAATTGGATATCAAACAGAAGAGTTACCAGCATTCTTCACGAGAGAAAGCGGACTTAAACTCGCATCACACTTCGATACGACAGAAGATATCGCAAAAGTTATTAAAGCAAAACACGATTTAGGACTTGAAGGTGGTACGAGCGTCGTAAACCCAATTCCTGAAGATGAAGCACTCGACAAAGACTACATCAACGGTGTGATCCAAGAAGCGGTAGAACAAATGGAAAAAGACGGTGTCGGCGGTAAAGAAGCAACACCTTACTTATTAAAAGCAATCGTTGAAAAAACAGACGGAAAAAGCTTAGAAGCTAACATCAACCTCGTATACAACAACGCAAAAATCGGCGCACAAATCGCGGTTGATTACTACAAGCTGTAATTAGATAATAGAAGTTAGTGCCCCCTCACATGGTGTGAGGGGGTTTTTATTCATTAAATAATAGTGTATGGTTACTCGAATGTTTGACGAATAGAGGTTTATTCGTGAAGAAATTGTGGGAAGTTACACTGTAACTTAATGAATAAAGGCTCATTCGCTAAGGAATAGTGTAGAGTTACCCGAACCCTTGATGAACAGCGTCGCTTTCATGAAGGAATAGTGTAGAGTTACCTGAACCCTTGATGAACTGCGTCGTATTCATTAAGAAATAGTGTAGAGTTACCCGAACCCCTGATGAACTGCGTCGCATTCATGAAGTAATAGTGTAGAGTTACCCGAACCCTTGATGAACAGCGTCACATTCATTAAGAAAAAGTGAATAGGAGCTACACAGAAACATAAAGAAGAACTATCAATTCTAGACGTAACCGTTAATTTGTTAGTGATCATTTTCTTTATCCACAAAATAGACCATACGACTTGTACCAATTCTTTCGTAATAGCGATTCATAATTTTTCTCAATTTATAATACGAAATGCGACCATCCGTGAAGTCATATATATTTTTATAAGTCACTTTTTCGTCTGGAAATAAGCTCTGAAAATCCTGGATAACTTCAATAATTATATCTTTTTGATGATAAAAACTACCGCACTGTTTGCAAATATATTTTTCATGACCATTTTCGACTAATTTCTCACCATCCAATCTACAAAAAATACGTTTATTTATAGTGTTGAACGTATAATTAACATCGCATTGACGAGTTATTTCGTTGTAACACATTAATATACGTTGTCTAATCGAATTGGCATGAGATTTTAGTGGGAAATTGTTTTTCTTCAAATTTTCAAGAAATGCTGGAAGTTGCGCGTTTGTAACAATCATTTCATCAATCGGCGCATTAAAAAGATGAAAGTTATTGTTAAGAAAAATCACATATTTTTCAATAGGAATACTATAATTTAATTGCTTCAGCAATTGAGTAAATTTATCACTAGTATCGTTAATTTGTTGTATTGGAGACTTCAATAGTCGATTTGTTTTATAGGTATAAAAATTATTGTCTCGAAATACTAAATTGCCGTTATAGTTTTTTACTTCAAAAAGTACTATTTTATTATTAAATATTGCTAACGTGTCAATTTGTCGTTCAGATCCGTTGATTATAAATCTAAAGTCATGAATAGTTGTACAAAATTCGGACATAATGCGATCAAAATTATTAGAAAAACTGATTTCTCCTTCATATCCTAAATTCAGATATCTCAAATATTGATTCTCATGGCTATTCAAATGCCCCCTCTTTTTTAAAGCGATTAACTGACGATGAGCAAGCGATTTTTTTATCTTCATATAATCCTCCTATATACAATATTCACTATATAATTATAAACTTTTCTACTCTTTATAGAAGCTAATTACAAGTTTTGATTATAAATATACTGTTTTAAAATTTCTGCGAAACAATCATGTGAATTACTTAAAAATTGCAACTCATTATTAAAAAATTGTAATGATATTGGAATTTTAAAAGAAGAAATACATAGTGCCTCTTAAAATTTCGCAACAATTTATGTTTGTATGTTCCGAAATTACTGGAGTGTCACTAGAAATGGATAATATGAAGTAATAATTAATAAGAGAGCACTTATTCGTGAAGTAATAGTGTAGATTTACCCGAAAGCTTGACGAATAGCGACTTATTCATGAAGTAATAGTGTAGATTTACCCGAAAGCTTGACGAATAGCGGCTTATTCATGAAGTAATAGTGTAGATTTACCCGAAAGCTTGACGAATAGCAACTTATTCATGAAGTAATAGTGTAGAGTTACCCGAAAGCTTGACGAATAGCGGCTTATTCATGAAGTAATAGTGTAGAGTTACCCGAAAGCTTGACGAACAGTGACTTATTGATGAAGTAATAGTGTAGAGTTACCCGAAAGCTTGACGAATAGTGGCTTATTGATGAAAAACACCTGCTAATCTTCTTCCCCTAGTTAACTGAATAGAAGTTAGCAAGTGTTATTCCTTATTCAAAAAATCTCAGTTCCCGACACACATCTCCAAGTGGTAATCCAACGACAGCGTTGTAATCGCCGGAGATTCGCTTAACAAACTTCGCGCCGAGTCCCTGGATACCGTAGGCTGCTGCTTTGTCATATGGTTCGTCTGTGTTTAAGTAGTGTTCGATTTCTTTATCGTCTAACTCGAAGAACTCGACTTCAGTTTCTCTAACGATTGGTATTTCAGTGTCACCTTTACGCAGGAGTGCTGCTGAAATAACAGTATGCGTTTTGCCCGATAGCATTTTAAGCATGTGGCGTGCGTCGGCTCGGTCAGCCGGCTTTTCTAATATTTCACCGTTAAACTGTATGAGTGTGTCACACGATAAAATAATGTCTTCGTCGTTATCAATCGCGTATGATTTTAAGCTTGCGAGAGCCATTGCTTTCTTCTGTGGATCTCTTTCAGTGACAGAAGATTCGTCAACGTTTGGGATAATAGTTAAAAAGTTTAATTCGACTTGTTTTAATAACTCTTGCCGTTTCGGTGATCCAGATGCTAAAATAAGCATAAATTGTCTCAATCCTTTCTTTATAATAGGTGTGGAGATATTCTAAAATAAGTGTATAATCTAATAATGTATTGAGTATCATTTTAGAATGTTTATTTGCATATCGCAAGAGGTGAAATAAATGTATAAAGTGGAATTAACTAAATTTAGAGTGAAGCCAGGTAAGTCTAAAAAAGTAGACCGCTGGTTGAAATACATCCAAGAAAATATGGAAGGTGTCATTCGTAACGTCGAAGGTGAAAAAGTATATGTCGAGACGATTTTCCGTGAAGCGTTTAACGATGTAGAATATCTTTACTGGTATACAATTCAAGATAAAGAAGCAGCAGAAAGTGAAACGACTTCACCGATTGATCAAACACATATCGACTTTTTTGAAGACTGTATTGATCACACGTTCCATCCGGAAGACATGGTGTCAGAGGTACTCATCATTCCTGATCGTATAAAAAAAGCAATGCAGTATTAAAAGAAGCCAACTTCGGCTTCTTTTTTAATCTATTTAAAGAGGTGGCGTATGGACTATCAAAAGTTAAAAGATGAAATAATAGAATACGCACATACAATCGGCATTGACGAAATTGGTTTTACGACAGCAGAACCGTTTCATGAGTTTAGAGATAAATTAATTTCGTACTACGAAAACAATTATGAATCTGGTTTTGAAAAAGGGACGATTGAAGAGCGTGTAAATCCGAAGTTGTCTCTCCCGAGTGCGCGTTCAATTATCGCGATTGCAGTTGGGTATCCGAATCGTCTACCAAAAGACGCACCGAAGTCTCGTAAAGGCGAACGTCGTGGTATATTCGCGAGGTCTTCTTGGGGATTTGATTACCATCATTTACTTAGAACGAGGCTCGAAAAGTTAGAGGCGTTTATAAAAGAACGAGTCGACGGTGTTGAAACGATGTCTATGGTCGATACGGGTGTTTTATCTGATAGAGAAGTTGCGCTACGAAGTGGTCTCGGATTTGTCGGTAAAAACGGATTTATAATCAATCCGAAACTTGGCACGTGGACGTACTTAGGTGAAATGCTTATTAGCATTCCGTTTCCGCCAGATAAACCACTCGTTGGAACTTGTGGGGACTGTACGATTTGTATTGACCGCTGTCCAACGGGAGCACTCGTTGGCAACGGACAACTCGATTCTAAAAAGTGTATATCGTTTTTAACACAGACGAAAACATTTGTGCCAGACGAGTATCGTAAGTCCATCGGTAATAGAATTTACGGATGTGACACGTGTCAGCAAGTGTGCCCGTTAAACGTTGGTATCAATACCCAGCAAGACGATATTATACTAGAGCCAGAAATTTTAAAGCCGGAATTAACGAGTCTTTTAAAAGTGTCAAATAGAGAATTCAAAGAGACGTATGGTCACTTAGCAGGTGTATGGCGCGGTAAAAATCCGTTACAGCGTAACGCAATTATCGCGCTCGCACATTTTAAAGAAGAAAGTGCGATCCCGACGTTAAAAGACGTCGCAGAAAACGACGTACGCCCTGTCATTAAAGGGACAGCGTACTGGGCGATTGGACAAATTTTAGGCGATAGAGCACTCGATTATATTCACGAGCGCTACAGTAAAGAAACAGACGAAGCAGTAAAAGAAGAAATGCTAAAAGGTATACAAGAGGGTTAAATTATGAATCATATCGTATTATTTCGACCAGATATTCCACAAAATACAGGGAATATCGGACGTACATGTGCAGCGACGAAAACGAAGTTGCATCTAATAAAACCATTAGGGTTTGAAATTACTGACAAACATTTAAAGCGTGCAGGTATGGATTACTGGTACGATCTCGATATTACATATCACGAGAGTATCGAAGACTTTTTAGAAGAAGCAGACGGGAAACTTTACTTTATTTCTAAATTCGGAGAAAATTATTATCATGAAGAGGATTATTCTGATTCAGATGAAGACCACTATCTAATTTTCGGCAGAGAAACGAAAGGTCTTCCAGACTATATTAAAGAAAAGTACAAAGACCGTTTAATGCGTATTCCGATGCACGAAGATTTTAGAAGTTTAAATCTTTCAAATACAGTTGCGATGGTGCTTTACGAAGCGCTACGTCAACAAGGTTTTAAAGGACTTATATAGGAGGATGAACATGAACGAGACAATTCAATTATTACAAAATCACCGATCGATTCGTGATTTTAAAGATCAACCACTTGAAAGAGAAGTGATTGAAACACTAGTGAAATCTGCACAGCAAGCTTCGACGTCAAGCTACGTTCAAGCGTATTCAATTATCGGTGTGACAGATGAAGATAAAAAACAAGCGATTATGGAAATTAGTACACAACCGTACGTAAAAGATAATGGTCATTTATTTATCTTTGTCGCAGACTATAATCGTCATTTAGAGCTTGCAAAACGTAAAGGATATGAAATACATTTTGATACGACTGAAAGTTTACTCATCGGTGTCGTAGACGCAGCGCTTGCAGCACAGAACTTAGCAGTCGCAGCAGAGTCTCTAGACTTAGGGATTTGTTATTTAGGTTCGATTCGTAACAATACGAAAAAAATGATTGAAATTTTAGAACTACCAGAAGGAACGTTCCCAGTGATTGGTATGGCAGTTGGATATAAAAATAGCGAAGGTAGTTTTAAAGAAAGATTACCACAAGACACAGTTTACTTTGAAAATACGTATCCAGAATTTGAACAAATCGAAGCGTCTCTAAATGATTACGATGAATCAATTACAGAGTATTATAAAACTCGCGATGAAAATAAACGACAAGATAACTGGTCAGAGCAAGTCGTTAAGAAATTATCAAAAATGGACCAAGTCCGTAAAGATATAAAAGACGTATTAAATGCACAAGGATTTTTAAAAGATTAAACGAAAAAACGCAAACTTTAGAAGTTTGCGTTTTGTTATGTCATTATTATTTTTCATCTGGTCCGTTATCGACGTATCCTGGTTTGTTTTCTTTACCAGCTGTAAGAATCGAAGTTAGGAATGCTGCACATACCATAAAGATAAGAATTGCTTTCATCTATAATATCCCCCAGTGCGTTTAATAGTTACTCTCATTATAAACTATTTTGTCAGTGAAACAAAGCGTATTTTAAATATCAATTAAACATTGTTTAAAATGGCTGTTTTCGGGTAATCTATTATTAATAACTGTTCTGATAGGAGACGACAATTATGGCTTTAAACTTTAGAATTTATGAAACAAAACATGATGCGGATTTATTTTTAGCAGATCAATTAAGAAAACAAATTTCATTAAATCCGGATTCTACATTAGTACTTGATTTAAACGATACATTAGATAACGCATATGATTATTTAATCGGTGAAGTAAATAACCATCCAGTCAATTTAGCAAACGTGAAATTATTACTTGCAAATGGTGATGGGGGTGCGAAATTTAACGCACTCGATATTCCAGAGCAACAAATTCGTAACGTAAAATCAGATGACGATTTAAATCGTTATCTCGACAAAAAAGAGAAAGTAAACGTTGCGGTATTAAATTTAGATCATGAATTTAAAGGATTTAAATCTGGTAGTAGCGACGACTTATTTAAAGCAAAAGAGTTATTTATATATGCGTCAGGTAGCGGTGCGAGTGAAACAGTTCGTAAACTATACGACGCAGATATGAGTAAAGATTCTCCGTTAAGTAAAGTAAAAAATCATCGTATGGTAACTGTTATTTTAGACGCTGAAGCGGCGAGTAAACTAGATAGAGACATTCGCGAATTTTACACGTACAAGTTTGCGTAGGAGAGATAATGATGGATAAAAAACGTAATGAAGAATACACTGACGAAAATACGATGACGTTTAATACAGAAGACGTAAAAGCACTCGGTGAAGAGATGGAAGCTATCTCCGAGGGCCAAACAGCGTCAATAGACCATACAAACCACGGTGCGGACTTAGAAGATAAAGACCTCGGTAAAGACGAACCGGAAAAGTAATCATGAACTATATATTTTAAGTGAATCCTCCTGTAATTTCAGTTATACTAATGGTAAATACAAATTCAGGAGGATTTTTTTAATGTCTTACAGAATAGAACATGATACGTTTGGTGAAATTAAAGTTCCAGCAGATAAGTTTTGGGCAGCACAAACTGAGAGAAGTCGTCAAAACTTCCCAGTTGGTAAAGAAAAAATGCCGATTGAAGTGATTGTTGCTTTTGCACAACTTAAACGCGCGGCTGCAATTGTGAACTCTGAACTCGGTAAATTATCTGAAGAGAAAAAAGACGCAATTGTTTACGCGACAGACAAAATTATCGCTAGAGAACTAGACGAGCACTTCCCGTTAGTCGTATGGCAAACCGGAAGCGGTACGCAAAGTAACATGAACGTGAACGAAGTCGTTGCACACGTTGCGAACGATTATTTAAAAGAAAAGGGTAGTGACGAGGTTGTTCATCCTAACGATGACGTCAACAAATCACAAAGCTCAAACGATACGTTCCCAACAGCAATGTACGTTGCGTTAATGACTGAAACAGAAGTGACGTTACTTCCAGCACTTCAAAAGTTACGCGACACGTTTAAAGAAAAAGAAGAAAAGTTCCAAGATATTATTAAAATCGGTCGTACACACTTACAAGATGCAACACCACTTTCACTTGGTCAAGAAGTGAGTGGCTGGAGATATTCTTTAGATAAGTCATTAGAAATGATCAACGAATCTAAAAAACAACTCGCAAACTTAGCAATCGGTGGAACTGCTGTTGGTACAGGGTTAAACGCACACCCTGAGTTCGGTGATAGAGTTGCAAAACAAATCTCTGAGCAAACAGGATATGATTTTGTTTCATCTGACAACAAATTCCACGCGTTATCACAGTACGATGAAGTTGTATACTTCCACGGTGCTTTAAAAGCATTAGCCGGAGATGTATTAAAAATCGTTAACGATATCCGTTGGTTAGCATCTGGTCCACGTGCAGGTATCGGTGAAATTACGATTCCTGAAAACGAACCAGGATCATCAATTATGCCAGGTAAAGTAAACCCAACGCAAGCTGAAATGTTATCGATGGTTGCAGCACAAGTATTTGGTAACGATGCAGCAGTTGGATTTGGTGCGTCACAAGGTAACTTTGAATTAAACGTTTATAAACCATTAATTTTAATGAACACGTTACAATCTATTTACCTTCTAGGCGACGGTATGGATACGTTCAACAACAACTGTGCAGTTGGAATTGAACCGAACATGGAAGTAATCGATGAGTTATTAAATCGTTCACTCATGTTAGTCACAGCATTAAACCCACATATCGGTTATGAAAATGCAGCGACTATTGCGAAAAACGCACATAAAAAAGGTATTACATTAAAAGAATCAGCATTAGAAACTGGTCTAGTAACAGAAGAACAGTTCGACGAATGGATCCGTCCAGAAGATATGATTCATCCGAATGCGTAATTGAAATAGAAAAGGTCAGTCTCATATGAGACTGACCATTTTTTATATTTCTACATTGATAATTTTTTCTGTAACGGGATGGTTAAACTGGACACGTGAAGCGTAGAGTCGTAGTGTATCATTGTTAGTGCCACCGTATATTTTATCTCCAATAATCGGTGCGCCGAGATATGACAAGTGAACGCGAATTTGATGTGTACGTCCTGTTTCCAGTTGAACTGTCACTTTATTATCTCTGATTGAAATAACGTTTGTTACTGCGTGTTTTCCACGTCGATTCACTTCTTGATGATTTCTACTTTTCGCTTGTTTGATTGGTAACTCTATTTTACCGATTTTTAATCTACCGATTGAAGAGACATATGCTGTATATTCTCTTATAATTTCATGGTGTTCGATCATATAGTCTAACATCTTTTTAACGTAGCTATTTTTAGCGAGTATGAGAAGGCCTTTCGTGTCGTAGTCTAATCGGTGTACGGGCTCTAAGTATGCAGATGAAATTGTATTCGCCGCGTCGTTCATTAACGTATTTGTTTCGTCGTCGTTCGGATGCGTCTTTTTATTGTGCGGTTTTAACACGACTGCTAAATAATCATCTTCGTACATGACATTTACTGTCTCGTTACTTTTTATATAATTACTATCTTGTGAAAAATCAGGAAGATGAACAACATCTCCCTGACTGACTAAATCTCTTAATTGTTTTTGTTCGCCGTTTATCGTAATTTCTTTACTCATTCTTAACCAGTGCATTTCTTTTTTAGGAATATGCATTGATTTTAAAATGTTTTCTAGCGATTCGTTTTGCTGTGTGACGGTAAAAATCATTGGTTTCTAACGCTTTTAATCCATTCTACGTAGTTGTCTGCCGATTGTGCGCCGCCTTCTGCACGCGTCACTTCTTTACCGTTTTTATAGTAGACGAGTGTTGGTGTTGCAGTAATCCCTGCAGTTTGCTGGTATTCTGGATATTCTAACACGTTAAGTTGAACGAGAGGGAAATCCTCTTTTTCTTTTGCACCGATTAATAGTGGTGTAGATTCGATACAATACTTACAAACTGGGCTCCAGTAATAGACGAATAATTCATCTTCAGAATCGATCTTTTCTTGTGTCACTTCAGGTGTTTCATTGAAATGATAGTTCTCATCGTCTAATCTGTCGATCGTTGGACCTTGGAGGTCTTTGACCTCTTTATCAGTATATGGATAATAGCCACTATCGCTGACTTTTTCAAGGTCGTTTTTGTCAGACTGTAATACTAAAAATACCGCAGCAAAAGCGATGATAACAACCGCGATAATACCGTAAAATAATTTATTGTTCATAGTTTTTCTCCTTTTTAAAAGTGAGTATTGATAAAATAATAATAATAAAGAACGCTGTAAGCGACATGAACGGAATTGTTATAAATCCGAGATAGTTTACGTATGTCACTGTACAAGAGTTATCACTACACGCATTCAACCCGTCTTGTATAGCCGGTAGTTTTTGAAGTGAATAGTGGTAAATGCCGATTAAAAAGCCGAATACACTCATCGATAATATATAAATGTTCGCTTTTATGTCGTTTTTAATTATTGCGATTAAAGATATAATAGTAAGTGGGTACATTAAAATTCGTTGATACCAGCATAGCTCACATGGTATGTAGTTTCTAATTTCACTAAAATATAAAGACCCGAGTGTCGCGATGAGTGACACTAAGAAAATGAGTTGCATTAAAAATTTCTTATTCAACCTATCACCTCAATGTGTTACGTACGTTAAGTTTTATTTTAACATAAAGAGAATTGTATAGAGTAAATAAAGTGTCTAATTTTTTACAAGGAGCATGCATGTGAAAAGTAAAATAGAATTACTACGAATGATTGCAGAGTATTTAAATCAAGAGACAAATCGAGACACGATGTTAAAAGAGGCGCTGAAGTTACTGATCGACAATAGCGAATTCAATACAGGATGGATCTTTTTCATTGATAATAATGGAGAACACGACCTCGCTGCGCATTATAATTTACCAGTTGGATTAAAGGAAAATGATTATGAGAAATTATTTAACGGTAAATGTTGGTGCGTCAATCAGTATAACCATGATAATTTAAAAAATGCGACGAATATAATCGCGTGTTCTAGACTAGAAAAATTGATGCGTGAAGATGCTTCTAAAAATGAAGGGATCACACATCACGCGACAGTACCGCTTATATCTAGTGGGGATTCGTTCGGTATATTAAACGTCGCTTCTAAATACGTTAAAGCATACGATAAGGACACGTTAGATTTGCTAGAATCCGTCGCGTTTCAAATCGGTTCAACGTTAAAGCGACTTGAACTGACAAAGATTGAAAAAGAAAATGCACGTATTCAAGAACGTCAACGCCTCGCAAGAGATCTTCATGACTCGATTAGTCAGACGATTTTTTCAATTAACATTATGAGTAATGCTGGAGTTAGAATTGCAGAGTCAGAAGAGATGAAATCGACGCTACAAAAAATTGAGTCGACGTCTAAATATGCAATGAATGAAATGAAAGCATTAATTTGGCAGCTAAAACCAATTGGGTTAGAAAACGGGCTCGTCGACGCGTTAAAAGAATATGCAGCGCTCATTCATATTGAATTATCGATTGATATCGATGGATTTTATCAGTTACCAGATAACAGTGAAATTGAAGTGTTTCGTGTCATCCAAGAAGCGTTAAATAATACGAGCAAGCACTCGAATGTTAATAAAAGTGATGTCAAAATTATCGTTTCTGAAGGTGTGTTTTCTGTCGTTGTAAGAGATGAAGGTGACGGATTTGATATGAAAGAAGTTACGCGCCAACACGGTCTAAAAAATATGAAAGCACGTGTCGAACGACTCGGTGGGTTGTTTAGTGTTAAATCTAGTCTTGGGCATGGTACGACGATTCGCTTTACGATACCGATTGAATAGAGGGGATATAACTATGAATATTGTAATTACTGACGATCACGCAGTCGTGCGTGAAGGTATGAAGTTTTTACTTAGTACGACAGAAGATTTAAAAGTCGTAAAAGATGTCGATAGTGGTGCGAAGTTAATTCAGTTTTTAGAAGACAATCATAAAATGATAGATTTAGTATTACTCGATTTAGTCATGCCTGAAATGGACGGTATGGCAGTATTAGAAATCGTTAAGCGAGATTTTCCAAAATTAAAAGTCGTTATATTAACGAGCTACACGTCAGAAGAGTACGTACGTCCTGCATTAAATAAAAAAGCAGACGGCTATTTAATTAAAGAAATGGATGCGGATGATTTAATCGAATCATTAAGAAGAGTTGCAAATGGAGATCAGGTTATTCATCCTGATGTGGAGTTAATGTTATCTAAAGGGCAATTACCACATCAAAAAAATGTATTATCAACTAGAGAATTAGAAGTGTTAAAAGAGATGGTACTTGGTAAAAGTAATAAAGAAATCGCGGAGACGCTATTTGTAAGTGAAAAGACGGTCAAAACACATGTGAGTCATATTTTAAATAAACTCGAAGTGTCTGACCGTACACAAGCTGTCGTCTATGCGATTCGTCATCACATTATTAATTTATAACTGCAGGTTCTATATGAACGATTGTTTCAGTATCTCCGAATGCATCGGACATAGCATGTTCGATGTGTTCGGTAATTTTATGTCCTTCTATCACGTTTAAATGTGGATTGACAGTGACTGTCACATCGATAAAATAAATAAATCCGTGAGAACGACCCTTAATATCTACAACGTCTATGACACCGTCGACATCTTCGATGAGTGTCTTCATTTGATTCAATATTTTGCTATTAAATCCGTCAGTTAATGTCGTTGCGGTTTCTTTAAAAATAATAATCGCAGTGTATATAATTAACGCTCCGATTAAAAAACTCGCAATTGTATCCAGTGTTTTAAAACCAAGTAATACTCCAATGATACCAATCGCAGCACCAAGAGATACCATGCCGTCTTGGAAGTTATCGATACTCGCAGCTTTTAACGCGACACTGTTGACTTTATTTGCAAGTTTATAGTTAATGACCGCGACGATAATCATTACAATCATTGAAAACAGAGATACATATAACGATGTCGTACTCGGTTCAGCGAAGTCGTTATTAATAAATTTAATAACCGTTTGTATAATGACTTGTATACCGACCGCAAACATAATGAAACTTGCAATTAACGCTGCAATTAACTCTGCACGAAAGTGACCATACGTATGGTTATCGTCTCTTGGAATTAAAGCGATTGTTAAACCGATAAATAGCGCTGTCGATCCAATCACGTCAGTAAAGTTATTTAATCCGTCTGCGATTAACGCATCGGACTTATCGAAAAAACCAACGGTAATTTTAACGACTGTTAAAAAAATATATGTACAAATAGAAAGCACTGCACCGTGGCGTGCTTTTTTAATATTTTGTTTAATCGTTTGCATTTAAGCACCTCGAACAAAAATAATCTAGATATAAATTTTATCACTTTTTAATTGAGATTACATATGTATTATTTTACTTTTACGTCTAAAAAGGAATATAATAAAATAGCACGATAGGTATTAACAAACAGAAAACAAAATGGCATAATTATAAAATAAAAAGACTTAAATTTCAAGTTTAAGTTAGCCACTTGAAAATAGTTATTTCAGTAAATTTCACAAAGTTATATTGTACGCTTTCTTACAGTCTTTTGCTTGACGTGGGTATGGGCAAGATATCCGCAAAGCGGGATGTGTGGTGGATGTTTGCGTTCAACTTCAAACAACACACAGGGCAAGTCATGCCCATAAGGGCCCCAGGTCAAGCAAAAGATTAAGCAGCCAGTTCTAAATCCAATTGCTTCAACTCTTGCACAAAAGCCTGGTGGGGTGTTTTATAGTCCAGAATTCTTCTTGGATAATCGTTCATCCATTGTTGAATCCGCTGGACCTGGCGGTCGCTTACTTCTTTAAGAGACTGATGTTTCGGCAAGAAACGCCGGATAATCTTATGTTGATTCTCACTCGTTCCACGTTCAAAAGAAGCAAAAGGATGGCAAAAATACACATCGGTTTCTTCAGACAGATGGGATAGGTTGGCGAACTCACTTCCGTTATCCGAAGTGACTGTTTTAAAAATCTGACTGTCCAATCCTTTTAAGGACTGTATAAAGCTCTGCAGAGTTTGGTCTACCGCATCAGCTCTCTGACCCGCAATTTTGAAAATTTTCTCAAAGCGTGTCTTTCGCTCTACGAGCGTCAATAGAACAGGTTCATCGGCATCAATTTTTCCAATGACGGTATCAATTTCCCAATGACCAAATTCTTGGCGATTCTCTACGGATTTTGGCCGTTCTTCGATTGAGGTACCCAAAACTTTTACATTTCGTCGCACTCGACCTTTGGTAGACCGCGGTTTCCGTCCAACCTTTTCGAGTAAGTCGATATTCTTGGTGCGCATGATGCCACTGTCGATCCAATTGTAGAGGGTTGAAGTACTTGGAATGATCGCCGGATCAAACAGGTCCATGGCTTTATTAACCACTGTATCTGGAGACCATTTGTCTTCAAGCATTTTTCGATCCGCCCATTCAGTGAATCGCTCCGTTTCCACCCATTTGGGACGGCGGCCACAGTTCGCACGATTTCGCAGATAAATGTCATGATGCAGCTCTGCGGAGTAGACCTTTTTATAGTAGGTATACGTCTTGCCATTCTGTTTCTGTTGGCTTTTCTGCGTGACAGACGCTGTATTGATGGCATTATTGATGGTTTGTGGACTACGTCCAAGCAAAGACGCAATCTTTCGATTGGATAAATCAAGTGCTTTATACGCTTCAATTTTCTTCATTTCACCGTATGTAAGGTGTTTAGATTTGCGTGATTCTGTGTTATTATCTACATGGGTCATGTGAATTCTCCTTATATTGGTTGGTGGTACATTCAATATAACATGAAATTCACATGGCTTTTTTTATTTTAAGTGGCTAGGTTGATTATAAAATCTTCCTAAAATAAAAAGACGTATTAATTTGAAATTCATTAGAAAATTATATGAATAACATGCGTTTTAATTGCATTTACACTACATTATGTACTAAAATGTGTTTCTACGATGAAATTCATGTATATAGAATTCTCATCAAACGTTGACAGTATTATATTGTATGTCATTTTAAATATTATCCTACCAGTTTCATTCATCGTTGCGAAGATTTACTTTAAGATTTATAAATCGGTTTAAACTTTGTTCAACTAAAAGGTGCGACTGCTAAATGGGATGTTAATATCCTCGAGTCGAATGAGGAAAACACACGTTAACACATAGTTTAACGTATAAATGAAGGGAAGAATTTTAGTTATGGACAAAAAAGCCTTTACTAAGGTCATTCAGGAGAAGTTCAAAATAGTACGAACAGAAGCTGGCTATACTCAAGATTCAATGAGTCAAACAGTCGGTCTTTCTAAAAAGACACTCGTACAAATCGAAAAAGAAAGAATAGTTCCAAACTGGACAACATGTGTTTCAATTTGTGCATTATTCAGAGATAGCGACATTTTAACAAGTACTTTCGGTGGAGACCCACTAGAACTTGCTCAAGTATTATCTCGCGGTAATGCTCACTATCCACAATATAACAAAGAAATGTTATATTGGGAGAAATTAGAAGAAAAAGACGGATGGAGATTAGAGAAAAACAAAATGAACGATCTCTACCGCGTCGTAAATGCTGACAATCAGGCAGAACACGCGTCTTACCTAGAGCGTCAAGCAGTGACATTCTTCAAACAAAAAACTTCAGAATAATATGTCGAACACCTACACTTAGGTGTTCTTTTTTTAAGGAGGTATAAGAATGTCTGTGACGACGATTATAATAACGACAATTGTCGGTGCGTTAATCGGTGGAATAACGAACACGATAGCGATTAAAATGTTATTTCATCCGTATGAAGCAAAACATATATTTGGGAAACGCATCCCACTTACGCCTGGTGTTGTTCCGATGCGTAGAGATGAGGCATCTAAAAAGCTTGGAAATATAATTACAGGCTATTTATTAACACCGGAAGTTTTTGTAGAAAAACTACAAAGTAAAGAATCACAAAAGTTTATGGATTTATTCATCGATCGCCAAATTCAAACGATTGAAGAAGAAAACGTGTCAATCGGTGACGTGTTAAATAAAATATCTCCAAATTTAAAAGAGAAAATATTATCATTTTTATATCAAGAAATTGATTCGAAGATAAAAACGTCGAGTGACGAACTTATGAACAGGTCAATTGAATCGTTGATTCCGCATGACGCAAAAGAGACGATTGACAAAGAAGTCAATAATTTACATCTTGTGATTAACGAAAAAATCATTACTTATTTAACATCCGATAAAGGTTACGAAGATATATATACGATGATTGATGATTTTATCGAAAATAGAGGTAAACTCGAGCGTGCGTTAAAATATGTCGTACCGAAAGACTCCCTTGCAACTCGTGTACAAGGGGAGTTAGTGAAGCTATTAAGTCATGAAGACATGAAATCGATTGAACGAGAATTCATCGTAAGAGAGTATGATAAATTTATAAAAAAATCTCCGAGCGAATATATCTCTAAAATTGATCAAGAAAAAGCGACACATAGTGCAGCGGAAATTTTTAAACGCAAAATGAATTTAGAAGAATTACTCGATAGACCAATCGCTCAGTTAAATGAGACGATGTTTCAAACGTTTAAATCTTCAGGAAAACTACGTTTAAGAGACAACATCACGCATTATCTTGGAAAGTACATTCCAAGTATCGTAAAACATTTAAAATTAGCTGAAGTGATTAAACGTCAAATCGATAGTTTTGACATAAAAACACTCGAATTTTTAGTGTTTGAAGTTGCGAGAAAAGAACTCCAAATGATTATGTTACTCGGATATGTACTTGGAGGAATCGTTGGATTTTTACAAGGTATTCTCGTTCCGTTAATAGTGTAACCGTATCATTTTATTTTATATTAGACGTATGATATTATAATCAATATGAAATTTTAAATACAGAGGAGAATTCCATGGTAAATGTATATGATCAAGCAAATGCGCTTGAAAGTGCATTGAGACAATCTGAAGAATTTAAAGCATTAGAATCTTTTTATAAAGCGGTAAATGAAAATGAAGATTCAAAAAAATTATTCGATGAATTTAGAGAAGTTCAAATGGAACTTCAATTAAAACAAATGCAAGGGGAAGAAATGTTAGATTCTGATATTGAGCGTGCACAGCAAACAGCACAATCAGTAGAAGAAGATGAAAACATTAAACAATTAATGGAAGCGGAGCAAAAATTAAGTATGTTAATCCAAGACTTAAACCGCGTCATTATGAAACCAATCGAAGAACTATACAAAGTGAATGAGTAAATTATAGTAGATTGATTATAGGTTTTTAAACGAATATAATCTCTCAAGAGGCAAGGGTTAGACCCCATGCCTCTTTTGTCGTTTTTTGGTATAATGTATGAAAAGAAAGGTGAGGTGAACGATGGTTAAATTTATCCACGCCGCTGATTTACATCTCGATAGCCCCTTTAAGTCGAGAAGTGAATTGCCGCCACACATTGTTGATCGTTTAATGGAAAGTACATACAACGCAACGAAACGTATGATCGACTATGCAATTAAAGAGAAAGTCGATTTTATCATTATTGCTGGAGATGTATTTGACCAAAAAAACAGAACATTAAAATCAGAAATATTTTTAAAAGAACAATTTCAACGTTTAGAAGATAACGGAATCTTTACGTATATGATTCACGGTAACCATGACCCACTTGATCATAACGTTAAGACGAGTTGGCCAAGTACGGTTCATGTATTTAAAGAAAACATCGAAACATATCAATTGATGAGTAAAGATAACGAGAAAATCTTTTTACACGGATTTAGTTATTTACACGATGAAACATACGAAAATAAAATTGATCATTATCCAGTAAATAATCGAAACGACGGTATTCATATCGGTATATTACACGGAACGTATTCTAAGTCGAATACGAAGAGTAAACGATATACAGAATTTACTTTAGAAGACTTACGTTCGAAACTCTATCATTACTGGGCACTTGGGCATATACATCAGCGTCAAGAACTATCAGATATGCCGCTTATAAATTATGCAGGTAACATTCAAGGGCGTCATATGAATGAAACAGGAGAAAAAGGATTTTATATCGTATCCGGAGACCACGTTCATTTATATAGTACATTTGTCAGTGTTGAAGATATTCAGTTTGAACGCTATGATCTTGAAGTCAATAATATTTACCGTGATGAGTTATATCGTGCAGTCACGGAATATAAAAACAAACTCCGTAAAGAAGGTAGTCGTGTAATCGAATTGACGGTCTATTATGACGGAGAAGAAGACATTAGTGGTAACGACTATTACGAAATACTATCTCTATTACAAGAAGATGAACGAGATGTCGAAGACTTTGTGTGGATTGACCGACTATATATCGAACAAGAAAATGCCGATCAAAACGCACTACTCACGGATATAAAAAATTCATTTAAAGATGACGATGATCTATATAAAACAGCGTTAAACACGTTATATATGGACCCGAAAGTCAATAAATTTTTACCACCAATGGAAGATATCGACAAAGAAAAGCTACTAGAACTTGGTGAAGCACGTTTAAAACTACTCATGAGGAAGTAACAATATGAAAATTAAAGGATTAGATATATACGGTTACGGTAAAATCATCGATAAAAGTTTTAAAATTGAACATGATTTCGTCCAAGTGTTTGGGGAAAACGAAGCGGGTAAATCGACGATGATGTCGTTTATTCACTCGATTTTATTTGGGTTCCCGCGCCGAAACGAAGGCGAACCAAGACGTGAACCGAGACTTGGTAACGCCTATGGTGGGCGACTAATCGTTCAGTTTGTCGATGAAGTTGGACCGGTAACTATTGAACGTATTAAAGGTAATAAGTCAGCTGGAGACGTACGTATTACGATGGCTGACGGTACAGAACGAAGCGAAAATTGGCTAAAAAGAAAATTAAATTATATCGATAAAGAAATGTATCGTTCGATATTCTCGTTTGATGTTCTCGGTCTACAAGATATTAACAAAAACTTAACCGAAAAAGACCTTCAAGATTATTTACTGCGTGCAGGTGCACTCGGTTCTAATAAATATGAAGACATGCTTAACGCAATTAACACTAAGCTTGACGAGCTATATAAACGTAACGGTACAAAACCAGATATTAACGTAAAAATTGATTCGATAAGCAATATGACTGAAAAAATCGCAGAGCTTGAATCGTATGAAGAGACATATGAATCACTCGTGAGTGAAAAGCATAAAATTATCGAAAGTATCGAACGTAAAAGACACTCGGTAAATAGTACTAAACAGCAACTCAAAAATAAGATGAAAGAAATTATGTATCATCCTGAAATTAAAGAGTGGCAAAGTTTAGCAAATAAAATCGATGTCGAACCAGCCTTGTTCCCAGAAAAAGGGATTGAGCGTTATGAAGCGCTTAAAAACCATTTAACGACGGGTCAAAAAGATAAATTACTCCGTCAAGAAAAGCTCGAAGCACTCATCCGAGAAGAGAATAGAGTCGTGTTACCAGAAGAAGACACACTTAATTATTTAGAAAGACTGAGTAAAGAAGAGCCAAATATTAAACATGAACTGCTTGAACTCGAACGTTTACAAAGTGAAGTCGCAACAATCGAAGAAAAAATTCACCGCTCGATGAACGATATCGGTTGGCAAGAAGAGCATTTAGATGTAGATGATTCAAACATCGTGAGAGAAAATGTTCAAAGTTTACTCTCCCGTCACGATGAAATCGAAATGGAAAGCGAATTTTATAATAATTCAATCGCCCAGTTAAAAGATGAAATTAAAGAGACGGATAAAAAACTAGAAAGTTTCTCTGACACTCAAATTTCAAATCAAAGAATACGTGCAAAACTTGAAGTTCAAGACTTAGAACATGAGCTTAAAGAAAAAGAACGCGTCTATCATTTAATTGAAGATAAGTACTTTGAAGAAGAGAAAAAGCGAGAAGCACGTAATAAAACTCAAGGCACAGTTATTATCTCGATGAGTGTCATACTCATGCTAATTGGTCTGTCGTTTATCTTTATAAGTAACCAAAATATATACGGTATTATATTTATCGTCGTTGGGTTATTATCATTACTCTTATTAAAACTCAATAAAACTGAAGAAGAAGACGATCATTTAAAAGATGAATACGAACAAGACCTTGAAAAGCTTAAACAACAAATTAAAGAGAAAAAAGAAGCGCACGATTTAAACTTCGATTATTATGATGCACGTGAGATGATGAACGAAGTCGATCGTCATATGAATAAAAAGTTATCAGATGAAATTAAACTAGAAAGTTTAGAAGAAAAACGTTCGATTTTAGATAGTACAAATGACCAGTTAAAACGAGATCTTGCTCGTGTTAAAGAGAAATTATACGTTAGCGATGAATTAGAAAATGCTCAAATCGTCGATACGATATATACGATTCGTAATATCAAACAAATGAGACGTAACATCGATGAGCTGAATACACGCATCGAAGCAATTGATAGTAATATTACGCAATTTAGTAATTCAGTTAGAGAAGAAGTTTCAAAATACGGTATCGATTTCCACATTAATTCAATTTTCTTTGAAACGAATAAGCTGCTCGAAAAGCTATTAAAAGATAAATCGACATATCATAACTTAAGAGAGCAAATTAACTTATTTGAAAACGAAATCGACGTCATTGATAATCGTAATTACGTTGCAGAAAAAGAAATGAAGGAACTCTTTAATTATGTCGGAGCAGATGATGAGGACGAATATTATTACTACGGCCGAATGTTTACAGAATTTAAAGAGAATGAAGCACGATTCAAAGAGCTCAATAACAAGTTAACAGAAGAAAACTTCGATTTAGAAAGAAGACAGCAATTATCTGAATTCAACACAGCTGATTTAAGAGACGAAGAAACAGCGCTTAATACGATGATCGAAAACTATGAAAATGACATCGACGAAGAGACAACTATGCTTGCAAAAATCGAACAAGACATTAAACATCTTGAAAAAAACGGACAACTTTCAGTACTCCGTCATCAATACGAACTTGAAAAGAATAGTATAGAAACGAGCGCTGTCGATTATATGTCACTGATGTATATTAAGACGTTAATCGAAGCACACATTAAAGCGATCAAAGACAAGCGTCTTCCAATCGTCGTTGAAGAAGCGAGAAAAATCTTTGAATATATTACAAAAGAACGCTATATCGATGTGATGTATGAAGACAACATCATTAAAGTGAAGCATAGTAACGGTCAAATTTTTGATCCTTCTGAAATCTCACAGTCGACAAAAGAACTATTATATATCGCGTTACGCATTAGCTTAATAAAAGCACTTAAAAACTATTATAATTTACCGATTATTATCGATGATGCATTTGTACACTTTGACCAGACACGTACAAGAACAATTTTAGATTACTTTAAAAAGCAATCAGAAGAACATCAAGTGTTATTCTTTACATGTAATTTAGAAAAGAGCATTCCATCGACAAATACAATCGTTTTACAAGATAGTAAAAATAGGAGGTAACAACCGATGAGTAAAATTTCTGCTTTACAACCTGGAGATAGTGTTGAATCGTTTTACTTAGTAAAACGCGCACAAGATGGTGTCACGCAACAGGGTAAGCCATATATGACACTGATTCTAGCAGACAAAACAGGTGAGCTCGATTCAAAATTATGGACTGTTACACCTGAACAAATTAAAGAGTTAAAAGAAGCAGATATGGTAAAAGTTAGAGGAGAAGTTATTAACTACCGTGGGAATAATCAAATGAAAATTTTAGAAATTCGTACGGCAAACGAAAACGATAACGTTTCAATCCATAACTTTTTAAAAGAAGCACCGATCGACGGTGATGATCTGTTCGACAAAATTATGGATTACGCATTAAAAATTACGAGCGCGAATCTTCAGCGCATTACACGTGGATTACTCACGAAATATCGTAAAGAATTCTCAACGTTTCCAGCAGCGATGACAAACCATCACGACTTCGTATCTGGCTTAGCATATCACGTTTATACGATGTTAAGAGTTGGGGAGTCGTTATGTGACATCTACGAAACGCTCGATAGAAATCTGTTATATGCTGGAATCATTTTACATGATATCGGTAAAGTCAAAGAATTATCTGGTGCGGTAAATACGACATATACAGTTGAAGGAAATTTAATTGGACATATCGTTATTGCGACAGAAGAGATTACAAAAATTGCAGACGAACTGAACATTGAAGGCGAAGATATATTGTTACTAAAACATTTAATACTCGCACATCACGGTAAATTAGAGTACGGTTCTCCAAAAACACCGATGATTAAAGAAGCAGAAATTCTGCATATGATTGACAATATCGATGCGAGAATTTTAATGATGGACAAGCACATTCAATCTGTAGAACCGGGCACATTTACACAGCGCGTTTTCCCGTTAGAAGGTAGAATGCTATACAGAAGTGTTGATGAGTAAAATATTGGTTTAAAAAACAGGCTCTATTTTTAAAAATAGAGCCTGTTTTTGTTATTTTTCTTGAATGTCAATCGGTGACATCATTTTATCGACTTGTTCTTTAATATCTTTGTTTTCAAATTTTACGTTGTACTCATCGAGTAATTCTTTGTAGAAGTCCATAATTTTGTTTGGATTTTCTTGGATTTTTTCGTTAATCAATTTAGATTTTGCATCTGCAATTTCAGATTCTGACATATCTTCTGCTTTTTTGTCGAGACGCTTAATGATATGGTAACCGAACTGTGTTTTTACAACGTCAGATACTTCGCCTGGTTTTAATTTGAATAGTGCTTCCTCAAACTCAGGAACCATTTGACCTTTTGTAACGATACCTAATTTACCGTCGTTCTCCGCACTACCAGTGTCGTCAGAATGTTCTTTCGCAAGCTTACTGAAGTCTTCACCATCGTTAACTTTTTTTAGAAGGTCTTCTGCTTCTTTTTTAGCTTCTTCGTCCGTTTTACCGTCTTCAGCTTCTTCATCGACTTTAATTAAAATATGTTGTGCGTCATATGCACCGTTAATCGCATCTTCATCAGAAATTTCTAGCTTTTCACTAAAGAATTTGTTGTGTAGAATGTTTGCGATTTTATTTTGCTTATAACCTTCAACCGTTAAACCGGGTTGGCTTTGAGCGAGTAGTTGTTTGAACTGATCTTCGCCACCATAACCTTCAATCTCTTTGTCGACATCTGCTTTAATTTTATCGATATCAACTTCATCTTTATATTTATCTTCGATTATTTTGTTTAATGCGAGTTCAAACGTTTGTGATGCGACTTCTTCCATACCGAATGAATTTAAAACGTCGTCCACTGTCACGTTTCCGGCGTCACTCTTTACGAGTGTTTCACCAAATTTTGTTTCTTTGTTATCGCTTTTTGATGCGTTATTGTCATCATTTGCACATGCAGATAAAATGAGTGCTGCAGATAACGTTGTTGTTGTGAGTAGTTTTTTCATCTTTTAAAACTCCTTTAAATTTTAGCTTTCACTAATATAACATAACATAAGCGGTGATGCATTTAATACATCACCGCCCATATTATTTGTTATTTGGTTTATCGAAAGCGTGCTGAAGGTCTTCCGCTGTGTTTTGAAGTGTTGCGACGTCGTCTTTTAAATGATCGATATTTGGTTCAATATCTGATTTAAAGTTATCGACTAAGTCTTTCACTTCGTCAGTTAGTTCTTTAATGTTAGACGCTTCATGCTTTGCACGAAGTACAGATTGTTTAATGTTATTAATTTCTTCTTTAACTTGGCTTGCTGACGCACTCACTGTTCCAGAATTAGATTTTAAAGAAGCTGTGAGTTCACGTCCTGATTGAGGCGCATTTAGTACTGATAAAGAAACGCCACCTACAACACCAACGACAAAACCAACTGCAAAATTTCTAATACCCATTTATGTCACTTCCTTACGTATCATACATATTTCTTACCCGAAACGAATGTTTATTATGCATCGAGTTTAGATTTAATTGCTTCAGCGAACTGTTCACGTTCTTCTTTTGTAAACTCAATGTCTTCCCATTTGTAACCAAAACCGTCATGTTCGTCTTTATATCTCGGTAAAATGTGGAAGTGAATGTGGAATACAGATTGTCCAGCAAATTCACCGTTGTTTTGTATGACATTTAAACCTTCAGGGTTAAACGTATCATGTACTGCTTTTGATACGTTACGAATGACTTTCATATAATCGTTTGCTGTTTCGTCGTCTAAATCAAAAATGTTTTCGATACGTTTTTTTGGAACGACGAGCGTATGACCTTTAACGACAGGAAACGCATCTAAAAATGCGATGAATTTATCATCTTCATAAATAATGTTTGCATCGATATCTCGGTCGATGATCATTTCAAATACTGTTTTGTTCTCACTCATTAGTGTTCCCTCCATAATAAGTTATGATATAGTTTACTTAAGATTATTATATACTTATATACACGAATAACAAATTGAAAGCGAGTTTCAATATGAACATTTTAGAATTACAAAACGTTACTGGTGGTTACGGTAAAACACCAATTATTCACGATATATCTTTTTCTTTAAAAGAAGGGGAGATTGTCGGCTTAATCGGTTTAAATGGTGCTGGTAAAAGTACGACAATTAAACATATATTAGGACTTTTATCCCCACATAGTGGAGAGATAAAAGTATTAGATAAAAATATCCGAGACGAAAATATGCGTAAACATTTAACGTATATTCCTGAGACACCAATTTTATATGAAGAATTGACGCTAAGAGAGCACATTCATATGACAGCAATGGCATACGGTTTAATTGAAGACGAGGCGATGACAAGAGCAAAGCCACTACTCAAACTGTTTCGTTTAGAAAATGAACTCGATAAGTTTCCGGCACATTTTTCTAAAGGGATGAAACAAAAAGTGATGCTAATTTGTGCATTCGTTGTTGAACCTGAATTGTTTATAATAGACGAACCGTTTCTAGGACTCGACCCGTTAGGTATCGAAGGTTTAATTGAGTTGATGATATCTATGCGAAATAAAGGTAAATCGATTTTAATGAGTACGCACATTTTAGCTACTGCTGAAAGATATTGTGATAGATATATTATTATTCATCACGGTAAAAAAATCGCAGACGGTACGATCGATTC
Source organism: Nosocomiicoccus massiliensis (assembly GCF_002871345.2). Lineage (NCBI taxonomy): Bacteria > Bacillati > Bacillota > Bacilli > Caryophanales > Staphylococcaceae > Nosocomiicoccus > Nosocomiicoccus massiliensis. Next base: position 661,730 of record NZ_CP136964.1, on the reverse strand, counting down.
TCTAAGAGAAGAGACAGGCATTAATGGTACGTTAGATGATATTTATTTACATTTAACAGGTGACAGCAATGTGGACTGATTTATTTAAAACACGGATGGATAAAGACATATCTAAACGTATGTATTATATGAAGTTTATTTTTAACAGTCACTTTTTAATCTTTTTAACGATCGCGCTCGGTGCGTTTTTCTATTCGTTATTTGAGTTACGTGACGTGCTACATAACAATATATACGTCGATATGTTAGTCGCTGTACTCGTAGCGTTATCGATTACACCGACGTATCGCAGTTTGTTAAAAGAAGCGGACCTTATCTTTTTAGTACCTGTAGAAGATGAATTAAATGGATATTTTAAAGAAGCAGAGCGATACTCGTTAGCGCTCAGTTATATATTCCCAGTCGTTATGGTGATATTAACGTTTATGCTCGTTTTAATTAACCATACGCTAATTGAATTTGCGATATTTTCAGTCGCAGTAATCGTGACAGTATATTTAACGTTTAAAATAAAAGTTGAAACGATTCACACGTTACTGAACACTCAACTTGTTATGTATGTTTTAATCGTTTTTAACGCGATATTATTATATTTAACGTTAGTTAACATATACTTTGTCGCACTAATCCCGCTCGTATTAAGTATCGTTTTACTTATTACTCGAAAAAAACGAATCTTAAAAGTGAATTGGACGAGATTAGTAGATTACGAAACACATGAAATTAACCGTTTTAATACGATTATTTCGATGTTTGCGAACGTAAAAAATGCAGATAAAAAATTCAAGCGTCGCAAATATTTAGACGTATTCATGAGAAAACAAAACGTAAAGCATTTCGATCAAAATCATATGTATGATTATATGTTTCATCGTAGCTTTTTAAGAGACTTTGATTTGCCGATGATTATTTTAAGGTTAATGCTTTTATTTACAATTTTCATCGTCTGGATGTCAAACATATATGTGACTGTTATATTTTCATTGTTTGTACTATACATTATCATTTTACAGCTCACACAAATTTACCAGTCACAAGCGTATTTACTATGGCCGAAAATATGGCCAGTACGACGTAGTAATATCCAAAAATCTTATATACGCTACTCACATAAAGTAATTTTTATCATATCGATCATATTTGTGATTATATTTGTCATCATGCACAATAAAGAGTTTTATATCGGCCTAATCTTCCCAATCTTTGGTTACGTATTAAATCAACTATTATCTAAAAACGTATATAAAAAAGAACGCGCACTGAGTGATTAATTGACCAGTGATTAAGCTTCTGGCATGCATCTATTATTCTACCGAGTTATCTAATTGAAATTGAGGTATTTAATGAAAATATTTATTATAGAAGATGATGTGACAATCAGAGAGAGTTTTAAAATTGAATTAGAAAAATGGGATTTTACGGTTACGATTGCTGAAGAGTTCAACACAATTGATCAGCAAGTAAAAGACGAGGAACCTCATATTATACTTCTTGACATCAATTTACCTTCTTATAATGGCTATTATTGGTGTCAAGAGATTCGTAAATTTTCAACGGTTCCTATAGTATTTATAAGCTCTAGACATGAAAGTATGGATCAAGTTATGGCGATGCAAATGGGTGGAGATGATTTTATAGAAAAGCCATTTAATATGAATGTTGCCATAAGTAAAATTCAAGCGCTACTCAGACGAACATATGAATTCAAAAAGGATTTAAATGTACTAAATAAGGGTGAGTATAGTCTTTCGCTCGATACGATGACGTTTACATATCGAGATCAATCGATAGAATGTACACATACTGAATATTTAATTATACAGTTATTACTTCAAAACTTTACTCATTTTGTGAGTCGAAATACTCTCATAGAAAGATGCTGGGAATCTTCACATTTTATAGATGATAATACCCTTGCAGTTAACATAGCTCGGCTTAGAAAGAAACTGAAAAAAATTGGACTAGACGGTTCGATTGAAACTAAAAAGAATTATGGCTATCGATTAAAGGATGTATAAATGAAGCGATATCTATCAAGTAAGAAAAACGAAGTAATTATCATTGCTTTTATATCACTATTATTTTTAATTGTATTCTATCTGTTTGATTTTACATTTCGAGCATATGTACTAAGCATTGCGATTATATTTACAGTATATGTGATTTACTTTATCACTCAATTTTTCACTTTTATAGATGAAGAAAATAAATCTGAACAGATAGAGAGACTAAAAACCCAAATTCAGCAACAAAAAAATAAAGAATATAATTACCGAGAAGAACTCGAATCCTATTTTCTGTTATGGGTTCACCAAATCAAAATACCAATTACTGCTTCAAAGCTTTTGCTTGAACGAAAAGATGATAATCAAAATGATCGACTGAAACAAGAAATCTTTCAAATTGATAACTATACGAATCTAGCATTAAATTATTTAAAAATCATGAATGATTCAACAGACATGTCATTTAAAGAAACAGATTTAGATTCAATTATTCAGCAAGTGATTAAAAGGTACGCCATTATTTTTATACATAATGGTACGAAATTACATTATGATAAAATTGAAGCAGTTGTTCTGACAGATCCCAAGTGGACGGCAATTATGATAGAACAAATTCTAAATAATGCACTAAAATATGCAAAGGGTAAAGATATATATATTTATTTTGATGATTGAACAGAAGAACTCGTAATTAGAGATACAGGTATTGGAATTTCAGAGTCGGATTTACCTAAAATATTTGATAAAGGATATTCAGGATTCAATGGTATGTTCGATGAAAAATCTAGTGGTGTTGGCCTATACATTGTTCAGAGTATAGCACATCGTTTGAATCAAAATGTTTCCGTTGACTCTAAGATAAATGAGTTTACGACTTTTAAAATTAAATTTAAGAAATCAATAACCTTACAATAATGTAAGATTACCAAGTATGTTTGTAAGAATATATAAATGTACTTGGTTTTTTTGTGTTTTATACTTGATCTAAATCAATAAGAGGTGAAGATATGTTACTTGAAGTTAAAAATTTATCAAAAGAATTTGGTCGTGGAAATAATAAGGTGACGGCATTAAAGCAAATGAACTTTTCTATACAAGAAGGTGAGTTTGTTGCAATAATGGGAGAGTCTGGTTCTGGAAAATCTACTTTATTAAATATAATTGCAACATTCGACACACCGACAGATGGAACAGTTTTAATTGATGGTCAAGACTTATCATTATTAAAAAATAAAGATGTTGCTCAGTTCCGTCGTGATCAGCTTGGGTTTGTATTCCAAGATTTTAATGTCCTTCATACAATGACTAATAAAGATAATATTTTAATGCCACTCGTATTGTCTGATGTGAAACCGAGTGCTATGAAAGAAAAATTAATGCCACTCGTGAAATCACTAAACATTGAGTCTCATATCGATAAATTTCCATATGAGATTTCTGGGGGACAACAACAAAGAGTCGCAATCGCACGTGCACTGATCACTGATCCAAAAATATTACTCGCTGATGAGCCTACAGGTGCATTAGACTCGAAGACATCAAAAGAAATAATGGAATTATTTCAAAAAGTTAATGAAGATCAACATACTATTTTACTTGTCACACATTCAGTAACTGATGCTGCCTATGCAAAACGCGTATTATTCATAAAAGATGGTAAAGTCTATCATGAAATTTATAAAGGTGACAATTCAAACCAAGAGTTTCAAAAGAGAATATCAGAAAGCCTTACAATGCTAAGCGAAAGTGGTGAGTAAGATGACATTTAAACTCATTAGTAAACTCGTTGTTAGAAATTTTAAAGCATTAAGAGAAATTATTATACCGTTTGTCATTGCAGTATCTGTAATGTTTGGACTGGAGTATATATTTTTATCTTTAATTTTTAATGATTACTTAAACGAACGCAGTAGCGATCTTATTGAAATAATGATTTATGCCAATGTTCTTGTCGGTATGCTCGTTTTAATATTCGTGATTTACGCTTATAATTTTGTGATTAAACGTCGGAAAAAAGAATTTGCAATTAATATGGTACTCGGTATGGAAAAGAAACATATCCGATTAATCATTTTCTATGAATTAGTTGTAGAATTTATTATAGTGTCATTTTTAAGTATTGTTTTAGGTTATCTATTTGGAAATTTAATATTTTTAACTTTAAATAAACTTGTTCAAAATACAGGCGTATCTATTATGGATTATCCTTTTAGTATTGAAGTGAGTATTATTTTAACTGTATTTATTTTCTTTATCTTCGTAATGTTATTTATTATTAGTAACATTCATATTACTAGACAAAGTCCTATTCAGTTGATGAAGACAGATAAAGCAGGAGAAAAGAAAACTTCAAAATTAGTGATCACAATCCTATCTATACTTGGAACATCATCACTTGCATATGGATATTACTTAGCATTAACAACAACCGGTGTCATAGAGTCGATATTTATCATTCTAATCGCCGCAGTATTTGTCCTAATTGGTACGTATTTTATATTCATGTCCGTGACGTTTATCGCTTTAAACATATTAAAGAGCAGTGAAATGTATTATAAAAAGAAACATTTCTTTACAATATCAGGACTTAATTCACGTTTAAAATCACATGTTGTTGGATTAGCAAGTATTACAATGATCTTAACATTATTAATCGTTACCCTCGGACTAAGTTTGACGACTTACCGTGGAATTCAAACACAAATTGAACATATTCAAAAATACGATTATGAAATAAGTCTTTCTGTAAACGATGAAAACGAGTTTCCTGAAATGCAAGAGTTATATGATAATTTGAAACTGAATGACGATGTAGAGTCTTTAAAAATGAGAAAGTTTATAGAGTTACCAGTTATAGATCGTGATGGTGTTATTGAAAACTTTAAACATTTAAAAAATCCAACTAAAACAACTATGATGTATATGTTTCTACAAACAGTCGACAGTCATAATGAATATCATGATACAAATTTAACTTTAGATGACAATGAAATTTTAGTCAGTAGTAATATGAAACGTTATAATGAGGATTCTAAACTTAACTTTTTAAATAATAATGCGTTAAATGTTAGGTTTGTGGATGATAATTTAATTCAGTCACGAATTGGAATTGATGCATTATATGTGGTCGTACCGAATGAGGAATTATATAAAGAGTTTCAGGCATTCTATAATGAAGAAAATGGTGAAATGGCAGAAGTAAAAGCGATTGTATTTAATGCAAAAAATCATGAAGCAAAAGATAGACTAGATGAAACTGTTCAATCGTATAAAGAGACTACTGGTCTGCCGATTGATAGTAAAGAAGAAATTAAAAAAATGATATACTATTTAAACGGTGGTCTCGTTTTTATCGGAGTAGTTGTATCAATTACATTACTTGCAGGTCTGTTTTTAATTATGTATTACAAACAAATTTCTGAAGGTTATGCGGATAAAGATAACTATCAAATTATGCAAAAACTTGGGTTATCATTTTCACTCATTAAATTGACAATTCGTAGACAAATACTTGTAATTTTTGGGCTACCTATTATAACCGCAGTGATTCATACATTGTTTGCGTCGAAAATAGTGTATAAAGTCCTCGGGTTACTTGGAATTAACGATATATCATTATTTGTTACGAGCTATGCTAGTGTAATTGTTGCTATGATGGTTGTATATATCGTTATGTATATGATTACATCACGAACATATATTAAAATAGTTGGTGAAAAATAAAAGAACGCGCACTGAGTGATTAATCTCAGCGCGCGTTTTTATGTTTAAAATTCGTCTTCTTCGTCTTGTTCTACTTCTTTAACAGTAAAGTAGAGTTGTGACGTTGCAAAGTCTTGGAACATACTTTCTTCGTTTTGGAATTTTTTAAGCACGTCTTGTGTTAAGTAATTCTTAAATGTGTCTGTCTCTTTAAAGTCGTGGTATGCATCGATACTTGTAAATGTGACAATAACTAAATAGCTATCTTGATCGAGCTTACGTGCGATACGATAAGATTTAACACCTTTTACGTTGTCTAACTCAGATCTAAAATCACTTAAGTGTGAAATGATCGTCGATTTACCTAAACCATATGCAGGAATGTGTACTGCGTATGTTGGATGATCTTCACTTAAATCACCTTTAGAGTCGACAATCTCATATGATTGTTCTGTTTCAAATTCAGATTTTGCTTCATTATCTTCGTAATATAAAATACCAGTGTTCGGATTTGCTTGTAGATGTGCATTTGGATATTTTTCTTTTAAACTTTCTAAATAGTCTACTGTTCCGTTTGTTTTGTGGAAATACATATTGATTACCTCTCATTCTTTCTAAGTTGTTATTCATATTATATTATATATAGCCATAATCGAAAAGTTGTTAAACATTTAGGAAATTTTTAAATATGACAATTCATTCACATTTCACGAAAACTTCATATATCATGTTACAATATTGTCGATACAAAAGTAATTAGGGGGAAAATCATTGTTTAATGATACGATTTTAAGAGCAGCTCGAGGGGAGAAAACAGATTACACACCTGTTTGGTTTATGCGTCAAGTTGGACGTTCACAACCAGAGTACAATAAGATTAAAGAACAATACGGTGGGTTAATCGAAATTACGAAGGATCCAGAAATTACAGCTTATTTAACAGCAACGCCTGTTGAAAACTACAATGTAGATGCTGCGATTCTTTACAAAGACATTATTACACCACTTGCACCGATTGGTATCGATGTAGATATCGTGAAAGGTGTAGGGCCTGTTATCGATAATCCGATTCGACGTATTGAAGACGTCGAAGCACTGGGTGAACTTGATCCAACAAAAGATTTAGATTACACAGTAAAAGCAATCGACATTTTAGTCAATGAAAAATTAAACGTTCCGTTAATTGGATTTTGTGGAGCGCCGTTCACTGTCGCAAGCTACATGATTGAAGGCGGACCGACAAGAAGATACCACAAGACAAAATCGTTAATGTATAACGATGAAAAAACATGGTTTGCATTAATGGAAAAATTAACAGATATGAGTATCGTTTATTTAAAAGCACAAGTAGATGCGGGTGCTAAAATGATTCAAATCTTTGACTCATGGGCAGGTGCATTAAACAAAGAAGATTATGAGTACTATTTAGGAAACTCTATGCGTCGTTTAATTAGTGAAACGAAAAAATTAGGTGTACCAGTCACAATTTTTGGAATTGGTGCAAGCCACTTATTAAAAGAGTGGGATACGTTAGGTAGTGACGTAATTGGTCTCGACTGGAGAACGTCGATTAAAGAAGCAAGAGAAATGGGAATTAATAAGTCATTACAAGGAAACTTAGACCCAGCAATTCTACTTGCAGAATGGGACGTTATTGAAAAGTATGCATCTCAAATTTTAGAGCAAGGTCAAAACAAAGGTCATATTTTCAACTTAGGGCACGGGGTATTCCCTGAAGTAAATCCAGATACGTTAAAACGATTAACAGAATTCGTTCACAATTATTCGAAAGGATTGTAATTTAACATGGCAAAAAAAGCATTACTCGTAATGGCGTACGGAACGCCGTATCAAGAATCAGATATCGAACCGTATTACACACATATACGTCACGGACGTCCACCTTCGGAAGAAGCATTAGAAGATTTAAAAATGCGTTATAAAGCAATCGGTGGTGTATCTCCATTAAAAGATACAACAAAACGTCAAGCGCTCGCATTAGTTGAAGAAATGAATAAGCGTAGTGACGATGAGTATGAGTTATTTATCGGATTAAAACACATCACACCGTTTATCGAAGAAGCGGTTGAAGACATTAATAAAGCGGGCATTAAAGAAATTGAAACTGTCGTACTTGCACCGCATTATTCAGCGTTTTCTGTAGAAACTTATAACAAACGTGCAAAAGAAGAAGCAGAAAAGTACGGTATTTCAGTAAAATCAGTCGATGATTTTTATCGTCAAGAGCCGTTCATTGATTACTGGGTAGAACAAGTTGAAGAAACGATGAAAACTATTCCAGAAGATGAGCACGATAAAACAGCAATTATTGTAAGTGCACATAGTTTACCTGAAAAAATGATCGTTGAAAATAACGATCCATATCCAAAACAATTAGAAGAGACGATGGAGCTCATTCGTGAGCGTGCGAATTTCGGTCATTATTTCACAGGATGGCAGTCTGAAGGAAACACGCCAGATCCTTGGTTAGGGCCTGACGTTCAAGATTTAACACAAGACTTATACGATGAACATCAATTTAAACACTTCGTTTACTTACCATTAGGTTTTGTATGTGAACATTTAGAAGTGTTATACGATAACGACTACGAATGTAAAGTAGTTACGGACCGCAACAACGCAGTGTACCACCGTCCACCAATGCCGAACACGGACCAACGATTCATCGACGCAATGGCAAACGAAATCGAAAAGCTATAAAGAGGTGAGTCACGTGAAAAAAGTATGTATTGTCGGAGGCGGGGTTACAGGATTATCTACTGCATACTATTTAACTAAAAATGGTATTGCTGTCGATTTATACGAAGCGAGTGAGAGAATCGGCGGTAAAATTAAAACGTACCGTAAAAATGGATTTGTCATCGAGCAAGGTGCAGAATCTTATATTAGTCGTAAACCTGATCTGACAGATCTCGCAGTAGAAATTGGTATGAAAGATGACCTCGTTCGAAATTTAACAGGGCGATCATTCATATATGCGAACGGTTCACTTAGTCCAGTTCCACAAAACACGATATTAGGTGTGCCGACGACTAAAGAAGCAATTCAAGATACAGAACTCTTATCTGTCAGAGGAAAAGCACGTGCGTTACTCGATAATCAAATTCCAGTCGTTGAAATGCATGGGGATATATCAGCCGGTGAATTCTTTAAAAAGCGTCTCGGTGAAGAAGTCGCGACAAATATGATCGAGCCGCTTCTCGGCGGTGTTTATAGTACAGCTTTAGACGAGATGAGTTTAATGGCGACGTATCCATTCTTTAAAGAAGAAGAAGAACGTTACGGTAGCCTCATAAAAGGAATGTACGAACGCAAAAAACGCAGTCAAAATACTGCAGTTAAAGTATCACAAGATAAAAAACAAGGGATGTTTTATCAATTTAAAAATGGACTGGAGTCTTTTATCGACCGTTTAAAAGAAGTTATCGAATCTCAAGGTGGTCATATTTATTTAAATACATCAGTTGAAAAAATTGAAAAACACGATGATCACTATGAAGTTACTGTTAGTAATAGTAAAAAAGAATATAGTGATGTCGTCGTTGCGACGATGCATTTTGCATATAAAGATTTAATTGACGATCCGATGTTAGAGTACTTTAACCATATGAAGGCGACGACAGTGGCCAATATCGTATTATGCTTTGACGAATCACAAGTCGATAACGCACTCGACGGTACTGGATTTGTAATTAATCGTCAAGAAGATGACATGGCGATGACTGCATGTACGTGGACAAACAAAAAGTGGGCACATTCCGCACCAGAAGGTAAAGCGTTACTTCGTGCTTATATTGGAAAGCCGAACAATGAAAAACTAAATGGTCTCATTAAAAATGGTAAGGACGAAGAAATTTTAGAAGCTGTCAGACGTGACTTAGATAAGATGATGAACATTAAGGGAGAGCCCGAATTCCATATTATTACACGTATGCCTGACGCTGCACCGAACTACTTAGTCGGTCATAAAGAAATGATCGATAAAATTCACGCGTACTTAAAGGAAAATTATAAAGGCCTTTATTTAATCGGCGCACCGCATTATGCAGTTGGATTACCGGACTGTGTAAAAACAGCAAAAGAAACTGCAAATGAGATTATCAATTAAATGTATCAATTAGACTTACTTGCTATAATGGCAGTAAGTCTTTTTTAATGGAGGAAAACAATGAAATTTATATCAAATAAAAATATAGATGACCCAATGATTAACTTAGCGATGGAGGAATACGTCTTAAGAGAGATTCCTACAGATGATTCGTACTTTTTATTTTATGTAAACGGACCATCAATCATCATCGGTAAAAATCAAAATACTGTTGAAGAAATTAATGAAAAATATACACGTGAAAATGGCATTAAAGTCGTACGTAGAGTGAGTGGCGGTGGTGCAGTGTATCACGACAAAAACAATTTAAACTTTAGTTTTGTAACTGAAGATGATGGAAATAGTTTCCACAACTTTAAAAAGTTTACGCAACCAATTGTCGACGTATTAAATGACTTAGGTGTTCCAGCAGAACTTGTCGGTAGAAACGACATTGAAGTGAATGGTAAAAAGATTTCAGGCAATGCGATGGTGTCTATTAAAGGACGTATGTTTAGTCACGGAACGATTATGCTAGATAGCGACCTTGAAGCGGTTCAAAACTCACTAAAAGTAAACCCTAAAAAGATCGAATCAAAAGGTATTAAATCTGTAAGAAGTCGCGTAGGTAACGTGAATGAGTTTTTAGATGAACCATTAGATATCGAACGATTTAAACGACTTATTTTAGAAAAGATATTTGGTAGTGTAGAGGAAATTGAAGAATATGAGTTAACAGATGAAGATTGGGATAAAATCATGACGTTATCTAAAGAGAAGTACCAAACTGATGATTGGAACTTCGGTAAAAATCCACACTACAATTTTGAAGCGAGCCATAAATTTGATGCAGGACTATTAGATGTCCGTTTAGAAGTCCAAAAAGGAATAATAGAACGTGCGGCAATATTTGGAGATTTCTTTGGAATTGGAGAAATTAAAGATATTGAAGAAAAATTAATCGGTGTTAGACACGATTATAAATCGATCGATGAAGCACTTAAAGGTGTTGATATACCGCACTATTTAGGACGTATTACGAGAGAGGAATTTTTAGAACTAATCGTATAAAATATATCGAAAATCGAAATATCCTGTTTATCCTCAAAAATTTAGGGTAAGTAGAATTTATATACTAAATTATTTGAGGGGATATCATGAAAAGACGTAAAGAAAAACGTGAGTCATTCGACAGTACGATGTCGAGGCGTTTTGTATGGGCAATCGCTTACGGTTCATCGATCGGATGGGGTGCGTTCATATTACCAGGTGACTGGTTAAAATCTTCAGGTACGCTCGGTGCCGTTTTAGGGATTATTATCGGTGGATTACTCATGTTAATGATTGCTGTCGGTTATGGTGCGTTAACAGCGAAGTTTCCAGTGTCTGGGGGAGAATTTGCATTTACGTACGTTGGATTCGGAAAGTACTTTAGTTTCATATCATCATGGTTTTTAATTTTCGGATATATATGTGTAGTAGCAGTAAATGCGAGTGCTTTTAGTTTACTATTTAAGTTTATACTTCCGGACTTTTTAGAAGTTGGATATTTATATTCAATTGCAGGCTGGGATGTATATATTACTGAGGTTATTTTATCGACATTTATTTTAATCGTATTTGCGATAATTAGTTTTAAAGGATCAGGACTTTCAGGGAAACTGCAGTTTTACTTTTGTTTATTTATGGCAATCGTTGTGGCGGGATTATTTACTTTATCATTTACACCGTCAACATTTAGCTTTGAAAATGCAGTTCCACTATTTAATGAAGACGTCGGAGTTTTAAGTTCGATTATCGTAATTGTTGCAATTGCACCGTGGATGTATGTCGGCTTTGACAACATCCCGCAAGCAGCAGAAGAATTTAACTTTGAAGCGAATCAGACGTTTAAATTGATTGTATTTGGAATCGTTGCAAGTATTGTTACATACGTGCTTATGATTTTAATTACATCGTGGACGTTCCCGTATACTGAAATGCTTGAGGAATCTAAGTTATGGTTAACAGGAGACGTCATTCATTCAGCGTTTGGTAAAATCGGACTATTCTTCTTAGCGCTGTCGATTTCATTTGGTGTATTTACAGGGTTAAATGGATTTTACTTATCATCATCACGACTCATCTTTGCATTAGGTCGTGCGAAATTTATACCAGAAGCATTTTCAAAACTGCATAGAAAAACAAATACACCGTTAAACGCAATCATATTCGTCATGGTCGTCTGTTTAGCAGCACCTTGGCTTGGACGAACAGCACTCAGCTGGATCGTCGATATGTCATCCGTCGGTGTATCGATAGCATTTTTAGCAACGAGTTTAGTAACAGTAAAATTCTTTAGCGATAAACGCCATAAAAACACACTATATACGGTATTTGGAGTCATCGGAGCAATCATCTCAGCAGTATTCCTGTTGTTATTACTAATTCCAGGATCACCAGCAGCACTCACACTACCGTCATATATCGCATTAGGAATCTGGACAATCCTCGGCGCAGGATTCTTCATGTTCCAGTTTAATAAACTAAAAAGCTTAAAACGAGAAGAACTCGATCACTTGATTTTAGACATGACAAGAGAGGAAATACATTCGAAAGAGATATAGTAGGAAGATTTTTGACCCTTCTAAATATTAGTTATTTAGAAGGGTTTTGTTATGTAATGATATAATATAAATAAAAGCAGGTGAACATATGATTTATAATGAAAAGAATTCTTTAAAGATAGACAATCATTTCGGAGGTAAAGGTACGATTGAAATATTTAAACACGTATCAAAAGGGGATTTAGATACGATTGATATGGTTGCGAATGTTGTACTTCCAAAAGGTAGTTCAATTGGTTATCACTTACATGATAAAGATGCTGAAATTTATAATATCGTTAGAGGAAAAGGATTATTTACTGACGAAAACAAGAAGGAACACATCGTTGGACCAAATGATTGTTGCGTTATTAAAAAAGGGCAGTCTCACGGAATTGAAAATGTTGGAGACGAGGATTTAGAATTTATTGCGATATTATTTTAAATTAAAAAAGCTGATTGAGTTTATGATTAAATCTCGATCAGCTTTTTCATTTGAATACAGTTTTCATATTAATTTTTAACATTTTTTAATAACTCCGTATACTCATTAAACATTTCTTCGTTTTTAGTTAATAGCGCTTCTTCGATTTTTTGTAAATAATGTGCTTCTTTAAAATGATTTAAAGACTCTTCGAGAATAAGATCTGCCGAAAGATCAGTAGCGGCTTGTAAAAACGCACGACGTTGAGCGAGTAGTTTAACTGACTTACTTTCCATTGGTAACGCCTCCAATCAATTGATAATTATTATTATAGTGAGTAGTTATGTGGAAGTCAATATAATATTTGAAATTGTCTGAAAATAATAATGATTATTTTATTTAACATTTATATACATATGTTGTATAATAAGTTAACAACACATGGAGGTAATTGTAGTGCTTACATATTATTCAATTAATAAAAATACGATGTATATTGCTTCGGATAACTATTTCAATACGAACACGTCAATTGCTAGAGAAATTACAGGAGAAGAGTATGTGATTAAAAAAGAAGCGAATAAGTTAATGGCAGAGAATTGTTTGCGGTTCTCTTCGAATTATTTACATAGGAAAGCAATTACTAAAGATATGACGAATATTACTTCTAAGCCACCAATTATGATTGATTTCTTTGGAAGTTATATTTATTTTCCTTTGTTTTCTGACCGTAACTCTTATAATCTTTGGTTTAACATCAGACATATTAAACGGTATGAAAAAGATGAAAGTCGTACACGCGTTCATTTTTATAACGGAGAAGATATCGTCGTTGATGTGACTTATTATCAATTCGACAAACAATACTCTAACGCGATGAAGTTGTATTATAAAATTAGCTTAAGACGTGAAGCATTTTATAGAGAAACAGAAGTTAATGATCGATCGTTGTTGTCACAGAGAGAAACTTTAATGCTAGACGAATTCAAACGACACGAATATTTAATGCATATGCAGCAGCTAGACTATGGTGTGTACTAGCTGTTTATAGCTCTTACGTTTTTAATCTTTTAAAGACGTAAGGGCTTTTTATTTGCGTGATAAGATTTTCTTTTCTTAAATATAATATATCTATATATTGTGCTATTCTATTTGTTTTCATAGTTTTTCACACTATATATTGTGTGTCGTTTTAAAAAATTAAGTAAAAAGTCATTCCATTTTTATCGTGTTAGTGTTAGAATGAATAATCGAAAGATAAAGAAATGAGGTCGAAGTTTTGATTACACAAATTAGAAAACGTAGTGGCGAAATTGTGAATTTCGATAAGAATAAGATTTCCGTTGCAATGTCTAAAGCGAATAAAGCAACTGGTGAACCAGGTATGGCTGAAAAGATTGATGACTTAACGGATCAAGTTGTTAAAGTGCTAGAAAAAAGCGAAGATATTATTACAGTTGAATATATTCAAGACGTCGTAGAGGACGTTTTACTGAAAAGTGATTATAAAGATACAGCGCGTGCGTACATCATTTATAGAGATCGTCAAAAGCAAAAGAGAAAGCGCGATATTTTTGAGAGAAGAGCGGAAATGAAGCCGTTTGAATATCCTGAATTATATCAGTATGTCGATGCGATTCGACACTCTTACTGGATTCATACAGAGTTTAACTATACATCAGATATTCAAGACTATATGCAAGGGGCGTTACCTCACGAGAAGACTGCAGTGACACGTTCGATGCTTGCGATTTCCCAAGTTGAAGTTGCAGTAAAAACGTTCTGGGGAGATCTTTATCACCGTATGCCGAAGTACGAGATCGGTGCGGTTGGTGCAAGTTTTAGTGAATCAGAAGTTCGTCACGCAGATGCGTACAGCCATTTACTCGAAATTTTAGGACTGAATAATGAATTTAGTAAGATCAAAGACATTCCAGCGTTAAAACAACGTGTAGATTACTTAACACGTATGGTTCAATACGCGAGAAGTGAAGATGATAGAGAGTACATCTTATCGATGATTTTATTCTCACTATTTACTGAACACGTGTCATTATTTAGTCAGTTCTTAATTATGATGTCATTTAACAAGCATAGAAATATGTTTAAAGGATTATCAAACGTTATCGAAGCGACTTCTAAAGAAGAGCAAATCCACGGTATGTTCGGTATCGACATTGTAAATACAATTCGCGAGGAACAACCAGATTGGTTCGATGAGGATATGGAAGAAGCGGTGTATAAAGCGTGCCGTGAAGCATATGAGTCAGAAGGAAAAGTAATTGACTGGATCTTAGGCGAAGGTGAACTTGAGTTTATGTCAAGTAACGTCGTTAAAGAATTCGTTAAACAACGTTTAAATAATTCACTTGTATCTGTAGGGTATGAAAAATTATTTGACGTCGATGAAAAACTCGTCGCTGAGACATCTTGGTTTGACGATGAAGTTATCGGTACAAAACTCACAGACTTCCTTCACAAACGTAGTGTAAACTACACGAAGTTTAGTCAATCAGTAAGTGGAGACACGATTTTCTCACCAAAATCTGATTTAGAAGGTAAGACAAAACAAGAGGTAAACCAAACAATCAGACTTAGAATGCTCGACGTAAACGATTTGAAGTAAACAATTAGGAGGATTTCAATTGGCTAAACAACCATTTTATTGGCTTAACGAAGATTCTCGCGTCTTTCTAGAACGCGGGTATTTATCAGAAGGCGAAACACCTGAACAAAGAATAAGAGATATCGCAAATAAAGCAGAAGAAATTTTAGGTATAGATGGATTTTCAGATAAATTTTACGACTACATGGGTAGAGGGTTTTATTCACTTTCAAGCCCAGTATGGTCGAACTTTGGTAAAAAACGTGCATTATCAATTAGCTGCTTCGGTTCATATATTGAAGACAATGTGCCATCAATTATGGACACAGCAAGTGAAGTTGCATTAATGAGTAAATACGGTGGAGGAACGAGCGGTTACTTCGGTAAAATTCGTCCACGTGGATCTGAAATTACTGATAACGGACATACGAGTGGATCTGTTCACTTTATGAAACTATTCGAACAAGTTACTGACACGATTAGTCAGGGATCAGTTCGTCGTGGTCGTTTTAGTCCATATTTACCAATCGAACACGGGGATATCCACGAGTTTTTAGATATTGGTACAGAAGGAAACCCAATTCAAACGTTAACGCACGGAGTTTCAATAACAGACAAATGGCTTGAGGAAATGATCCGTGGAGATGAAGAAAAGCGTAACGTTTGGGCGAAACTCTTATCTAGACGTGTTCAAATGGGTTATCCGTACATTTTCTTCCATGACAATGCAAATAACGATACAGTAGATGTTTATAAAGACAAAGGGTTAACGATTAACAACTCAAACCTTTGTTCAGAAATTATGTTGCCAAACAAAGAAGACTGGTCATTCGTATGTAATTTATCTTCAATGAATATTGAACGTTATGACGATTGGAAAGACACAGATGCAGTAGAAACGATGATTTACTTCTTAGATGCAGTCATGAGTGAATTTATTGCTGATTTAGAATCTATGAGAGATTCTGAAGACGCAGAACTCCGTGAAGCATTTAAACATATGAAACGCGCTTATAAATTCGCGGTTGAAAACCGTGCATTAGGCCTTGGAGTACTTGGATGGCATTCATATTTACAAGCGAACATGATTCCATTTGAAAGTATCGAAGCAAACAAAATTAACTCACAAATCTTCTCACTTATGAGAAAGCGTGCGTATAAAGCAAGTGAAGAACTCGCAGAAAAATTCGGTGAACCAGAAGTACTAAAAGGATACGGTAGACGTAACGCAACGCTACTTGCGGTCGCACCAACAACGTCAAGCTCATTCATTTTAGGACAAGTATCAAAATCGATTGAACCGTTCATGTCAAACTACTTCGTAGTCGACACTGCAAAAGTTAAAAAGACAATGATTAACCCGTACTTAAGAGAATTATTAGAAGAAAAAGGTAAAAACACTGAAGAGATTCTAAAGTCAATTCGTGACAACGACGGATCAGTTCAGCACTTAGACTTTTTATCAGCAAGAGAAAAAGAAGTATTTAAAACGTTTGGTGAATTAAACCAATACAACGTGATTGAACAAGCATCAACAAGACAGCAATTCATCGACCAAGGTCAATCATTAAACATCATGGTAAACCCAAGTCACATTACAGCAGAAGAGTTAAACGAACTGCACTTATTCGCTTGGGCGAATGGTATCAAATCACTATACTATCAACATGGTACAAACGCTGCACAGCAATTTAACTTAAGCAAAATTTGTATCAACTGTGAAGCATAAAACGATGATACACCTTCTAACTGAAAGTTAGGAGGTGTTTTTTCATCTTTAAAAACTAGTTGTTTGTGATATTTCGTTTTATTTAACAGATTTTGGATGAATTATTGGGTTTTTGTAAATGAGAAGATGAAGAGGTCATCCGAAACAGGAGTATAAGGTTGTTTTTAATCTTATTGTGTAATAATAGCTTTTTACAAAATTATATTTAACAAAAATATCGTGATTCTGTTAGATATCTGGATATAATTAACAGATTTTCGGAAATCTGACGAGTTTTTGTTAGATATATTTTTATAATTAACAAATTTTGACTCGCCGGCACAGTTTTTGTTAATTATCTGGATATATCTAACAAATTTCCACTGCAAACCGCAGTTTTTGTAAATGAGAAGATAAAAAACTACCTATAATCCTACAAAAAAGACGAGCACTAAAATCAGTACTCGTCTAATTAGCGGGTAGAAAGGGATTTGAACCCTTGAAACGGGGTTGCCGTTTACACGCGTTCCAGGCGTGCGCCTTCAGCCGCTCGGCCACCTACCCAAACTTATTAAATTATAAAAATAAAAGGCTGTTCGAATGAACAACCTTTAAGAATGACCCCTACGGGACTCGAACCCGTGTTACCGCCGTGAAAGGGCGGTGTCTTAACCGCTTGACCAAGGGGCCAAAGCTCCGCAGGTAAGATTCGAACTTACGACCGATCGGTTAACAGCCGATAGCTCTACCACTGAGCTACTGCGGAATAATAATGGAGCGGGTGAGGAGAATCGAACTCCCGACATCAGATTGGAAGTCTGAGGTTTTACCACTAAACTACACCCGCTAATGAAGGGCGACTGATGGGAATCGAACCCACGAATGCCGGAGCCACAATCCGGTGCGTTAACCACTTCGCCACAATCGCCATGGTGGTTCTGGACGGAATCGAACCGCCGACACTCTGATCTTCAGTCAGATGCTCTACCAACTGAGCTACAGAACCTTAAATATATAAATGGCGGTCCCGACGGGAATCGAACCCGCGATCTCCTGCGTGACAGGCAGGCATGTTAACCGCTACACCACGGGACCTCATTAAAAAATTGCGGGAAGTGGATTTGAACCACTGACCTCCGGGTTATGAGCCCGACGAGCTACCAACTGCTCCATCCCGCGTTAATATGAATTTTTAACGTCTAGATAGTATTCTACACAATGAAACGAATAATTACAAGAGCTTTTTATTAATTTTAAAAAATAAAATGTATCTCTATATAATTTCTTGTATAATTGTAATAGCATAAATGAAGGATGGTTTTATGAACAAGAAATTTAACGTGAACGACCTATATAAACCAGGTAAAGATCCTTTTAAAAAGTTTCGCAAATTAAGTTTACCTGGTTTACTGATTGTCTTTCTGTTTTTAATAGTATTATATTTCGTCAGTGAGAATCCAAAAATTGTCGAAACTGGTGTAGATATAAATGATGCTGAAAGTCTCGTAAAATACGAAGTGACAGTTGATTTTCATATAGATGGAGATACGACTCGATTTTACTTTAATGATGAAAGTTATTCCTTTAGATATTTACTAATTGATACTCCTGAAATCGGCAGAAAATCTGGTGAGAAAGACGAGCCGTTTGCAAAAGAAGCTTTACATAGAGTAGAAGACTTACTTAACGATGCAGAACATATATATGTTATGTTTGATCAATCACAAACAGATAATTATGGTAGATATTTAGTATATGTATTTGCGGATGACATAATGGTCAACGAACAACTTGTAAAAGAAGGTCTTGCAGAAGTAAAGTACGTATACCCGCCAAATACAACGTATGAGAATAAAATGCGACAAGCAGAAGAAGAAGCGAAAAGAAAGAAAGTCGGTATGTGGCGATAAGAAATAATTTTCTAATTATGACTAAATTATGAACGCCTAATTGAGAAAAACGAATTATTTTCTCAATTAGGCTTGTTTTATTTATAAACAGGTGCTATTATATAATCATGAAATGAACAAATCGCCCCCCGATTACATTTTCATTTCGAAGTTGTTCGCAAAACTAATAAATTTTTAAGCAATGCAGAAAATAAAATCTGCATTGCTTTTTTATTTAATTCATATTTTTTTATAAAATATCATTGAAATATTTTACAGAGTTGCTATAATAGAACATGTTGATTAATTAAATATTCCGCAGTAGCTCAGTGGTAGAGCTATCGGCTGTTAACCGATCGGTCGTAAGTTCGAATCTTACCTGCGGAGCCATTTTTATTTTTGGGCACGTACTCAAGTGGCTGAAGAGGCGCCCCTGCTAAGGGTGTAGGTCGGTTCATTCCGGCGCGAGGGTTCGAATCTCTCCGTGCCCGTACATAAACCTTAATATATCAACGTTTACCGTCATTCACGGGGCGTATACGGGGCGTTTTCATTTTATTATGAAAACAAGTCCCGTATTTTTTTTGCATTCTCATCTTCTAATTCCTTAAGTATATGAGAATAAATTTCCCTCGTAGTCGTGGTGCTTTTGTGTCCTAAACGTTTAGATACAACTTCAATATTAATTCCTTTTCTTAAAAGATAGCTACAATGTGTATGACGTAATGAGTGAAGTGTACGATCATAATTAATATTTAAATCTTTGAATGCTTTTCTGTAAGATTTTAAACCAGCATTGTGGGATAAATCGAAAATCATTCCATTAGCCTTTTTAGGTAACTCATCTATTCTTTTTCTGATATAATTCATATCTTTTTCACTAATAGCTACAATACGATCACTTGTTTCATTTTTTGTTCCTCGTAGGTGTATTCTATTACCTTCCAGTAAATCTTTTTCAGTGAGTTTATTTGTTTCTGAAAATCGTGAGCCAGTAATTGCAATTATAAAGAGTAGTAGGTAAGAGCGTTCTTTACGACTTCTAAAGTACTCAATCAATCTTAAGTAATCATCAGTACTTTTTATAAACTTGTCCTCATCAGCTTGATTTACACCTGTAGCGTACGTTCTTAACTTTGCTTGATAAGTAGGGTCTTTGAAAATATCTCCTTCACTATGGGCAAATTTAAAGACTTGCGACAAACAAGAGTGTACTTTTTTAAGTGTACTAAATGCACGATCATCACCATACCACTTTAAGAAGTTTCTATAATCTATCTTTTCTATCTCATTTATTTTAATATCTTCACCAAAATACTCATTAAATAAATCTAATGAACGAGTGTACCAGTAATATTGCTTTTTACTTATTTCTTCTTTCTTATTTTCCAGTAATAACCAATCTGTATAATACTTAGAGAAAGTTTTTTCAGTTGCGACTGGTGAGCCTTCCAGCTGTTCTAAATGCTCCCGTGCTTTTTGTCGTGCAATTGCTTTAGTTGGAAAGCCACCACCTCTATAACGCTTATTCTTGTAGTGAAATACATATCTGAAACGCTTATTTTTGTCTTTTATATCTTTTCTTTCTTGAATGGTGATGTTAGTCATGGTTATCACCTATGATAATGTCATTCTTTTTAATTTTTCATGTCTTGTATCTTCAAACAACCTTATTAACACTTTGTCGCCTTGTTTTATATCATTTTTTTTATCTGCAATAAGTACCTTATCTAATTCATGGTTTTCTTTAATGGCTCTAATTATTAACTTTTTTGATTTATATACCAATTCATTTAGGAAGTCTGTTCTAAATGAAACTGTTAAATCATCTAAAATTTTATAAAATTCCTCATTATCATATAAATCTGTATGTTCAAGATTAATTCTAATAATCGCCGTGTAATCATTTTTATCTATTGGAAAATAGTATGGATCTGAATTAATCGATAAGGTGAAATAAAAGTTTTTCTCATACGATTGCTTTTTAACTTTTAAAGTTAAATTACTCATCTCTCTTTCACTCTTAAAGTAAGTTGATAAATCAATCATATAAGGAGAGTATTCAAAAAACTCGCATGGTGTCACACCTAAATAGTTACAAAGTCTATCTACTGTTTCATACTGAACTCCTTTACCCGTATTTTCTGATATAGCCATTAGAGTAGTTTTTGAGATCCCTGTTTCATAATAAACATCTGAAATTTTTAAACCTCTTTCCGCCATTAACACTGCTAATCTGCTTTTTATCATTGTCTTCACTCCTTTTTATACATACTACTATATCACAATACACACTAATTAAATACAGAGTATTGACAATAATAATTATATATCTTACTATGTAAATAGTTAGTGATTACACTAAATATTTAGTCACAAGTGGGAGGTGTGATTATGAAAAATCAATTAAGAGTGATTTTAGCGATAAAGAAAATATCAGTATCAGAGATTTATGAAAATACTGGTGTTTCTAAAACAACGATTTATGGTCTTTATCATGAAAAAACTAAAAACCCTAGTTTAATCACAGTATTAAATATTTGTGATTATTTAGGTATCACAGTTGATAACTTTATACACGGTTTAGAGGAGGTGAGTTAAATGTTCAATGAATTACTTTTTAAGGAACTCATTAAATCAGCGGTAAAAGAAACACTACACGAACAATCGTTAGAAGAAAATGAGTTTTTAGGCTATTGGTCGAGTAATCAGTTTAAAGAAAAAACAAATATTAGTGAGTTCGATTTTCGTTCCAAGCTATTAACAGACCCAGCATTTCAAAAATGTGTATACAGATTTGAAGGGTCTAGAAAATATTACATTAAGGTAGACGAGGCTTTGAATTATCTAAATAAACATATGATAAGGGGAATTGAATGATATGAATGAAAGTATTTTACAGAGATTAGAAAATGTCGAGAAGAAAATTGAAGAAATCGAAAAAACGTTAAGCAACCTTGAAGGTAGCTATTGTGATTTAGAACATAAACATGAAGATTTACGAGGTGACGTAAATATTATGGAAAGTTCTATACCTACAGATATAGTTGATGAAGTCGCAAGGTTTGAACTTCATGAATTAAAAAATGAATTAAACATAGATCTATAAGGAGAACATAACAATGAAAAATATTACTCGATTAAACAAATTGAAGGTAGAAAGTTATTTTGAAGCATTACATGATTTAGTGGATATACTCGAAATTGAAAATTTCAGTTTTAAAAATGCAGACGAACACAAAAAATTTAATGAATGTATCGAAATGTTAAAGGACTTTAAAAAACATGAATTAAATGAGGGATATAAAAATGATTAAAGATTTTGATATTGAAGATTTATTAGTTGATAACGAGATACACAATGAGCAGGTCAGACTATTAGCAATTTCAATAGCTGAAAAGATAGATGATATTGAGTCAGCTTTAAGAATGATGAAACAAGAAAATACAATGTTAGGCGTTTGTGTCAATGACGTACGCATACTAGCGGATATTATCATTAAGCTAACACATGATGAAATTAAAAAAAGCCAATGCTAATTGAGATAGCAAAGGCTTAAAGGAAATCAACACACAAGGTGTGTGCTGTAATTATGTTATCAAATTTACAGATGAACGTTCAGACGTTCACACCTATATTATAGCACACTCCTATGCATTTTAGAAGAAGAATAGGAGATAAAAATAATGAAAAATATCAATTTAAACAACGATTTTGAAACAGCGGTAACTTATAGCAGTGGAGTTAGAAATGTAACAGATTTAAGATACCAAACTATGAAATGGTCTAAATTTTTAGAAGTGATTAGCAAGGTTGTAGTTGGAAACAAAGGGGATAACGGTGTATTTATCGGCGGTAAAGTCGTAGATAGAAGAAATAACGAAAACGTTGTAAATAGATCTATGGCAACTATTGATATTGATGATATACCCGCAGACTTCCCAAATATGTATGAGCATTTAGCTAAAAAAGGAAATAACACATTTGCAATGTATTCAACTTATCAACACAAACTTATAGACAATAAGCCTAGATACAGATTGATTATACCTTTTGATAAATCAGTTGAATTAAGTAGCGAACAGTACAAGGTACTTATTCGAACTTTAGCTAAAGCGTATGAATTACCAATCTATGACATAAATTGTGAGTCAATCAGTCTAGCAATGAACATGCCAACGGTTAAGCGTGAACAGTTAGATAACTTTGAATTTTATCACTTTGAAGGTGAGCCTTTGAATGTAGAAGGGCTTAAAGAAGTTTTAGATCAAGAAGTTAGAAAAATTAAATTAGATTTTACAAACACATATGAAGAAAGATTAGTAGAGTACAGAAGTATCGCTAGAGATGGTGGTTTTGAAGGTAGTAGAAATGAAGGGCTCACGAAGTTACTCGGTCATTTACTTAATAAAGAAGTAGATGAATTAATATTATATGAATTGTTAAATGGTTGGTGGCATTGCCACAGATACGAGCACGAGAGTTACACAGATAGTCAAAAGGAATTTGACAGTACTTTTAAATCTATCTTCAAAAAACATTTGCAGGGAGGTAGATAGTATTGGCAAAAAAGCTAGAAGAATATGCAGATATTGAATTAGTTGATGTTACTAGTGAAACGGGCAGAGAGAAACACTCTGCTCGTGAAACTGGTAAACCGATTAACTCAAAGATATATCGAGAGATTAAAAAAATAAAAGAAGAAAATAAATCAGATTTACCTTATGGAAACGAATTAAAAAAACGATTAAAACAAGCAAGAAACACAAAGCTAGAAGAAATTAATGAGTATCGTAGAGCAACTATGGAAAAGCCTCAAGAGGTTAAACGATTAAGTCCATTACAGGTTGCTAATTTATTTATTGAAACTGGTCTAGTTAAATTTAATTTATTTGATGATCAAGAGAATAGCAGAATTGGAATGTATTTATCTGATGAAGGAATTTATACGGTCAATCTATTCTATATACAAAGAGTTATTAGCTATGTAGAAGAAAGTTTTACTGAAAACCATGCCAACAATGTTATTTATCATTTAAGGCAAAAATTAAGTATTAAACAACCAACAAAAGATAAAAATTTAATAGCGGTTAATAATGGCATATTTAACAACAAAACTAAAAAACTAGAGCCATTTAGCCCCGATTATATATTCACTACTAAAATATCAACAAATTATATTGATAACCCTAAAAAACCGAAATGGAATGTAGAAGAATGGTTGTCGTCAATTGCTTGTAATGATGCAGATCTAAAAACATTGTTATGGCAAGTTATAAATGAAACATTAAACGGAAACTATACAAGAGGTAAAGCGTTCTTCTTAACTGGTGAAGGTAATAACGGTAAGGGTACATTTCAAAAGTTTTTAACAAATCTTATAGGGGAGAATAACTATCAAGCAATTAAAGTAGACCAATTTGATGAACGTTTTATAACTAGTTCAATGGTTGGAAAATCACTAATTTTAGGTGATGACGTACCGCCAAATGTATACGTTGATAATTCTTCAGTATTTAAAAGTCTTATTACTGGTGATCCAGTTATGATTGAATACAAAAACAAACAACCGTACACGTTAGAATTAACGCCTACGATAATTCAATCAACAAATGGAATGCCAAAGTTTAAAGATAAAACACACGGACTATTACGCAGGATACAAATTGTACCTTTTAGAGCAGATTTTAACGGTGCAATTGAAGATAAAAGAATAAAAGATGAATACATTCATAAAAAAGAAGTTCTCGAGTACGTTCTTAATAAGGCAATTAAAATGGAGTTTGATAAATTTATTCAGCCAAAAGCAACCCTAGATGCAATGGAAATATACAAAGAAGAAAACGACCCAGTTTATGAGTTTTATAAGAACATATTTAAAAATTGGAAAGCTGAATATATACCTAAAAGATTTGTGTTTGAAGGATATGAAAAGTTTTGTGAAGTATACAATTACCGTGCTTTAGGCAGTCGCAAATTTCATAAAGATTTTAAAAACTATGCAATTAAAGATTATGAAGAAAGCACTAAAAAAATAACGCCCGATATAATAGCAGATTTAAAAGACGATAGCGAAAGACAAGATTTTACTTTTTATAGTCCTTTAGACCCAATCGCATACGTTGTTTACGAAAATAAAAAAAGTTAGTGAAGGTTAGCGAAAGTTAGCGAAAAAAATCGTTTCACTAACCAGCGTAAGCCATACGTACCAAAGGTTTTAAGGTTTTGGTTAGCGAGTTAGCGTAAATATCTATATTTTTAAAAATAATTCTATAGTAGATAAAAAAGGCGAAAAGAAGAAAAAAACAGAAATAAGTCGAAAGTTACGCTAACCACTAACCAACATGGAGTAAAACCATGGCACACATGGAGTTTCACGGTTAGCGAAAGGTGAAATTTCACTAACCTTTTCACTAACCGAGGTGATCTAATTGGAGTACTTTAATCAATATTCAATATACAAGAAGATAAACCCGTACAACATAAACCAACAGATACAGGAATTAAAGGATAAACGGGAAGATTTGATTTTTCAATCAGTGCCGAGAATGGCATTTGATGAACAAACTGGTGACATATCGACTTATGCAAGAAGTGTAGAAATAACCGCAATTGATTTGGCACATATCGACAATCGCATTGAGAAACTCGAAAAGCAATTAGAAGTATCTCATGAATTGTTAGACCAGCACGGCAATGAACATATAGATAATTGCTTAAGACAACAATATGAAACAGGTCAATTCATGATTGATTGTACGGAATTTGACGAGTTTTCAAAAACTGTAAATAACAAACTTGGTAAGTTGAGATCTAAAAGAGAAATAGCATACGTGGAAAGAACTAAAAAAATTGATTACACACATGGCGGTAAATACCAACTTTACCAACTCTCAAATTATTTTATGGACTTACCGCCAATATCATTATTTGCAATGGGAAAGAAGGGAACATATGGCAAGTTTACTAGATAGAATATTAGGCATTAACAAGATTAAAGAAAAGCAAACTGAACGGCTGGAGTTACTAACTTCTAACATTGGCATATTCAATAGCTTTACTGGTAATGCTTATGAGAATGAGGTATTTAGATTTGCAGTTGACAGTATCGCTCGAAATATTGGGAAGTTAAGAGGTCGCCACATTGTACACACTAAAAACTATAGTGAGCGTTCCAACGGTAACACACAACTAAATAGAATACTTGGTAACAGACCAAACCCATATATGACGAGTTACGATTTTCTTTATAAATTATGTACGCATTTATACATTCACAACAACGCATTTGCATTACTGGATAAAGATGATAACGGTAATTTACGTGCAATATACCCGTTGCACTCGGTGAATATGGAATATGTCACGGACTTAAGCGGTGAACTGTATTGTAAATTCTTATTTGCCAACGGGAAACACGCAACGTTTCATATTAATCAACTCATCATATTAAGACGACACTTCAACTCTAATGAGTTACTCGGTGACTCTAACGCATCTATTTTACCGACTTTAGAAGTCGCACATATGCAGAACGAGGGCATGACACACGCTATTAGGAATAGTACTAACTTAAAAGGAATTTTAAAGTATAGCCAAACAATCAGCCCCGATAATTTGAAGAAGGAAAAAGATAGTTTTGTAAGAGATTACCTTGATATTTCAAACACTGGAGGCATTGCCTCACTTGATGCAAAGGCGGAATATATACCACTTAAACCAACTGATGCAGATATTAACAGTAATGAAATTGAGGCAATCAAAACAAAGATATATGACTATCTCGGTGTAAGTGAACGTATTGTAAATAGCACATATTCAGAAGATGAGTGGAGTGCATTTTATGAAAGTATCATTGAGCCATTTGCATTACAGTTATCGCAGGAACTCACTGAAAAGGTATTTACAGAGCGTGAGCAGTCATTTGGTAATGAAATTATATTTGAGTCTAATAGGCTACAGTTCGCTAGTAACAAGAGTAAGACGGCAACTATTGAGAAGTTAGTACCATTAGGCATACTCACACCAAATCAAGCCCTAGAGATGCTTAATTTACCTCCTATAGAAAATGGAGATGAACACATTATGTCATTAAACTACATTGATAAAAATATTGCTGAACAATACCAATTAAACAAGTCGGAAGGTGATAAAAATGAAAGAGTTTAGAATAGCAGAATTGAGAGCAGACGAGCAAGAAAACAATGAACTCATATTAGAAGGTGTACCGATTTTGTATGACACACCAACAGTTATAAACGCTCCATTTGGATCGTATAAAGAAGTTATACAGCGTGGTGCATTAGATGATACTGATTTATCTGATGTATCACTGTATATAAATCATGACGTTAAGAGAATACCACTCGCACGAACGCCAAAGACAATGCAGTTAAGACTAGGCTCGGCAGGGCTAGAAATAAGGGCGGAACTTCCACACACCGAAGAAGGTCGCAGTGTTCATACGGCAGTAGAACGAGGCGATTTAAAAGGTATGAGTTTTGCTTTTACTGTAGATGATGACGGTAGTCATTATGATGCGAAAACAAATACACGAACGATTACTAAAATCAATAAAGTGTATGAGTGTTCAGTGGTTTCATTTCCAGCATATCCACAAACGAGCGTGGAGGCACGTTCACAAATTGAGGAAGTATGGAATGAACTTAACAGTCATGAAAGGCAACAAACAAAAATTAAAATTAATCAATTACTAAAAAAGGAGATTTAAACAATGAATACAGTACAAGAATACTTTAACAAATACCGTGATTACTCAATGAATGAAATTGAGAAACGTGCGGAAGAAATCAACGAGGAAATCGACACTAACCCAAATGCAGACGTGAAGAAATTAAATATTGAAATTGAAGGACTGATGAAAGTGAAAGAAAATATTTTAGAGAAAAAAGAAAACGCTACGGAAGAAAGAAGTTTCAACCCAATTACACAAATGAACTTTAAAGAGGAAGTACCGACTGAAAACATTTTTGATACAAAAGAATACAGATTAGCATTCTTCAAAAAGATGCTCGGACAAGAATTAACAAGTATTGAAGAACGTACATTCAATACAGCAATGGAAAAGCAAAAGGTAGAAGGTAGAGCGAACAACTTTAACACAGCTACAAACTCATCTGCCGTATTACCAACTCAAACACTTAACGAGGTTATCCGATTAGCTAAAAAGCAAGGCGGACTACTTGCACACGTTCGTAGTTTCAATATGCCTACAAAGATTGCTATTCCAATTGGAACACCACACGACAAAGCACAATGGCATACAGAAGGTAAGTTAGTTGATGCTGAAATTGTAGAAACTGCTACTGTCCAATTTGACGGTTACGAGATTATCAAAGTATTCTCTATCAGTGCTAAAGCACACAAAATGTCAATTCAAGCGTTCGAGTCATATGTAACAGAGGAATTAACTTCTTGTGTTATGGAGGCAATCGCTGATGCAGTAATTAACGGAACAGGTAAAGAACAAGGCACAGGGCTATTAACTGGCGTTCAGTGGAACGACACAAACACTCTAGATTTAAAAGGTGAGTATTTAGACTTTACGAAAGCACTCGCTAAATTAAAGCGTGGATATTCTAGCAATGCAAAATTTGCAATGAGCAACGCAACGCTATATAACACAGTGTATTCAATCGTGGATAACAACAACAGACCTATCTTCCTACAAGACCCACGCAATGAGTCGGTTGGTCATATTTTAGGTAAAGAGGTTATCATTGATGATCACATTGATGACGGCGTTATTTTACTCGGTGACTTTAAATATATGGGCGTAAACATTTCAGACGGTATGATGCTTGAAGTATCTCGTGAGTCATCATTTAGAAGTGGTTTAATCGACTATAGAGCAATGGCAATTGCAGATACAAAACCTTTAGTAGATGAGGCATTCATTAAACTAACTGCTCCAGTTGAAGAAGTATAAATAATTTATTAGGGCACTGGTGTAATGCTAGTGTCCTATTTTAATAAGGAAGTGAATAAAATGATTATTAAATTAGAAGAGGCAAGAGAGTTCTTAAGAATAGATGATGATTACGCTGATGAGATAATTATTCCATTAATTAATGCTATTCCTAGCTATATTGAGGTTAGTACAGGGTATAAGTGCCCAAATGATAAAGAGGCTCACCCAGTAGCCCAAAACGTTGCTAAATTCATTCTTTTACTATGGTTTGACACTCAAACAGAGGATAGCGAACGCTTAAGACGTACAATTGATAGTCTTTTTACGGCTTTAACGCTTATAAATGAGTCAAATCATGGATAGAACAGCGTTTTACAAGTCTAAAGCGTGGAGAAAGTGCCGTAATGGATATATGCAAAGTAAAAACTATATTTGTGAGCGTTGTGGTGGTGTAGCGACTATATGCCACCATAAAACCTACTTAAACGATAGTAATTATGATGATCCTAACGTTAGTTTGAACTGGAGTCTACTAGAAAGCCTATGTATAGATTGTCATAACAAAGAACACTTTAAAACAGATGCAACGGAAGAAGGACTAACCTTTGATGAGAACGGACAATTGATAAAAAGATGAGTACCCCCATTCATTCCCAGCGAGTGCGGGGCTCGGGGAACGGTGCGGGGAGTTTACTTTTCCTCCACACGAAAAATTTAACGATATGGGGCAAATTTAGGAAAGGATTGAACGATATGAAACAGATTAACCTTAATTTTAAGAAACTTGAAAAAAGTTTACAGGAAGTACCCGACAATAAACAACCAATAGCAACGGCGTTATATGATGAACTCGTATTCATTAATGCAACATTAAACAATTTGCGAGAAATCATAAAAAAAGAAGGCGTATTAGATTTATTTCAGAATGGTAGTCAGGAATACTACCGTGAACACCCAGCACTAAAAAGCTATAATACAACGTTATCACGCTACAGTAATATCATTAAGCAACTGATTGAATTACTTCCAAATAGTGAACAAGCAAGTGATGAACTATTAGACTTTCTCGGTGGTAACTAATGAATTACATGGTTGAATACTTTGAGAAAATGAAAAGCGGTGAAATCGTTGTAAGTAAAAGATTGTACAAGCAGTACGAACAACTTGTAAATGATATGTACGAAAGTGAGCAATTTGAATTTAATTTAGAACTTGCCAACCGCCCAATTGAATTTATCGAGCGTTTTTGTAGGCACTCAAAAGGTGAATGGGCAGGTAAACCAATTGAACTCGAGTTGTTTCAAAAAGCCTATATCAATGCTTTATTTGGTTTTGTCGATAGAGATACAGGTTTAAGACGATTTACAGAGTCATTCTTTTATATCGGGCGTAAGAACGGTAAAACTACACTACTTGGAGCATTGGCGTTGTATATGCTGATTGCAGACGGTGAAGGTGGTAGTGAAGTATACTCGATAGCTACTAAAAAGGAACAAGCCAACATTCTATTTGATGAGGCACACAACATGGTACAACAAAGTAAGTTTTTATCTAATCACGTAAGAAAGCGTAAGAGTGATCTATACTTTCCGCATACATTTAGCAAATTAATGGCACTCGGTAAGAACTCAAACAGTTTAGACGGTTTAAATGCTCATCTCGTTGTAATAGACGAGTTACACAGCATACAAGATAGAAACATGTATGAGGTAATGAAACAATCTCAATCAGCACGTAGACAACCTTTATTAATCATGATTACAACCGCAGGAACGTTAAGAGGTACTATTTTTGATGATATGTACGAGTACGCTTGTAATATTGTAGACGGTAACTTTAAAGATGAGCACTTTTTACCGATTATTTATGAATTAGATAGTAAAGAGGAATGGAAAGACCCTAATATGTGGGAGAAAGCCAACCCGTCACTCAATAGCATTAAAAAGGTGAGTGATTTAGAGCGTAAAGTAGAACGTGCAAAGAACTCACCGAACGACTTAACAGGTGTACTCACTAAAGACTTCAACATAAGAAGTACAGCAGAGCAATCGTGGTTAAGTTTTGATGATATTAACAATGAAGAAACGTTTGATATAGAAGATTTTAGAAACGGTTACGCTATTGGTGGTGCAGACTTAAGTATTACTACAGACTTATCGTGTGCCACACTGTTATTCATGGATCCAGAAACAGAAAAGAGATATGTACACCAAATGTACTGGTTACCTCGTGATAACTTCTATGAGCGTGTAGAAGAAGAAAAGATACCCTATGACAAGTGGTACGAGCAGGGCTTATTGAGGCTATGTAACGGTAATACCATTGACTATAGTGATATTACAGATTGGTTTAAGGAAATGCTTGAAGATTACGGCATTACACCGTTGTGGATATATTACGACAACTACAGTGCGAGGTATTGGGTTGATGAAATGGAACAACACGGCTTTAAAATGGTGAGGTGTCACCAAGGTGCAAGAACGTTAAGTTTACCGATGCAGAACATGGGTGCAGATCTAAAAGCGAAAAGAATTAACTACAATAACAACCCGTTACTTAAATGGTGCTTAACAAACACAAGTATATTGACGGATAGAAACGGTAATATTGTACCGATTAAAAACCAAACAGCTAAAAGAAGAATAGACGGTACAGCAAGTATGCTCGATGCTTATGTAGGCTTATTTGAGCATTACGAGGAATTTATTAGAGCACAGTAAGGAGTGAATATAATGGCATATCATTTTAATCAAAGAATAAACATTATCGAGCGTAAACGTATACCACCAATGCCAAGCGATTATGAGGATATTGTTATTTTTAGACCATATGCAGACGTAAGAACGCTTAAAGGTCGAGATTTTATTTCAGCGGGTGGACTAGGAGGCGTAAAAGGGTTTATACGCTTTATAATACGTTATCGAGAAGGAATAAAACACTGGCATAAGATAGAATACAAAAATAATATCTATGATATTACGAGTATTGAGAATGATGACGGAAAAAACCGAACTATAACGATTTTTTGTGAAGGTGTTAAAAATTGACCTCACAGGAAGGGCACAGAGGAGCGTTAAGAGGTAAACTAATGTTATAATACCTAAATAACGAGAAACCTCATAACGAGCCTTATTTAAAGAAATATAGGTAGGTGCTTAAAATGAGCCGATATTTTATTATAAAACCATACTATTTTAAATATGTACACGAAATAGAGAAGATAATTGTACATTTAATGAACTTAAACAAAAACGATTTGTACATGATTTATAAAGTAGATGATTTACTAGATAGATTAGAACTATTTAGAATTAGTTCTAATCATCATGAAAGTGTGCTGATCCATAATTATATGAAGTCCGTACAGGAGTTATTGAATGCTATAGAATATGCTATAATTAGTGGTGATACTGATACAATTTCCCTCGATAGCTATGCAGGATATTTATTAAGTGAAAAAGAATTATTTTGCTATAATACGGGGCGAAAAACGGGGCGTTTTACTCTGTAATTGACTAGAATTAACGAGATACAAAAAGGGCATAACCGTTGCGGTAACAACGTTTATACCCTAGTCAAAACTGTCTATTTATCTCTCCGTGCCCGTACATAAACCTTATTATATAAGGGATTTAACCAGTTTGGTGACTAACTGGTGGCAGTTATGAAAATAACTGCCGTATTTTTTTGTCTTTTTTTAAATGATACAATGTATATAACGAGTTTATACAAGGAGTACGAATATGTTTTACAATTATGAAATAACAAAAGAGTTTCATTTTAGTGCGAGTCATCAATTAGATTACTTACCAGAAGGACATCAATGCAAAAGACTGCACGGTCATAATTATATCGTTAAAGTGACTTTAGGCTCAGACGAACTCAATGATGATGGTTTTGTTACAGATTTTGGTTTATTAAAGCCAATTAAAGTATTTATAGATGAAAATCTCAATCACAGACATTTAAATGACGTGTTTGATTTTAAAACAACTTCTGAGAATATCGCAAAATTCTTCTATGAAAAAATCAAAAATGAGTTAAATATGGATAACGTTGTAGAAGTTGCAGTATCAGAAACGCCAAAAACATCGGCGAGATACAGGGAGTTACGCTAATGAGACAACAAAAGAAAATGCCTATTATGGAAATTTTTGGACCAACTATACAAGGTGAAGGTATGGTCATTGGTCGAAAGACGATGTTCGTTCGTACAGGTGGATGTGATTATTCATGCGCGTGGTGTGACAGTGCCTTTACGTGGAATGGTGAAGAAAAGGCGAACGTCCTTTCAGCAGAAGACGTCTATAATAAAATTCAAGAAATAGGGTACATAGATAATAGAAGAAATTTTAATCATGTGACGATTACAGGTGGAAACCCTGCACTTATTAATAAACCGATGAATGATCTAATTGATATGCTCCATAATGATGATGTGAAAGTTGGACTAGAGACTCAAGGTTCTATTTATCAAGATTGGTTTTTAAAAATAGATGATTTAACAATTTCTCCGAAACCACCATCTTCTAAAATGGAAACAGATTTTAAGATTCTCGATGATATATTAAATAAACTACATGAAGCGAATGTCAATTTCAGCTTAAAAGTCGTTATATTTAATGAAGAAGATTTTGACTATGCGAAATACGTATATAATAGATATAAAAATTATAATCGAAATTTTTATGTGAGTGTTGGGAATCCGGACCCTTATGAAGGTGGCGATATAAGTCGCCGTCTATTAAACGATTTAAAAGAGTTATGGGAAATGGTATTAAATGATCCTGAAGCTAATGATTTTAAGCCATTACCTCAACTTCACGCACTAATTTATGATAATCAAAGAGGTGTTTAATGACGATTGTTACAATCTGTTACACGCCTGACACAATCACTTCAAACCTTATAGAAATAGGTCTTGGAGTGATTTTTTGGTTAATCGTATCTGAGTAATGAAATACTATGTAATTATCCTGTCAAATATGGGCGTGATTCTTAATATTGCTGTAACCACAGTAATATTTAGACGTGCTATAGTATGTACAGTGAAAGAAATGATTCTACATTTTTTAGGAGGATTTCATAGTGAAGAAAACAATTTTAACAACAGGTTTAGCAGTTGGTTTAAGCTTATCATCATTAGCAGGAGTTCAAGCAAATGCATCAGAAGTTAATGTTGATGAAGCAAAACTTGCAAAACTTGCAATCAATAATCCAGAAAAATTAAACGAAGCACCAGTTCAAGAAGGAGCTTACGAAATCTCATTTGATTCTGAAGGTACAACTTTCAAATTCAAATCAGATGGAGAAAGATGGGTATGGAAATACGCACCAGTTGGTTCGGATTTCTCTGATTTTGATAACTCATTTAACAACAACGAATCATATGTAGCAAGTGCTCCAGTAGTAGAGAACTATTCTTCTTACGAAACGTATGAAGCACCAAGCTACTCATATAATGAACCAAACTATTCGTACAGTGCTCCAAAAGCATCAGCTCCATCATCAAACGATGGTTTAAACTGGGCTGCTCTTGCAATGTGTGAATCAGGTGGTAACCCGAACATCGTAGATGCTTCAGGAACTTACCATGGATTATACCAATTTGACGCTGGTACATGGGCATCAGTAGGTGGTACAGGAGTTGCTTCTCAAGCATCTGCTGAAGAACAAACAATGCGTGCAAAAATGTTATATGCTCAACGCGGTGCACAACCATGGCCTAACTGTGGTGCTTACCTATAATATTTAATAAATCAAGCATGTTTTCTTCGTGAAAACATGCTTTTTTTGTTATTATTATAATTAAGAGAGTGGTGATTATATGGATATAAGTCTAGACGTCATTAGTATTTTATCGATTATAATTGCAGTCATTGCTATTACGACAGCAATTTTAGCATTTAGAGTTCGTGGCAAGTCTCAAGTGTTACTTACTCAACCTTATTTAGAAATCGATGAAGTAAAGACATTTACGAACGATCAAAACCGTCGTGTTCTGCAATTTAGAATTATAAACAACAATGCAAATCCGTTTCATTTTGAGGATTTTACAATTGAAGGTTATGATTTTACGACAGATTATGAATATGGGACACCAGCAGTGGATTCACGAGGGGTTATAGAGCATGACGTAATTAAACTAAACGTTTATATCGAAGAAAGAACAGCGTTTAATGCGAGAATTTTAATTAGATATCGTGACTTTAACAACCATGTACATAAAGCGCGATCAGTTAAAATCTACATTGAAGGTGGAGAAATCGCGCATGACGTCACAGGTACGAAATTTATTTTAACGAAGCGTACTGCGATGTTTTAAGGTGAATTAAATGCAGAAAAAATAGAGATGTTTAAAAACATCTCTATTTTTGTGTGGATTTTTCTTCAAGTTTAGTAATGCCAATACCTGTGTAGCCAAGTATTATTGCAAATATAAAACCACTATAACAAAGTATTGCCCAAGGCGCATAAGATAGAGTAGGCACACCTAATGTACCAGCCATAAAGACTCCTGCACTTGACCACGGGATAATTGGGACAACTACAGTACCAGAATCTTCTAAAGTTCTAGACAGATTTTTAGGATCTAATTGCTTTTTCTTATATGTGTCTTTATACATTTCACCAGGAACTATAATTGAGAGGTAAGAGTTACCAGTTACTAGTGCCATAGTTAAACAAGATAAAACCGTAGCTAATATTAAATCTCCAGTCTTTTTAACAACAGTTAATAGTTTTTCAATGATAACTTCTAGTGAGCCCGACGTTGTAATGATGCCGGCAAACACAAAAGCAGCGAAAGCAATAAGTGTTACGGACGTCATAGACTCCATACCACCTTGGTTGACTAGTCTAAGAACTTCAGGCATTACTTCTTCTTCAGTAATTGTTATTTTTGATACCATATCTACGTTAAAACCACTTACAGTTGAAAGAAATACGTCTTGTAATGTAGATTTTTGGAAAATCATCGCTGTAATTCCAGCAACGATTGAAGATAATATAATCACTGGTAATGTTGGATATTTTTTAATCGCTCCTATTAGGACAATAAGTGGAGGTATAATTAAACAAATATTCCAGTTAAACATCATATCGAGTTCTTGAATCATATTTGTCGCTAAAGGTGATTCTATACTTGAAGATTTCACATTTAGACCGACGATAAAATATATAATTAGTGATAATAACGCAGCGGGGACAGTTGTCCATAACATATGTTTTATATGTTCGTATAATTCAGTTCCTGCAGCAATCGGCGCTAATATTGTTGTATCTGAAAGTGGTGATAGTTTATCTCCAAAATAAGCACCTGCTACGATTGCACCTGCAGTTGCCGGAATATTTGCTTCTAGACCTGTTGCGATACCGATTAAAGCAACACCAACGGTTCCAACAGCACCCCATGATGTACCAGTAACTATTGAAATTATAGCAGCAACAACAAATGATATAACGAGTATGAATTGCGGATTAATGAGTTGTATACCATAATATATTAGCATCGGAATTGTCCCAGCAATCATCCAAGTTCCGATCAGTATACCGATTGAAATCAATATTAAGATTGAGGGCATAGCGAGTGAAATCTTCTCTTGTATACCATCCATCATCTCTTTCCAACTATAGCCTAGTCTTAGAGTGATTAGACCAGCAAAAACAGATGATAATATTAATAATGGTTCAGGTCTGAGTTTTAAGACGCCAAATCCAATAGATAATAATAACAGCATTATAATGATTGGTAATATTGCTTGAAATAACGTAGGCTTTCTTTTCATGTGATTCACATACTTTCTAATTTAATTATTCAAACGTCCCTTTTACAATGACAGCACCACGTGACATCATCTGTCTACCTTTCATAAATACTTCTGTAAGTTTAAATGTGTCTTTATCAATAATTAAAATATCTGCGTCATAGTCTTTCGCGATATTTCCTTTATGTTCTAGTTCTAAAGCTCTAGATGTGTTTGTTGTCACTAAACATAAAACTTCTTCTAATGAAAGAATATTATGTTGTACGACTCTTTTCACTGTCTCTAAAATAGTATCCGTTGGTGCGACGTCTAAGCCGAGTAGATTACCGTCGTCATCAAATTTAGGTAAGCTCCCATTACCGTCAGTAGATAATGTCAGTTGTGATAGAGCTCCATTATTTTCTTTGTAATATTTGACCCATCCAAATGCCTCATCATAATCACATGTAATGTCAACAAATGATCCTTTTTTACCGAGAGAAATCGCGTCGTTCATTAGCTCTTTACTTCTATTAATATGTGTTGCATATAATTTTGAAGCGGGTAGTTCGTACTCATCGAGTACCTCATGTAATTGAGATAAATACGCTTTACCAGGTCCAGTATGGAAATGTGTAACACCAACTTTACCACTTATTAATCCGCCAACACGAGAATCTCCAATAATTTTTGCGAGTTCATGCGTACTCGGTTGACCTGATCGTGAATCGGCTATTGCAATTTCAGCAGTACCGATGATTTTATCGATTAAAATAATATCGTCTTTAACGTTCCCTGTAATTGTCGGTGTAGGTACGTCATAGTTTCCTGTGTAAATGAAAGTAGTGACACCTTCTTTTTCTAATCCACGCGCTTTAGCGAGTAGGGATGAAACATGTCTCGTCGTGCCGTCAGTTCCGAGTAGTCCAACGACAGTTGTTAAACCACTTTTTATAAGGTCACTGAGTTGAACTTCAGGTGTACGCTTATGGAAACCACCTTCACCGCCACCACCGAGTAAGTGGATATGTGGGTCAATAAAACCAGGAACGACGTAGTTATTATTAGCCTCGATGACTTTAACAGTAAACATTTTTTGAAGATCTGTGACATCGATATGATCGTCAATTTTTAAAATTTTATGTTGAGTAAATAAAATATCTTTTTTGCCTAATGACTTTGGAGTAAATAAATCTGCGTTTTTAATTAATGTAAACATATTAGCACTCATTTCTAAATATTCTTACTATTTATATAACCATATTAATGAAATTAAAACATGTTCTATTTTTAAGCACTAAATATAAGGTACTTTATGAAGAAACATTATTTAAAGGAACTGTTGATTCAACTTTAGTAAGTCCAAAAGAAATATTTAACCGAGCATTGCTTACTTCATGTACTGCGATAGTATGTGTACATAATCATCCAAGTGGTGACCTATTAACCATAGTATAATAAATAATAGTAGTTAAAGTAGTTTAGGAGGAGATGTGCTCAATCTAGATGATGATAGTGAAGTCGATGATGTAGTGCTTCAATGGTTCAAGAAAAATATAAATGCACAAGTGCTTCCAAATGGTTATTGTAGATTGCCAGTAATATCAGGTGGTTGTCCACATGCGAATGCATGCTTAGATTGCACTCACTTCTGTACCAGTAAGCAATTCTTACCACAGCACGAAGAACAGTTAGAGCGTACAGAAGAGTTATTAACCATAGCAAAGGATAAACAATGGCAAAGACAAATAGAGACTAATAGCCGTGTTAAAGAGCGTTTAGAACAAATCATTGGAAGTTTGACAGGGTTATTATCAATGGATAAACAAGTTAGAAATACAACAGAAATTGTACGTTTGGCGAAGCAGAAATCACAAAAGACAAGGGGAAAAGTAGACAAAGCGATTTCTAAATTTTCGATTGAAGGTAAAGCTATTAATTTTAATTCAATAGCAAAGGAAGCCAAAGTTTCTAAATCATGGCTTTATAAAGAACAAGATATTAGGCAAAGAATCGAATCCCTTCGTAAAGGTTAAATAACATCAAATATAGTATCAAAATCTGAGAAAAGCTCTCAATCTGAAGGGGTTCTTGTTAAGACTTTAAAAACAAGAGTTAAGGAATTAGAGGAGGAAAATAAAAATTAAAAAACCAAATTCAGAAATTATATGGAGAATTGTACAATAATGAATAGTTAAAAGTTAATCTATAATTGAATTGTGAAGAAATGTACTTAAACTAACAGGGCAGTTATGTTTAAGATACTTTAAAATTTGGTTAAAATCTCCGAAGGGATTGGTTTCTAACATTAGAAATCAATCCTTTTTAATATTAATTATATATCATTCAAACAATCTTTTGACTATTTGTTTATGGTATGATATATTATAATCATCAAACTAACAGTCATTTGAATAAGGAGGATAATTATGACAAAAGATATGTGTGAAGTTACCTGTATTCACGAAGATAAGGTAAACAGGGCTAAAAAAGAGCTTGCTAAACAGAATCCTATGGATGTAGCGAAAGTTTTTAAGACTCTGTCAGATGATACAAGGGTTAAAATTGCTTATGTTTTATCTTTAGAGGGAGAGTTATGTGTTTGTGATGTAGCGAATATCATTGAATCTTCAACGGCTACGGCATCCTATCATTTAAGATTGTTGAAAAATTTAGGTATAGCAACATACCGTAAAGAAGGAAAATTAGTCTATTATTCACTAGATGATGAGCATGTTAAACAGCTTGTAGAAAAAGCTTTCTTGCATCAAAGGGAGGTTGCTAGTATTGGATAGTTCAACAAAAACATTAACAGAAGATAAACAGGTTTACCGTGTGGAGGGTTTCTCGTGTGCGAATTGTGCTGGGAAGTTTGAAAAAAATGTAAAAGAACTACCAGGGGTGCATGATGCGAAAGTCAATTTCGGAGCTTCCAAAATTGATGTCTTTGGCAGTGCAACTGTTGAAGATCTGGAAAAGGCTGGTGCTTTCGAGAATCTTAAAGTGGCACCAGAGAAGACTAAAAGACGGGTCGAACCAGTGGTAACAGAAGATAAAAATGTTTACCGTGTGGAGGGATTTTCTTGCGCAAACTGTGCTGGGAAGTTTGAAAAAAATGTAAAAGAACTACCAGGGGTGCATGATGCTAAAGTCAATTTCGGAGCTTCCAAAATTGATGTATATGGAAATGCATCGGTTGAAGAGCTTGAAAAAGCAGGTGCTTTCGAGAATCTTAAGGTAATTCCTGAAAAACTGGCGAATCCATC
This sequence comes from Nosocomiicoccus massiliensis, assembly GCF_002871345.2. NCBI lineage: Bacteria > Bacillati > Bacillota > Bacilli > Caryophanales > Staphylococcaceae > Nosocomiicoccus > Nosocomiicoccus massiliensis. The sequence continues at coordinate 621,760 of NZ_CP136964.1, read as the reverse complement.
GATACAAGCGGTCAAAGAAGACACTAAGGCTCTTAAAGAAGAGAAAATACCGTTTTATAAAAAGCACAGCACATTGCTGTTTGCCACATTAATGATTGCTTTTGGTTACCTTTCTCACTTTGTAAATGGAGAAGATAACCTTGTAACTTCCATGTTATTTGTAAGTTCGATTGTAATTGGCGGATATTCACTATTTAAAGTTGGTTTTCAAAATTTGATACGCTTTGATTTCGACATGAAAACCCTTATGACCGTTGCAGTTATTGGAGCTGCCATCATTGGTGAATGGGCAGAGGCATCCATTGTTGTCATTCTCTTTGCAATCAGTGAAGCACTTGAACGTTTTTCTATGGATAGAGCAAGACAGTCCATTCGTTCATTGATGGATATTGCTCCAAAAGAAGCACTTGTTAGGCGGAATGGTCAGGAAATAATGATCCATGTGGACGATATCGCCGTGGGTGATATTATGATCGTCAAACCAGGGGAGAAAATTGCCATGGATGGGATCATTATAAATGGGGTGTCGGCTGTCAACCAGGCTGCTATAACAGGAGAATCTGTCCCTGTTGCCAAAACGGTAGATGATGAAGTATTTGCAGGTACGCTTAACGAAGAGGGACTACTTGAAGTAAAAATCACCAAATACGTAGAGGATACAACCATCTCCAAGATTATTCATCTGGTTGAGGAAGCACAAGGGGAGCGCGCTCCAGCGCAAGCATTCGTAGATAAATTTGCGAAATATTATACTCCGATCATTATGGTTATTGCGGCGCTCGTTGCAGTCGTTCCACCTTTATTCTTTGGTGGAAGTTGGGATACTTGGGTTTATCAAGGATTAGCGATACTTGTAGTTGGATGTCCGTGTGCATTAGTTATTTCTACTCCAATCTCGATTGTCTCGGCAATTGGAAATGCAGCTAAAAAAGGTGTGTTGATTAAAGGCGGTGTCTATCTAGAGGAATTAGGAGCCATTAAGGCAATCGCATTTGATAAAACAGGAACACTGACAAAAGGTGTACCAGTGGTAACAGATTTTAAAGTGTTAAATGATCAAGTGGAAGAAAAAGAGCTGTTTTCCATTATTACAGCTTTAGAATATCAATCACAACATCCACTTGCTTCAGCAATAATGAAGAAAGCAGAGCAAGATAATATTACTTATTCCGATGTTAGAGTGGAAGACTTCACTTCTATTACAGGTCGGGGCATTCAAGGGAATATAGATGGAACAACCTATTATATTGGCAGTCCAAGGCTTTTTAAAGAATTAAATGTTTCCGATTTTAGCCTTGAGTTTGAAAATAAAGTGAAAGTTTTACAAAACCAAGGGAAAACGGCCATGATTATTGGAACGGACCAAACAATCCTCGGCGTGATTGCTGTAGCAGATGAGGTCCGCGAAACAAGTAAAAATGTGATTCAAAAACTTCATCAGTTAGGAATCAAGCAAACAATTATGCTGACAGGTGATAATCAAGGTACCGCAGAAGCAATCGGTGCTCATGTAGGCGTTTCTGATATTCAGTCCGAATTGATGCCACAGGATAAGTTGGACTATATTAAAAAAATGAAAGCCGAGCATGGTAATGTAGCTATGATTGGCGATGGCGTCAATGATGCTCCTGCACTTGCTGCATCCACTGTTGGCATTGCAATGGGCGGTTCTGGAACAGATACTGCCATCGAGACAGCTGATATTGCATTAATGGGAGATGATTTAAGTAAGCTTCCATTTGCAGTAAGACTTAGCAGGAAAACGCTAAATATCATCAAAGCGAACATCACGTTTGCCATCGGAATTAAGATAATTGCCTTACTATTGGTTATTCCAGGCTGGCTAACCCTTTGGATTGCGATTCTTTCCGATATGGGAGCCACTATTTTGGTAGCATTAAATAGTTTGCGACTGATGAGAGTGAAGGATAAATAGGTACTATATGTGTGTAATTTACGGAAGGACTTTTCATTTTGAAGAAAAGTCCTATCCCTAAAATATTGGAGACGATAAAATGATCGCGACGATACTGACGGCTACTGCGGTATATGTAGCAACAGGAATTGATTATCTCGTCATATTAATTCTTTTGTTTTCGCAAGTAAAAAAAGGTCAGGTAAAACATATTTGGATAGGACAATATATAGGGACTGCAATTGTGATAGGAGCAAGTCTTTTAGTTGCACAGGGGATTGTAAATTTAATTCCTCAGCAATGGGTTATCGGACTACTTGGGCTTTTACCACTTTACCTAGGCGTGAAAATATGGATTAAAGGAGAAGAGGATGAAGATGAAAGTAGCATTTTATCCTTATTCTCCTCTGGAAAATTTAATCAGTTATTTTTGACGATGACTTTCATCGTATTGGCTTCCAGTGCGGATGACTTTTCCATTTATATACCGTACTTCACGACCTTAAGTATGTCGGAAATCTTTATTGTCACTATTGTCTTTCTTATTATGGTTGGAGTTTTGTGCTATGTCAGTTACCGTCTAGCTTCCTTCGATTTTATATCGGAAACAATTGAGAAATATGAACGTTGGATTGCACCAATTGTATTCATTGGGCTAGGTATTTATATATTGTTTGAAAATGGAACATTCAATGCTCTGATTTCATTTCTTCTTTGAAGTGGCGAATCCAAATCATAAAGTAAAGTATAAAGAGGTTATCCTATTGATTGGGATAACCTTTTTATATTTAACTAATTATCATTTACGTTAAACACATGTACTTAAAGTAAGAACATTGATTTAAACCATTTTTTTCATAATTTACTCTTGATAAGATACAAACCCATCAAGAGAAGATATTGAAGTAAATGGAGAAGTATTCAAGACATATGAAGCATTAGAGATCGCAGTACATGAATATATTAGATACTATAATAAAGATAGAATTAAGCTAAAATTAAAAGGCATGTCTCCTGAAGAATTCAGGAAACATACCTTACAATCCGCTTAAGTTCAAAAGTCCAACTTTTGGGTAGCACATCATCAGCATACTGTTGTAAAAAGTTATTATTTAAATTTTAAAACAAGATCAAGTAATGACTCGTCTTCGCGAGACTGAACTTTCACTTCGTTTTCGTCTGGATTTACTGGACCATATGCAACTACTGCTTTAGTAGATTCATTTGTTTGAAGTGTTTTTGTAGAGTCGTTGACAAGTGCGTGATATTCACTATCTTCTGGAATATCTAATGTTAAGTTATCCGTTGCAATCATCCCAGTTTCTGAGAACTGACGTACCGCAAGGTCTAAAGCAAATGCTTCGTTTCCTGCAGTAGGGATTGATGACTTGTTTGTGAATTCATATTCGATGACGACAGCTTTCTTAGCTGTAGCATTTTCATCTGCTTTTTTTTCTTCATCTGATGGTTCGATATCGATAGTATCGATACGTGTAATTACGTATTTACCATACTCGCCATCATATTCAATCGCTTCGTTTAAGTCGTTTTCGCTTACGTCAACGTCTTTAACTACTGATTCGTTTGATTCTGTCGTTGCAGTTTCTTCTGTACCATTTTCTTTTTCGCTTGTTTTGTTATCATCAGTGTTACAAGCAGTAAGTAGTAATGTAGAAGCTGCACCCGCAACTAAAAAGTGTTTTAAATTCATTATTATGCCTCCAATATTGTGTGAATAATTTAAGTATATATGACAATTAGTCAAATATATAGCCGTTTTCAAGAATTGGTTAATGTATAAATAAACCGTATAATAATACGCCGATTGACAGTAATAAACCGTAAATCGTGTTGAATTTGCCCATCGCAGCCATCGCTGGAATGAGCTCTACTGGTGAATCTCCGTCTCTTAAAAGCTGCATTGTTTTTTTATACAATTTAAATGAAAGTAACGGTAAAAGTAAAAATAATGATGGCCATAAATTTGTAAAAGCCATAATAATTGCGAATGCAAAACATAGTATTAGTAAAAAGTTAACGACTTGAGTAGCCGTATCTTTACCTACGAGAATGACGAATGTACGTCGTCCACTTTGTGCATCTTTTACGCGATCACGAATGTTGTTAAACATATTTAACAAGCCGATTGTAATCATAATTGGTAAAGATAATACGAATGGAAACATATGTAATTCTTGTAAATGGATGTAAAACGTAATAAGAATAATGACTGGTCCCATAAATATTCCTGAGAATATTTCACCAAAAGGTGTCCATGATATTGGAACAGGACCACCTGTATATAAGTATCCGACAGCCATCGATATACCACCAATGACGAGTAACCACCAAGAAGTTTCGTATGCAATGTATAATCCAATAAGCGCTGCAATAAAGTAAAATGTAAGTGCGAAAGTTAACACACGTCTCGGTGTAATACCATTTCGTACGATGGCACCGGCGATTCCAACAGAATCTGCACTATCGAGTCCACGTTTAAAATCGTAGTACTCGTTAAACATATTTGTTGCGGATTGAATTAAAATTGTCGCAGTTAACATTAAGAAAAACATTAAAAAGTTTACATTTCCAAATGGAAGTACTGCCGCTGTCCCAACAAACACAGGGACAAATCCCGCGGTCAATGTATGGGGACGTGTTAAACTAATATATTTTTTGTATCCGGTAAGAACATCTGCATGTTGCATTTTAAATCTCCTTTTAAAGATAACTGTACAACATTCTATCATACTTTATGGCGAACTATGTACACAGTTTTTTGGAAAGATGATAAAATATAAAGTAATTATATTAAAGGAATGTGAGTATAATGCATATTGAGTCCTCGCAATCACTTATTGATGAGATTGGTATAGATTCAAACACATCATATTTGGCATTACATTTTAGTACGAAAGATTTCGATATAACGCCGTCCAAAATCTTTATGCACTTTAATCATAAAAAAGGCGAAAGATACTGGTTTAAATCACGTGAAGCGGATATTAACGTAATAGGTGTTGACTATATCGATTCAATTAATCGTAAACAATTTAATGCGGACATTTTAAACACTCAAAAAAATGGCCTATTTAATAATATTCAACATGTTAAATTAAATGATGGATTAGTCGGGGATATCCACTTATTTGGTGGCACACGTTTTGACGATAAAAAAACGACTGATGAATGGATCGATTTTAAAATGGTCGAGTTTATCCTTGCATCATGGCAATTTGATTTACACAATCAGGAAGCGTTTCTTATTTTAAAGAAAGAAGACCTTCAAACAGAAAATTTAGCTGAATTAATCGTGAATACGTTGCGTGGAATCGAAGTGGCAGAGCCTCGCTTCAGATTTCCAGAAATATCGAGCCATCATGAAATTTATCCAAAAGCTTGGAAAGCACTTGTTGACAATACAGTGGACATTTTAGATGATGACTTTGAAAAAGTCGTTTTATCAAGAGAATTACTTATTCGATTTGAAAATGAAATTGATCCAAATTTTTTAATTAACCGTTTAAAAGTAGAGTCAGATACTTTCAAGATATTTTATGAACGTGGGACGTCGACGTTCGTTTCTAAAACACCAGAGAAGCTATTTTACTTAAAAGATGAAAAACTCTCGACGCACGCAATCGCTGGATTGATTCGTAGAGAAGATGACGACACGGTAAACGAACAAAATAAAAAAGATTTCTTAAACGATGAAAAAAACCACTTTGAACATATCGTCGTCAGGGATTCAATCGTCGAAGACTTAAAACCTTATACATGTTCAGTTTATTATGACGATACGCGTATATTAGAAAATAAATTTATTTATCATTTATATACACCAATCGAAGCGACACTTAATAAGGAAAGCAACTTGTTCGACGTCTTACACGCCTTGCATCCAACGCCTGCTGTCGGAGGGTTACCAAAGGATCGTGCGTTAGAATATATAAAGGAAAAAGAATACTTTACGCGTGGATTATACGCAGCACCTATTGGCGTCATTTCAAAGTCTAACGAAGCTGAGTTTGCAGTAGCACTGCGCTCGATGCGCATTACAGGTAAAAGTGCGACGCTTTACGCGGGTGCTGGAATTGTGAAAGGATCTACAGGAGAATCTGAATACGAAGAGACTAGAACGAAATTTAGACCGATGTTAGATGTATTGGAGGCGCTAGAATGACTCATCAAGAATCCTTAACTGAACAAATTTTTACGTTAGTCGACGCGTTATACAGTAAAGGGATGACAGAAATCGTCATTAGTCCAGGATCTCGTTCGACACCAATTGCGATCGCATGTGAATGTCATCCACACATTAAAACATATATCCACCCAGACGAACGTGGTGCAGGTTTTTTTGCGCTCGGGTTAAGTAAAGCATCAAAACAACCAGTCGGCATACTATGTACTTCTGGAACAGCAGCAGCAAACTACGTACCGAGTGTGTCTGAAGCGGGGTTAATGCACATTCCGTTAGTCGTTTTAACGTCAGACCGTCCACATGAATTAAGAGATGTCGGCGCACCACAAGCGATTAAACAAACGAATATGTTTTCGAACTATGTAAAATTTGAAACAGAACTTCCGATTGCTGACGAAAGTGAATATAATATGTCTCACGTTGAAGATCGTGTACTTCAAGCGAGTCAGTATTTTGACGGGATTTTAAAAGGTCCTGTACACATTAATATTCCGGTTCGTGAACCGTTAATGCCAAATATAAATCGAACAGATTGCTTTTTTAGAGAACAACTCATTCAAGAATCTATTACTGTAGAATCGAATATAGAGCCGTTACTAGGAAATGGATTAGTCATTATTGGTGAAACGGACTGTAGTTTAGAAAAGATTGACTTTGAAAAGTATAAGCAACTCACGTTTATAATGGACCCAAGAGTCAGTGAGCGCACGAAGTTATCACGTGTTGTTACAACACATGACTTAATATTTATGAATTTAACAGATGAACAACGTAATGAATTAGAATCACAGTTTGATTTTATATTACGTATCGGTGAAGCGGTGACGTCCAAATCGACGAATCAATTTTTAAAACAGACGTCTTTAAAACAAATATTAATAAGTGAGTTTATCGATGTTAAAACATTTCCGAAAACTCCAGACGTCACTTATGTTGGTGACGTTAAACAAACGTTAGATGCGTTACTCATTGAATCGGATCATTCAGTGGATGTACTATACGAAGTCGATAGAGATATTAAGCAGTTGATCAATGATGAAATTGAAAACTATGACGACGAAGGACGCTATATGTATGAAATTATTAAAAGAACTAATAATGATCGAACGTTATTCGTCTCAAGTAGTATGCCGATTCGTGACTTTGAACGGTATGATGTATTTAATCGATTAAATATATTAGCAAATCGCGGAGCAAACGGTATAGATGGTGTTGTCTCAACGGCATTTGGTGTTGGAACGAAGATGCCGATGACGTTAATTATCGGAGACGTGTCATTAAACCACGATATTAATGGTCTTGTCATGTCGAAGCTTGAAGAGATAGACGGCACTGTCATTTGTTTTAATAATAATGGCGGTAATATTTTTAGTTATTTACCTCAAAAAGAGCACGACATACACTTCGAGAGATTGTTTGGAACACCGCTTGATTTAGACTTTTCACATGCAGCGAAATTATATGGATTTAATTATGATTTAATTAAATCCGTAGATGATTTAACAGAGGAAATTTTAAATCAAAAAGGTCGTAACTTCATTGAAATTAAAACAGACCGTGAAGATAACGTAAAGCAGCATAATGATTTAAAACAAAAGGTAAAGGCACTCGTTCAACATGTTAAATTTTAATTATGAATTTAATGATCATGGTCACGACGAAACGCTAATCATTTTACACGGTTTTTTATCAGATTTACGTTCTATGAGAAAACTTGCTAAAGCATTTACTGATGTGAACACTTTACTTATAGACTTACCTGGCTTTGGGAAAACGAAAAGTGTCGGTATTGATTATGATATGAATCATATTGCTAAAAGTATTGTTCAGCTTATCGATACATTACATTTAAAACATGTTCATGTGTACGGATACTCGATGGGCGGGCGTGTTGCAGTGTCACTACTTGCAAATTATAGTGAACGATTTTCTAAATTTATATTAGAATCCACGTCGCCAGGAATGAGTAAAGTAGACCGACGACATGCGCGTATTAAAATCGACGAATCACGTAGAGAGCGACTTGAAACAGATTTTAAAGCGTTTATAGATGAATGGGAAGAGTTACCGTTATTTCAAAGTCAAAAACTGTTAGATGAAAAATCTTTTTTATTGCAACGAGAAGAAAGACTGAGTCAAAATAATATTGAAGCAGCAGATAGTCTACGTAAATACGGAACAGGTATTCAGCCACATTATTGGGACGATTTAAATAAAGATAACGACGTTTTAATTATCGCCGGTGAAAAAGATGAAAAGTTTGTTAAAATTGGGGATAATATGAATAAGCAACTTAAAAATAGTCGCTTACATATATTTAAAGGGTGTGGCCATAACGTCCACCTTGAAAATAAAGAGACATTCGTAAAACTATGCCACGAATTTTTATCGGAGGGAAAACAATGACACGTGAGTGGAAAACATTAAAGGAATATAAAGAAATTAAGTACGAATTTTATAACGGTATCGCTAAAATTACGATCAACCGACCGGAAGTGCGTAACGCATTCACACCGTTAACTGTTTCAGAAATGATCGACGCGATGAGTCGCGCGCGAGATGACGAGAACGTTTCTGTGATTGTTTTAACTGGTGAAGGTGACTTAGCGTTTTGTTCAGGTGGAGACCAAAAAGTACGCGGGCACGGTGGATACGTTGGAGACGACCAAATCCCACGTTTAAACGTATTAGACTTACAACGTTTAATTCGTGTAACGCCTAAACCAGTTGTCGCAATGGTTGCTGGATATGCAATTGGTGGTGGACACGTACTTCACGTTGTGTGTGATTTAACAATTGCTGCGGATAACGCAAGATTTGGACAAACAGGACCAAAAGTAGGTTCATTTGATGCTGGTTACGGTTCAGGTTATTTAGCACGTATTGTAGGACATAAAAAAGCACGTGAAATTTGGTTCTTATGCCGTCAATATGACGCACAAGAAGCGTTAGACATGGGCTTAGTAAACACGGTTGTACCACTAGAAGATTTAGAAGACGAAACAGTGAAATGGTGTGAAGAGATGATGCAACATTCACCAACAGCACTTCGTTTCTTAAAAGCAGCGATGAACGCTGATACTGATGGACTCGCTGGGCTTCAACAATTCGCTGGTGACGCAACGCTTCTTTACTACACGACAGATGAAGCAAAAGAAGGTCGCGATGCGTTTAAAGAAAAACGTTCACCAGACTTTGATCAATTCCCTAAATTCCCATAAATTTATGAATAAAAAATCTCAAGTTCAATTGAACTTGAGATTATTTTTTATGGATTGTTTGAAGAACTCGAATAATATTTAATAATATCGAGTCATATTTTTTATACACTAAATATCGTGTCTCCCAATGTGGTTTAAATTTAGATTTATAATGACGTAACCCACTGAAACTATAGTAGTCTCCGAGTTTTTCATAAGCGATTGCTGCAAATTTTTCTCGTAAGTAACCGTATTTATTTAATCCGACGTTAGATAATGTCGCCATCCCCATATTAAAGTATTTATAGCCATGATTTTGTGCGTAAAGTAGCATGTTAATGTATAAAACGTCCATCATTGGTAAGTCGACATTTGGGCTCCAACGAATTAAATCGACGGATAGTCGTTCGTCATCGACAGGCATGAAAGTGCAAAATCCGACGACGTTATAGATTTCGTCACGCACTAAACCGACTGGTGCAGCCATTACATAGTCTTTTTCAAATTGACCGACAGAAAATGACAACTCATTTTTTACACCGAGCCAATGATTACTCACACGTAAACATGCGTTGTAATCTTTTTCAGATAACGTGTCTACGACTTCAAAAGAGTATCCCTCTTTTTCAAATTTATTCATCGTCGCACGGAATGCGCGCTGCTTTTTACCACTTAAAGTAAAATTATCTAACGGGATTACAGCTTCCTCACCAAGCTTAAAGAACACATTACCGAAATTATGATAGAGCGGCAAATATTTTTCCTGTGCCTGATAAAATACGATGCGCAATCCGAGTGGTTGATACGTGTCGTAAAACTCCATTAATAAGTCTTCAAAAGAATCCTCGTTTCCAACAGGATCTCCGAGAACAACTGCACGGTCTTTCGTGATACTAAACATAATAAAGGCGTTCTTAGTTTCATTACTAAATATATATTTATCATCGCTAAATGCGAGGTGGCTTAAATAGTTTCCACCATATGTGTTTAAAATCTCACGAACATCATTTTTATCAATACATTGAACGAGTAATTGACCGAGTTCACGTTTAATACGAGATTTTAAAATTGCGGATAAAAGAATCGCTAATCCAACGAGCACAACGGTCATTAAAGTTATAGATTCAACGAGTGTTATACTTTTAAATGATTCTTTAAGAGATATGCGTGAAATAAAATACGTATATACTGAACCTGACACGAACATCATAAATAATAATCCATATCGCTTTGGTTCTAGTGGATATATGATGTAACGGCAGTTTTTCATCTGGTTAAATAGCATGACGATAATTGTGACAAGCCATATAACACTGACGACAGTTCCGTAAGTAAACAACACACCGACACATAGCATTACTGCACCGATTAGGGCCATCAACATACCACGTAACGACTGTTTAAACACTCCGTATGAAGATATAACAAGCAACATTGCACCGGTGATTACTACTGTATACATGATGAATGACACTGACGAATGGTCAAATGATATATTGTATAAGATAATGACACTACCTGTTAAATGTACGAACGCTGTGATGAGTAAAATAATCGCTGTCACTGCGCTTGGTATATGTTTAACGTATGACTGTATTAAATGTGTCGTATAAGAATCGTTGTCTTTAATATATGTACTCATAATCGTCGGTAAATTACTCATAATGAGTGTTAACGCGATCATAAACGGTACGATGTAATAGACAAATCGATAGATTAATAATGCAAGTAATATTTTTTCGCTCGGAATACCGTGTGAACTTAAAAGTGAAATAAATGCTAAATCAAATGCACCTAATCCACCCGGAATCATACTGAGTAATCCGATAATCGATGAAATCGTAAATACCGCAAAGAATAAACTAAATGACATATCAGCATCCAGTAATTTAAAGATAATCAGTAAAATTCCACTTGCTAAAATCCAATCAATTGTGGAGATAGAAACGACTTTAATACCAAATAGTCAATCTGTTCCGATTGGTTTCAATATCGTGAATAAAATAAAAACAATAACAAAAAGAGCCATCGCATACATTAATAGTTGAGCACCTTTGTACTCTAAACTATAGTGAGAAATATCAATCATTTTTGTAATGACACAAATACTAAAAATACCGAGTCCACTCACAAATGATAATAAAACGAGTGATATGTATTTAATTAGATTTTTATTTTCAGTTTTCGGTTGATACATCATAATACGAATACCGTTGCCGATTAACGACCCAAATCCGATTAAGTTATTGAGCGCATTAACGATAAAGCTAATAATAATGACAGTGCGAACGGGTAAGTCTATGTGTGCTGCACGTCGTAATAGTAAATCATATAGGGATAAAGAAAAAATTGCTAAAATCCCAATGAGTGCAATACCCGTAAAGCTTAACGTATCTAGATTTTGAAATTCTTTAATCGTTTCTTTAAAGTTAATTGTTCGAATTTCTTTAAATAGTAAATTCGTAACGATTAAAATGATCGCAAATATTAACACGTACTTAAATTTTGGCCAGACGTGTTTTAATGTTTTATTCATGTAGACTGACCTCCCTGTATACAACGTCGTTTTCACCGTTTACATATCCTTTATAAAATTTCGATTTACGTATTTTAAAAATCTGACGTTTACTTGGCCATAATGCTGGTAAATGTAAAAATTTAAACTGAAATAATATAGGATCGATATAGTAATAGTGTTGTTCATCGTATCCGATTAAAAGGATCGCATGTATATTTGATACCGTTCTAAAAGATCCTGTTGATAACTGAAACGTCTTATACTTTGGACGTTTAAAATTATTCGTTGGAAGCATAATAATCGGTTGCTTCGTATCGAGTACGTCTTCAAGTTCTTTCATCGTCATTTTAGAATGTACAACAATTTTGTCATCAAAAGATTTTAAAAATTGACCGAGCGGTCTTGGGAAAATCGTTTGATGTACGTTAAAATATAAAAAGCTCGGATGCCCCACATATCCAATTCTTGGATCATCCGCATGTTTTGGCATTAGCTCAGCAAGTTTTTTTGGTGAATAGTTGATGCCGTTATACTCTAAAAGCATCGATGCAACTGTTGACTCACACCCCATAATCATTGGGAAAGGGAGAAGTTGCGTTTTCGGTTGAACATTTAATATCATAGGCTTCACTCTTTAGTTTTTATTAATTATATATTACATGATATGAAAGACTACGAGAAACATTTTTAAAATTAAAAAAATAGGGTATAGAATAAGTAAATTTTAAAAGAGGAGTTTTTTCATGACACATTTACAAAACCCAAGAACAAAATTTGAATATAATGATTTTCCAGATCAAAATCAAAAAGGACCTGCGTTACAAACTGAAATGACACCAGTTCCTGATACTGGTGAAGAAACGTATACAGGACATGGTCGTATGAAAGGGTTAAAAACACTCATTACTGGAGGAGATTCAGGTATTGGACGTGCGGCAGCAATCGCATATGCTAAAGAAGGTGCAGACGTTGCCATTCAATATCTTCCAGGTGAAGAAAAAGATGCTAAAGAAGTTGAGGATTTCATTAACAATTTAGGTCAAAAAGCTGTGACTTTAAAAGCAGATTTTCGTAATGACGGAGAAGCGGCAAAAGTAGTAGAAGATGCTGTAGAAGCCCTTGGTGGATTAGACGTTTTAGTTTTAAACTCAGCAGAGCAATTCGCTCAAGAGAAATTAGAAGATTTATCAATAGAACAAGTAAAAAACACATTTCAAGTGAACGTTATTAGTATGTTTGAAGCAATTAAACAAGCTGAAAAACATCTAAAACCTGGTGCATCTATTATTTTAACGACATCTGTTGAGTCATTTAATCCATCTAAACAATTATTGGATTATGCAGCGACAAAAGGTGCCATTTCAAACTTAGTCGTAAACTTCGCTCAGTACTTTAGTGAAAAAGGAATTCGCGTAAACGGAGTCGCTCCAGGTCCAATCTGGACACCACTTCAATTAGACGGTGGGCAACTTGAAGGTAAAATACCAACATTTGGACAAGGGTCACAACTTGGTAGAGCAGGTCAACCAGTAGAACTGTCATCAGTATATGTATTATTAGGCAGTGATGAAAGTAGCTACACGACAGGTCAAATTTATGGTATAACTGGTGGGTACAATATTACGTTATAATAATTAGTATTTTAACTGTGTTTGAGAGGAATTGAACGATAGATGAAAGAGAATTTTTGGAACGATCTTCCGAAACCATTTTTTGTGCTTGCACCGATGGAGGATGTGACGGACGTCATCTTTAGACATGTCGTTGGAGAAGCGGCTCGTCCAGACGTTTATTTTACAGAGTTTACGAACTCTGAAAGTTACTGTCACCCTGAAGGTAATAAAAGTGTGCGTGGTCGTTTAACATTTACTGAAGATGAACAACCAATGGTTGCACACATTTGGGGTGATAAACCGGAGTTCTTCCGTGAGATGAGTATCGGTATGGCCAAAGCAGGATTTAAAGGGATCGATTTAAATATGGGATGTCCAGTCCCAAATGTCGCTGGTGACGGCAAGGGAAGTGGTCTAATCTTACGACCAGACGTTGCAGCTGATTTAATAGAAGCAGCAAAAGCTGGGGGACTTCCAGTAAGTGTAAAAACGAGACTTGGGTACACGTCAATAGACGAATGGAAGCCGTGGCTAACGCATATTTTAAAACAAGATATTGCGAACTTATCTATCCATTTACGTACACGTAAAGAGATGAGTAAAGTTGACGCACATTGGGAGCTAATTCCAGAAATTAAACAATTACGAGACGAAATCGCACCGAATACGTTACTCACAATAAACGGAGATATCCCTGACCGTAAAACAGGTTTAGAACTCGTTGAAAAATATGGAGTAGATGGGGTGATGATTGGTCGCGGAATTTTCCATAATCCATTTGCTTTTGAAAAAGAACCGAAAGAACATTCAAGCGACGAATTACTCGAACTACTCTATTTACACTTAGATTTACATGACAAATACTCAAAAGAACTCGAAGAACGTCCGTTTCAAGCGTTACACAGATTCTTTAAAATATATGTCAAAGGCTTTAGAGGCGCGAGTCAGTTAAGGCATGCGCTAATGAGTACTAAAAATACTGATGAAGTACGAGAGATGATAAAAAAATTTAAAGCACAACAAGTGAATGAATAAAAAATGCCGTCCTAGTATAAGGGCGGTTTTTTGATTGAAATTTCAATATACTACCCCAAAGTTTGTAAATTCTATATAATAGATTTAAGAGGGTAAAATATCAATATTGATTAATGTTTACTTATTAAATATACATAAAGAGAAGGTGATTTATGAAATCCCTAGATGTAGTCGTACTGTTTTTAATCATCATATATGTATTTCTCAATAGTTTTACTTCTATTATGCCAAATGATCCAGTATTTCAAAAAATAATGGCAGGACTAGTCATTCTCGGTGCGTTGTTAATCATTTTTAAAACCTTAAAAAGAGAAATAAAGCATTAAGTTTACGCAAATGAGTTATGCGTAAAATCGTTTTTATTAATTTTACATAAAAACGATTTGTATAAAGAAGGTGTCTGTTTCGTTTACGCAAAAGGCTTAATTGTCAACGAAATGAATGGGGCTTTAATACAAAAGTGATTTGTATAAAATTAAATTATTTAATTTGATGCAAATTAATATAACGACATTATTTTGATAAGAAAATCAACTTTATTATAAAGAGATGATTAATTATTTAAAGGAGTGTTTTCATGAATGCAGGAGTAAATACGTCGGAAGCTGTAACAAGCGGTGGATTTTCACAGTGGTTTATCATTGTTTTAGTAATAATTAATATTGTGATAAGTCTTTATCAATTTAGGGAAATGTCAAAAATTAGAAAACGTGAAATCGAAGATACCAATACACGGCATAAAGAGATGCTAGAACAACAAAGACAACAATTCGCTGAACAATTAAAGCAATTGAATGAACAACATACAAGAGAGTTAGAAGTGAAGGTGATTGTTGAGTCTCAAAAAGAGAGAATTGAGGATATCAGACAGTTAACTAGTGACTACTTATTAAAAATCAGTGAACTAAAGAAAGTTGTATACAATAATTTACTTCACCGAATTCAAGATGAGGAGGATTATAAAAACAATTTACAATCATTAAGTGGAAACTATCATGATTTAACTTATCCAGTACTTGAAGCTAAAAATTTACTTGAGTTCAGACTGTCAGAAATTGAAAATACAGATCATCTAATAAAATATACAAATGATTTGTATCATAAAACCAAAATGACACCGATTAAAATATATGAATGTGACACTTTTAGTCCACCTAATGGTCAGTTTCCTTTGGAATACACGGGTGAATTTACACGTAAAAAATATGATGAAGAACAAAATGATGCGAGGCAAAAGTTATTTGATGAATCAGCTAAATATCTTAAAAATCAGTGGACTAGTCTATACAACAAAATAGATAAATTGAGTGATTTTTAATTTATTGGATTATTGACATATGAAAATGAAAGAGCTACCTCCCAATTTTTTTATGGGAAGTAGCTCTTTTTATGATAGATATTTTGCATCTATTTCTTTAAATATATATTTAAAATCTCTCGTACCAAATAAAATTCGTGTTACTGAGAATGTATGAACGAATATTGAAAATCCGATGATGCTTGTTTGAACAACGAACAGTGTTATTAATATGAATGCAAGTGTTGAATCTACAAATGGTCGAGTGACGTCATACACGCTATTTAAATATAACGGATGAAGTAAATAAATTTGGTATGAGAAATGCGACACAAATATAACGTAAGAATAAGCGATTGTTTTACAATGAATCACTATTCCGAGTACTAAGAAAAACATCATTGTGTTATACGGTATGAGTTTTCCTGCAAAACTTTGAACTGTATAGTAATCGTGGTTAAAGTACATGACGAAAATGACAAACGCTAATATTGAAGCTGCGATGACAATCACTAGATAATCCTCTAAGAACTTGATTACATTATCATAATGATAGCCAATAAAGCCACCTAAAAAGTAGTAGAATATCCAGCCTAGAAAGAACGTGTGCTCATTTAATGGATAGTCATGTATTAAAAACTCTTGGAACCAGTCATAGTGATTTCTTACATAGAAGAACACGACTTGGACTATGAGTGCACTAAACAAGACCCAAATATTTCCGAATATTTTTAGAGGTATCCTTTTAAAAAGTAAATTGAGTAAAATCGTAAATAAAAATATGATAATAAAATACCCGTACCAGTTTCCGATGATTACAGCATCTTTATAGATCTCGATGAAACTTTCATCACTGCCATATTTCATAGTATAAGCGTATAAAATACCGACAAAAAAGTACGGTATAAACACATAAATAATTCTTTTTCTTATAAAGTTATAAGGTATATAATCATACCTTGCAGTCACCAGTAGTTGACTTAAAATTAAAAAACATGGCACTCCAAAAATAAATATATTTCGTATGATATATAAGTATTCATACTCAACTGTCTCCGTCGCTTCTTGTATTGTGTAAGACGTTAAAATATGAGTTAATACGATCGAAGTACATATTATTGCACGTACGTAAACGAGCTCTAGTTTCTTATTTTTCATTTAAATTCATCCCATTCTTCCACAAATTTTTTAAACGAAGATTCTGTAATTAAAATGCGTGGCAAATAATAAGGATGACTGTCTGTTCGAATAGGTGCTTCCTGAAGTGAATATCCGTATACAATTTCTGCACTTTTAATCGCACTTAATTTGGAATCATCGACATAGCCATATGGATAGGCGAGTCGATGATTGGTTTCGTTAAAATGTTTTTTAAGGTAATCGTTACTCGTTTTAATATCTTTTGTTAACGCTTGATCTTCTGTTCTATTTAAAATGGTTTTATGATGTTTATCCATGAAATGTAAGTTATTTGTATGAGAGCTAAATTCCCATCGATTTGTTTTATAGAGTTTTTTTAAACCGTCGAGATCTAATAAAGTTAAATTTAAATAGTTATCGTTACCGACTTGTCCTGTGATGACAAAGCCTGTAGCTTTTATATTATATTTTTTCAATATTTTTTCAGCATTTAAAACCGTATCATCCAGATCATCGAAATTCACCCAAACACATCGCTTAGGGAATTCTCCTTTTTCGTAGTAAAATTCTAACTCTTCTGCATTAACAAACGTTGCATCGTGATCTACGAGCCATTTCATCTGCCGCTCAAACTCATCAGTTGTGACACTATAGATATCTTGCTCTTTGTTTGGTGCAATGACTTTGAGCAATTTATATAGAAGTGTTTCTTCACGGACGCGATGATAATTTAACGCGAGACACTCCTCAGATGCTTTGACATCGTTTGGTATATTCATAAATATCATGAATGTAAGTAGTAGAGCTATACACAATTTCTTCATAATTTTTCCTCTTTAAACGATTGAATAAATCTCATAACGAAGAAAATTGCGATAACGATTATGAAGTAAAATACGGGTTTAAATATATCGATATAATCTGTACGACTGATAGACATTGAGATTCTAGCGAGTTGTACGAACTCTGTATTAATATTTAAAAGTGTCATAGATGTAATGTAAATAACGAATAAACAATATAGCCATAATGGAATAGAACTCACATAAAGAATTGTTTCTCTTAAAAGGTTTAGATTGGAGTGTACTACTGGATATCTCCTCTGTCTGGGCTTGTCCATGTCGCAAACTCTCCTTTCTTACGCTTTAATGCTTTCGGTAATGCAAATAATACGACGAGCCCATTAATTAGCCAGTAAACCGTTGGATACCAACTTAAAAAGAGAAGGCCAATAATATTTCTACGTTCGTACTTTACGTCGATAAATAAAGCGACTAAAAACTGAATAATATTAAAGAACGTTAATATTAAAGCACTGATGACGAGTAAACTTAATTGTTCTCTAACACTAAAAATATTTAGTAAATCTAACCTCATTACTGTAAAGAACAATGTTAGCAATATGATATAAATCCATAAAATTGAAAGTAGAGATTCTAACAGTAATAGATAAAGCGGGAATTGCCCCTTTTTGATAATATTTTTAAAATCACGAATAATGACTTCATGACCACCTTGAGACCAACGCACTCTTTGCTTCCATAAACCACCAAGCGTTTCAGGAACGAGCATAAAACACATCGCGCGTGGCTCGTAAAGGATTTTCCAATCATTTAAATGCAGATTCCAAGACATAGCGATATCTTCAGTGATCATATCCGTATCAAACAGACCGACGTCTTCTAGTGCTTCTTTTCTAAACAATGTAAATACACCTGAAACAGTGTTGATTGCACCTGCTAAACTTTGTGCACGTTTAATACCACCAATAATACTCGCGTATTCAACGACTTGTATTTTTCCAAGCATAGAGTCCTTATTACGAATTCTTGGGTTACCTGTAACTGCACCGATCGAATTGTCGTTTAACATATGTGTCATCATATACTGGGGTGCGCCGTCAAAAATTACAGTATCCGCATCTATACATAGAACGTAATCATACGATGCTTCTTTAACCGCTTCATTTAATGCATTTGCTTTACCTTTGTTTTCTTTTAAATTAATAAATTTAAAATCATAGCGACTTTTTAAGTCAGTTAATTTTGCAGCTGTATAGTCAGTGCTCCCATCATTGACCATAATAATTTCTTTTAAAGGATAATCGAGATGTACTAGGGATGTAAGTGTTTCTTCTAACGTATCTTGTTCATTAAAACAAGCGACGACAAATGTGATTCCTTTTAAATCTGATGGAACCTTGTGACTTTTTGAAAATAACTCATACCTAATAAAGTAAAGGGAAGATCCGATTGTCCAGTACATAGACATAATTGCTGGATACAAAATCAGTATCAATAAAAATTTCAATAAAATCATTCGCTTTCAAGTGTTATCACTTTTAGATATAATGTGCTCTATATCAATACGAGAGCACATTTAATATAGAGAAAAGAAAATTAACACTCAATACTTTTCATTGAATTCTCATTGAGTTGTTAGCGCTTAGTAATAAAAAATGGGTATTATTTCTTTTTTATTTCAAAATAGGGAGTGTGTTTTAACAGAATTCACATTAAATTTTAATGATGATATTTTGAATTTATTATGTATAAAAAGAGAGTTTATAATATAAAAAATCCACTTAAGCTACTAAGCTTAAGTGGAATTGTTATATTACTGTTCACTTGCACGCACTGCGTTATGATGGACGTCAGTGACGTCGTCATCATCATCGAGCGCGTCGAGTATGTTTTCTAAAATTTCATAGTCTTCATCGCTTAATGCGACTGTATTCATCGGAATCATCGTTAATTCACTTTGTGCTAACGTGTATCCTTTTTCTTCTAAATGGTCTCTCACTTGTGCGAAGTCTGCTTGTTCAGTGAAGATTTCAAATACTTCATCGCTCGTTTCTAACTCTTCAGCACCTGCTTCAAGCACTTCTAATAACATTGTTTCTTCATCGTCTTCTGTCGTACTACGTTCGATTACAATATATCCTTTACGTTCGAACATATAACTTACAGATCCAGCTTCTCCAATATTTCCACCGTTTTTATTGTAAGCAATACGTACGTTTGTGTTTGTACGGTTACGGTTATCTGTTAATGCTTCTGCTAAAATACCGACGCCACTTGGTCCGTATCCTTCATACATTACTGGATCGTAGTTTTCACCAGATCCGGATGATGTTGCTTTGTCGATTGCACGTGTAATGTTGTCTTTAGGCATATTTTCTGAACGTGCACGGTCCATAGCTAAACGTAGTGCTGGATTCGTATCTGGATCTCCGCCACCTTGTTTTGCTGCCATATAAATTTCACGCGATAACTTTTGGAAGATTTTACCGCGTTTTTTATCTTGGGCACCTTTACGTTGTTTAATGTTATTCCATTTTGAATGGCCTGCCATAATTTCGTCTCCCTCGTTGTTTTCTTAATTATAATTTATCATTTTTTCTAATGATTGTCTAAATGATACGAGTCACTTTAAAGATTTGATATAATAGGATAGTTAAAGGAGTGTTTACATTGAATCACTGGCTTCACCGTAATTCAAAAAATTATCCGGAAAAGATCGCGGTCATTTACGAAGACTTACACTTAACTTATAAACAATTACAAGATAAAGTACACGATCTCTCTCAAAGAATTCCTAACATTAAAAGAGTTGGGTTATTTATAGATAACAGTGTAGATAGTGCGATTTTAATACATAGTTTAATTGAGCGTCATATCGAAATCGTCATGGTGAACACACGTCTTTCATCTGAAGAAATTAACAATCAACTAATGGACGTTAATGTCGATACAATTTTTTCAACGATTGACTCAGACGTTTTAAATAAAGTGAACGTAAACGTCATCTACTATAGAGAAATCATACAGCACGATAAAGCATCATATGAAGAGGTTGAAGCAAATGATGATGATATATTATCAATCATGTTTACGAGTGGGACGACAGGACGACCGAAAGCCGTGACTCAAACGTATTTAAACCATTATGCGTCTCATATAAATGCGATGAATGGGTTAAATTATGATGAGAATAGTACATGGCTCATGGTCAATCCGATATTTCACATCTCGGGCTTTTCGATATTAATGCGTGCAGTAATTTCAGGGTGTACGTTAATTATCCATAATAGATTCGATTCTAAACACGTTTTAAATGATATTGAACGCTATAAAGTGACACATACGTCGTTTGTACCGATTATGTTATCTCGGATTATGAACGACAAAATGATTCATAGCACGGATTTATCTCGCTTAAAAGCGATTTTAATGGGTGGAGCAAATACGACACCTAAATTACTAAACGAGGCACTTCAATTTAAATTACCGGTATTTAATAGTTTTGGTATGACAGAAACGTGTTCTCAAATTGTTATTGTATCCTATGATGATGACAATATATTAACGGGTACGGTAGGTAAAACCAATGAAAATATCCGTGTCAATGAGAATAATGAGTTGCTCGTTAAAGGTGAAAATGTCACGAGTGGATATTTAAATGCTGAAATGATTACAGAAGATGGCTTTTTTAATACTGGAGATATCGCCGAAGTTAAAGGTGGATATTTATATATATTAGATCGTAGAGATGATTTAATTATTAGTGGTGGAGAAAATATTTATCCAAAAGAAATCGAGGATATCGTCTTACAATATACGGACTTAAAAACGTGTGTCGTTGTTAAAAAAGAAGATGAAGAGTGGGGACAAGTTCCTGTTTTACTCATTGAGGAAAATATTGATGAAAGAACACTCATCAATATTTTTAACACACATTTAGCACGTTATAAGCATCCAAAAGAAATTATTGTCGTTAAAGAAATAAAATATACGCCATCTGGTAAAATTTCTAGAAAATTAAACCGAGAGGCGTAT